>NZ_CP108487.1:7439154-8059084 GCF_036226525.1 Kribbella sp. NBC_01245
TGCGCTGTCGGTCATGCCCCGTGCCTGACCGCGTCCGGCGACCACGGCTTCGAGATCGACGAGGCCGAGGTCATCTACTGGGGCCTCTGCGCCAACTGTTCCAACGCAAGTACCCCCTGACCTGCCAATTCCCGGAAGGATCCTGATGTCTGAGAACCACCAGCCGCTGCCAGCCGAAGCCAGCGAGGAGAGCCGAGGCGAGGAGAACAACGCGAGCCAGGGCGGTTGCCCGGTCGCACACGGCGCCGGCGCGACGCACCCGACCAGGGGCAGCGCCAACCGGGGCTGGTGGCCGAACCAGCTCAACCTGAAGATCCTCGCCAAGAACCCCGCCGTGGCGAACCCGCTGGGCGAGACGTTCGACTACGCCGAGGAGTTCAAGACCCTCGACCTCCCCGCCGTGAAGCGGGACATCGCCGAGGTGCTGACCACCTCGCAGGACTGGTGGCCGGCGGACTTCGGCCACTACGGCCCGTTCATGATCCGGATGGCGTGGCACAGCGCCGGCACCTACCGGATCACCGACGGCCGGGGTGGCGCCGGTGCCGGGCAGCAGCGGTTCGCGCCGCTCAACAGCTGGCCGGACAACGGCAACCTCGACAAGGCCCGTCGGCTGCTCTGGCCGGTCAAGAAGAAGTACGGCCAGAAGCTCTCCTGGGCCGACCTGATGATCCTCACCGGCAACGTCGCGCTGGAGTCGATGGGCTTCAAGACCTTCGGTTTCGCCGGCGGTCGTCCGGATGTCTGGGAGCCGGACGAGGACGTCTACTGGGGTCCGGAGACCACCTGGCTCGACGACGAGCGCTACAGCGGTGACCGCGAGCTGGAGAAGCCCCTCGGCGCGGTTCAGATGGGCCTCATCTACGTGAACCCGGAAGGTCCGAACGGCAACCCGGACCCGCTGGCGGCGGCTCGCGACATCCGCGAGACCTTCCGCCGGATGGCGATGAACGACGAGGAGACCGTCGCGCTGATCGCCGGTGGGCACACGTTCGGCAAGACCCACGGCGCGGCCGACCCGGAGAAGTACGTCGGCGCCGAGCCCGAAGGCGCGCCCCTGGAGGAGCAGGGCCTCGGCTGGAAGAACAGCTTCGGCACCGGCAAGGGTGGCGACACGATCACCAGTGGTCTGGAGGGAATCTGGACGAACACCCCGATCGAATGGGACAACAGCTTCTTCGAGATCCTCTTCGGCTACGAGTGGGAGCTGTTCAAGAGCCCGGCCGGTGCGAACCAGTGGCGGCCGAAGGACGGCGCCGGCGCGGGCTCCGTGCCCGACGCCCACGACCCGTCGAAGCGGGTTGCGCCGACTATGCTGACCACCGACCTCTCGCTGCGCTTCGACCCGATCTACGAGCCGATCTCGCGCCGCTTCCTGGAGAACCCGGCCGAGCTCGCGGATGCCTTCGCGCGGGCCTGGTTCAAGCTGACGCACCGCGACATGGGCCCGATCCAGCGCTACCTCGGTCCGGAGGTGCCGGCCGAGACGCTGATCTGGCAGGACCCGCTGCCCGCGCGGACGCACGAGGTCATCGGTGACGCCGAGATCGACGCGCTCAAGGCGCAGCTGCTCGCGTCCGGCCTTTCCATCTCCCAGCTGGTCTCGACCGCGTGGGCGTCGGCATCGTCGTTCCGCGGCAGTGACAAGCGTGGTGGCGCCAACGGTGCGCGCATTCGCCTCGAGCCGCAGAACGGCTGGGAGGTCAACAACCCGGACGAGCTGCGTACGGTGCTGAGCACGCTCGAGGGCATCCAGACGTCCTTCAACGCCGGCGGCAAGCACGTTTCGCTCGCCGACTTGATCGTGCTCGGCGGCTCCGCTGCTGTCGAGGCGGCTGCCGGCAAGGCTGGGTACGACGTGGTGGTGCCGTTCACGCCGGGCCGGGTGGACGCGTCGCAGGAGCAGACGGACGTCGAGTCGTTCGTACCGCTCGAGCCGGCCGCGGACGGGTTCCGCAACTACCTCGGCAAGGGCAACCGCCTGCCGGCCGAGTATCTCCTTCTCGACAAGGCGAACCTGCTGACCCTGAGCGCGCCCGAGATGTCGGTTCTCGTCGGCGGTCTGCGCGTACTGGGTGCGAACTACCAGCACTCGCACGTGGGCGTTCTCACCGACAACCCCGGGTCGTTGACCAACGACTTCTTCGTCAACCTGCTCGACCTCGGCATCGAGTGGACGCCGACGTCCAAGGACGCGGAGACCTTCGAGGGCCGCGATCTCGCGACTGGTGACGTGAAGTGGACCGGCAGCCGGGTCGACCTGGTCTTCGGTTCGAACTCCGAGCTGCGTGCGCTCGCCGAGGTTTACGCGAGCGACGACGCGAAGGGAAAGTTCGTACAGGACTTCGTCGCGGCGTGGACCAAGGTGATGGAGCTCGACCGCTTCGACATCTGATCCCCGTAGTCAGATAGGAGAGGCCCTTCCCGAGCGAATCGGGGAGGGCCTCTTTGCGCTATTGATGCTGCGGGAACGGCGGCGGTCCGAGGATCTCGATCGCGCCGGTCTCGATCGCGGCCGCGCGAATCCGATCGAAGTCGACGGGTGCGGGCGGACCGCCGGCCACGAAGGGCTCACTCGCCATCCGGTAGAACGCCTCGTTGTTCCCGGGCGTCTGGAAGGCCAGCATCCGCGCCGTGGGTGACGTGACCATGAAGGCGTGCGGGATACCTCGCGGAATCGCCGCGATACTGCCGGTGCCGAGAGTTCGCTGGTCGCCATCGACGTCCAGCAGGACCTCGCCGTCGAGCAGGTAGAACGTCTCGTCGGTCTCGGGATGGAGGTGCATCGGCGTCACTTTGCCGAACTCCATCTCGTCCTCGAGGACGAGGAACATCCCGCCGCTTTCTTCGGCCGTCACCTTCCAGGTGAACAACCCGCCGCCGCAGAACCAGGCCCGCTCACCTTCGCCGCTCGCGCGCACCGTTACCGCAAGTGTTTTCATGTCAGCCCCCTTAGCTTAATGGGACTGGAGTCCCATAACGAAACTACGGTACCATCTGGAGTGTGTCAACGTCTTACGAGCAGTCGGGCCGAGTCCAGCAGAAGACGCGTACCCGCAATGAGCTGATCGCGGCAGCGCGTGAGCTCATTGCGCGCGGTGGCGCGACGCCGACGGTCGAGGAGGCGGCCGCCGCGGCGTCGATCTCCAGGACGACCGCCTATCGGTATTTCCCGAGCCAGAAGGCGTTGCTCGCCGCGGCCCATCCGGAGACCGAGGCGACTTCCCTGCTGCCGGAAGGTATTGGCGACGACCCGGCGGTCCGGCTCGATGCCGCGGTCGCGACGTTCGTACGATCGGTGATCGAGTCCGAGCGCCAGCAGCGGACGATGTTGCGGCTCTCGCTCGACACGGACACCGCGCCGCACGAACTGCCGTTGCGCAAGGGCCGGGCGATCGCCTGGTTCGAGGATGCCCTCAGTCCGCTGGTGCCGCGGTTGACCGCCGAGGGTGTGCACCGGCTTGCCGTCGCGCTACGCAGCGCGACTGGTATCGAGTCTCTGGTCTGGCTCACCGACGTCGGCGGCCTCAGTCGCGATGAGGCCGCCGAGACAATGAAGTGGACCGCTCAAGCCTTACTGCATCACGCGCTGACGGTCGCCCCGCCCGCATAAGTTGCCTGGTGCGACGTGCTCCAGAGCCAGACGGACAGCCAGCCGACCGCGAGGGCCAGGAGCAGCAGGCCGGCTTGCAGGGCTTCCTCCGGTACGGCGGCCCGCAGTGATACCGGCACGACGCCGACGGCCCACATGACCAGGGCTGCGCGCGGCGGGCCGTCCCGGTGCCAGAGCGACGCGGTGAACAGCCAGGTGCTGACCAGGAACAAGAGCGAGGTCACGGTGAGCGCGATGCCAAGAGGGCCTGCGCGGAGTTCGGTAACCGTGGCGCCGTCCAGCCGCGGGAAGACGAGATTGAGCACGAACTCGACTCCAACCAGCAGCGCGACCGCGGTGAAGTTCAGGCCGAACGCCACCGCGCCGAAGTGACCGCTGCGCCGGCCGACCCGGACGAAGAGGGCCATCACCAGCCCCAGCGCGAGGACTTGTGCCAGGGGAGCGACGAGTTGGGTCGCCGGACTCACCGGGATCACGCCTGCGCGTTTCGCGGTGTTGACCGTGATCACCAGCCCGCTCAGCAGGCCCGCGATCGCGGCTGTCCGGTAGAGCGTTGATGAAGTCATCTGGGTTCCGCCTCTCTGAATAACGTGCGTTATGGATAACGCTTGTTATAGTCAGCGCATCGGGTCTCGACCGCAAGGGCCGTGACCGGAACGTGTTGTGAACGGGAGTCCCATGCCGCGCAGTGACCAGCCCGATATCCGCGAGCGCCTGCTGATCGGTGCGGCCGACGTGTTGGTGGCAGACGGGATCGAAGGTCTGACCGTGCGCCGGGTGGCGGAGGCGGCTGGGCGTTCGACGATGTGCGTTTACACCAAGTTCGGCAGTCGGCGTGGATTGATGCACGAGGTCTTCGCCCAGGCCGAGACGAGTCTGGCGGCCGCGATGGAGAAGGCCAGACCGGTCGACGGTGATGCCGCACTCGGCCTGGCCGCGGCGTACCGGCGATTCGCCAAGCGCAACCCCGCGGCGTACGCCCTGCTCTTCGAACACCCCCTACCTACCCTCGACATCGACGAGTCCCTCCGCCGCGACGCGATCGCCCGCATCGTCACCCTTATCGGCCAGTCCAGCGCGGGGTTCGACGAGCAGTCGGCCGTCGCCATCTGGGCCCTGATGCACGGCCTCATCGCCGCCGAACGAACCCAACCAGCACCACCGGGCGGCTGGGAGTCCTACTACCTGACCTCGATCGGCAACGCGAACGGATCCGGAGTGCGAGCATGAAACTGACACGGGCCTGGATCTACGGCGGCGGTATCTACGTACTCGGCATCACCCTGTTGATGGCGATATCGACCTACTCCGACAGCCCGTCGCTCTACGTATGGGCGCTCCTGGCATCGCTGCCGCTAGGGGTAGTCGCGTACGTGCTCAGTTACTTCGCGTTCGTCGCTGTAATGCTGCTCGGCGTCGACCCGACGAGCAGCAGCCCGCTCTGGCTATCACCGGTACCCCTCTGGACGATCGCTGCCGCGGGCAACGTTGTGCTCGGGTGGCTGGCTTGGTCGGGTCTCAAGTCGTCCTGCCTGCCCCGCCTCCTGTCGTCTCGCTGGTGCCGGTCGGGTTTGCGGGTGTCGTAGTCTCGGGGTGTCCGTTGTGGTTGCCGGTCTGTGGTTGTGAGGTTTGACGTGCGCTTTCATCACGATCGGGTCCCTCAGCAGGACCTTGCGTTCAGTGACGTGTTCCTGGTGCCGAACCGTTCGGGGATCGCGTCCCGGCTGGACGTGGACCTCTCGACCAACGACGGCAGTGGTACAACGATCCCGGTCGTCGCGGCGAACATGACGGCGGTTTCC
The DNA here is from genome assembly GCF_036226525.1 of Kribbella sp. NBC_01245. Lineage (NCBI taxonomy): Bacteria > Bacillati > Actinomycetota > Actinomycetes > Propionibacteriales > Kribbellaceae > Kribbella > Kribbella sp. NBC_01245. The sequence continues at coordinate 7,444,570 of NZ_CP108487.1, forward strand.
GGGCGGCGGATGGCCGAGACGATCGCCCGTTGCGGTGGACTGGCCGTCATCCCGCAGGACATCCCGGTCGACGTGGTCGCCGACGTCGTGGCGTGGGTCAAGGAACGGCACACGGTGTACGACACTCCGCTGACGATGTCGCCCAACGGCACCGTCGGCGAGGCGCTGAACCTGTTGCCCAAGCGCGGCCATGGCGCCGTCATCGTCGTCGACCAAGGCCGTGCGGTCGGCGTGGTGACCGAAGCCGACTGCCAGGGCGTCGATCGGTACACCCAGCTCGACGCTGTCATGTCCCGCGACCTGCTCGCGCTTCCCGATGGCATCGCCGCCGAGGATGCGTTCGGTCAGTTGTACGACGGTCGCCATCGCCTCGCGCCCGTCGTCGACGAAGGCGGCCGCATCGCCGGGATCCTCACCCGCCAACGCGCCCTCCGCTCGACCCTGTACCGGCCAGCCGTCGACGCGGCAGGCAAGCTCCGGGTCGGCGCGGCCATCGGTATCAACGGAGACGCCGAGCAAAAGGCGAAGGCCCTGCTCGACGCCGGTATCGACCTCATCGTGATCGACACCGCGCACGGTCACCAGGAGCGCATGCTCGACGTATTGCGCATCGTCCGATCCCTTGACCCGCAGGTGCCGGTCGTCGCGGGCAACGTGGCCACGGCCGAAGGCGTTGTCGACCTCGTGGCCGCCGGCGCCGACATCGTGAAGGTGGGCGTTGGTCCCGGAGCCATGTGCACCACGCGTATGCAGACGGCGGTCGGTCGCCCGCAGTTCTCCGCCGTACTCGAGTGTGCGACCAAGGCGCGAGAGCTCGGCAAACACGTCTGGGCCGACGGCGGCGTCCGGCATCCCCGGGACGTCGCGCTGGCCCTGGCCGCGGGGGCGTCGAACGTGATGATCGGGTCTTGGTTCGCCGGCACGTACGAGTCGCCCGGTGACCCGCAGCGTGACGGCGACGGGCGCATCTACAAGGAAAGCTTCGGCATGGCGTCGGCGCGCGCGGTGCATCTCCGTACGTCGGACGAGACGCCGTTCCAGCGTGCGCGCAAGGGGTTCTTCAGCGAAGGCATCTCCACGGCCCGGATGTACCTCGATCCCGATCGCCCGAGCGTCGAAGACCTGCTCGACTCCATCGTCTCCGGCATCCGCAGCTCCTCCAGCTACGTGGGCGCCACCACGCTCGCCGAATTCCACGACCGCGCTGTTGTCGGCATCCAAAGCGCCGCCGGCTACTCCGAAGGCATGCCCGTCGGCACGAGTTGGTAAAGGCCTAACTTTCCGGCTCCGCGCTGCATCGTGGGGAGTGAGGGAAGGGGCGGAGCCATGAGGCTTGTCGGCGTACTGGCGGTTGTCGGGCTGGGGCTTGCGGTGGCGGTGCCCGCGCAGGCTGATCCGGTGGGGTCGGTCGACCTGGATCGGGTGGCGAGCGAGCCGCCGGTCATCAGCGTGCTGGGGGCGTCCGCGGCCGGGGTGCTCTACCGCATCCAGACCATGGATCAGGACGTCCTTCGCGACGGGACGACCTGGGTGAAGCCCGCCGGGGCTGCGCCGTACCGGGTCGACAACAAGTTCAACCGGCTCTCCGGCAACAAGGTCTTCGGGCGGTTGGGCGTGGGGTATCCCGTCCAGTACCAGATCATCGGGACGCCGACGACGCTCCGGTGTGACGCCAGTCCGCAGCCGGCCAGTCCACTCGGCACCGTGTCGGACGTCTATGCGCCGTGGGGCTGGATCAGCGACGACGGCCACCGGGTCGAGGCGAGTGCCACCGGCTGCCAGATCACCGCGAAGTATGCCCAGCTCAGTTCGCGGAGTCTTGCCGCGGCCGACGACCAGGGCTTCGTGACGTTCGAGCCCGTCAACAACGTCAAGAAGATCGTCTATCGCACGTACGCCGACCCGACCACGCTCCACGTCGTAGCTGATGGCGGCAAGGCGCCCATGTACCCGCAGGGCTTTGCGTTGTCCGGTAAGACCGTGACGTGGAGCCAGCTCGACTACGACACTGTGCCGATCAAGGACACGTCGTTCGTCATCCGGTCGACCGTCGACGGCAGTGCCGCTCCCGTGGTGACGTTCCTGGACCGATTGGCCACGAGTACGTCGATCCTGGGGGACAAGACAGGTTGGGCCGGTTGCTACGACGGCTACAACTACCCACCGGCACGTTGCAGCGCTGGGACCTTGCTTGCCGACGGCAGCCGCACGGAGTCGCCTCTAGCCCGTACGGCGGTCTCTGACGGCAGCAGGTTCCTCTTCGACACGTACGGCGCTTCGCCCGGGATAGACGCCGGTACGACGATCAACGCCACCACGCGAACTAGGGTCATCACGGTCGGCCTAGTCGCCCCCGAGGCGTACGCCGTCGCACTAGGTGCCTCTGGCGTGGCGTACGTCGATACGCAAGGCCCGAGTGTCTCCGTAACCCGTCGGGCGTACAGCCGATCGGGTAGTTCCGTAGGCCTCTACCCGCAGGTGCAGGTAGTTCCCGAGACAGTGCAGCGTGACGTGGGCCGGGATGGCCGCAGGACGGCGTACGTCGACAAGAGCTTCAACGTCTGGGTAGTGACCGACGACGGCGTACGGACCAGGGTGTTCGCGGCAGCCGACGGAGTGGCTCGGGCGTCGACTGGTCTGACGTTGTCGGGTAGTCGACTCCTTTGGGCTAAGGCGAAGTACACGGGCATCCAGTGCGACCCGTCGCCCGTGTGCGGTCCGACGTACCACGACGTGGTCCTGATGCTGACGGATCTCCGCACCAACACGAGCACGCAGCTCGCCATGAACGCGTATGGCTCGCGCACCAGCTTGTGGGGCAGCTATCTGGCCTGGCGTGACAACAACAACGCCATCTACCGCAAGGACCTCTCGTCTGGGCAGGTGCTGCAGGTCAAGGCCGGCGGAGGCGTTGGAGTCAACAGCTTGGACGTCCACGGCGACTACGTCGGCTGGTCGACCTGTGACAACTCCTGGCCGTGTGGAAGCTCGGTGATCGCCTATCGCAACATGGCGACGCGTACGGCGGCAGTGGTTCTCGCGAGCTCTGGGACGAGCCGGGTGAAGTTGTCCGACGGACACCTCGCGTACGACGTTCAGACCGCGGGAACGCTTACTGCCACGCTGAAGGTGCTCCGGTTGGGAACACGTACTACCGGCGTCGTAGGCCCGATCTACATGGACAAGCCGTTCGACGTGTTCGACGAGACGTTGGCCTGGATCAACCCGGACGGCATCGCGCGGATCGGCCCCAACTCGCCGTACGTCGCTCCGCCCAGGTATCTCGGCAACGCGACGGGCGCCTCGACCTTCCGGCCGAGCGCGGGCCGGAGCTGGCAGCCGGAGTTCGCGATCAGCAAGGCCCTCCCGACCTGCGCGATCACCATCAAGTCAGGCACGACGGTACGGCGAACGCTGTCGTGCGCCACCTCGGTCGGCTCCGCCCGCGTCGTCTGGAACGGCCGGGACTCGTCGGGCCGCCTCTTGCCCGCGGGCAAGTACGCCTGGACCCTGACCGGCCGGGACGCCGACGGCACCCTGCGCTGGTGGAACGGCAACACGGCCCCCATCGCCGGCACGGTCACGATCAGCTAAGCATTCACCCTCATCTCATTGCAACAGGCCGTTTGCATTCACCGTCAAAGCCATTGCAATCGCCAACAAAACAAGGCGAATCAGCGTTTGACGCACACTCGAATGGCCCGTAGCCTTCAAGAAATTCTGAACGCTTGAAGGTGGGGTCGACAGTGAGAGTGCTGGACGTCGAGGGACTGCGAATGCGGTACGGCACGACGGATGTGCTGCATGACGTGACGTTCCAGGTCGAACGAGGAGAGGTGCTGGCATTACTCGGGCCGAACGGCGCGGGTAAGACCACCACGATCGAGATCCTCGAGGGATTCCGGATGCGCTCGGCCGGTCGCGTCGACGTACTCGGCACCGATCCGGCGTACGGCGACGAGCGGTGGCGGGCGGGCGTTGGCGTCGTACTGCAGTCGTGGCGGGATCACGGCAAGTGGCGCGTGCGGGAGCTCCTCGATCACCTCGGGTCGTACTACCGGGCGTACGCCAGTGCGACGGTCCAGCGGCCGTGGAACGCCGATGAGCTGATCGAGGCCGTCGGTCTGACTTCGCAGGCGAAGCAGAAGGTGAAGTTCCTGTCGGGTGGGCAGCGGCGACGGCTGGATGTTGCCATCGGCATCGTTGGCCGACCGGAGGTCTTGTTCCTGGACGAGCCGACGACCGGGTTCGACCCGGCCGCACGGCATGACTTCCATGACCTGGTGCAGCGCCTGGCTCGTGAGCAGGGCACGACGATCCTGCTCACCACGCATGACCTCGACGAGGCGGAGCGGCTGGCCGATCGCATCGTCATCCTGGCCGGCGGTCGCATCATCGCGGACGGCTCGTCCGACGAGCTCGCGCGCCGGATCGCCGGGCAGGACGAGGTCCGCTGGACTCGCGATGGCCAGGCGTTCCAGCAAAGGACGGGTGAGTCCACCGCGTTCGTGCGCGAATTGTTCAACCAGTACGGCGAATTGATCGGTGACCTCGAGGTCCGGCGGGCATCGCTGGAGGCCACCTATCTCAGCCTCGTCCAGGAGAGTGAGACCCGATGAACCTCAGGATCGGCTGGCGGCGCGGCCTGATCGAGCTGCGGCAGTCCTTCACCAACAGCGCGGACCTGGTCAGCCACTTTCTCTGGCCGACGATGATGCTGGTCGTCATGTTCTTCCTGCGGGACAACGACTTCGGCGATACCGGCTTCCTGCTCGGAACCCTTGCCCTGCCGAGCATTCTCGGGATGAACGCGGCACTCGGCATGGTCAGCATGAGCCAGCAGCTCACGGCCGAGCGCGAGGACGGAACGTTGCTGAGGGCAAAGGCCACGCCGGGTGGAATGCAGGGCTATCTCGTCGGCAAGGTGGTGTCCGTGGCCGGCTCGACGATCGCGGATCTGGCCATTCTGCTGATTCCCGCGCTGTTCATCGTCGAAGGGCTTTCGCTACAAGGCGGCTGGCTGACCTTCGTGTGGGTGCTGGTGCTCGGTCTGGTCGCGACGCTGCCGATCGGCGCGGTGCTCGGGTCGCTCTTCACCAGCGCGCGGGCGCAGGGCCTGGTGCAACTGCCCGTGCTCGCATTGATGGGGATCTCGGGCATCTTCTACCCGATCACCGCGCTGCCGGAGTGGGCGCAGTGGATCGCCCAAGGGACGCCGATCTACTGGCTGGGTCTCGGGATGCGCTCGGCCTTTCTCCCCGACAGTGCGGCCGCGATCGAGATCGGCGAGTCCTGGCGGCACCTCGAAACCCTTGGCGTACTTGGGGTTTGGGCGATCCTCGGTCTGCTGATCGCGCCGGTGGTGTTGCGCCGGATGGCTCGCCGCGAATCGGGTTCGACCGTCGCCAGTCGTCGCGAAAGAGCCTTACAGCGCGTCGGTTGAGCCCAGGTTTGTCTGCAGCCAAGGCGTGATGACGGGGAGGATCGTCTTGGCCTGCATGGTTTGCATGTGATCGAGGCCTGGCAGGATCTCGACCTGCCAGCCGAGTCGTTCCAGCTCCGCGCGGTTGGCGATGACCGGCGTGCCGATGGCGACGTGGGCGTTGCCCCAGCGCGGGCCGTAATCGATGTTGTCCGCCTCGCCGACCACGCAAAGCCGCGGACAGGTGATGCGGTCCTGGACGGCTCGATCGTCGAAGTCTCGCAGCGACTCGTACAGCGTGACGAACTGGCGAGTCTGCTCCTCGCTCAAAACCATGGTGGCGCTATCCCAATCACCCGGTACGGCCTCCGCCTGTTCCGCGGGCGGGTTCTTCGCCTGCTCGTAGGTGGCGAGCGTGACCTTCAGCATCGCGTCGTACGGCCCGTCGATCGGGGGATAGCCGCCCATCACCAAGGCGTTCAGCCGGTCGGTCCGGATGGCGAGTTGCAGTCCGGCGAGCGCCAGCCAGGAATAGCCGTAGTACGCGAAGTCGTCACATCCGGCGGCGTCGGCCACGGCCAGGAAGTCGTTCGCGATGGCCTCGGCGGTCAGCGTGTCGGCCTTCGGGTGCGCCTGGACGTGCCCCTCGTAGTCGAAGGCGATGACCCGGAAGTGCTCGACCAGGGTGTGCGTCAGCGTATGGCCGAGGGCCGGATCGGCACCCCAGGCACGCATTTGCTCGGCGGCTGGTCCTTCCTCCGCCGGGGCCGGGTTGACCGGCAGTAGTAGATCCGGGCCGGCGCCGTGGACCTCGAACTCGAGTTCGGCTCCATCGTGCAGAACGGCGATCACGTCACTCCAATCTCTTTACGCTGTAAACCGTTATACCCTAACACTTTACGACGTAAGGAGAAAGATGCCCGAGTACGCCGGCCAGGGTGATCCCGCCCGCACGCTTGCCCTGCTCTGGGGCCGGCCTGTCCCGGGCGCGCCATCGGGCGCATCGGGCGCATCGGGTTCATCGGGCAAGACGGCGGGCAGGCGCGGGCCGAGTCAGGGGTCGAGTGTTGCCGAGATCGTCGCGACCGCTATCCGGGTCGCCGATCGCGACGGCCTGTCCGGGCTCTCGATGCGGGCCGTCGGGCGGGAGCTGGGCCGGACCGCGATGTCGCTCTACACGTACGTGCCGAGCCGGGCCGAACTGCTCGATCTCATGTACGACGACGTGCACGGTTCGCTTGCCCTGGGCAACCACAAGCCGTGGCGCAAAGCGGCCCTCGAGTGGTGCCGTTCCCTGCGGGCCATCTACGTCGAGCATCCCTGGGTGTTGCAGGTGTCGTGGGCCCGGCCGGTGCTCGGGCCGAACGAGCAGACCGTTCTGGAGGCGTTGCTGCGGATTCTCGCGGCAGCCGGTTGCCCGATCGAGGCGCGTCCGGCGGCGACGAGCGCGCTGTTCAGCATCGTGCGAGGCGCTGCCCAGCAGGCGGCCGAGGCGAGTCGTGCCGCTGACGCGACGGGCCAGTCGGATCCGCAATGGTGGGCCGCGCGGGCTGCTGCCTTCCAGGAGGTCGCGCCGGATTTCGCCGAGAGGTTCCCCGAGTCGACCGCGATCGCCGCCCACCAGGCCAAGGGCGGCGGCGACGAGCCCTGGGTGCGGGCGGCCGAGCTCGCCTTCGAGGGCGCGGTATCACTGGTCCTCGACGGCATCACCAAACTCAAGCCGTGACACCGCGGCTAGAGGGCGTCCGGGTGGGCGAGGGTGATCTGGAGGGCTGACGCCATCGCGGCCGCGACGGCGAGGTGGTCGGTGGGGGAGGTGTTGGCGATCGTCGCGCCGCCGAGGCTGCCGATCCCGCGCGTACCTTCCCACTGGCACTCGACGAAGACGGCCTTGTTGGCAGTAGCGTTCGAGAATTCGGCACCACTCAGATCGCAACCGCGAAACACCGTGCCGCCGAGCTCGGCCGAGACGAAGTCCGCGTTGGTCAGCCGGCAGTCGATGAACTCGACCCGGCTGAACTTCGCGAACCGCCAAGAGCTCAGATCCAGAATCGAGTCCCGAATCGTCACGTGCTGCAGGGACATCGTCGGCGCGGACATACCGGTCAACCGGCAAGAGAGGAACTCCGTGCGCACCGCGGACGAGTCGGCCCAGCGCGCGTTCGCGAGATCGCAGTGGTCGAAGACGGTGTCCGAGATCGTCAGCTTCTCCAGCTCGGACCCGGCCAGCCGGCACTGCGTCCACCGGCAGCCGGTCATATCGACCAACCGCCCGGACGCCGCGCCAAGGTCCAGCTCGGTCAAGGCGAGATCCTCGAGAAACGCCTCATCGCCCAGCTCGTCAACCGACAACGCGACCGCCCTCAGCCCATCCCGCAACCTCGGCGCCGCCACCTTAACCACCCGTCGAGAAGCCATCGCCGACATCTTTGCATTCATTCGTCGGAATCCGCCCTCCAGCCAAGGCATGCCTGTGCAGGTCCGCCGGCGGAGGAGGGCGGATTCCGACGAATGAATGCAAAGTGTGGTGGGCGCTCGCCCTTTGGTCACAAGGGACCGATGAACCGCGACGCGCCGCGTCACAAGGGACCGATGAACGGTATACCGGCGCGCCGGCGCGCCGGTGGCCGGTGGCCGGTGGCGGGTGGCGGGTTAGCGGGCGGCGCCGACTATGGCGGAGTGTTCGGTGTTGGCGGTGACGGTGATCGGGATGGGGATGCCGAGGGCCGCTTCGAAGGCTGGGCGGGTTAGGTCGAAGGCGCCTGAGATTGCGCCTCCGAGGACGACTGCCTCCGCGCCGAAGGACTTGAGCCAGGGCGAAAGGGCTTCGGCTAGAGCGATGAAGGCCGTGTTGAGTACGTCGATCGCCTGCCGCTGGCCGGATTCCGCGCGCTCGGCGATCTCGCGCACGCCCGGCAGCTCCTCGCCGGTTGCCCGCTCGTATGCCGCCACGATGGCCCGATGTGACATGTGGTCCTCGATCGGTGGCGTTACCCGGAACAGCTCGCCGTTGGGCGGTACGTCGGACCCGGCGCGGATCGCCTTTCCCTCGCGGAGAAAGGCAGACCCGACGCCGGTGCCGAGTGTCACGCCCACGCACGACGTACGGCCTCGCGTTGTTCCGGCGGTCCACTCGCCGACGGCGAAGGCCTCGGCGTCGTTGACGAAGCGCAACGCCGTACCGGGTAGGTCGAGGGCTTCGGCGAGGCGCGCGCGGAGGTCAACGCCGTACAGCGCGTCGAACTTCTGCACCCCCTGGTACCAGGCGACGCCCGCCGTGTAGTCGAACGGTCCGGGCATCGCCAGCCGCAGCCCGTCGGTCAGCACCGCCCGCCCGGCCGCGGCCAGGTCGGCGACGAGCTGGTCGGCCGGCGCGTGTGGATCGAGCGACGAGCGCGCGACGATCTCGACGGACCAGTCGGACTGCCGGACCCGGGCGGCGGTGACATGACTGCCGCCGATCTCCAGCACGCCGACGGGAAGTCCGACTGGAACACCGACGGGAGCACCGGTGGAGGCTTCGGTAGTGAGGGGCACCAGGTAACTATTGCCGATCTACACGAGTAGATCTGCCACCGTGCCGGCGAGCGGCGTGGTCGGACGGCCGATCAACCGGCTGAGCTCGCCGCTGGTGTCGGCCAGGTCGCCAGTCGAGATGCCCTGATCCCAGCCGGCCAGCATCGCCGCGACCTCCGCGGGAAGGCCGAAACCGACCAGGGTCTCCTTGTGCGCGTCAAGCGTGAGGTTGTCGTACCGGACCTCGCGACCAGACGCCTTCGTCACCGCGGCGGCGAGGTCGGCCAGGGTGAAGCCGTTGTCGCCCGCGAGCTCGTAGACCTTGTTCTCGTGGTCCGTGCCGGTCAGCACCTCGACGGCCGCCGCGGCGTAGTCCTTCCGGGCGGCGCCGTAAATCTGGCCGTCACCCGCGCTGCCGATGATCACGCCGGTCTCGACGGACTGAGTGACGGGCTGGCCGTAGTTCTCGGTGTACCAGCCGTTGCGCAGGATCGTGCTGGTCAGACCGGAAGCCTGCAGGACCTTCTCGGTGGCGAGATGCTCCACCGCCAGGCTGAGCGTGCTGGTGTCGGCGTGCAGCACGCTGGTGTAGACGAGGTGGCCGACGTTCGCCGCCTTCGCCGCCTCGATCGCGTTCGTGTGCTGGGCGACGCGCTGACCGACCTCGCTGCCGGAGATCAGCAGCACCTTGTCGGCGCCCTTGAACGCAAGCGCCAGGCTCTCGGAGTCGGTGTAGTCGGCTTGGCGTACATCGACGCCCTTCGCGGCCAGGTCGGCGGCCTTGGCGGGATCGCGGACGGCGGCGACGAGCTGGTTCGCGGGCACGCGCTCCAGCAGGCCGTCGATGACAAGGCGGCCCAGCTGGCCGGTGGCTGCGGTGACGACGATCATTGGTGGCTCCTCATTCAAGGGGGTACTTGCTTCTAGACTGCACTAACTTTTAGAAAGTACAACCCATGAGTGAGCAGTGTCACAACCAGGGGTACGGCGGAAGGGGTACCGTGGATACATGGCCAAGACGAAGGAAACGACCGAACACGACGAGCTCGTGTTCGACGTCTTCGCCCGTGCCTGCACGTCGCGAGCGACGCTGGAGCACATCACCGGTCGTTGGGGCACGCTGGCGATGGTCGCGTTGCTCGAAGGCTCGCTGCGGTTCAACGCATTGCGCCGCCGCGTCGACGGCGTCAGCGAGAAGATGCTCGCGCAGACCCTGCACGCGCTCGAGCGGGACGGCTTCGTCTTGCGCGAGGCGCAGGCCACGATCCCGCCGCGCGTCGACTACAGCCTCACGCCCGAAGGCATTCGGGTCGCGAGCAAGCTGATGGAACTGATCGAGCTGGTCGAAGCGACGATGCCCACCGTGACCGAGGCCAACGTCCGGTACGACGAACGCGCCTAGGTCTTGATCGCTTGTAGGTAGCGATTACCGATCACGCGCAGATGCTCGACCAACTCGGCCGGCTCGGTCACCTGGAAGTCCAGCCCGAGCATGCCGATGTAGACGGCAACGACTTCGAGGCTGTCCGCGCCCGTGACCAGCACGCAGGTCGACTCGTCGATCGACTCGACCACGCCGACCGCCGCGTGGATCCGCGACAGCACCTCCTCGGCCGACGCGAACACCGTGATCCGCGCGTGCACCTTCCACCCCGTCGTCGCGACATCGCGCAGCACGAAACTCGTGTAATCCTCACCAGGTAAGGGCGTTGGCGTGAATCGCTGCCCGGTCGGCATCCGCAGCTCGATCCAATCCACCCGGTACGTCGACCACGCGCCCGACGCGGGATCCCGGCCGACGAGATACCAATAGCGCACCCAGCTCACCAATCGGTACGGCTCGATCCGCACCGGGAAATCCGCCGACGCGTACTCGAACCGAAGGAAGTGCCGGTCCCGGATGGCGCTCGCGATCGTCGCCAGTACGCCGGCGTCGACCTCGGGATCCGGCACGTTGCTGCCGGTGTTGTCCGGGCCTTTCGAGGTGGCGTCGTTCAACGCGGTGACCTGACGGCGAAGGCGATGCGGCAGCACCTGCTCGAGTTTGGCCAACGCCCGGGCGCTGCTCTCCTCGATCCCGGCAACCCCCGAGCCGGTACGCAACCCGATCGCGACCGCGACGGCCTCCTCGTCGTCCAGCAGTAATGGCGGCAGTTTCGCGCCCGCGCCCAACTGGTAGTAGCCGGCGGGTCCGCGGACGGCGTCGACCGGATACCCGAGCTCGCGCAGGCGGTCCATGTCGTTGCGGATCGTGCGGGTGCTGACGTCCAGCCGCTCGGCCAGTTCGGACCCGGTCCACGCGGGTTTCGTCTGTAAAAGCGACAGCAGTGACAGCAATCGGGACGAGGTTTCGCGCATGCCGAAAATAGTCTCACAATTAGGAATCTAACGTTCCTGTATGGGTTCTACCTTTTACGCATGACCGAGAACCTGAAGAACCTTCGCCCCTTCCGTGTCGAGATCGCCCAGGCCGACCTGGACGACCTCAATGAGCGACTCGCTCGCACCCGCCTCCCCGCTGCCGCGCCCGGCGACAACTGGGACCTGGGTACGCCGAACTCCTACCTGAGCGAGACCGTCGGGTACTGGCGGAACACGTTCGACTGGCGGAAGCAGGAGGCCCGGATGAACGAGTTCCCGCACTACCTGACCGAGATCGACGGCCAGACCGTGCACTTCATCCACGTGCCGTCCGCCGAGGCCGACGCGACGCCGTTGCTGCTGGCGCACACGTACCCCGGCTCGTTCGTCGACTTCCTCGACATGATCGGCCCGCTGACCGACCCGGTGGCGTACGGCGGCGACGCGGCCGACGCGTTCTCGGTGGTCGTACCGTCGATCCCCGGCTTCGGATTCAGTACGCCGCTCGTCGATCGCGGCTGGACGATGGCCCGGGTGGCGCAGACCTTCGACCAGCTGATGCGCGGCCTCGGTTACGAGCAGTACGGCGTACACGGCAGTGACGCTGGTGCGATGATCGCCCGCGAACTCGGTCTGATGAACCCGGACGGCTTCCTCGGACTGCACGTGCTCCAGCTGTTCTCGTTCCCCTCGGGCGATCCGGCCGAGTTCGAGAAGCTCGAGCCGAAGGACTACGCCGCCCTCGAGCACCTGGAGTGGTTCCAGTCGGTCGGCGGCTACAACGCGATCAACTCGACCCGGCCGCAGACCGTTGCCGTCGGCATCTCCGACTCACCCGTCGGGCAACTGGCCTGGAACGAGCTGTTCAACAACTTCGGCAACGGCACCAGCCTGGTCACCCGCGACCAGATCCTGACCGAGGTTTCCCTTTACTGGTTCACGAATACGTCCGCCGCGGCCGGCCGGTACCACTACGAAGAGTCGCACCGCGGGGCCGAGCCGGTGGTCAACCACGCGCGAACCGGCGTGGCCGTCTTCGCCGACGACTTCAAGACCATCCGTACTTTCGCCGACCGCGACAACAGCAACATCGTGCACTGGAGCGAATTCCCCGACGGCGGCCACTTCGCCTCCCTGGAACGCCCCGAGCCCCTGGTCTCCGACCTCCGCACCTTCTTCCACCCAACCGCCTAACCCCGACCCCACTCACTTTGCATTCATTCGTCAGAATCCGCCCTCTCCCATCGCTGACCTGTACTGGGCCGCGGTGGCCGAGAGGGCGGATTCTGACGAATGAATGCAAAGTGGAGGTCGGCGCGGGTGACTGACGCGTGGTTACAAGGGCCCGATGATTCCCGACACGCCGGGGTGGGAGGGCCCGATGAGTGTCTAGGGGACGTGTCACGGGGTCGGTAGAGTGGGGGGATGGTGCAGGGCGTGGTGGCGGGGGAGGTGCGGTGGCTGGATGCGCGGGAGGCGCGCGTTTGGCGGCTGTATCGCGACGTTCAGCGGGAGTTGGGTTCGGCGCTCGAGCGTCGGCTGACCGTCATTTCGGGTCTCTCCGGTGCCGACTATGCCGTGCTGGTGGCGTTGTCCGAGGCGCAGTGCGACAGCTTGCGTACCCGTGATCTCGGCCGGGCGCTCGGCTGGGAGCGCAGCCGCCTTTCGCATCAGGTGAGCCGGATGGAGAAGCGCGGGCAGGTCGTCCGGTTCGAGTGCGATACCGACGGCCGTGGCTCGATGGTCAAACTCACGCCGGCCGGGCGGGCCGCGATCGAGGCCGCCGCGCCGGACCACGTCGAGGCCGTTCGGGCGTACGTCTTCGATCGGTTGACGCCGGAAGAGCTCGACGCGTTCGGCGACGTACTGCAGCGCATTTTCAGCGGTCTTCCCCCCGCCAAGCCCTGATCACGTCCGCCGCCTAACCCACCCGCCAAGCCCCGACCCCGTGGGCGGTCGCGGTGTCAGGTGCCGTGTCAGGTCGGTGTCAGGGGGGTGGCGGGGCGGGCGCTGAAAGTACTCGCATGACTAGTTCAGCGATTGAGGCCTCAGGGCTGCGGAAGGCATTCGGGGACAAGATCGTCCTCGACGGTATCGATCTGGATGTTCGTGCGGGCACGGTCTTTTCGCTGCTCGGCCCGAACGGCGCAGGTAAGACCACAACGGTGAACCTGCTGACCACCTTGACCAAGGCCGACGGCGGTACGGCGCGCGTCGCCGGCCACGACATTGACACCGAGACGAAGGCGGTTCGCGCGGCGATCGGGGTCACCGGTCAGTTCGCGGCCGTGGATGAGCTGCTGACGGGTCAGGAGAACCTGCAGCTGATGGTCGACCTGAACCGGGCGGTCTCCGGCGACGGCAAGCGGATCGTCGCGGAGCTGCTGGAACGCTTCGATCTGGTGGAGTCGGCGAACAAGCCCGCTTCAACCTACTCCGGCGGTATGCGCCGGAAGCTCGACCTGGCGATGACGCTGGTCGGCAACCCGCGGATCATCTTCCTGGACGAGCCGACGACGGGACTGGACCCGCGCAGCCGTCGCACGATGTGGGCGATCATCCGTGACCTGGTGGCCGATGGCGTGACCATCTTCCTCACCACCCAGTACCTCGAGGAAGCCGACCAGCTCGCCGACCGGGTCGCCGTACTCGACAAGGGTCGCATCGTCGCCCAGGGCACTCCCGACGAGCTCAAGCGCCAGCTCCCCGGGACCCACGTCCGGCTCCGGTTCACCACTGTCGCCGAACTCGACGAGGCCGCGCGCCTCTTCACCGAGGCCACGCGCGACGACGAGGCACTGGCCCTGCGGGTGCCCAGCGATGGCGGCACGAAGTCGCTGCGGGCTCTGCTGGACCGGCTCGACGAGAACTCACTCAGTGCCGAGGAGTTCTCGGTGCACACCCCTGACCTTGACGACGTTTTCCTCGCCCTGACCGGCCACACCACGGAGGTTGCGAAATGAGCGCCAAATCCCACTCGATGGTCATGTTGCGCCGCAACTTCAAGCACATCGCCCGGAACCCGACCTCGGTCTTCAACGCGGTCCTGATGCCGATCATCGTCATGTTGATGTTCGTGTACATGATGGGAGGCGCCTTCAGTGTCGGCGTCGACTACATCGACTACGCGACGCCGGGACTGATCCTGCTCGCCGTCTGTTACGGGCTGGGGGGCACCGCGATCGCGGTGAACTCCGACATGACCAAGGGAATCATCAACCGGTTCAAGGTCATGGACGTCTCCCGTAGTGCAGTGTTGACCGGTCATGTCGTCGCCAGCCTCCTGATCAACCTGATCGCCATCGCGGCCCTCGTCGGGGTGGCCTTCCTGCTGGGATTCAACCCGGCGGCGAGTCTGCTCGACTGGCTCGGTGTGGTCGGCATGGTCGTGCTGCTAGGTGCCGCGACCGGCTGGATGACGGTCGCCTTGGGCCTGTCGGCGAAGACCCCGGAAACGGCCGGTATGGCCGCCGTGCCGCTGGTCATGCTTCCGTTCTTCAGCAGCGCGATCGTGCCGGCGGAGAAGATGGGACCGGGCCTCAAGCAGTTCGCCGAGTACCAGCCCTTCACGCCGATCATCGAGACCATCCGTGGGCTGCTCAACGGCACCCCGTCTTCCAGCGACGCGATGATCGCCATCGCCTGGTGCGCCGGCATCGCTCTGGTCGGCTACCTGTGGGCGGGCTCCACGTTCAAGAAGCGCGCATGACCACCTTCGAAACCCCCGGCCCCATCGCCGCGATCGTGGAGGTCGCGGGAGCCAAGGTGCGAGTCAGCGCCAGCGACCGGACCGACACCGTGGTGCTGGTCGAACCCATCGATGCCGCCAGCCGGAAAGACGTCAAGGTGGCCGAGAACACCAAGGTCGAGTTCGCCGACGGTCAGCTCTCGGTCAAAACGAAGACCGCCGGGGACAAGAACGGATCGGTCGCCATCACGATCGACCTGCCCACCGGCTCCAGCCTGGTCGCGCACCTGGCTTTCTCGGCGGTGCGCACCGAGGGCTCGCTCGGCGCGAGTGAGCTGCACATGGCCTCGGGGCAGGCCGAGCTGGATCGCGTAGACGCACTGAAGGCGAACATCTCCTCCGGTGAGGTCGCGATCGGGCACATCGCCGGCAGCGCCGACATCGATGGTGCCGCGTTCGCGCTGCGGATCGGCGCGGTCGCGGGAACCCTCGGGTACCGGGGCGCGGGTGGGCAGACCTGGATCGGCCACGCCGCGGCCGACCTCGAGCTCAGCAGCGCCACCTCCGACTTCGACATCGGGCGCGCCGACGGCAGCGTTACCGCCTCGACGGCCAGCGGCGCCATTCGGATCGGCCGGATGACGAACGGACAGGCGAAGCTGAAGAACGGCTCCGGCAACATCGAGGTCGGCATCAGTGCGGGCACCGCCGTCTCCGTCGACGTAGACAGCGAGCGCGGGGCGGTGCACAACTTCGTTGCCATGCAGGCCGAACCGGGCCCGTCCGACGCGAAGATCTCGGTCCACGCCCGCACGCGGCACGGCGACATCACTCTGCACCGTGTGGCGAGCTGACCGTCAGGACGCGAGCGTGACTTCGATCAGCTCAGACCAGCTCGTCTCCGCACCTTCCTGCGTCACCTCGGCGAACCGCGCGTCGCCGAGGTGGCGCCGCGCCGTCTGCTCGACCCTGGCCGTATCCGGGTGGAAGCGATCCGGTAATCCGCGGACACCGGCGCTGGCTGCGAGCAACCGAGCCGCCTGTTCGTACTGGTCGAGGCGAACTGCCAGGTCCGCGACCCCAACGAGGATCTTGGCGATCACGATCGGGGCTCCCGCCTCGGACGCCGCCTGCCAGGCAGCCACGCGATGGGTGCGGGACTCCCGGAGATCGTCGGCCAGGTAGCCGAGCAGGTCGTGGATCTCCGCGCGGATGAGCGGCTGCTCCGCGGCATCGCCCAAGAGGGTGGTCGCGAGGCCGAGTTGGCGGCGGGCCTCCACGGTGTCACCGCCCAGGCGAGCAAGCTCCGCCTTGGCGAGCGCCAGGTTGATCAGAGCGTACGGCCAGGTGACGCCTTCGGCGCTCCGCTCGGCCTCGGCGATGGCGGCAGCGCTGGCATCGCGATCGCCGTTGAGCCAGTACAGCAAGGCCTGCTGGGTCCGCACCTCGATGACATCCTCGACGGCGCCGATCTCGGTGACGACCGTGACCGCCTGTTCGTAGTACTCGCAGGCACCCGCGAGTTCTCCCCGTTTGGCGAGTTGGCCCGCCAGCTCGGACAGGGCCAAGAAGATCCCGAACCGTTCGCCGAGTGCCCGGAACTCCGCGAGCGCCTGCTTCACCCGGGCCTCGACCTCCTGGCCGCCCTGGCCGAACATGCTGCGCATCTTGGCGCCTTGCCAGCGACCCATAGCGCGCACCCAGGGGTCAGCGCTGTCCAGCAACGGCTCGAACGCGGTCACCGCTTCCTCCGGTGCCTGCAACAGGCGTTCCAGTGGGGCCGCGAACGCCAGCATCGGGTGGTCGTGCCGGCTCTGCCGGCTGAACCGATATGCCTTGTGAATCCATTCCGCGCCCAGGTGTTCGTCGCCCCGCCCGGAGGTCACGTAGAGAACCACCATCCCGTACGTCATAGCGCGGACGTCATCGGTCACCTCGCCCGGCAGGTTGGCGGCCGCGATCAGCAGCTCGAGGCCCTCGGTCCGGCGCCCACCCAGCCACCAGTACCAACCAGTGGCGGACGCGAGCCGCATCGCCGCCTGCGCGTCCCCGGCCGCGATCGCCCCCCGCAGTGCGGCGCTGAGGTTGTCGTGGTCGGCCTCGAGCGTGGCGAGCCATTCCAGTTGCTCGGCGCGGCGCAGATGTGGCTCCGCGGTCTCGGCGAACTCGGTGAAGTAGGCGAGGTGCGCCTGCCGGGCCTTGTCTGACTCTCCGGCCTCGGCGAGCCGGTCCGCGGCGTACTCCTTGATCGTGGTGAGCATGCGATAACGCGGGGCACCGTCGCCCGCGGTGACCAGCAGCGACTTCTCGGCCAGCGAGGTGAGCAACTCCAGCACTTGGTCGCGCTCGACGGCGTCACTGAGGCAGACGCGCTCGGCCGCTTCGAGGCCTGCCCCGCCCGAGAACACCGACAACCTGCGCAGCACTGTCCGCTCGGCATCGGTGAGCAACTCCCAGCTCCAGTCGACCACCGCGCGCAAGGTTTTGTGTCGCGGCAAGGCGGTACGGCTTCCGCTGGTCAGCAGGCGGAATCGGTCGTCGAGCCGGTTGGCGAGCTGCTCGACGGTCATGGTGCGCAACCGGGCGGCAGCGAGTTCGATCGCGAGCGGCATTCCGTCCAGCGAGCGGCAGATCCGTACCATCAACGCCTCGGTGTCTTCGTCGGTCCCGAGGTCTTTGCGTACGGCGCTCGCGCGGTCTCGCAGCAGGCGGAGTGCCGGCGAGGAGGCGGCCTCGGCCGGGCCGGCGCTGGTTGGCAGGGCCAGCGGCTCGACTTGCCATAACGCCTCGCCGGTGATGCCGAGTGGTTCGCGGCTGGTGGCCAGGATCCGTAGTCGGCGGCATTCGCCGAGGACGCGTTCGGCGAGCGCCGCCACTGACTCGATCACGTGCTCGCAGTTGTCGAGGATCAGCAGCATCTCCCGGTCGCGGATCGCGGCGATCAGGCCGTCGATGGGGTCCGCGCTGGGGGACGCGCCGAGGAGGGCATCTCGGAGGCCGAGTCCGGCGAGCGCCGTTTGGGCTACGTCGCCGTCGGTGCCGATGGGGGCGAACTCGACCAGCCAGAGTCCGTCTGGCAGGTCGCCGATCATTGTGCGTGCGGTTTCTGTGGCGAGTCTGGTCTTGCCGGAGCCGCCTGAGCCGATCAGGGTGGTCAGGCGGTGCTCGTTGATGAGTGCGCGGACCGCGGTGAGGTCGGTTTCGCGGCCGACGAAGCTGGTCAGCTCGGCGCGGACGTTGGTCTTGCGGTTCTCCTCGCGGCGGCCGACCTCGCCTCGCAGCAAGGCGACGTGTAAGGCCGACAGCTCCGGGGAGGGGTCGACGCCCAGGGCGTCGGCCAGGGCTTCTCTCGTACGCTCGTAGGTGAGCAGGGCTTCGGAGTCGCGTCCAGCGGCGACTAGGGCACGCATTTGCGCGGCGACTAGTCGTTCTCGGAGTGGATGGGCGGTTACGGCGTCGGTTAGTTCTGCGACGACCTCGGTGGCGTGGCCGAGGCTGACTTCTGCTTCGAAGCGGTCTTCCATGGCGGTTAGACGGAGTCCGTCGAGTCGGGTTGTGGCTGCGTCGAACGCTTCGCTGTCTTCCAAGCCGACATCCTGCATGGCGGTGCCGCGCCATAGGGCTAGGGCTTCGCGTAAAAGTCGAAGCTGCGCGAGGCCGTGCTCTTGGCGGGCCTGAGCGAGGAGGCGTTCGAATCGGAGGGCGTCGACGGCGTCGGGGGTCACCGCTAGCCGGTAGCCGCCTGTTTGTCCTTCGATCACGCCTCCGGGTAGCGCCTTCCGCAGCCGGGAAGCCAAGCGCTGCAGGGCATTCGCGGCATCGGCGGGCGGCCGCTCACCCCAGATCCAGTCGACAAGCGTGGCCTTCGGCACCACCCGACCCGCTTCAAGCGCCAGCGCGATCAACAACGCCCGCAACCGAGCCCCCGGCACGTCGGCCAAAACCCCATCGCCCGCACGAACCTCAAACGCCCCAAGCATCCCGATCTGCACCACCAAATCCTCCCACGCCCCCGCTCACCCCCACCCGCCACGTTGCGCCGACGGTCACCACCCACGACCGCGGCGAGCAACCGTCCACCTTGCGTCGATTGGTCTGGATTTGACCGCTTCAAGCGGCGGGTCAGGTCGATCGCCTACGGTCTGCGGGCAAATCCTGACCAATCGTCGCCTGCGTCCGCCACGCATCACCCGGTCCCGCGAAGCGTCGTACGGGATGTCTCGGCTTTGGTGATACCGGGCAGGCGATGGCGACGATTGGTCAGGATTTGCCCGCGGACTGTTTGTGACCACAGCGGGCCGCCGCGGCAGCGGGCAAATCCAGACCAATCGACGCAAGGTGGAGGGTTGCTCGCCGCAAGGTGGTGGGTGCTCGCCGCGGTGGTGGGTGGTGGCCCGACCGCGACCTGGGTGGTTGCTCGCCGTGGTGCTGGGCGGGTGCTGGCCGTGGGGTTAAGGGGTGGTGTGGCCCGTTAGGAGGGATTTGCCTAAGGGGGTGATGCTGTGGATTACGGCGCCGCCGTCGCGGACGCTGTTGATTAGGCCGGCGTTTTTGAGGATGGACGCCTGTTTGCTGGCCGTGCCGACGGACATGCCGAGGTGGCGGGCCAGGTCGCTTGTGGTCTGTGGCGTGCGGAGGAGAACCAAACAATCCGTACGCGTCGGGCTGAGCAACGGACCGAGGGCAGCCTGTACGTCGTGTTCGGAGCGCGCCGGTGCCGCACCGCGGTTGGTGGCCGGGAAGACCAACACGGGCGAGAGCTCCGGGTCGATGAGCGTGACCGGCATGCCGTGACAGAAGTACGACGGGATCAGGGTCACGCCACGGCCGCGGAGGTCCACCGTGTACTTGCGCGGATACGTCATCGTCAACACTCGCCCATCCCAATCGAGGGCGCCGGGCAATTGCGCGAGCAACTGACTAAGACCGTCATTCGCAAGGACCTGCACACGTTGATGCCGATCAGCCGTGACCGAGTGCCGGACCTGGGACCAGAACGGCGCCACCAGTACGTCGTACCCCTGGCGAACCGACTTCACCATCTGCTGGACCTGACCGGGATCGCCAGCGGCGAGTTCGCGGACCCAGCGCGGCCGTTGCCGGTCGCCGAAGACCTCCGCGAGATCCGTGCGCAACCGCGTGCCGGGCATGCGCGCCAGCTCGTCGCAGCCCTCGTCGACCGAGGTGATCAGCGGACGCGGCGTGAGGAAGTCCGGGAAGTTTCCGGCCGGTGGCACCAACGTGCAGAGGATCGAGGCCCACTGGCGCCAGGCCGGACCGGACGCGGTCAGGCGCCGGCGCACCGACTGCTCCCAGCCGTCCTGCTGGGTCTCGGTCCTGCCGGTCTGGAGCCGGTGCAGGCTCAGCACCAGCTCCCACAGCGGATCCGGCTCCGCGGCCAGGCGCACCTTTTGCAGGTCCGCCGAACCGAACACCATTCGCAATACCATCGGGCCCCCTCGGTGGAAAACTACGCGAGGTGGCCGCGCTCGAACAATGGGTAATCGCAAAATTCACCCCGGACACGCCGTCCGCCACCCGGCCTCAGGCGGAGCCGCCACAATGGGTAACGGCCCGGCTTCTAACCGTTGACGCGGCAATGAAGTTGACAACTATTTTCATTAACGGCAGGATCCGTTCGGCGACGACCCTCCACCGTGAAGGAAATGCGTATGTCCGATGCCCTGAACCGCCGCGGTTTTCTCGGCTTGGCCGGTGCCCTCGGCATCGGCGCGCTGACCGGATGCGGTGGTGACGGTGCGGCCTCGACGGGCGCGACCGGGACCCCCAAGACCGGGGGTGTGCTGCGCGCGGTCTTCGCCGGCGGCGGACCGAAGGAGGTCCTCGATCCGCACGTGCAGAGCCTGTTCGTCGACATCGCGCGGCACAAGGCGATGTTCGAGAAGCTGGTCGATCTCGGCCCGGATCTCAAGCCGATCCCACGCCTCGCGGCCAAGTTCGAGCCGAACGCGCAGGCGACGGTCTGGCGCTTCACCCTGCGCGACGCCGTCTTCCACGACGGCGCCAAGCTCACCAGCGAGGACGTGCTCTACAGCCTCGCGCGCGTCCTCGACCCGGCCGTCCCGGAGCGAGTGGCGCAGGTCGCGCTGGCAAAACTCGACCTCAAGCGCAGCCGGGCCGTCGACGCGAAGACGGTCGAGCTCACGCTGACCGCGCCGAACGCCGAGTTCCCGGCGCTGCTCGCCGGTATCGGCACGCACATCGTGCGCAAGGGGTACGCCGATCCCGCCAAGCCGATCGGTACGGGCGCGTTCCGGTTCGTCTCGTTCGAGCCGGGCCGGTCGATGGTCGCGAAGCGGTTCGACGACTACTGGGACGGCCCGGCGTATCTCGACGAGCTGCAGATCCTCTCGGCCGAGGCGGAGGCCCGCGGTAATGCGCTGCAGGGCGGACAGGCCGAGTACGCGAACGAGATGACCGCGACCTTCGCCCGGACCGCCGAATCGGGCAAGTCGATCAAGATCGTCGCCGCGAAAGGCAGTACTACCCAGGCCCTGGTGATGAAGACCGACCGGGCGCCGTTCGACAACCCCGACGTGCGGATGGCGTTCAAGTTGATCGCGGATCGCCAGCGCCTCGTGGACGTCGTCCTGTCCGGGCGCGGTCTGGTCGCGAATGACCTTTTCGGTAAGGGATTCCAGTACTACCCGCAGGACCTGCCGCAGCGGGAGCGGGATCTCGACGAGGCTCGCGCGCTGCTCAAAAAGGCAGGCGTACTGAACAAGCCGCTCGAGATCTACACCGCGGATGCCGCCGCCGGTTTCGTCGAGGCGGCGACGCTGTTCGCGGAGCAGGCGGGTGAGGCCGGGCTGAAGGTGAAGGTCACGACCGGCAACGCCGAGAGCTACCACAAGGACCTGCTGACCAAGGGCTTGATCGGCAACCACCGGTCCGGCGCGATGCCGATCCCGCAGTACATCACCGACCGGCTGCTCTCCACCTCGCCGTTCAACGCGACGGCGTGGCGACGGCCCGCGTTCGACGCGGCGTTCGCCTCCGCGCAAGTGCTGACCGACGAGCCGGCCCGCGCCGCGAAGTACGTCGAACTACAGAAGACCATTCATAATGAAGGTGGTCTCCTTGCCTGGGGCCATCCGGATTTCCTGGTCGGTATCTCGGCCAAGGTCCAGGGCGTGCAGGCCGCGCCGCCGAACACGTTGGACTCCGCCCGGTTCGACAAGGTGTGGCTCGGCTGAGCATGCGCTCGTATGCGGCCCAACGCGCGCTGCTGGCGGTCGCCCAGCTGGCGGTGCTGTCCGCTTTGGTCTTCCTGCTCACGGCCTTGCTGCCCGGCGATGCCGCGGACATGCGATTCACCGAGACGCTCACCCCTGAGCAGGTGGATCGCCTCCGCGAGCAACTCGGCCTCAACCAGCCCGCGCTGGAGCGATTCGCAAACTGGGCCGGCGGTGTCGTCACCGGTGACCTCGGGACCTCCCTGGTCAGCGGTGGTCCCGTGCTCGACATCGTCAAGTCCTCGGTCGGCGCCACGCTGGTGCTCACGATCGCCACGCTGGCCGTCGTGCTGCCGCTGGCCGTTGCCCTGGGCATCTTGGCCGGCACCCACGAAGGCGGCCGCATCGACCGTACGATCAGCTCGATCACGTTGGCGCTGAGCGCGATCCCCGATTTCGTCATCGCCGTCGTCCTGGTCGCGGTCTTCTCGCTCCGCCTCGGTCTGCTGCCCGCGACGTGGGTCGGTTCCACCGGCGCCGACCTGGTCCAGCAGCCCGCGCTGTTGGTACTACCGGTCGCCGTACTGCTCGGCCGTACGGTCTGCCTGCTATCACGCCAAGTCCGCGCGGGCACGGTCAACGCTTTGCACGCGGAGTACGTCGTCCAGGCGCGCCGCCTCGGCGTACCGCGACGACGGATCCTGCTGCGCCACGTCCTCCCGAACGCGGCCGTTCCCGGCGTCCAGGAGCTCGCCCGAACCGGCGACACCTTGCTCGGTGGAGTCCTCGTCGTGGAGGCCATCTTCGCGATTCCGGGCTTCGCGACGGCCCTCATCTCCGGTGTCGAAGCGCGCGATATCCCCGTGGTGCAAGGGCTTACGCTCGTCCTGGCCGTTGCCGCGCTCGTCATCAACCTCGGCGCCGACCTCCTCTGCAATCGCCTCGTGCCGCGAACCGAGCTGCTGCGATGAGGACGTTCCTACGCCGTACGCCGATGGCCGTCGCGATCATCCTGGTGGCCGTCCCGCTGGTGGTCGCCGTACTCGGGCCGGTCGTCGCGCCCAGCCTCGAGACCCGGCCGGGTCTGCCGTACATGCTGGGCGACGGGCACCTCCTCGGCACGGACGGCCTCGGTCGCGACGTACTGGGGCTGCTACTCGTCGGCGGCCGGACCGCCCTGGGGATGGCCGTTGGCGCTGTCGCCGTCGCGTACCTCGTTGGCGGCACGATCGGCCTGGTGGCGGCCTCGGCTCGGCATCGCTGGCTGGACGAACTCCTGATCCGGCCGCTCGACATCCTGCTGCCGTTGCCGTCGTTGCTGGTGATCAGCGTGGTGGCCGTCGGCTGGCGCGCTTCGCCTCTCGCTATCACGCTGGCCGTTGCCGCGGTCAACGTTCCGACCGTGGCGCGGCTGGTTCGGGCGGCGGCGCTCGACGCGGCCAGTAGTCCCGTCGTGGAGGCCTTGCGGATGCAGCGCGAGAGCTGGATCGGGATCCACTTGAACTATGTCGGGCGATCCGTGCTCGGCCCGGTCGCGGCGGATATCGGTACCAGGATCACGTTGGCCGTGTTCTTGGTTGCCTCGGTCAACTTCCTTGGCCTCGGGTTGAGCCCGACCGCGCCGGATTGGGCTGTCAGCGTTTCCCGCAACCGCGAAGGCCTGCTGCTCCAGCCGTGGGCCGTACTCGCGCCCGCGCTGCTGCTGGTGGCGTTCACCCTGGGGTTCAATCTGGTCGCGGATCGCCTGGTCACCCGCTCCCGCAAGGTGGTGGTGGGATGACCGTCGTGGTGTCGGGACTGACCGCCACGGCTGGTGACGCCGTACTGGTCGATGATGTCTCGTTCGAGGTCTCGCCAGGCCGGATCACCGCACTGGTCGGCGCCTCGGGTAGTGGCAAGACGACGTCCGCGCTGGCCTTGCTCGGTGAGGCCGGGCCGGGTGTTGCGCTCACGGGCGCCGTCGAAGTCGGGGGAGTCCAGGTCGTCGACGCCAACGGCCCGACGGCAGCGGCCGCGCAGGTCCTAGGCCGGGTGGTGGCCTACATGCCGCAACACCCGGGCAGCGCGCTGAACCCGGCTCGCCGAATCGGCGCGGGCCTGACCGAGCTCGCCCGGCTGCACGGTGGCGACGTTGCCGAGGCGATGCGGGCGGCCCAACTCCCGGGCGATCGGCCGGTTCTCAAGCGCTTCCCACACCAGTTCAGTGGGGGCCAAAGGCAACGAATCGCTCTTGCGCAAGCCCTGGTCTGCGGCCCCAAGGTGCTCGTCCTCGATGAACCGAGCACCGGCCTCGACTCGGTCACCCGCCTGCAACTCGTGGGCGAACTCGCGGATCTGGCCGAGCGTGGACTCGGCATTCTCCTGCTCAGTCATGACCTCGACCTGGTCCGAGCGCTGGCCGATCACGTCGTGGTCCTTGCCTCAGGCAAAGTTCAACGCAGCGGTCCGGCAACGACCGTGCTACCTCCGCACGACGCCCTCGATCCATCCTGGGGGAGGCCGTCCCTGGAACCCGTCTTGGCCGTCTCAGACCTGCACGCCGCACTACGCAGACGCGGCAAATCCCCTGTGTTGCAAGGGATTGACCTCGAACTCGCGCGTGGCGACTGCCTCGGCATCGTTGGTCGCTCGGGCAGCGGCAAGACCACGCTCGCGCGCTGTCTGGCAGGCCTCCACGAGAGGTACGCCGGACACCTCACCCTCTCCGGCGACCCGCTTCCGGTGCTGCGCAAACGCACGTCCGAACAGGTCCGGCGAGTGCAGTACGTCTGGCAGGAAGTGCGCGGGTCTTTCGATGACCGACGACCCGTGCTCGACCAAGTGGCCCGTACGGCGATTCGCCTGCGCGGGCTCTCCGTGGCGGACGCCCGCGCGGAGGCGGTGGACTTGCTGGCGCAGCTGGGAGTGGCCGAGTCGATCGCCTTGCGTACGCCTGGGTTGTTGTCCGGCGGCGAGTTGCAGCGTTCGGCATTGGCGCGGGCGCTCTTGGCGGCGCCGGACGTACTGATCTGCGACGAGATCACCACTGCCCTCGACGAGGAGGGCACGCGCAAGGTGCTCGACGTACTCGGCCGCCGAAAGGCCGACGGAATGGCCCTGCTCTGGATCAGCCACGACCTCGGCCTGGTCGCCGCCGTTGCCGACCACCTGCTCGTGCTGGCCGACGGCCGAGTGGTCGAACGCGGTGATCCCGACACCGTGCTGGCTCAACCCGCGGACCCCGAGACCCGGCGGCTGCTCGCGGCCACGCTGGTCGGCCGGGAACCCTTCCGCGCCGCCTGACTTGCCGGCCTGACCCGCCTGGCCCACTGATTTCCGCCCGTGCTGACCGTCCACCGGTGCCGACACGAGAGGTTCACCCCTGATGACCGAGCTGAGTATCGAGAGCCTTCCCGCAACCCTGTCCGTCGCCGAGATCCGAGCCGTGAATCCGCCCCGGCCCGAGTTGCACACCCACCGCACCTACCAGTGGAACGGCTGGGACTTCGACCTGCCACCGGGCGTCTTCCAGCCGGGTGAGACCAGCCGGCTGGTGCACGCACGACTGCTCGACCGCACCATCGACCTGGCCGGCCGGACGTACGTCGCGATGGGCGTCGGCCTCGGCGTGGAAGCCGTCATCGCCGGTGAGGTCGGCGCTGCGGAGATCGTTGCCGTCGACATCGATCCAGAAAGTGTCACAGCTGCCGCCGCGCATTTTCGCCGTATACATGGGGATTCGCCCGCACTGAAGCCGATCGTGTCCGACCTGTTCGAGGCCGTACCGGACGGGCCGTACGACGTGATCACCTTCAACCCGCCGGCCGTGGCGGAGCGAGTGACGGAGGATCCCGTTGCCGTGCGCAACTTCTGCGTCGGTGCCACCATCGCGACCCGGTTCTTCGACCAGATCGTGGCGCGGGATCTGCTCGCGCCCGACGGCGAGATCTTCCTGATCGTGTCGAATACGGCCGATCTCCGCGGCATCGCGCGGTACGCGGTACAGGAGGGGTTCCGGCTGGAGGTGGTCCATCACGAGGACTGGCCAGGGGATGACGTCGAGACCTTCCTGTTCCGGGTGACGCGATGAACGCACGACCGGCAGTGCTGTACGACCATCTGGCCGAGGCG
The DNA here is from genome assembly GCF_036226525.1 of Kribbella sp. NBC_01245. Lineage (NCBI taxonomy): Bacteria > Bacillati > Actinomycetota > Actinomycetes > Propionibacteriales > Kribbellaceae > Kribbella > Kribbella sp. NBC_01245. Next base: position 7,470,863 of record NZ_CP108487.1, read on the forward strand.
ATCAAGGATCCCGACGCCGTCCGGGTCGGGGATGACCTGATCTGCCTGCGGTTCGAGACGATGAAGGTCTACTCCGCGCTCGGCGCCGTCCGGCATCTGCTGGACACCGGCGTCGTCAGCCCGGGGGACACCCTGATCGACAGCTCGAGCGGCATCTACGCGCACGCGCTCGCGCTGGCCTGTCACCGGTACGGCATGAGGTGTCACATCGTCGGATCGACCACGGTGGACCGGACGTTGCGGATCCAGCTGGAGATCCTCGGCGCGACGGTCGAGCAGGTGCCGTCGTCGAACAACCTGCAGCTGGACCAGAACCTGCGCGTCCGCCGGATCGGGGAGATCCTGCGCGCCAATCCGTCGTACCACTGGATGCGGCAGTACCACGACGACATCCACTACCTCGGCTATTCGGCCGTCGCCGAGCTGGTCGGCAAACTCGTGCCGACCGGTCCGCTGTGCCTCGTCGGTGGCGTGGGCACGGGCGCGTCGACCGGTGCCATCGCGCAGTACCTCCGCGACCGCGGGCGTGACGTGAACCTGGTCGGCGTACAGCCGTTCGGCAGCATCACGTTCGGGGCCGAGAAGACGTGCGATCCGGACATGATCATCGCGGGCATCGGCAGCTCGATCGAGTTCCGGAACGTGCGGCACGAGTTGTACGACCGGCTGCACTGGGTCTCCTTCGAGTACGCGATGTCGGCCGCGGTCGACCTGTTGCGGTCGAGTGGCGTGTTCGCGGGGTTGTCTGCGGGGGCGGCGTATTTGTCCGCGCAGTGGGAGCACGCGTGCGACTCGTCGCGGAAACACGTGTTCATCGCGGCGGACACCGGCAATCGGTACGCCGAGTCGGCTTTCTCCCGTCATGCCGAGGCTTTCTCGATGGACGCGATGCGGCCGCGCGAGATCACCTCGCTGGACGACCTGGCCGTGCCGTGGTCCGCGATGTCCTGGGAGCGTCGCGGACCGGGCCTGCTGGCCGGTGCCCAAGTCGCCGAGGGAGTGCGTTCTTGAGGACGTCTTTGCATTCATTCGTCGGAATCCGCCCTCCGACCACAGCGTGCATGTGCAGGTCCGCCGGCGGGGGAGGGCGGATTCCGACGAATGAATGCAAAGACGCTGGGCGGGCCGCCACGGAGAGTGTACTTATGCGACCTAGTCGCACTAAACTGAACCCCGACAACTATCGGGGAATGGTGCGCGTGACGGGTTTTCGCTTACTGACGGGGCTTTTCGGGCCTGCGGAGGTGGAGCGGCTGCGCGCCGTGGCGGAGACCGTGCACAACGAGGTGGTCGCCGCGGCCGAATCCGGCGAGACCGAGCTGACGGTCTGGCCGGATGGTCACCGGCTGGAGCGGGTTCGCGGTACCACCGTGCACTGGGAGCCCGATGCGCCGGGCAAGGCGGTGCGCAGTCTCGCGCCCGTCTCCCAGCTCCACCCCGCGCTCGAGGCGTTGTGGACCGAGCCGCGGCTGACCGAGCCGATGAGCTCCTTGCTGGGTGTGGATCGGGTCGGGCCGTTCGTCTCGAAGTTGAACTTCAAGCGAGCTGGAGTCGGCTCGGAGTTCGCGTGGCACCAGGACTTCCCGTACTGGTACTGCTGCGCCGGGGACGCGGCGTACGACGTTGCCACGGCCATCGTGATGCTGGACGACAACTCGGCGGCAAACGGCGCGATGACGCTGATCCCGGGCAGCGCATTGAACGGTCCGGCCCGGCGTGATCCGCTGGAGCCGACCGGCCTGCTGGTCGACCCGCTGTCCGTCGACGTGGAGCTGGCGGTGACCGTCGAGGCGCCGGCCGGGTCGGTGCTGATGTTCCCGGGGCTGATGGTGCATCGGTCCGCGCCGAACCTGACCGCCTCGGACCGGCGGTCGTTGCTGTACTGCTTCCAGCCTGCCGGACGGGCGGAGCTTTCGACGTTCACCTACAACGCCGAGAGGCTGGCCGACCTGCGATGAAGACCGTTGCCGAACTCACCGATGCCGTTCTGTCCGGGGCGTATGGCCCGGACCCCGCCGATTTGCCCGTGATCAGCGCGTTTTGGTTGCATCACACCACCCGTCTGCCCGGTGCGGACGTGACCTATCGCAACTACTACGTGTTGTTGCGGGTCGGCGACGCCTTTGGCGCTTGCTCATTCGAGGCGGGCGAGCTTGATCCGTCGTCCTGCGCGGACGCCTCGGGCATGCCGCTCGCCTCGCTGATCGAGTCCGCGCCGGCGCCGGTCCGAATCGCCGCGCTCGACGCCTACCTGGCCTCGGTGGACCCACATCACCTCGCTGCTGGTGCGACCGAGATCGTGTTGCCGGCCGGGCCGCCGGACGTGCGCGCGAAGGCCCGGGATGCGGCTGTTGCCGGTTTGCTCGATATCCAGCCCGGTACGAAGGTGGCGTTGATCGGCGTGGTGAACCCGTTGGTCGACGCGATCACCGCTTTGGGTGGCGAGTGTTTGCCGTGCGATTTCAACCTCGCGGTGACGGCCTCGGGGTTGCCGGTTTCCCGCGATATGACGGCAGTTCTCGACCAGGCCGATGCCGTCGTCGCGACCGGAATGACCTTGAGCAACGGCAGTTTCGACGTTCTGCTTGATCGTTGCCTGCAGCAAGGAATGCCGTTGGCCGTCTATGCTCAGACCGGTAGCGCGGTGGCGCGCGCGTTCCTCGGTCACGGGGTGACCGCCTTGTCGGCGGAGCCCTTTCCGTTCTCCCAGTTCAGCGCGCGCCCAAGCAGCTTGTATCGCTATGTCCAATCTTCCGCTTAGGACGGAGTTGTCCTCATCGTGAGCACTGACCACCTGCAAGGCCGGAGCGCCCCTCCGGTCGATGTAGTCCCGCCGGACCTGCGGATGGCCCGCAGGCTCTGGCCGTTCCTCTTGGCGGCAGCCGTGAGTCTGCTGCCGTTCACCGTGTTCAGCACCTTCCTGGTGCCCATCGCGGCCGCGACCGGCGGCAGCGTGGCAGAGATCGGCGGGCTGCGGGGGCTCGGCGGACTGGCCGCACTGCTGGTCGGCGTGGCCATCGCGCCACTGCTCGACCGGATGGCTCGCGAGCTCGTAGCGGCGTACGGCCTTGCATTGCTGGGCATTTCGTCGCTATTGGGTGCTATTGGCAACATCTTCGCTCTTGCCGCCTTCTGCTTGCTGGTTGGCGCGGCCACGTCGGTGCTCGGGCCTTCGGTTGGTGCCGCGGCGGCTGATCGGTTCAAGTCGCAGGCCGCGGCCGGTCGGGCGGCAACGTTGGTCACGGCAACTACTTCGATGACCGCGATGCTGGCCGCGCCGGTGATCGCCGTGCCCGCGTTGTTGTGGGGTTGGCGAGGAAATCTCGTCGGCGTCGCCGTCGTCTCGCTTGCGTTGTCCGGCGCCTTCTTCTGGCGGGGTCGCGGCCGGAAGGCGCCCGCTATGGCGAACGGCCGGATCGGCTACATCGCGTCGTACCGGGCGCTCGGACGGATCTCAGGCGCAGTGCCGTTGCTCATCGTCGCGATGCTCCGAACGGCCGCGTTTATGGGCTATCTGGCGTATTTGGCCGCGTTCTACGACGAGCGGTTCGACCTGACGCCGGGGTTGTTCGCCCTGGTGTGGACTCTGAGTGGCGCGGCGTTCTTCTTCGGCAACCTGCTGTCCGGGCGTTACATCGCGATGGACCGGCCGTGGATCGGGCCGGAGCGGATGCTGGTGCTCGCCCTCGGCGTGGCCTTGCTGAGCGTGGTGGCGTTCTACTTCGCGCAGACCCTGCCGCTGGCCTTGTTGCTCACGGCAATGATGGGCGCGAGCCATGCCGCCGTGGCCGCGTGCGTAACCACTTTGCTGGTACGTCGAAGCGGCGATCTGCGCGGTTCCGCCCTTGGTGTGAACGCCGCCGGGATGAGCCTCGGCGTCTTCCTCGGCGCCGGCAGTGGTGGGCTCGGCCTCGGTCTCGGCGGCTACCCGGGTACGGCCGTTGCCTTCGGCACCATCACGTTGATCGCGGTTTGCGCGGCGCTTCGAGTGCGACCGCCCGCGCATTGAGGTGACGCCGCTCCGGCTGGCTGGTGGTCAGTCGCGCGGCCTTGAGGTAATGCTCGCGCGCTTCCTGGAGTTCACCCGCTTGCTCCAGGAAGTGCGCGCGGGCGGTCTCGAGCCGATGGTGGTTGGCCAGGCGCGGGTCTTTGCCGAGCTCGTCGAGGAGGTCGAGCCCGGCCTTGGGGCCAAGGACCCGCGCGACGGCGACGGCCCGATTGAGCTGGGCGATCGGATTGTCCGACAGCTTCAGCAGCAGGTCGTACAGCCCGACGATCTGCCGCCAATCGGTCGCGTCCGTCGTCTCGGCTTCGTCGTGCAAGGCCGCGATCGCCGCTTGCAACTGGTACGGGCCCAACGCCGTACGGCTCATTGCATCCGTGACCAGGGCGGTGCCTTCGGCGATGTACGCCCGATTCCACTTGGCGCGGTCTTGCTGGTCTAGGGGTACTAACTCGCCGTCGTCGGTCCGAGCGGCACGCCTCGCATCGGTCAGCAGCATCAACGCCAAGAGGCCAGCGACCTCGCCGTCATCGGGCAGTACGGCGTACGCGAGGCGGGTGATGCGGATGGCCTCGTCGGCGAGTTCGGACCGGTCGAGGCTGGTGTATCCCTCGTTGAAGATCAGGTACAGCACTTGCAGTACGGCGGCGAGTCGTTCCGCCCGCTCCGCGGCTGGTGGCAGGCGGAACGGTAGGCCGGACTTCTTGATCGTCTGTTTGGCTCGCGTGATCCGCTTGCGAAGGGTCTCCTCGGGGACGAGTAGGCCGCGGGCGATCTCCTCAGTGGAGAGACCGCCGACCGCTCGGAGCGTCAGTGCCAGTTGGGACGGCCTCGGCAGGCTCGGGTGGCAGCAGAGGAAGAGCAGGATGAGAGCGTCGTCCTGGTCTTCCGGCTTGCCGGCCGCCTCGCCCTCGGCCGACGGGGCGAGGTAATGGTCGAGGGGGACCTGGGTGGCGACGGTCTCCTCCCGGCGGCGGCGGGCCTGCTCGCTGCGCAGCTCATCCGTCAGCCGCCGCGAGGCCACCCGGATCAACCAGGCGAGCGGATTGTCCGGGAGCTCTGTCGGCCATTGCTGGGACGCCGCGAGCAGGGCCTCCTGGACGGCGTCTTCGCAGGCGTCGAAGTGGCCGTAACGCCGGACCAGCGCGCCGAGAACCCGCGGCGCGAGTTCGCGCAGCAGGTCCTCGATGCGTTCCACCGTCGGTGCGGTCATACGTCGCCGGCGTCGCCGTCCATCAGGGGCCGGATCTCCACGGTGTCGCCGACCGCGTCCGTGATCCGCGCGCCGATCTCGAGCGCCCGATCGAGGCTCGCGCAGTCGATGATCCCGAAGCTGACCAGGACTTCCTTGACCTCGGCGTACGGTCCGTCGCTGGCAACCGGCCCGGTGTCGGTCTTCCGGATGGTCCGTGTGTGGGTCGGATCGCCGAGGCCGGCCGTCGAGACGAACTCGCCCGACTCGGTCAGCTCCTTGCCGAGCTGCTCGTAGAAATCACAAGCCGCTTGGACGTCGGCCGGGTCGAAATCGCCTGAGGCCCAGCTCTCGGCGTTGGTGTAGGCGAGCATGATGAACTTCATTTCCGCACTCCTTGTCCGGTGCCACCGGCGGGCACCTCTGACCCGGATGTCGGAGCCGAAGCGCGCGGCGGGACATCCCTGCCGACATTCTCCCGCCCAGCCCGGTCCACGGCCATGCGCTGCTGGGCCCGGGCGGATTCCCGGGGGAAGATCCGGGACCTCCCTGCTTCTGGCGTCGGCCGATTCGGGGATATCGTTCCGGGTCATGGAGAACCTGCCCGAGCGCCAGAATCCGAATGCCCACGTCCGGGCCTCCGACGTGGACCGCGACCGGGTCATCGAGGTGCTGCGGGACTCGCTGATGACGGGCCGGCTGGACCAGGACGAACATGCCGAGCGGCTCGAGCAGGTGCTGAACGCGAAGACCCTCGGCGAGCTCGAACCGATCACGCATGACCTGGTCGTGCCCGGCCAGACCGCCGGCGCTTCGTCTGCTGCGGCGACCGGGCAGTCCGTCGTACCGATCGAACCGCCCGCGAACCCGGACGACAACGGCGACTTCGTGGTCGGCATCTTCGGTGGCGGCGAGCGTTCGGGCCGCTGGCGGGTGAAGCGCAAGACCACCGCGATCTGCGTCTTCGGCGGGTACGACCTGGACATGACCGATGCCGTGTTCGAGGGCCGCGAGGTGGTCGTGCGGGCGTTCGCGATCTTCGGTGGGGTCGACATCACCGTTCCCGACGGCGTTCAGGTCCGGAACCACGGCGTCGGGATCTTCGGCGGTTTCGGTGGTTGGGGTGGCGGCGGCGACATCGACCCGAACGCTCCGACCGTCGTACTGAAAGGTCTCGCTCTCTTCGGCGGCGTCGGCGGCCAGCCCAGCAGCAAGCGCCACCGCAACCGCGGCAAGGGTGGCGGCCACCACGGCGGCCACCACTCCCACTGACCCTTCTCCTTACCTCTCTTTGCGACGAGTGGACGGGTCCACTCGTCGCAAAGAGAGGGAGGATGGTTCAGCGGAGCTTGCTGAAGAACGCCCGGACGTCGCCGATGAGCAGGTCGGGGGCTTCCATGGCGGCGAAGTGGCCGCCGCGGCCGAATTCGGACCAATGCACGATGTTGTGTTCGAGCTCGATCGTGCGCCGGATCGACACGTCCAGGGGGAACACCGCGACCCCGGTCGGTACCGTCGAACGCTCACTCGCGCCCCAGGCTCCGGCATGCGCGGTCTCGTAGTAGCTGTTGGCCGAGGACCCAGCCGTGCCGGTGAGCCAATACAGCATCACGTTGGTGAGCAGTAGATCCCGATCGACCGCGTCCTCGGGCAGCTCGGCGGCCGGATCGGTCCACTCCTTGAACTTCTCCACGATCCAGGCCAGCTGCCCGACGGGGGAGTCGTGCAGCCCGTACGCCAGAGTCTGCGGCCTGGTGATCTGGATCATCACGTAGCCGGAGCCCTCAGTCTTCAAGTACTCCAGGTGCTTCAGCCGCGCCTGCTCGGCCTCGGTCAGCGTCTCCACGTCGCCCGGGTCGGTGAACGCGGAGAGCCCGTTCGCGTGGACGCCGACGACCTTGTCGGGGTTGAGCCGGCCGAGCCCCGGCGAGACGACCGCGCCGGTGTCGCCGCCCTGCGCGCCATAGCGGTCGTAACCGAGCCGGTCCATCAGTTCGGCGAACGCTCGGGTCACGCGGTTGGTGTCCCAGCCGGCCTCGCCGGTCGGCCCGGAGAACCCGCTGCCCGGGATCGACGGGATCACCAGGTGGAACGCGTCCGCCGCGTTGCCGCCGTACGCCTTGGGGTCGGTCAGCGGGCCGATGACGTTCAGGAATTCCACGATCGAGCCGGGCCAGCCGTGGGTCAGGATCAGCGGCAGCGCGTCCGGCTCGGGCGAGCGCACGTGCAGGAAGTGGATGTTCTGCCCGTCGATCTCGGTGGTGAACTGCGGGTACTTGTTCAGCTCCCGCTCGTAGGTACGCCAGTCGTAGCCGTCGCGCCAGTACTCGGCCAGACCCTTGAGATAGCTGACCGGCACCCCGCGGCTCCAGCCGACATCGGGCAGGTCCGCGGCCCACCGGGTCCGGGCGAGCCGGTCTCGCAGGTCGTCCAGGTCAGCCTGGGGAATGTCGATGGTGAAGGGCCGGATCTCGCTGTTGGTCTCCATACCAAGAACTCTATTCGCCGGTTAGGACGACTTCAGTCCTAGGCTCGTGACAGACTTTTAGCTATGTGGGAAACCTCGGCAAGACTGCTGCGATTGCTCTCGCTCTTGCAGACCCGACGCGACTGGTCCGGCGCCGAACTGGCCGAGCGACTGGAGATCACGCCGCGCACCGTGCGCCGCGATATCGACCGGCTGCGCGGGCTCGGCTATCCCGTACTGGCCACCGCGGGCACCGCCGGCTATCGGCTGGGCGCGGGCGCGAACGTGCCGCCGTTGCTGCTCGACGACGACGAAGCCGTCGCGGTCGCGATGGGCCTGCGTACGGCGGCCGGCGGCTCGATCACCGGGATCGAGGAGACCTCGGTGCGGGCCTTGGCCAAGCTCGAGCAAGTACTGCCGTCCCGGCTGCGCCATCGGATCAACGCCCTGCAGTCGGTGACGGTGCCGATGACCAACACAGGGCCAACCGTCGATCCGAGCACGCTCACAGCGATCGCTGCCGCCTGCCGTGACTCGCACCGCCTGCGCTTCGACTACCGCACGCATGACGGAACCAGCAGCATCCGTACGACGGAGCCGCATCGGCTGGTGCACACGGGGCGGCGTTGGTACCTCATCGGCTGGGACGTCGACCGCGAGGACTGGCGGACGTACCGCGTGGACCGGCTCGACCCGCGCACGCCTACCGGCCCGCGGTTCACTCCGCGTACTCCGCCAGACACCGACATCAGCGCCTACACCTCGCGCGCGATCTCGACGTCGGCCTACCACTACCAGGCCCGATTCACCCTGTACGTCAGCGCCGAGACGGCCGCGGAGCGGATCACCCCCACCACCGGCGCCCTCGAGCCAATCGACGCCCACACCTGCACCCTCCGCGCCGGCTCCAACTCACTGGACGAACTAGCCATCTACGTGTCAGGCAAAGGCTTCGACTTCCAGATCCACGAACCCCCGGAACTGGTCGAACACGTCAAAACTCTGGCAGCCCGTCTAACCCGCGCAACCCAAACCTGAGCCGCTATCCGCGCCAGACGCTGCTCTTTTGCTGCATCGGGCCCGGTGGGATGCTGTGGCTAGTCATAACGGGGAGCACGTCATGGTTACCAACAGCATTGAGATCGATCGTCCTGCTGGTGAGGTCTTCGCCTACCTCGAGCAATTCGAACGCCACAGCGAGTGGCAGCCCTCGCTCATCGCCGCGGAGATCAAGACACCCGGTCCGATTCAGGTGGGCACCAGGGTGGTCGAACGGCGGAAGACGCCGGTCGGCATCCGTGACATTCCGTTCGTGGTCACCGAGCACGATCCGCCGTACTTGCTGTCCTTCCGCGGTACCACCGGACCGGTTCGGCCGGTCGGAACGGCCACCGTTGAGGTGTTGAGCGAGTTCAGCTCGCGGCTGACCTTCGAGGTGGAGCTGGAAGGACGCGGGATCGGCAGGCTCATCGCACCCCTCGCGCTACGCCAGACGGCGAAGGAGATCCCGATGAGACTGCGCGGCTACAAGAAGGCGATCGAGGACGGCACTCCCGGTCCAACCCCGCGCTGACGTCAACCTCCTCTTTGCATTCATTCGTCGCAATCCGCCCTCACCAGCCGCGTGCCTGGACTGGTCCTCTGAGGGACAGAGGGCGGATTGCGACGAATGAATGCAAAGAGAGAGACGGCGGCACGCTCTGGGGCGTTGGTCAGAAGCGACCGATGAACCGGCGACACGCCGCGTCACAAGGGCCCGATGACGCACCCCGGCGCCCCGGGCAGCGTTGGGCGTCCGGGGCGCCGCGTGCTCAGGTGAGGAGGGTGCGGACGGCTTCGGCGGTGCGGTGGGCGGACTGGGGGTTTTGGCCGGTTACCAGGCGGCCGTCGACGACGACCTGGTCGGTGAAGTTGGCGGCCGGGTGGTGCTTGGCGCCCTTCGACTCGAGGGCGTCGGCGAGCAGGAACGGGACGACGTCGGTGAGACCGACCGCTGCCTCCTCCTCGTTGGTGAAGCCGGCGACGTTCTTACCGTCGACCAGGTACGAGCCGTCGGACAGCTTCAGCTCGACCAGGGCCGAGGGGCCGTGGCAGACGGCCGCGACCACGCCGCCGCGTTCGTAGATGCTCGCGGCCAGTCCGGCGAGATCCGTCGCGGCCGGGAAGTCCCACATGGTGCCGTGCCCGCCCGCGTAGAAGATCGCGTCGTACTCGTCGGCCTTCAGGTCCGAGGCCTTCGCGGTGTTCTCGATGTCGACCGCCGCCAGGAATGCCTGCTGGATCTCGTCCGACACGTCGAGGCCGTCGGCGGGCGCCTTGCCACCGGCGACGGAGACCAGGTCGACGTCGAAGCCGGCGTCGGTGAAGACCTTCCACGGCTCGGCCGCTTCGGAGACGTAGAAGCCGGTCTTCTTACCGGTGTCGCCGAGGTCGGAGTGGCTGGTCAGTGCGATCAGGATGCGTGTCATGTGTTCATGGTGACTGGTCGGACCCATAGAAAACCAATAGGACTCCTGGGGTTGTGTCATAAGATTTCCGATGTGTTGTCCCTCGACCTGCTGCGCAGCTTCCTGGCCGTCCACCGGGCCGGCTCGATCACGGCCGCGGCCGAGGTGCTCGGGCTGTCCCAGCCGACGGTGACGGCGCACCTGCGTTCGCTGGAGCAGACCCTGGATCGGCCGCTTTTCGACCGGGTCGCGCGTGGGGTCGTGCCGACCGCTGCCGCGCATGAGCTGGCCCGTCGGGTGGCCGGGCCGATCGACGCGCTGCAGGCGTTGGCCCGGGACGAAGTGGGCGAGTTGCTGGGGGAGACCGTGCACCTCGGCGGGGCGTCCGACTTCCTCTGTCATCAGGCACTGCCCGCACTGGCTGGTCTCGTGGCGGACGGTCTGCAGTTGCGGGTCCAGTTCGGCCTGCCGGAGGCGATGGTGGACGAGCTGCTGGGGCGGCGGCTCGACTTGGTGCTCAGTTCGATTCGCCCGCGCCGTTCCGGGTTGGTCGTGACGCCGTTGTACGACGAGACGTTCGCCCTGGTCGCGGCACCGTCGTACGACCAGGTGCCCGAGGCGGCGTACGGGCCGGACGTGTTGCGCGCCGTACCGCTGGTGGCTTATGCGGAGGAGGCGCCGATCCTGCGGCGGTATTGGCGCACGGTTTTCGGCGTACGGCTGTCGCGGCCGGTGGACCTGGTGGTGCCGGATCTGCGCGGCGTACTCGAGGCGGTTCTGGCCGGTGCCGGGGCGAGCGTGCTGCCGACGTACTTGTGCGAGCCGCAGTTGGCCGCGGGGCGATTGCGCCTGCTGGTGGAGCCGGAGTTGCCGCCGCTCAACACGATCTACGTGGTGACCCGGGCGGACGCCGGGCCGCGCAGTCCGGTTGGCCAAGTACGGCAGGAGCTTCTTCGCGCGTTCGGGTGACCGGGATGGGACCATGACGAGGTGGATAGCGCGCATGATCAACCCCTGCTGCCGTTCATCGGCGGCATGGCCCTGGTCGTCGCGGTTGTCGGCGGCATCATTCTCGCCGACAAGCTCCCGGAGCAACGGCTGGCGTCGAACCTGTTGCGCTCGGGTTCACCCGCCACCGCGACCGAGGTGAGCGTGCTGATCGTGGAGCGGGAGAAGGGGCCGGAGCTGAACCGGGTCCGGGTGACGTTCGAGGAGTTCAACGGGCGGATCGTGCGGGCCGAACTCACCGGCGCCATCACCGAGGACGACGACGCGCGACCGGGCTGGCACGCGCCCGCCGAGTCCTCGCGCTACGCCGAACCCGAGCTGCGTCTGCGCTTCGATCCGGACGATCCGACTCAGGTGATGTCCACGGCCGACGCGAAGGTCCGGGCCGGGCAGACCAGCACGCTGTTCATCTCCGGCGGCATGCTCGTCGGTGGACTGGCCACGGCGGCGTACGTCTTCGTTGCCCGCCGCCCCACCAGACCCGGCCGCGGCGAACTCAAACCGCCAGCGGCCGCCTAGCCCCTGCTGATGGTCAGATCCAGGTTTTGAACCACATTCGGCTCAGCCAGTCGGGATGCGGCAGCACCTGGTCGGTCAGCACCGGCCAGAGATAGGCGAAGTTCAGCACGACGAGTACGACGAACGCGCCCACCGCGGCACTGCCGATCAGCCGGCGCGCGCTCGACCCATACGTCACGCCGCCATCCTCGACCACCGGCGTCCGGGCCGGCCCGAGGATGTGCCCGAGGCAGAGCGCCACCGCCACCACCGTGAACGGGATCATCGTGACCGCGTAGAAGAAGAAGATCGGGCGATCGGTGTACATGAACCAGGGCACCCAGCCGGCCACGAACCCGGTCAGCGCGACGCCGAATCGCCAGTCCCGCTTGCCGATCCACAGCACCGCCGCGGCGATCAGCGCGAACACACCGGCCCACCACAGCAGCGGCGTACCGATCGCGGAGATGACCGACAGGCACTTCGTCGGCGCCTTGGCCTCGCAACCGGGCGAACCCGGCGCGATGTCGTTGACCGCGTCGAACCCGATCGGGCGGGCCAGGACCGGCCAGCCGCCCGGGTGCGACGAGTACGGGTGGGTGGCGTTCTTGATGTAGTCGCTGGTGTGGAAGTCGAGAACTTCCTTGTGGTAGTGCAGCAACGAGCGGAAGTCGTCCGGTACGACCTTCATCACCCCGTGCGCCGGGTTCTTCGAGGCGTAGTCATGCCCGTACGAGTTGTCGTGCAGCAGCCAGCCGGTCCAGGTCGCGGTGTACGTCACGACGGCCACCAGCACAATGCTCAGGAACGCCGGAATCCCGTCCCGCACGGCCGATCGCCAGACCGCGCCGCGAGCGCCGAGCGCCCGGCGGGCACCGATATCCCACGCGAACGTGAGCAGGCCGAAGACCGCGACGAACCAGATCGCGTTCCACTTCACCCCGAGCGCCAGACCGAAGCAGACCCCCGCCGCGATCCGCCACGGCCGGAAGACCAGCGCCTTGCCGAAGCCGCCAGGGGTGTTGTCGTCGAGCGAACGGGCCAGCCGCGACCGCATCCAGTCGCGATCGCAGACCAAACAGGCCATCGCACAGACCAGCCAGAACGCCAGGAAGATGTCGAGCAACGCGACCCGGGACATGACGAAATGCAGGCCGTCCACCGCGAGCAGCAGCCCGGCGATACCGCCGATCAGCGTCGACCGGGTCATCCGCCGTACGGCCCGGATCAGCACCAGGATCGTCAGCGTGCCGGCCAGCGCGGGCACGAACCGCCAGCCGAACGAGTTCATCCCGAACAGCTGCTCGCCGGCCGCGATCATCCACTTGCCGACCTCGGGGTGCACGGTCAGGCTCGGGGTGTCCTTGAAGACGTCGAGATTGCCCTTCAGGATCTCCTTGTCGGCGATGCCCTCGGAGCTGTCGATGAACTGCCGGGCATACCCGAACTTCAGCAGCGAATAGGCGTCCTTGGCGTAGTACGTCTCGTCGAAGACGAACTTCACCGGCGTGCCGAGATGCCAGAACCGCAGGATCGCGGCGAAACAGGTGATCGCGATCGTGGCGATCCACCCGTTGTCGAAGTCGCGCGGCATCGGCGGGTAAAGCCGCTGCTTCAGCGGGGGCAGCCGCCGCCCGAGCACGTCGCGTCCCAGCGTCTCGCGCGGCTCCTCGGCCGGTCGGGATGCGGGCGCGGAGCCGACGGTGTCGTCATCGATCACGGCAGTCACGCACGCCATCGTACGGATCCCCCAGTCCCACCGCCGCCGCCCACACCTCGTCCTTTGCATTCATCGGTCCCAATCCGCCCTCTCCCGTAGGCAGACCTGTACCTGCAGGAGATGGTCAGAGGGCGGATTGGGACCGATGAATGCAAAGGACGAGAGCCGCGATCTCTGCCACGGGTGGTCACATCTGACCCCTGGCGCTGGGCCCGCCAGAGTCGTGCAATTGGGCCGGTGAGCGGACCGCCAGCTACACACGAAGGCGGTTTGCGGCCCGTTTCGGCCGTTTCGAGGCCGTCGTGTGGTGCTGGCGGTCCGCCCAGGCGGTCAAGCACCACAACCCGGCGACGATCGGACGCGAAATGCGGCACCTGGTGCGCGATCACTCGCGAGAGGCCAGGTCGGCGAATGCAAAGACAGGCGGGCGCGGCTCCTAGACTTCCGGTATGACCTCGCGATGGGACGGGCCGTTGGACTCGCAAGAGCAGACGGATGTACGGCGATGAGTGAGGGCGTTGGGCGGTTGGTGCTTGCGGGGACGCCGATTGGGGATCCGGGGGACGCGACGCCGAAGTTGGCGCGGGCGTTGGCCGAGGCGGATGTGGTCGCGGCGGAGGACACGCGGCGGCTGCGCAGGCTCACGAGCGACCTGGGGATCACCGTTACCGGGCGGGTGACGAGCTACTTCGAGGGCAATGAGCGGCAGCGGACCGACGAGCTGGTGCAGGCGCTGACCGAGGGCCTGACCGTGCTGGTGGTGACCGACGCGGGCATGCCGAGCGTGTCGGACCCCGGCTACCGGCTGGTCGCGGCGGCGATCGAGGCGGGGATTCCCGTCACCGCCGTCCCCGGGCCGTCCGCCGTACTGACTGCCCTGGCGTTGTCCGGATTGCCGGTGGACCGGTTCTGCTTCGAGGGGTTCCTGCCGCGGAAGGCGGGCGAGCGTTCGCGGCGGCTGGACGAGCTGAAGAAGGAACAGCGCACGATGGTCTTCTTCGAGGCGCCGCACCGGCTGGCGGTGAGCCTGGAGGCGATGGCGGAGGCGTTCGGCCCGGATCGGCGTACGGCGGTGTGCCGGGAGCTGACGAAGACCTATGAAGAGGTCAAACGCGGCGGCGCGGCCGAGTTGGCGAAGTGGGCCGCGGAGGGCGTACGCGGCGAGATCACCGTGGTCGTGTCCGGCGCGGACCCGGCCGATCGCGAGCTGGGCCCGGCCGAACTCGCCGCCGAGGTGGCCGCTGACGAGGAGGCGGGTACGCCGCGGAAACAGGCCATCGCGGACGTGGCCAAGCGCCTCGGTGTACCGAAACGGACCGTGTACGACGCCGTCCTGGCCGCCCGCGGTGATCAGCCGAAGGCGCCGCGGTAAAAGCATTGCCCGGGCCCACCTAGAATTCCCGTATGTCCGAGAAGGCCTTCTACGTCACCACCCCGATCTACTACGTCACGGCGCCGCCGCATATCGGCAGCGCCTACACGACGGTGGCCGGGGACGTCCTCACCCGCTGGCACGCGCAACGCGGCGAGCGGAAGTGGTACCTGACGGGTACCGACGAGCACGGTGAGAAGGTGATGCGCAGCGCTCAGGCGCAGGGCATGAGCCCGCAGGAGTGGACCGACAAGTTGGTCGAGGAGTCGTGGAAACCGGCCTGGGCCGACGTCGACATCGACTACGACGACTTCATCCGGACCACCGAGAAGCGGCACACCGAGCGCGTCCGCGAGTTCTGGCAGACGCTGTACGACAGCGGTGACGTCTACAAGGGTGAGTACGAAGGCCTCTACTGCGTCGGTTGCGAGGAGTTCAAGCTGCCGACCGATATCAAGGTCGACGAGGACGGCACCAAGCGCTGCGTCATCCACGGCACCGAGCTGGAGATGGTCTCCGAGACCAACTACTTCTTCCGGCTGTCGAAGTACGGCGACAAGCTGCTCGAGCTGTACGAATCGCAGCCGGACTTCGTCGCGCCGTTGAGCGCGCGCAACGAGGTGATCGCGTTCGTCAAGCAGGGCCTGCAGGATCTGTCGATCACGCGCTCGACCTTCGACTGGGGCATTCCCGTGCCGTGGGACGAGAAGCACGTGCTGTACGTGTGGATCGACGCGCTGCTCAACTACGTGTCGGCCGCCGGTTATGGCACGGACCCGGAGCGGTTCGAGGAGCTTTGGCCGGTTGACGTACACCTCGTCGGCAAGGACATCCTGCGCTTCCACGCGGTGATCTGGCCCGCCATGCTGATGGCCGCCGGCGTCGCCGTACCGAAGCAGGTCTTCGCGCACGGCTGGCTGCTGGTCGGTGGCGAGAAGATGAGCAAGTCCAAGCTCACCGCCATCGCGCCGAAGGAGATCACCGACCACTTCGGCTCGGACGCCTTCCGCTACTACTTCCTGCGCACGATCCAGTTCGGGTCGGACGGGTCGTTCTCGTGGGAGCACCTGAGCGCGGTGTACACCTCCGAACTGGCCAACGGCCTGGGCAACCTGGCCTCCCGGATCGCGGCGATGGTCGGCAAGTACTTCGACGGCGTACTGCCCGAGTCGGTCGACCACGGCCCGGCCGAGCAGGCGCTGGCGGACCGGCTCGCGACCGAGGCGCGGATCGCCGACACCGCGATGGACAAGCTCGAGTTCCACGACGCGCTGGCCTCGATCAACGACCTGGTCGGCGCGGTCAACGGGTACGTCTCCGAGCAGGAGCCGTGGAAGGTCGCGAAGGACCCGGAGCTCAAGGGCCGGCTCGCGACGATCCTCTACACCTCCGCCGAGGTGCTGCGGGCCGTCGCGGTGCTGCACCACCCGACGATGCCGAAGGCCGCGGCCAAGCTGTGGACGTTGCTCGGCGCCGAGGACAAGCTCGGCCCGCTCGCCGACCAGCGCATCCAGACCGTCGGCACGTGGGGCCAACTCCCCACCGGCGCGGTCCTGGTCAAGGGCGACGCCCTCTTCCCCCGCCTGACCGACTGACAGCTAGGGGTTCTGGCTACCGCCTTTTGCATTCATTCGTCGGAATCCGCCCTCTCAGCCACCGCGGACCAGCACAGGTCAGCGGACGGAAGAGGGCGGATTCCGACGAATGAATGCAAAAGGCGGCTGTCGTTTTTGTCCAATCCTCTGCGGGTACCGGACGCCTACGGTCGGGGTAATTCGATACTTGGAGGAACCATGACCAGCGGAAAACTCATGCCCGCCGCCGCCGAGATGACCACTCGGGTGGTTGCCGGTGTGACCCCGGAGCAACTCGACGGGCCGACACCTTGCCCCGAGTACGACGTCCGGACCCTGGTGAACCACATCGGCCACTGGACCGGCGAACGCGCCGAAAAGGCAGCCCGCAAGCAACCACAGACACCCCTGGATCCGTCGTACGACCCGATCGAGGCGGTCGGCGGCCTCGACAAATGGTCCGAGCTGTACGACGACCAGGCGCGCGCCGCCGCCGAGGCCTGGACCGAGCCGTCCGCCTCGGAAGGCGAGACCGGTGTATCGGGTGAGGGCAAGATGCCGGCCGGGATGATCGCGGGCATCCTCTTCGCGGAGTACCTCCTGCACGGCTGGGATCTCGCCGTCGCCACCGGTCAGCCCTTCGACCCGGAACCGCCCCTGGCCGAGGAACTCCTCACCCAAATGAACGCCTTTGCTGACATGGCCCGCGCAGGCGGATCCTTCGGCCCGGCCGTCGAAGTCCCGCCCGACGCCCCACCCTTCCACCAGGCCCTAGGCCTAGCCGGCCGCACCCCCACCTGGCAGCCCAGCTAGCCCTGCCTGCCTGGGGTTTTGCATTCATTCGTCGGAATCCGCCCTCGTCCGTCCGCTGACCTGTACTGGACCGCGGTGGCTGAGAGGGCGGATTCCGACGAATGAATGCAAAGACTTGCGCCGCGTCGCAGCGGCCCGATGGACGGAGGGAGAGAGCGCCGGGGAGACGGAATAGGGTGGGGGTATGGGTTTTGAGGGTGCGGAGGTGGAGCGGCCTACGCGGGAGCGGGCTGCGGTGAGTGAGGACGGGCGGTCGCGGGATCGGACCAGGCCGGCGTTGCCGGATCCGTTGCCGATGAGCGTGGTGGACGCGCATTGCCACCTCGATATCGCGGACGGCGAGGACGGTAACTGGCTGGGCGCCGCCGAGGCGATCAAGCTCGCGAAGTCCGTCGGCGTGACGCGGATCGTGCAAGTCGGTTGCGATCTACCCGGCGCGGCCTGGGCGGTCGAGGCGGCCGCGACGTACAAGGGCGTGATCGCGGGCGTCGCCCTGCACCCGAACGAGGCGCCCAAACACGCCGAGGCGGGCGACCTAGAAGACGCGCTGGCGGAGATCGAGCGGCTGGCCAAGAGTTCCGAGCGGGTGCGGGTGATCGGGGAGACCGGGCTGGACTACTTCCGGACCGGGCCCGAGGGACGCGCCGCGCAGCACGAGTCGTTCGCGGCCCATATCGAGCTGGCCAAACGCCTCGACAAGACCCTGATGATCCACGACCGGGACGCGCACGACGACATCCTGAAGATCCTCGACCGCGAGGGTGTGCCGGAGCGACTCGTCATGCACTGCTTCTCGGGTGATACCGAGTTCGCCCGCGAGTGCGTCAACCGCGGGGCCTATCTCAGTTTCGCGGGCGTGGTGACGTTCAAGAACGCGCAGTCGCTGCGGGACGCGCTCGCGGTGACTCCGCTGGACCGGGTGCTCGTCGAGACCGACGCGCCGTACCTGACGCCCTCCCCGCACCGCGGCCAGCCCAACGCGTCGTACCTGATCCCGCATACCGTGCGGAAGATGGCGGCCGTACTGAACATCTCCGTCGCCGAGCTCTGCGCCGCGCTCAACGAGAACGCCGACAAGGTCTTCGGCGGCACCTGGTGACGTGACCCAACGCCATCCGACGGTGATCACCGACCAGGAGATCGCCATCGGGCTCACCCCGGCAAGAGGCGCCTCCTGGATGCGGGAGGCGTTGGTCGACGCGCACCACGGACGCCTCCACACGCCGCCCCGGGTCAGCGCCGACCTGGGCGACGGCCGGCTCGTCTTCACCGCGGGCGCTCTCGACGGCGAGTGGTACGGCTTCCGCTCGTACGACTCCTTCGGCCGGGACGCGGGCGACCAGGTCATCGTCATCCACGACTGGTACGACGGCGCGGTCAAGGCTGTTGCCATTAGCAACGAGCTCGGTCCACGCCGGGTCGGGGCGATCGGCGCGGTCGCGGCCGACGTACTGGCCAATCCCCTCGCGACCAGCCTCGGCCTGATCGGCAGCGGCGTGCAGGCGCTCGCGCAACTCCAGGCCGTCGCGGCCGTGCGCCGGTTGACCGATATCGCGGTGTTCGGACGTGATCCGGTACGACGTGAGGCCTTCTGTGCAAGGGCGAACGCGTTGGGGATCGGCGCCTATCCGGTCGAGTCGGCACGTGACGCCGTGGCCGGGAAACAACTGGTGCTGGTGGCAACGAATAGCGCGACGCCCGCGATCGACCCGGCCTGGATCTCCCCGGGCGCGTTCGTCACGACGCTCGGGCCGAAGCAGCAAGGGCGCGCCGAATTCGGTCCGGACCTGATCGCCCGGGCGGATCTGGCCGTCACGGACTCCATCGCGCAGACGCATGCGTACGATCCGCCGTACGTCCTCGCCGGCACTCCCGAACACCAGCGGCTCGTCAGCCTCGGCGCGATCGTCGCGGGGGAGCGGCCGGGCCGGATCGATCCGGACCAGGTCGTGGTGTTCTGCTCGGTCGGGCTCGCGGGCACCGAGGCATACCTCTTGAACAGATTGGTCGAGCATGGAGTTCAGTGAGGTCGTACGCCGTCGCCGGATGGTGCGGGATTACGACCCGGACCGGCCCGTACCGCCCGAGATCCTGGACCGGATCCTGGCGAACGGCCTCCGGGCTCCGTCGGCCGGCTTCAGCCAGGGCTGGGCGTTTCTCGTGCTGGAGAAGCCCGACACGGATCGGTATTGGGCTGTCGCCGCGCCGGACCCGGACCCGAAATACGTCCAGTGGATCGAGGGGCTTCAGCGGGCGCCGGTGCTGGTTCTGGCGTTCGCGCACAAGGACACCTATCTAGACCGGTACGCCGAGAAGGACAAGGGGCTGACCGATCGCGACGAGTCCCGCTGGAGTGCGCCGTACTGGTATATCGACACCGGGATGGCCGCGCTGTTGATGCTCCAGACGGTCGTGGATGAGGGGCTCGGCGCGTGCTTCTTCGGTATGCCGACCGACCGGATTTCCCTTATTCGCAAGGAGTTCGGCGTTCCTGAGGGGTACGACGCGGTGGGCGTGATCTCGATCGGCTACCGTGCGCCCGATCGGCCGTCGCCGTCGCTCAAGCGGGGCCGCCGAACTCCCGCGGAAGTGGTGCACCGCGGCCAATGGCGTGAGGGTTGATATCACTTAATGCAACCGAGCCGTTACTGTAATTTCACGCATTCGGCGAGTGGTTTGGCGTTTCGTGACGTTCTTCGTTACTGTCTCGTGATGTTGGCCGGGATCGGGGAAGATCCCGGACAGCACGCCCCTCGGCGAAGACCGTGTCCTCCAGGCCCTGAATCCCTGGCGAATCGCGGCGTTCGTCAGTGCTGTCCCTCCCCGTGCCCGGGTAGCTCTATCTGGGAGCATTTGTGCGTAAGTCCATCATCGCTGTCGCGGCTGCCGCGACTGCGATTGCTGTCGCGGGCGGAAGCGTTGCCTACGCGACGAAGAGCAAGACCGTCACGCTGTCGGTCGACGGACAGGTGCAGAAGGTGCACACCTTTGGTTCCACGGTCGCCGACGCCCTGAAGGCGAAGAAGATCACCGTCACCGATCGGGACCAGGTCGCGCCCGCGCTGGATGCCAAGCTGCAGGAAGGCCAGGAGATCGCGGTGCAGTTCGCCCGTCCCCTGACCGTGAACGCGGATGGCAAGAAGAAGAGCTTCTGGACCACCGAGGACACCGTCAGCGAGGCGCTGACCGAGCTGAACCTGCGGTACGCAGCCGGCGCTCAGCTATCCACCAGCCGTAGTGCCTCCATCGGCCGCGAGGGTCTAGCCCTGACCGTCCGGACGCCCAAGACGGTGTACTTCGTTCGCTACGGCAAGACGTTGCCGTTCAAGACCACTGGTACGACCGTGGCCGAGGCGATCGACCACGCGAACGTGAAGGTCGACGGCGACGACCGGGTCACCCCGGCCGTGACCACCGCGATCAAGTCCGGCACCCGGATCGTGATCGCGAAGGTCGACCACAAGCGCAGCACGAAGGTGGTGCCGGTCCCGTTCGAGAAGACCGAGACCAAGAGCGCCACCCTGTTCGTGGGCGACAAGAAGACCACCCGTCCGGGCGTAGCCGGTAAGCGTCAGGTGCAGCTGGTGCTGTCCTTCGTGAGCGGCAAGCTGGTCGCCACTCGCGAGGTCTCCAGCAAGATCCTGGTCAAGCCGGTGGCCGAGCTGGTCACCGTCGGGACCAAGCCGAAGCCCGAGGAGACGGACCCCGTGATCGGTGGCACCGCCGCCTGGGACCGGATCGCCGAGTGCGAGTCCGGTGGCAACTGGGCGACCAACACCGGCAACGGGTACTACGGCGGCCTGCAGTTCAGCCACAGCACGTGGCTCAACTATGGCGGCGGGAAGTACGCCAACAACGCGCACCTGGCGTCGAAGGCACAGCAGATCGCGATCGCCGAGAAGGTCCGTGACGCCGAAGGCGGCTACGGCGCCTGGCCGGTCTGCGGTAAGCGCGCCTGATACCCGGCAATTGCGCGACATAAGCGAGACTGGGCGGCGTGACCGCTCATGAGACACCCGCA
The DNA here is from genome assembly GCF_036226525.1 of Kribbella sp. NBC_01245. Taxonomy (NCBI): domain Bacteria; kingdom Bacillati; phylum Actinomycetota; class Actinomycetes; order Propionibacteriales; family Kribbellaceae; genus Kribbella; species Kribbella sp. NBC_01245. The sequence continues at coordinate 7,491,978 of NZ_CP108487.1, forward strand.
TCCGCCGGACCGAGACTGCTCGGTCCGGCGGATGTGCGTTCGCTGGCCGCACGGCTGGCGCTGCGCCCGACCAAACAGCGTGGCCAGAACTTCGTCATCGACCCGAACTCGGTCCGCCGGATCGTGCGCGCCGCCGGCCTGGCCGAGACCGGTGAGACCGTGCTCGAGGTCGGGCCCGGGCTGGGCTCGCTGACGCTGGCGCTGCTGGCCGATGGTCACCGGGTCACCGCTATCGAGATCGACCCGCTGCTCGCCGGGGCACTGCCCGACACGATCGCGACGTACGCCCCGGCGCAGGCCGACCGCCTCACCGTCGTACTGGCTGATGCGATGACCGTGACGTCCGAGCAGATCGGCGCTCCCGACGCCTGCGTGGCCAACCTGCCGTACAACGTGGCCGTGCCGGTGTTGCTGCATCTCCTGTCGATCGCGCCGACGATTCGCCATGGGCTGGTGATGGTCCAGTCCGAGGTGGCCGACCGGTTGGCGGCACCGCCTGGCTCACGCACGTACGGCATCCCGTCCGCGAAGGCCGCTTGGTACGCCGACGTGCGCCGGGCCGGTCCGGTCGGGCGGCAGATCTTCTGGCCCGCCCCGAACGTCGATTCCGGGCTGGTCGGGTTCGAACGGCGCGAGCCGCCGGCCACCGAGGCCAGCCGCGAAGAGGTCTTCGCCGTGATCGACGCGGCCTTCTCGCAGCGGCGTAAGACCGTGCGTTCGGCGTTGGCCCGCTGGTGCCCGGATCGCGAGGTGCTGGACGAGGTGCTGCGTGCTGCCGGGGTCGATTCCGGTGCCCGTGGTGAGGTCCTCGGGATCGCCGACTTCGCCCGGATCGCGGGAGTTCGCGCTCAGATGCCGGGTCCCGATCCGGTCAGCCCCTAATCTGTGCCCGTGCCTCCTGCCTCCCAGGTCACCGTCCGGGCCCCGGCGAAGATCAATCTCGGTCTGTCCGTTGGTGCGCCACGCTCAGACGGCTTCCATCCGCTCGCCACGGTCTACCAGGCCGTCGCGCTGTACGACGACGTCACCGCGGTCTCCCGCGAGGATGGCGAGATCACCGTCGAGGTGCTCGGCGACTTCGCGACCGAGGTGCCGGCCGACGACACCAACCTGGCCGTGCGGGCCGCTCGGCTGCTGCAGTCCGAGTACGACGTTGACGCGGGCGTAGAGCTCACTATCCGCAAGACCATCCCGGTGGCGGGTGGGATGGCTGGAGGCTCTACGGACGCTGCCGCCACCCTTGTCGCGTGTAACCGGCTCTGGGGCCTACAACTGGCCTCTGCCGACCTGGAACGGCACGCGGCCACACTGGGCAGCGACGTACCGTTCTGCCTGGTCGGACACACAGCACTTGGCCGTGGCCGCGGTGAGCAGGTAACCGAGGTCATGTCGCGCGGGACGTTCCACTGGGTCTTCGCGATCGCTACAGGCGGTCTATCCACGCCCAAGGTGTACGGCGAGCTGGACCGGCTCAGGCCGCTGCGCCGGGTGGAGCCGCCAGAGGTTGCTCCCGAGCTCCTGTCGGCCCTCTTGACGGGTGAGCCGGCTGCACTTGCTCCTGCGCTCAGCAATGACCTGCAGGCGGCAGCGTTGTCCCTACGACCTGAGCTGGGGGAGACCCTGCAGTTCGGTCTGGACAAGGGTGCGCTCGCTGCGATGATCTCTGGCTCTGGACCCACCTGCTTGTTCCTCGCTCCGGACAGTCGCCGGGCAGTGGATCTAGCAGTTCACCTGGCCGACTCCGGGCTCTGCAGGATGGTCCGGCAGGCCGAAGGACCTGTGCCGGGTGCACGAATCATTCCGGGGCCGGCGCGCTAATGCCCGAGCCCTTCGCAGTGCTGCTGACCCGATGCCGTCGGGAGGCTGGACTGACGCAGGATGAGCTCGCCCATCGCTCTGGTCTGAGCGTCGAAGCCGTCAGCACGCTCGAACGTGGCGCCCGGCGCTATCCCCGCCGGGTCACGGTCGAGCAGCTCGCGGCGGCACTCGGCGTACCGGCGGATCCGCTGCTGGAGGCCATCCCTAGCCGCCGGGCCATGCCTGTCGTCGCGCCGCCGGACGTGCCTCGGCAACTGCCTATGGCGGTCAGTGACTTCACTGGCCGGACTGAGGATGTCTCGCGCCTCACGGACTTGTTGTCGTCCAGGCGAGGGCCGGTGGTCGTCGCGGTTACTGGCATGGGCGGAATCGGCAAGACCACGCTCGCGATCGAGGTCGCGCAGGCGGTCGCGGACGACTACCCAGACGGACATCTCTGGCTCGACCTGCGCGGCCAGTCGCCGATCGAACCGCTGTCGCCGCTTGACGCGCTGGGGCAGTTGCTGCGCGGTTTGGCCACTCCCTCGGACAAAATCCCGGCGGAGACCGGACTGGCCGCGGCAAGGTTCCGCTCGCTCTTGCACGACCGGCGGGTTCTGCTCGTCTTGGACAACGCGGCGAACGTTGCGCAGGTGCTACCTCTGCTACCAGCCGGTCCAGGCTGTGCCGTCGTCATCACTAGCCGCCATACGATGACCGGTCTGGCCGGGGCTCACCAACTGCCGCTAGGCCTGCTGGCGCCCGACGAGGCCGAGGGCCTCTTGCGATCAATGGTCGGGCCAGCCCGGCTAGAGGCCGAACCGGCCGCCGTAGCCGACTTGATCGAAGCTAGCGGGCTACTGCCGCTGGCTGTTCGGTTGGCCGGCGCGCGGCTTGCCGATCGGCCCAGCTGGCCCGTGGCCTACTTGGTCCAGCGGTTGAAGGCATCCCGGCTCGACGTCCTCGATGGGGCTGATGCCGGCATCCGAGCCGCCTTCGCAGTGTCGATCGATCAGCTCGCCAAGAGCTCTTCGGAGAGCGACCGGGCTGCGGCGGAGGCTTTCGCTAAGCTTGGCGCCTTCGATGGTCCAGACCTGTCGGGGCTGGTGGCAGGCGCCATGCTCGGGGTAGAGCCGTATGAGGCTGAGCGTCTGCTTGAGCGGTTGGCCGACCTACACCTGGTCGAACCGACTGCCGACGGGCGATACCGCTTCCACGACCTACTACGGGTCTACGCGCGCGAGCTCGGCGTACAGCCTGATGTGGAAGGTCTGACGGCTCTATTCAATGCAGTGGCGTGGCGGGCGTGCACACTGAACCGCCCGACCAGTGCGCGCCTGGCTTGGGCCGATGGACGCTGGGCCGGGGACGCACCTGAGCTGGGCGATCTCGTCACGACCCTCGATTGGCTGGAGGCCGAACATGCGAACCTGGTCGCGGCCGCTCTGCAGGGCACGCCTTCGGTGCTGCCGCTGGCGGTCGGCCTGGCGCAGTTCGGGATGTCGCGCGGCTACTGGCTGGATCACTTCCGCATTTGCGAGATCGGCCTGCGGGTCGCGATCGAGATGGGCGACCGGATGGCGGAGGGGTTCGTGCGCAATGACCTCGGCCTGGTCCGGGTCGATCTCGTCCCGGCCGGCCTGAGTTCGTTCGAACGGGCGCTGGACGAATTCCGCGAGGCACTACGGGTCTTCGAGCAGGTCGGCTCGGCTGGGGGGATCGGACAGAGCCTGGTCAACCTCAGCTATGGCCTCGAGGCGGCCGGGCATCCCACCGACGCCGTGCGCTACGGCGAACGCGGTGTCGAGCACGCCCATCAGGTGGGCGACCGCCATGGCGAAACCTGGGCCCGGATCAATCTCGCCCGGATCTACGGCGGGGTCGGGCGCCACCAGGCCGAAGTGGCCGAGTACACCCAAGCGCTCAGCCTCAGCGAAAGTGACGGCTCTACGTTGGCCGCGCTGCTCGGCCGGGGTGCGGCGTACCGGGGCCGAGGCGACTACGCCGCCGCCGAGCGGGACCTGCGCCAGTGCGCGGAGATCGCGGACCGCCTCGGGCATCGCGGCAGCCAGGCCCGGGCCCGCGCTGAAGTCGGCCGGCTGGCGCAACTGCGCGGCGACCATGAGACGGCCCTGCGCGAGCTGACCGCGGCGCTGGAACTGGCCCGCCGGTACGACGATCGCGGTGGCGAGGCCTCGACCCGTCATGGCCTGGGCCTGTCGCTGCTGGCGCTCGATCGCGAGCCGGAGGCCCGGGCGGAGCTGGCGGCGGCGCGGGCGATCTACGAGGTGACGGGCGAGATCGAGCTGGCCGCCGAGATGGACCGGATAATTCGCGAGCACTGACGGCGATTCGGCGGTACCGTCAGCGTGTTCATCGAGTGTGAACGTGTGTGAATCGTGGATGTGAGAGGAGTCGGGGATGCGCCAGGCGTCGCAAGACATCGGGACCTCCTGTCTCTTCGCACACCCTTGGACCCTTCTTGCGTACCTCTGCTCTGACCATGGGGATTCTGGCCCACGTTGACGCCGGAAAGACCAGCCTGACCGAACGTCTGCTCTGGCAGGCCGGGGTCATCGACACCGTTGGCCGGGTCGATGACGGCAGTACCCAGACCGACTCGATGGACCTCGAGCGCCAGCGCGGGATCACCATCCGCTCGGCCGTGGTCTCGTTCCCGCTCGGCGATCTCACCGTGAACCTGATCGACACCCCGGGGCACTCCGATTTCATCGCCGAGGTCGAACGTGCTCTGCGCGTGCTCGACGGCGCCGTACTCGTCATCTCGGCGGTCGAGGGCGTTCAGGCCCAGACGCGGCTGCTGATGCGGACGTTGATGCGGCTGCGCATCCCGACCTTGTTGTTCGTCAACAAGATCGATCGGGTCGGCGCGCGGTACGACGATCTACTCGAGTCGATCGCGGCCAAACTCACGCCGACCGCCGTACCGATGGGCTCGGTGACGGACCTCGGCACCCGCGTCGCGTCGTACCAACCCTTTGCCCCAGGCAACGAAAAGTGGGTCGACCGGGTCCGCGAGGCGCTGGCCGAGAACGACGACTCCTGGTTGCAGGCGTACATCTCCGGCTCATCGCCGGTCGCTGCTTTTGACGGCTTGGTCGATCAGACCCGGCGGGCGCTTGTGCATCCGGTCTACTTCGGCTCGGCCATTACCGGCGAAGGCGTGCCTGAACTCGCCGAGGGCATCCGCACTTTCCTTCCGGCCGCCTCCGCCCAGCCTGCGGATGGCGCGTTACAAGGCGAGGTCTTCAAGATCGAACGAGGTCCGGCCGGCGAACGCATCGCTTATGCCCGGCTCTTTGAAGGCGCGCTCGCTGTCCGGGACCGCGTCAGCCTTTTCGACGGGCCGACGTCGTACGACGGAAAGGTCTCCCGGCTGCAGGTCTTCGAAAGCGGTAAGGCCGTCCCGGTCGACCGTGCGGAGGCGGGCCGGATCGCGAAGATCTGGGGGCTCGGCGAGGTCCGGATCGGCGACCAGCTCGGCCGGTACGACGAACGCGCGGGCGCCATCTCGTTCCCGCCGCCGACGCTGGAGACGTCAGTGCGGGCGGCTGATCCGTCGGACCGGGTCCGGCTGTTCACGGCGCTCCAGAAATTGGCCGAACAGGATCCGCTGATCCGTCTGCGGGTCAATGGTCACGAGGTGTCGGTATGCCTCTACGGCGAGGTGCAGAAGGAGGTGCTCAAGGCCCTCCTGCTGGGCGATTTCAACGTGGCGGCCACGTTCGAACAGACCCGGCCGATTTTGCAAGAACGCCCGATCGGCATCGGCGAGGCCGTCCGCTTCATGGGCGAACCCGGCAACCTCTGCATAGCCACCGTCGGCCTTCGGATCGAACCAGGTGCCGGTGTTGGATACCAGCTCGAGGTTGAGCTCGGTGGTCTGCCGCGTGCCTTTCACACGGCGATCGAGGAGACCGTGCATTCCTACCTTCGGCGTGGCGGCCTGCACGGCTGGGAGGTGTCGGAGTGCCTCGTCACGGTGACCCACACGGGGTATTCGTCGGTTGCCAGCACGGCCGGCGACTTCCGCCGCCTGGTCCCCGAGGTCCTGCACCTGGCCCTCGAACGCGCCGGCACCCAGCTCTGCCAGCCGATGAACCACTTCGGCCTGGAAATCCCCGCCGACACCCTCGCCCCCGTACTCGCCAAGCTCGCCGAAAACGCCGCCATCGTGCAAGAAACCACCGTCACTCCCACGTCGGCCCACCTCACCGGCCTCATCCCAGCCGCCCGAACCCACACCTTCGAAACCCACCTCCCCGCCCTAACCCAAGGCGAAGCCCTCCTAACCACCACCCACCACACCCACCACCCCCTCCCCCACTAGCCCTCCCTCCCAACCCACTCATCGGTCCCTTGTGACGCGGCGTGTTGCCCTTCATCGGTCCCTTGTGACCAAAGGAGTTCTGGCGGGCCTACCGCACTTTGCATTCATTCGTCGGAATCCGCCCTCGTGGTCACAGCGGACCGGTGCAGGGGAGTTGACGGGCGAGGGCGGATTCCGACGAATGAATGCAAAGTGGAAGGCCCGGGCGGGACGCCGCGGAAGGCGCACGTGTGGTCAAAAGGGACCGATGAACCCCGACACACCGCGTCACAAGGGACCGATGAACGCCACCACGCCCGGTCAGAACGGTTCGATGACGCGCCGGGGTTTGGTCGGAAGGGACCGATGAACGCGGACACGCCGGGTCACGAGGGACCGATGAGCGGGATATCAGGGGGTGGTGGGGATTCGGGTGGGGGTGGGGTGGGCGGTTAGGCTGGGCGGGTTATGGCCGCTCCTGTCTCGAACCTTGTCAATCTCGAAGCCGTTACCAAAGGCTTTGGGACCCGGATCCTTCTCGATGCCGTCAGTCTCGGGGTGGGCCGCGGTGATCGTATCGGTGTGGTCGGCCGCAACGGTGACGGCAAGTCGACCCTGTTGCGGGTGCTCGCGCGCCAGGAGGAGGCCGACTCCGGCCGGGTGACGCATAACCGCGACCTGCGACTCGGATTCCTCGGTCAGACCGATGACCTGGATCCGGACTCGACGGTCGCGGCCGCCGTACTCGGCGACGTCGAGACCTACACCTGGGCCGCGGATCCGCGCGCGCGTTCGGTGATGGAACACCTGCTCGGTGGCGTCGACCACGAGGCGAAGGTCGCCAGCCTGAGTGGTGGGGAGCGGCGTCGTACCTCGCTGGCGAAGCTGCTGCTGACCGATGTGGACCTGCTGATCCTGGACGAGCCGACCAACCACCTCGACATCGAGGCGGTCAACTGGCTGGCGGCGCACGTGGTCGACCGGGCCGGCGCGTTGATCGTGGTCACACACGACCGGTGGTTCCTCGACGCCGTGTGTACGAACACGTGGGAGGTCCACGGCGGCGACGTGACGTCGTACGAGGGCGGTTACGCGGCGTACGTGCTGGCCAAGGCCGAGCGCTCCCGGACGGCGAAGGTCACCGAGGAGAAGCGGCAGAACGTACTGCGCAAGGAGCTGGCCTGGTTGCGTCGCGGTGCACCCGCGCGTACGTCGAAGCCGAAGTTCCGGATCGACGCGGCCAATGCGCTGATCGAGAACGAGCCGCCGCCCCGCGACCGCCTCGCGCTGGCCCAGCTCGCCACCTCGCGGCTGGGCAAGGACGTGTTCGACGCCGAGCACGTTTCGCTTGCCTATGGCAACAGAGTGCTGTTCGACAATCTGACCTTCCGGATCGGACCGGGCGATCGGCTCGGGCTGCTCGGGCCGAACGGCGCCGGGAAGACGACGTTCCTGCGACTGCTGACCGGCCAGGTCACACCGGACAAGGGGCGCGTCAAGCAGGGCAAGACCGTCAAGATCGCGCATCTCTCGCAGGCGCTGGAGGACCTCGACGGCTCGCTGACGGTGCTCAGCCACATCACTGGGATCCGTCGGGCGGCTCAGCTCGCGGGCTCGGGCGGCGAGATGACGGCATCGCAGTTGCTTGAGCGGTTCGGCTTCACGGGCGACAGGTTGACAACGCGGATCGGTGATCTGTCGGGTGGCGAGCGGCGCCGGCTGCAGTTGTTGCGGGTGCTGCTGGATGAGCCGAATGTGCTGATCCTCGACGAGCCGACCAACGATCTGGACGTCGAGACCCTCACGGTGATCGAGGACTTCCTGGACGGCTGGCCCGGCACGGTGCTGGTCGTCACCCACGACCGGTACTTCCTCGAGCGTGTCAGTGACAGCGTCTACACCGTGCCCGGCGACGGCACGGTCGTGCACCTGCCGCGTGGGGTCGAGCAATATCTTGAGCGACTTGGTACGACGCCCAGGCGGCGTACGGTGGCCGCCGCGCCGGAAGTTGCCGAGGACAACGATCCGGCGCCAGTCGTCAGTGCGGACGAGGCGCCGGCGGTGGATCCCGCGACGGCCCGGGCGGCGAAGAAGGAGCTGAACCGGATCGAGCGGCAGCTCGCGAAGCTGACCGAGACCGAGGCCAAACTGCACGACCAGATGGGCGCGAACGCCAGCGACTACGCCAAACTGGCCGAGCTGGACGCGGAGTTGCGCAAGATCGCCGACGAGCGCGGCGAGCTCGAACTCGCCTGGTTCGAAGCGGCCGAGCGCGCGGAGTAGCACCAAAGCGCCGAAGTGGTTCGCGGCCGGGTGGCGGCGGGTGGTGCACAAGACTGCGACGATCGGTCCCAATTTGCCGCTCTTCTGCTGCCTGTCAGCTGATCGCCGGCGGCCAGCGGCAAATTGGGACCGATCGTCGCAGTCTTGAGTAGGCGTGCGCACCTGGTCTTGTGTAGGCGGGCGTCTCGCGGCGGCGGTGCGTGGGCACAAGGGACCGATGAATGGCGACGTGCCGTGTCGTAAGGGGCCGATGAGTGGGGTTGGTGGATCCGCGACGTACCCTCCCATCCCCTGTCGTGGGGAGGGTACGGCGCGGATCCTGGGTCGGGCGGTCCCCAGACCGGCCGGTGTTGTCCGAGCCCCGAGCCCCGGACAGAACCAGCCGCTTTCGGCGGACCACCTCATTCCGCCGAAGCTTCGCAGGTACCGAATCGGACTGTAGTCAGTTGCTCACCAGGTGTCGATGGGGTCCGGACACAGCGCCTTTTCGATCTCGTTGCAACTAGCAACGATCGGTGACGCCACAAAGTGACGCGCTGGATTTTCAGATATCTCTGATCACGGTTTCAGGCGTCGAACGGCCGCACGAGTTCGCGCAATACGCGCGCGATCCGGAGCTGATCGCGCTCGCTGATCGAACCGAGCAATGCCCGCTCATGCGCGAGCAGATCGGCCATCGCGGCGTCGACCGAATCACGGCCGGCATCGGTCAACTGGACCAGCACGCCACGACGATCGGCCGGATCGGGCAGGCGCTCGACCAGTCCACGCGCGGCCAGCCGGTCCACCCGGTTCGTCATCGTGCCCGACGTCACCAGCGTCTCCTTGAGCAACCGCCCGGGGGAGAGCTGGTACGGCGAGCCGGCCCGGCGCAATGCCGCCAGCACGTCGAACTCCCAAGACTCCAGGCCGTACGACTCGAAGGCCTGGCTGCGGGCGCGGTCCAGGTGGCGGGCCAGCCGGCTGACCCGGGACAGCACCTCCATCGGCGCGACGTCGAGGTCGGGCCGCTCACGGCGCCAGGCCTCGATCAGCCGGTCGACCTCGTCTTCCATGGTGTCGAGCCTATGTCATCAAGACTCTTGACATCAAGACAACTCGCCAGCAAGATATCTTGATATCAAGAGACTTAATGGCCGGCACGGGAAGTTCGTCGAGTGGCTGCGGCGCCTAGGCACGCACCTCGACGAACTTCCGAGCCGATCACCTAGCGTCAGGAGGCGACGATGCGCACCTCACCGGTGTGGAATCCCCAGCAATACGGCAAGTACGCGGACCAGCGCGGCAGGCCGTTCGCGGATCTGCTCTCCCGGGTCCGGGCCGATTCGCCCATCACCGTGGTCGACCTCGGGTGCGGTCCGGGCAATCTGACCGTCACGTTGCTCGACCGTTGGCCGGGTGCTTCCGTGCACGGCGTCGACAGTTCGGCGGAGATGATCGCGGCCGCGACGGAGTTCGAGGGGGAGCGACTGACCTTCGAGGTGGCGGATCTGCGCGAGTGGATCAAGGTCACGCCGGCCGAGTCGGTGGACGTGATCGTGTCCAACGCGACGCTGCAGTGGTTGCCGGACCAACTCGACCTGCTGCCGGGGCTCGTCGAGCGCCTGCGTCCTGGTGGGTGGCTCGCGATCCAGATCCCGGGCAACCACGATGCGCCTTCGCACGAGATTCTCCGCGAGTTGGCGACCACCGCGCCGTACGCCGAATTCGCCGCGGCGAACGCCGTACGGACGAATTTGCCGGAGCCGTCCGACTACCTGGACGTGTTGACGTCGGCCGGGTGTGAGGTCGACGCGTGGGAGACGACGTACAGCCATGTCTTGCAGGGCGACAACGCGGTGCTCGAATGGGTCAAGGGGACGGGTGCTCGTCCGGTGTTGCAGTCGTTGCCGGATGAGTTGCGGGTGGAGTTCGAGCGGGAGTACGGCGAACGCCTGGCGCGGGCGTATCCCCGGCGGGCGTTCGGCACGGTGTTGCCGTTCCGCCGGATCTTCGCGGTTGCGCACAAGTCGGCCAATGGGGAGGAGAAGTAGATGCGGCTCGACCATGTGCAGGTCTCGTGCCCGCCGGGTGGTGAGGAGATCGCCCGCGCGTTCTACCGCGACGCGCTCGGCATGACCGAACTCGACAAGCCCCCGCTACTCGCGGCCCGCGGCGGCTGCTGGTTCCGCCTGGGTGAGGCCGAGATCCATATCGGCGTCGAGGCGGACTTCCGCCCAGCCCGCAAGGCCCATCCGGCGCTGGCGGTGGACGACCTTGACCACTACGCGGAAGTCCTTGCGGCCAGGGGCTTTCCGGTCACCTGGGACAACGAGACGATCCCCGGCCGCCGCCGCTTCCATACGGTCGACGGCCACGGCAACCGCATCGAACTCGTCTGACTCTGAAACTCCTTTTGTCCGCGAGTGGTCACATCTGGTCCGCACGGTCGCCTCTGCCGGAGCGCCGCCCGGACCAGATGAGACCACTCGCGGACAAAAGGAGTGGGCCCGCCGGACAATGGGGCCGCTCGCGGACCCAGGAGTCGGCCGCCCGCCGCTAGACCGCCCGCCCTGGACCGCCCGCCCTGGACCGACCGCCCTAGACCGCGCGCCGCTGGGCCGGCCGGCGCTGGGACGGCCAGCGCCGGACGGCCAATCAAGGGTTACTCGGTGGCGAGGGCGCCGGCGGGGGCTACCTTGGCGGCGCGGCGGGCGGGGAGGACTGAGGCGAGTAGGCCGGCTGCGGCGGCGACCAAGGCGATCGTGAGGAGCAGCCCGGCCGGCACGGCGTACTCGATGGTCTTGGCCTGGTTCCCCATCAACGCGGCGGTTCCGGCCCAGCCATAAGCCAGCCCGAGCGCGACGCCGAGCCCGGCCGCGACCAACGCCATCAGCAACGACTCGATGGCGAGCATGCTGCGCAGTTGGCGACGGGTGAGCCCAAGAGCGCGGAGTAGCGCGTTCTCCCGGGTGCGCTCGAGCACCGACAGGCTGAGCGTGTTGCCGACCCCGACCAGCGCGATCAGCACGGAGACCCCGAGCAGCGAGACCCCGATCGCGAGCAGTACGTCGAAGATCTTGGTGTAGCTGCTGCGCTCGGCCAGCCCACCCATCACGCCGAGATCCTTCACACTGGGGATCGACTGCGACACGTCGTCGACCACGCGGGCGCCGTCGGCCTTGGCGTTCGCGTCGAGCCAGTAGCCGGAGATCGCCGCCTTCGGAGCCAGCTTCCGCAGATCCGTCGAGCTGAGCACGACCGGGTCGAACCCGTCCGCGCGATGGACCTTCACCCGCAGGGACCTGCCGCCCTGCGTCAGGGTGATGTTGTCGCCTTCCTTCAGCTCGAGCCCCATCATCGTGTCCCGGTCGACCAGGGCGACACCCGGCTTCAGCTCACCGATTTGGGTGCCGCGGGCAACGGACTTGGCGGCGGCCGGGTCGATTCCGGTCACGTAGACCTCGTTCGCCCCCTTCTTCACCATCACGCTGCGCACCGGTACGACCTGGTCGATACCGTCGATCTGGTCGAGCTGGGCCTGCGCGTTTGCCGGCAGCTTCTCGCTGGTGCTGACGATCAGGTCGACCGGATACTCGTCGTCCATCGCGGTATCGAAGGTCTTCTCCACCGAGGCGATACCGACACAGGTCAAGCTGATGAGAGTCACACCGATCAGCAGGGCGGACGTAGTCGCGGCCGTACGGCGCGGGTTGCGAATCGCGTTGCCGACGGCGATCCGGCCGGGCACACCGCCACGGCGCGAGGGCAGTACGCCGATCACCTTGATCAGCGCGGGGACCAGCAACGAGCCGATGGCGAGAATGCCCGCGAACGACAACACCCCGCCGGCGACACCGATGAGCACCTGGACCGAGCTGGCGGCGACGTACAGCATGAATCCACCGGAGGCGATCAGTAGGAACCCGAAGGCCAGTCGGACCCTGCCGGCCTTCGACGCGGCGGCGGGCGCGGCGTCGGGCCGGAGCGCGGCCAGCGGCGCGACCCGGGTTGCCCGCCGGGCCGGCACGACGGCGGCGAGCATGGTGGCTACCAGGCCGAGCAGGAACGGCACGACCAGGCTGATCGCATCGGCGTACAGGCTGATCTTGGGAATGCCCCAGTCGAACCGGGTCGCCAGGGACAGACCGACGGCGGCGAGCAGTAGTCCGAAGGCCACGCCGATGGCGGAGGCCACCGCACCGACGATGGTCGCCTCGGCCAGCACCGTCCGGAAGACCTGGCGGCGGGAGGCCCCGACGCAGCGCAGCAGGGCCATCTCGCGGGTCCGCTGGGCGAGCAGAATGGTGAAAGTGTTGGCGATCACCAAGCAGGCCACGAACAGCGAGATCAGCGCGAACATGCCGAACACGCCACCGAGTACGTCGATGCCGTGCGTCATGCTCTGCACCTCGTGCTGGATGAACGCCTCGCCCGTGAACACCTTCATCCCGGGCACGGAAGTCTCGATGGCGGCGACCAGCGCCTCGGGCGTGACACCGCTCTTCGCGGCGACCAGCACCTGGTCGATATAGCCGGAGGGCGACCACTTCTTCACCGCGCCCGGGGTCGCGACGGTGTCGGATTCACCAAAGGCGGTGGAGTCGTCGATCGTGCCGACCACTGTGACGGGGTACGACCTCTCGGCCCGGCCTTCCCTGCTGGTCAGGGTGAACTTCGATCCGATCGGCAGCTCGCGCTTGACCGCCACCGAGGCGGGCAAGGCGACTTCCGCCGCGGACTTCGGGAACCGGCCGTCCTTCAGCTTCGGACCGGGCAGGCGCGGCTCGTTGCTGAGCGCCTGAATGCCGAGGTAGCTCGGCCGGACATCACCCTTCCAGGTGGTCTCCAGGTAGGCGCGGTTGGTACCGACGGCGACCTCGGTCTGCGGCAGCGCGCGAATGGTGGCGAGGCTCTTGGCGTCGAGCGACTCCTGCTCGCCCCGCACGACGGCGTCGACGCCCTTGTACTGCGCGCCGATGGTCTCGTCGATGCCGTGCGAGGCGGACGCCCGCGCGGACAGGGCGAGGGTGGCGAACCCGACGCCGAGCACGATCGCAAGGCAAGCGGCGACCAGGCGGCCCAGGTGGGCTCGCAATGAGTTGAGCACGGAACGACGCACGTCAGGCCCCCAGCCTGCGCAGCGCGTCGAGCACGGACTCCGGCGTCGGCTGGTCCAGTTCACCGGCCAGCTTGCCGTCCGCGAGCATCACCACGCGATCGGCGTACGACGCGGCCAGCGGGTCGTGCGTCACCATCACCACGGTCTGCCCGAACTCGCGCACCGACCGCCGCAGGAACCCCAGCACCTCGGCGCCGGAACGCGAGTCCAGGTTGCCCGTCGGCTCGTCGGCGAACACGGCCTCGGGCCGCCCGACCAGCGCCCGGGCCACCGCGACCCGCTGCTGCTGGCCGCCGGACAGCTCCGACGGGCGATGCGTCAGCCGGTCCCGCAGGCCGAGCACGTCGATCAGGGTCTCGAACCAGGCGGCATCGGGTTTGCGGTTGCCGAGCTCGAGCGGCAGCAGGATGTTGTCCTTGGCGGTCAGCATCGGCAGCAGGTTGAACGACTGGAAGACGAACCCGATCCGGTCCCGGCGGATCTTCGTCAGCTCCGCGTCGGGCATGCCGGTCAGCTCGGTCTCGCCGAGCAGGACCTGGCCGGACGTGGGGGTGTCCAGGCCGGCGAGGCAGTGCATCAGGGTCGACTTGCCCGATCCGGACGGTCCCATGATCGCGGTGAACCGGCCGACACCGAAGTCCACCGAGACGCCGTCGAGGGCGGCCACGGCGGTATCACCCTCGCCGTACACCTTGCGCAGGTCTTGGGCGCGGATGGCGGTTCGATGGCCGGCGGCGGGAGCCTGCGACAAAGTAGCCGCGGGGATCGTCATGGTTCTCCTTGGACACGGGCGGCAAGTTCGTCTCGCCGCGCTACCCAAGAAGCTATTGATCAATCGACCGCATTCCGTCCGACCATCGACTGCACTCCCCGTACGACCCTGGTCGTACACGGGGTCCGACGACTAGTCCTCTGGATGAGGGCCGGCCCAGAGGCCGCGGACGTGACCGATGTGCCGCAGCATCAATTGTTCGGCGCCGGCGGCGTCGCGGGCCTCGACGAGATCGACCAGTTCGTGGTGCTCGGCGGCGGACTGGCCGAGGCGGCCGCTCTCCACCAGCGGGGTCAGGCCGAGCAACCTGGTCTGTGAGCGCAGGTCGGACACGACGTCCACGAGCCGCGAGTTGCCGCTGTACGCCAGCAGGGTGACGTGGAAGACCCGGTCCGCCTCGATGTAGTCGATCAGGTTGCCGGCTTCTGCCGCGACCACGATGTCCTCGGCGAGCTCCCGGAGCCGGGGGAAGTCCTCCGCGGGGATGAGCGGTACGACGTCGCGCACGGTCGGCGGCTCGATCAGCAGGCGCAGCGAGGTCACGTTGTCGAGATCGTCGTCCGACATCTCGGTCACCCGGAAGCCCTTGTTGGGCAGCGAGATGACGAGACCCTCCTTCACCAGGTCGAGCATCGCCTCCCGCACGGGAGTCGCCGAGACGCCGAACTTGGCGCCCAACATCGGCGCGGAATAGACGGTGCCGGGCTCCATCTCGCCGGAGATGACCGCGGCGCGCAGGGCGTGCGCGACGTTGTCACGCAGGCTCTCCCGTTTGAGCCTGCGCACGCTGGGCAGCGGACGGGCGCTGCTGGCCTTCTCGGTCGACACGTCCACATTGTGGTCCACGATCGGTCCGAGGGGGAAACGACCGGCCGTCACGGCGTCGCTCGGACCCCGCCGCCAATGGATCGGACGAGTTCTGTCAGCCGGCAGTACACCTGTTCCGAGCTGAGGCCGTCGTGCTCGTACTCGTTGGTGACCCAGGCCTGCAGGTTCCCCACTCGTGCCGCCGTTTCCAGCTGCAGCCCGGAGTCGACGTACATGTCGTCGAAATAGACCGCGGCGGCCACCGGCACCTCGTTCGACGCGAGCCGGTCCAGGTCGTACAGCGGACCCCACGGTGAGCGCGCGGCGAGCAGCTCCACGGCGTCCCGGAACGGCCTGAGCACCCGGATCTCCTCGAACATCCAGGGGTACATCATCTCGCCCGTGAACAGCAGCGGCCGGGCCGATTCCGCAAAGGCAGGACGGGCCGCCCTCTCCCGCTCCGCCGCCCAAGACGTTCCACTGTCGCCGGATCCGTAGATGCTCTCCTGCAAAGCGGCGAACAACGGCCCGTCACTGAACGACGTACGGACGGTCACCTGGCTGAGGAACGTCTCGGACAAGTCGTCCCCCGTGAACGCCTCATCGAGCAGCCAGTGCATCCGCTCGTACCCCGGCTTCATCCCGAAATCGAGCCCGAGCGACTGGAACCGCCGTACGGTCAGCAGATCGCCATCCGGCAGCCGCACGTCTCCCACCGCCAGCCGATCGGCGATGGCCGCGACGACGTCGACGTTGTGCGGATAGCGGCGGTAGAACTCGCGGTTCTTCGCCTCGACGCGCGGATACGTACGCCGGTAGACCTCGGCGGCATCCGGCGTGACGGACGCGAGCCCGCCGGTGACGTAACAGGCCAGTAGACCTTCAGGCGCCTGCGAGAGGTACGTCAGCGTGATGAAGCCGCCGTAGCTCTGGCCTAGCGTCGACCACCGAACGCCGCCGTACACCGTAGTGCGCAGGTGTTCGGCGTCAGCCACGATCGAGTCGGCCCGGAAGCACGCCAGGTAGTCGGCCGCCTGCTCCGCCGTGTCGAAGGAGCTCATCCGCCGCCCGTCGACCGGCGTACTCCGGCCGGTGCCGCGTTGATCCAGGAGCACCACGCGGTACGTCTTCAGCGCCTCGCCGATCCAGCCCTTCGCCTCGGTCGGCCGTGGCGCCTTACCGCCCGGGCCGCCCTGGAGGAACAACAGGCAGGGCAGGTTCTCGTTCTTCCGCACAGGATCCACGAGCTCCCGCGCGAAAACGGTGATTCGCCGCTGGTCGGAGTCGTCCCACCAGTTCAGTGGCACCTCCAGCGTGTGCTCGCGGACGTGCATGCCGGGAATCGTGTAGCTCGTCATCTGGTGAGAGTCCGTTCCTGTTCGCGCGACCGACGCCGCCGGTCCCACTCCGGGTTGATCCGCGGAACGGCGGCCAGCAACGTCTTGGTGTATTCGTGCTGGGGCTGGTCGAAGACGGCGTCTCGCGACCCCAGTTCGACAATTCTGCCCTGGTTCATCACGGCGACCCGCTGGGCGATCTGCCGGACCACGGCCAGGTCATGCGCGATGAAGATGTAGCTGAAGCCGCTCTCGCGTTGCAACCGCATCAGCAGGTTGAGGATCTGCGCCTGGATCGACACGTCCAGCGCCGACACCGCCTCGTCGCAGATCACCAACTTCGGGCCGACCGCGAGGGCGCGGGCGATGCCGATCCGCTGGGCCTGACCGCCGGAGAACTGGGACGGATACCGCGCCGAGTGATCCGGGTTCAGCCCGACTCGCTCCATCAGCTCCTTGGTGAAGGCCCGGCGGCCGCCCTTTGGCGCGATGCCCTGGTAGGCCAGGGGAGCGGTGACGATCCGCTCCACCGTGTAGCGCGGGTTCAGTGACGAGAACGGATCCTGGAACACCACCTGTACGTCGTTGCGGAACCGCGCCAGGTCCTTCCCGGTCGCGCGCGTGATGTCCCGCTCCTCGTACTCGAGCGTCCCGCTGGTCGGATCGATCAAGCGGGCGGCGATCCGCGCGGTGGTCGATTTGCCGCTGCCCGACTCGCCGACGATCGCCAGCGTCTCCCCGAGTTCGACGTCGAAACTCACCCGATCCACCGCGGTGAACGGCACCTTAGGCGCCAGCCAGCCGCGGCCCTCGCCCCGGGTGACGAACTCTTTGGTCACTTCGCCCAACCGCAACAAGCTCATAGCGACACCTCATCGTCGATCCGCGGTACTGCGTCCAGCAGCGCGCGGGTGTACTCGTGCTGCGGATCCGAGAAGACCTGCTCAGCCGTGCCGTATTCGACCGGGTCGCCCGCGCACATCACCAGCACCCGCTTGGCGATCGAGCTGATCACCGCAAGGTCGTGCGTGATGAAGATCAGGCCGGCCCCGGTCTCGGCCTGCAGCTCGGCCAGCAGTTCGAGAATCTGCGCCTGCACGGTCACGTCGAGCGCGGTCGTCGGCTCATCCGCGATCAGCAAAGCGGGGGAGCAACACAGCGCCATCGCGATCATGATGCGCTGGCGTTGACCGCCGGAGAACTGGTGCGGGTAATGGTCGATCCGGCGTGCCGGGTCCGGAATACGCACCCGTTCGAGCGCCTCGATCGCCACCCGCCGGGCCTCGCGACGGGTCCCGCCCCGATGTGCCCGGTAGCCCTCCTCGATCTGCAAACCCACTGTGTAGTAGGGATTCAGGGACGACAACGGATCCTGGAAGACCATCGAGATCGCGTTGCCACGGATGCTCCGCAGCTCCGCCTCCGAACGGCCGAGCAACTCCTGGCCGTCCAGCCGAATGCTGCCGGTCGTCCGGCCACCCGGCGGCAGCAGCCCCAGGACGGCGAGCGATGTCATCGACTTGCCCGAGCCGGATTCGCCGACGATGCCGAGTGTGTCGTCGCGGTCGACCGTGAAGGAGACGTTCTTCACCACGTCGACCGGACCGCGACTGGTGGGCAGGGTGACGGTGAGGTCTTCCACCACGAACAGGGATTCGCTCATGACGACGTGACCCTCACTCTCGGATCGAGGGCGGTGTAAATGAGATCGACCACAACGTTGCCTAGGACAACGAAAAACGCCGCCAGCAGGGTGACCGCCATGATCACCGGCTGGTCGTTCTTGGCGATCGAGTCGGCGGCCATCTTCCCGATCCCGTTGAGGCCGAACACCGTCTCGGTGATCAGCGCACCGCCGAGCAGCCCGGCGAAGTCCATGCCGAAGATCGTCGTGATCGGTGTCAGCGCAGGACGGAGCGCGTGCCTGCGCAGGATCAACGATCGGTTCAGTCCCTTCGCCCGGGCGGTCCGGACGAAGTTCTCGGCCAGAGTGTCGATCACGTTCGCCCGGGTGAGCCGTGCGTACAGGCAGGCATAACCGACTGCCAGCACCGTCCACGGCATCAGGTAGGACTGGAACCACAGCCCGGGGTTCTCGCCGAATGCCGGCGCCGACGGGAACGGCAGGATCTGCAGCTTGACCACCAACACGTACTGCAGGACAAGCGCGAGCACGTAGTTCGGCACGCTCACCCCGGTCAGGGCAAGGGCCATCGCGCTCCGGTCCCACCAAGTGCCCTGCTTCACCGCGCTGATCAGGCCACCGACCACTCCGGCGAGAAGCCAGAGCACGGCCGCGCCGACAGCCACAGTGATACTCACCGGGAGGCGGGCAGTGATCATGTTCCACACCGGCTCGTTGGTCTGGAAGCTGTACCCGAGGCAGGGCGCCGAGCAATGCGCCGTCCCGTAATCGCGTCCAGCGAAAATGCCCTGCAGGAACTCCCAGAACTGGGTCAGCAACGGCTGGTTCAACCCGAGCACCGTGCGGATCGAGTCGATCCGCTCCGGCGTACAGGTCTTGCCGCAGATCATCACCGCGGGATCCGGCGAGAGCTTGAAGAAGATCAGGTAGGTGAACAGGCACACCGCCAGCAGGATCACCAGTACGCCGCCCAGCCGGCCGATCACGTAGCGCGTCATCAGGCCGCCTCTCCAGCGTCGACCACCGAGCGGATCTTGTCGCCGAGCACCGTCAGTGACAGCACGGTGAGGAACAGGAACGCGCCGGGAATGGCGAAGAACATCGGGTCCACCGAGTACCAGCTCACCGAGTTGGAGATCATCTGGCCCCACGACGCGGTCGGCGGCGACACTCCGACGCCGAGGAACGACAGGCCGGCCTCCGTACCGATATAGCCCGGTACGGCAAGAGTCGACATGACGATGATCGAGCTGCGCAGGTTCGGCAGGATCTCCCGGAACACCAGCGCGAGACTCGTCGCCCCGGAGGCGCGCGCCGCCTCGACGAACTCACGCTCGGCCAGCGTCATCGTCTGACCGCGGATCACCCGGGCCAGGTACGGCCAGCCGAACGCGCTGATCACCACGACCAGCAGCACCGGGCGGTTCCCGGCGGGCAATGACGACAGGATCGCGATCATGAAGATCAACGCCGGGAACGCCATCAGGAAGTCCATCAGCCGCGAGATCACCTGGTCCACCCAGCCGCGGTAGTACCCGGCCAGCATGCCGAACACGACCCCGAGGATCCCGGTCAGCACGGTGGCCGAGATCGCGATCGTGATCGAGATGCGGGCGCCGTACACGATCCGGGCGAACAGGTCGCGGCCGTTCTGCGGCTCGACGCCGAACCAGTGGTCGGCACTGACCCCGCCGAGCGATCCGTGTGGAACGCCGCCGAGATCGGAGTTGATCGCGCTCGAGTCGAACTCGTACGGCCCCCACCCGCTGATCTTGGTGATCAACGGGGCGAACGCGGCCATCAGCACGACGAGCAGCAGGAATGCGAGGCAGCACACCGCAGCCTTGTCATGCAGGAGTCTGGTCAGGATCCGGGAGGTCGGGGCCGGGGGACCGCCAGGCGCGGCGGTCCCCACCTCCTCGACCTCGAGCAACGTCGGGGCCGTGGACATCGGCTACTTCCCGGCGTCCGACACACCGACCGAGACCAGGTCGATACCACCGGAGAATCCGTCGTGCAGGTAGGCGCCGGCAATGTTGCTACCAGCAACGATCAGCACCTTCTCGTACAACAGCGGAACCACGGGCGCGAGCTTCATGATCTGCTTGTCGAGTTCGCCGTACGCCGCGTTGGCCGCGTTCACGTCCTTCTCGGCGGCGATCTTGTCGATGCTGGCGTTCACGCCCGGGTCGTTCAGCTGTGCCAGGTTCGAGTTGCCCTTGGCGGTGATGTTGCGACCGTCGAACAGCGGCGGCAGGAACGTCGCACCGGACGGCCAGTCCGGGCACCAGCCCGTGATCGCGGCATCGTGCTGCTGCGACGGCGTACCGATCACCTCGTAGTACGTCGAGGTGTCGATCGTGTTGATCTTGACCGTGATCTTCAACGGCTGAAGGGCCTGCTGGACCGCCACCGCCATCGCCTGCATCTTCGGCTGCGCGCGGGTGTCCAGCGTCAGGGTGAAGCCGTCCGCCTTGCCGGCCTCGGTCAGGAGCTTGCGCGCCGCCTCGACATCGCCCTTACCGTCCGGGCTCGGGTACGGGTCGTAGTCCGTGCGGCCGACGACGGTCGGCGGCTGGATGCTGGTGGCGAGGTCGGCCAGAGTCGAGCCGCCGACAGCGTCCCGGACGGTCTGCTTGTTGATGGCGAAGTTGATCGCCTGCCGGACGCGCACGTCGTCGAACGGTTTCTTCGTCGTGTTCAACCCCATGTACGTCGTACAGCCGCCGAGGCCGGACAGCGTTCGCTGCTTGAGCTGCGGGGTCTGCACCCGGGCCACCGTGGCGGCCTGGATCGTGCCGGCGATGGCGTTCGCGTCCGTGCCCTGGCCGGCGATCATCCGCTCGTCGATGGTGGCGCCGTCGAGCCCGAAGGTCCACTGGAAGCCGTCCGGCTTGGCCGCGCGAATGGTGTCGGTCTTGGCGTCCCACTTGTCGTTGCGGACCAGCTTCAGCGAGGCGCCCGGCTTGTACTCCGAGACCTTGTACGGCCCGGAAGCGATCGGCTTGCTGTCGAACTCGGTGCCCGCGCCGGTGCCCTTGGGGAACGGGACGAAGGTGTTCTGCGCGACCACGCTGCCGAAGTCGGCGTACGCCTTCTTCAGATGGAAGACGACGGTCTTCGCGTCCGGCGTCTCGATGGTCGGCAGGTCGCCCGACTTGTACGGACCCTCGTAGTTCGCGGGCGCGGCGATGATCTGCTTCGCATACGGCGAACCGATGCCGATCTCGGGATCCCAGGCCCGGGACACCGCGAACTTCACGTCAGCGCTGGTGATCGGAGCACCGGTCTCGAAGAACAAGCCGTCCTTGAGGGTGAACGTCCAGGTCTTTCCGCCATCGGTCGGCTTGCCGGTATCCGTCGCGAGGTCGGGCTCGATCTTCGTGCCTTCCGCGCCGGGCGCCGCGCCTTGGGTGGTCAGCGTCCGGTAGATCAGCCGGTAGAAGTTGTTCACCCCGCCGTCGAAGCCCCGCACCGGGTCGAGGTGCGAGAAAGCGGTGGTCGCGAGGACCTGCACCGTGCCGCCGGTCGCGGCCGGTCCACCTGGCCCGGCCGAGGCCTTCTCACCGCCGGCCGCATTCCCGGAGCAAGCCGTCAGCACGAGCGCGCCGGATAGCACGAGCCCCACCAGCATCGTCGATCTCTTCATGGATCCTTCTCTCACTTCGCGGGCTCGGCGAGCCCCGGATGGTGTTGTCAGCGGTTCTGGCGCAGCCAAACGCGCATCGCACGGGGTTGGCGGTTGCCCCAGAGGAAGTACGGAACGAACGTCGCCGTCAGCTCGCTTGCCGGGCCATCGGCTTTGGCTGGTAGGACCGGGTAGAGCTCGTCGGACGGAGGCGGCGCGACCCCGACCGTCATCTCCAGTACGACCGAATCCGTCGTCGGGACTGCGCGGGCGTCGGCCACTGCGGCCGGATCCAGCAGCAGGTCGTCGACGGCGGCCGCCACATCTTGTTGCTCGAGGCAATAAACGAGCGGCCCGCGCGCCACCGCGACGGCGCCACGAGTCGCATCGAGATAGGGGTGCGAACCATGCGCCCGGGCCGGCATCCGCAGCACAAGTCGTACGACGTCACCGGCGGCGAACTGCCGGCTCACCGTCAACCAGCCGCCGTCGGTCTGGCCGTCGGCCGGTACGTCGTTCAACTCCACGCCGTCGGCCCATGCTGGAACGCGCAGCGCTAGGGTCCGCTCTTCAGCCGGCGCGCGGTTCACCTCGATCCGGATTTCGCCGTCCCACGGATACGTCGTACGGACCTCGACGGCGAAGTCGCCCGCGTCGATGCGCGCGTCGGCGTACAGGCCGATGTAGAGCGTGCCGCCTCGCTGCGCCGCGACGTAGTCCTGGAGCTGCGCCATCCAACGGACGATGTTCGGCGGGCAGCACGGACAGCCGAACCACGACCGCCGCAACGGCTCGCCACCGCTCTCCGCGCCGCTGCGCTGCTCGTGGTCAGGGCGGCGCTGCAACGGATTGTCGTAGAAAAACGCCGTACCGTCTGCCGACAACCCGACCGCATAAGCGTTGTAGAGAACGGTTTCGAAGACATCCAGGTACGTCGACGCGCCAGTGGCGAGGAACATCCGCCAGGCCCATTGCATCGTCGCGATCGCGGCACACGTCTCGCTGTAGGCGCGTTCGGACGGCAGCTCGTACCGGTCGCCGATCGCCTCATCGGAGTGACGGCTGCCGAGACCTCCGGTGAGGTAGAGCTTGGTCGCGACCATGTCGGCCCAGAGCCGCTCCAATGCCGCCAGCAGCGTTGGGTCGCCCGTCTCCAGGTGTACGTCCGCCGCGCCTGCCGCGAGGTACGCCATCCGGACCGCGTGGCCGGTCACCGACGGGAGCTCGCGGAACGGCGCGTTGTCCTGGAAGTACTCGGCCGGGAAGATGCTGTGCTTCAGGTTGCCTCGGCCTCGCCGGTCGACGAACAGCCTGGCCTGCGTGAGGTAATCGTTGTTGCCGGTCTCGCGATACAGCTCGACCAGCGCCATCTCGACCTCGGGATGACCGCAGACGACTTCCGCGCCTTGCTCGCCGAACTTCTGGACCACGAGGTCGGCGAACCGGGCGGCGATTGCGAGCAGCCGGCCGTCGCCCAACTGCCGGTTCGCCGCGACCGCCGCCTGGATCAGGTGGCCGAGGTTGTACAGCTCATGGCCCCAGCCGAGGTCTTCCCACGGCTTCTTGGTCGACGCGGGGTCCTGGAAGAACGAATTGAGATAGCCGTCTTCCGCCTGGACCTGGGCGAGGAGCTCGACCGCTTCGTCGAAGAATTCCCTTGCGCCATTTGGCTCTTCCAGTCGTCCGAGCTCGTAGGCCAGACCCTCGAGTGTCTTGTAGATGTCGGTGTCGAGGAACGGGTAGCGGCCGCGGTAGCCGCCGGTGGACGGGTCGATCAGGCGGCGCAGGTTGTCGAGGTTGCCGGCCTTCCGCAGCTCCGCGATCGAGTGCGGGATGGTCGCCAGCCGGTTCCGCCGCTGCCAATCGAACAGCAATCCGCCGGTGAGCTGGACCGCGTCAGTACGCAATGGGGTGACCGCGCCGGCCGTCGTCTGGACCGCACTATTCCTCGTCGGCCGATCAGTGCTGTGTGACATTGCACTGACACTAGAGTGCGATCGACCGGCCTGACAAGCAGTTCTAGTGGTTGGGTCGGACGAGGCCGGTTTCGTAGCCGAGGACTACCAGTGCGACGCGGTCCCGGAGTCCGGTTTTGGCCAGAATGCGGCCGATATGGGTCTTGACAGTTGCCTCGGACAACGTGAAGAGCTTGGCGATCTCGCCGTTGGAAAGACCCCTCGCCACCTCGACCAGGACCTCGCGTTCGCGGGCGGTCAACTCGGCAAGGTCGGGTCGTTCCTGGTCGGCGTCGGGGAGTTGTCCGGCGAAGTGCTCGAGCAGCCGGCGCGTCGTACTGGGGGAGACGACCGCGTCGCCGGAATGCACTTGACGGATAGCCGTGAGCAGGTCCGCGGGTGGGGTGTTCTTCAGCAGGAAGCCCGCGGCGCCGGCCTTGATCGCGGCGAAGGCGTACTCGTCGAGGTCGAAGGTGGTCAGCACGATCACCTTCGGTGCCTCGGGCAACGACTGGAGCCGCCGGGTGGCCTCGACCCCGTCCAGGCGGGGCATTCGGACGTCCATCAGTACGACGTCGCTGGCCGTCACCTGCAACCGCTCGAGCGCCTCGCCGCCGTCACCGGCCTGACCGACGACCCGCATATCGGCCTGGGAGTCCACCAGCATGGTGAATCCGGCCCGCACCAGCTCCTGGTCATCCACCAGGAATACGCGGATCACGCCATCGTCGGTCACTGACTTCCTCCAACTTGCAGTTCATACGGGAGCCGGGCGATCACCTCGTAACCACCACCGGCTCGTGGTCCGGCACTGACCGTACCGCCCGAGATCGAGGCGCGTTGCCGCATCCCGACCAGGCCGTGGCCCGGATCGTTGCTCGTCGCGGCGGCGGCACCGCGCCCGTCGTCGGTCACCACCACGGTCAGCATCTCGCGCCCATACTCGAGATCGACGGACGTGTGGGCCCCCGGCCCGGCGTGTTTCAGCGTGTTGGTCAGACCTTCTTGAACGATCCGGTACGCCGTGAGGCCGAGCAGCGCGGGCAGGTCCCGCGCCTGGCCGCGAATCTCGAACTCGACGGTCAGACCCGCGTTGCGCACGTTCTCGATCAGCTCGGGCAGTTGCGATACGCCCGGCTGCGGTCGCGGCTGATCCGGGTCGAGCTCCGCCTGGGTGTCCGCCTTGAGCAGGCCGAGCATCTTGCGCATCTCGGTCAGCGAGGCCCGGCCGGTATCGCCGATGGTCGCAAGCGCCTTCTTGGCCTGATCCGGATTCGCGTCGGCGGCGTACAGACCGCCGTCGGCCTGCACGATCATGATCGACAACCCGTGCGCGACGACGTCGTGGATCTCGCGGGCGATCCGGGTCCGCTCGTTGGACACGGCGAGTTTGGCCTCGCGATCGCGGTCCCGCTCGAGCTGGGCCGCGCGCTCCTCCAGCTGGTCGACGTACAGCGTCCTGGTCCGTCGCCGCTCGCCGATCGCCCAGACGCCAAGGACCACCGCGCCGAACGTCAACAGCATGGTGAACTGCTGCTTCCAGTCGGACCCGGTGTAGTACCGGCTTACGGCCATCAGGACGCCGATCATGCCGACGCCGAGCGCGAAGCGGCTCTGTCTCTGGTTGCCGTACACCGCGATCGCGTAGAGCGCGACCAGCAGGCCGACGTTGCCGGCCATCAGGTCGATCCCGGCCAGCCACTGGAGCACCGCCGTACCGGAGCAGACCGCGAAGACCTGAGCGGTGTGGGTCCGGCGGAACAGCAGCGGCGCGAGCATGCCGAGGCTGATGATGCCGGTGTAACCCTCCTGCGTGACGGAGAAGATGACCCCGAAGAAGGTGAGTCCGCCGGCCAGGACGACGTCGAACGCCATCTCGCGGCGGTTGGTCCACCGCGCCTGCACGATCCCCTTCATGCCGGTCAGGGTACGGCGCTGCGCCTGGCCGAACGTCATTCCCCGGGTGGATGTCGCCGTACTACCAGGGGCTGGTCTATTTGTGCGGGCGCGTGGACAGGGTCGGCTTGGCCTCGAGCCCGGACAGGCCGTTCCAGGCGAGGTTGACCAGGTGGGCCGCGACGTCGACCTTCTTCGGTTTGCGCTCGTCGAGCCACCACTGGCCGGTGAGCGCGACCATGCCGACCAGCATCTGCGCGTACATCGGGGCGTTCTTCGGGTCCAGCCCGCGGCGCTTGAACTCCTCCGCGAGGATGTGCTCGACCCTGGTGCCGACGTCGCTCAGGATCGAGACGAACGAGCCGGTGGCGGATCCGACCGGCGAGTCGCGCACCAGGATGCGGAAGCCGTCGGAGGAGTTCTCTATGTAGTCGAGCAAGGCCAACGCGGCCTGCTCGACCAGTTCATGCGCACGCCCGGCGGTCAGCGAGGCCGTGACGCCTTCGAGCAGACTGCGCACTTCGCGGTCCACCACCACGGCGTACAGGCCCTCTTTGCCGCCGAAGTGCTCGTAGACGACCGGCTTCGAGACCTCGGCGCGCGCCGCGATCTCCTCGACCGAGGTGGCCTCGAAACCCTTCTGGGCGAACAGGGACCGGGCGATCGTGATGAGCTGCTCGCGCCGTTCGGCGCTGGTCATCCGCACCCGGGTGGACCGGCGCGGTTTTGCTTCCGTCACGGCTTCATCACACCTGTTATCTCCCGGGTCATCACGTCAGCATCATGCCGCACCCCAGGTCGAGTTGGTGGGATGTTTTCAAGCTCCCGCCGAGACTCGACGGGCCTCGAGGCGTTCTTTGACCGGCCAGCGGACATCGGAAACCCAGCCCATCTTCTCGAAGAACCAGATCGTCCGGGCGGACGTATCCAGCTGCCCTCTGAGTACGCCGTGGCGCGCGCAAGTCGGGTCGGAGTGGTGCAGGTTGTGCCAGGACTCGCCCTGGCTCAGGATCGCGAGCCACCAGACGTTGCCCGACCTGTCCCGGCTCTTGAACGGCCGGGTGCCGATGGCGTGACAGATCGAGTTGATCGACCAGGTGACGTGGTGCAGCAACGCGATCCGGACCAGCGAGGCCCAGAAGAACGCGGTCAGCGCGCCCTCGATCGACCAGGACCACAGCCCGCCGATGACGGCCGGCAAGAACAGGGAGACGAGCACCAGGTACGGGAACATGCGGGACACCTTGACGACGTCCTTGTCCTTCAGCAGATCCGGCGCGTACTGCCGCTGCGGGGTCTGCTCGGGATCGAACAGCCAGCCGATATGCGCATGCAGGAGGCCCTTGGCCAGCGCGCCGAGCGACGTACCGTATTTCCACGGGCTGTGCGGGTCGCCGTCGCGGTCCGAGAACTTGTGGTGCTTGCGGTGATCCGCCACCCAGCGCACCACCGGGCCCTCGACGGCGAGCGAACCCGCGATGGCCAGCGCGTACTTCAGCGGGCGGTTCGGCTTGAACGACTTGTGCGTGAAGTAACGGTGGAAGCCGATCGAGATGCCGTGACCGGAGATCGTGTAGAAGACGATGGCGATCACGATGTCGCGCCAGCCGAGGAACCCACCCCACGCGACCGGCACAGCTGCCAGCACGGCGAGGAACGGGATACCGATGAACAGCCCGAGCGCGATCTGCTCCCAAATATGCTTCTGCTCGCCACCCCGAGTACCAGTCTCAAAGCCTTCGGTTCCGGCAGCGGTCGTATCGCCGGAGGTCGTCGCGGCGGTTTTCTGGTCGGCGCGGGTGGGCGCCTCGGGGGTGCTGACGGCGGGTGGCGTCATCTCGATATCCCTTGCTGAAGGGTGCACTTACCTACGCCACCGTAACCTACGGTCCCGTAGGTTACGCAACCCCTCGGCGTGTTAGATCCCCTACTCATGGCAGAATCTCCGCCGACGCTTGTCCCGCGCGGACAGGCATCAGTCCCCCGTGGGGTAATCGGCAGCCCGCGAGACTTTGAATCTCGAAGATCTGGATCGAAACCAGGCGGGGGAGCAAGCCAACAAAACCCCGGTTCGGAACCCTCCGAACCGGGGTTTGTCAACGGAACTGCTAACACGGCGATTGGAGTGGATCGTGGCTGACCTTGAGGGCGAAGCCCCAGGCTGGGATGCCATCGAGGCCGCAGTCGCTCGGGTTGTGCCCGCCCAGCAGCCGCTGCATTGGTTAACGAACACACTGCCCGGCCAGGACGGCATCTACGGTCTAAGTGCCTACTTGGCGGGAGGGCATTGGCTGCTTGTCACCTTCGGGCTCACCGAACTGTTCAGCAAGGAAAGCGACGACCTGCTGAACAGCGGCTGGGGATTCGAGCTGACGCTGCGGGTGCCCGCAGCCGAGGCTGAGCCACCGGTCTGGGCGCTTCGCCTCCTTCAGCAACTCGGCGCCTACGTCTTCAGCGCAGGCCAGCCGTTCGATCACGGACACCGAATGGATCCGGGTGGGCCGATCACTGGCGCACCTGACACCCGCCTGACCGCCCTCGCATTCGCCAACGATCCACAGTTGGCCACCGTCACCACCCCTCACGGCGCGGTGCGGTTTCTGACAGTCGTCGGGATCACTGCCGATGAACTGGTCCGGATGAAGGCGACGAGTACGGCCGAGGTGCTGACCGAACTCTCCTTCACCTCGCCGCTCCTGGTCACCGACCCGCATCGTTAGGCCGCTTAAAGGCGTTCCGCGCCAGAGGTCGCATCGAAGTGGTTTGCGGCTGCTTGGACTGCGTTTCTCTGGGCGCGCCGGAAGGCCGGGTCTGGGTCGACGGGGTCCGCTTCGCTGCCGGCTCGGCCGTCGGTCAGTTCGCGGATGATGTCGGCATGGCCGGCGTGCTGTGCGGTCTCGGCGACCATCCGGATCAGCAGCACCCCCAACGTTGTCTCCTGGTGGCCCTCGGCCCAGTGTGCGACGTGGCCTGGGCTGTCCAGGTTCAGCTCGGCGACGGTGAGGTCGGAGTGCGCACAGGCCTGCCGGTAGACGCCTGCGATGTAGTCACTCGATTCGTCAGGTGTGGCCCACATGTCGATCTCGTCGTACGGGTCATCCCGGAACCAAGACGGCCGCTCGATTGGTGGGTGGCCGAACGACGCACCGAGATACGCGTACTCCAGGCCGGCCAAATGCTTGACCAGCCCGAGCAAGTTCGTACCGGTCGGAGTCGACGGACGACGCCGGTCGTACTCCGATAGGCCCTCCAGCTTGGCGAGCATCACCGCCCGACTGCCCTGCAGCACCCTCAACAGCTCGGCCTTGAGATCGACCATCACCCGCACCTCCTGCCCGGACCCTACCGAACGGGTCTCGCCAGCAAACGGGCGTGGATCTGGCTGTCGGCCGGACGTCCACGCAGCTCGTGCCATCGGGTACGGCCCTCCGCGCTGGCTAGTCTGCTCGCGGATATGCCAGTACGAGATCTGCGGGGGTTAACGCATGGGTGCGGCACGTGAGCTACCGGTCGAGATCGAGTTGCGCCGGTCCGGCTTCGCGGACTGGCACACCAGCGGTTCCGGCGATGGAACCGAGCTCCTCCTTCTGCCGCTCATGGTCTTGGTCAACTGGATGACCAACCTGCTGCTCTGGCGCGGCGGCTGGACCCTGCACGTCATCGTCCGCGGCGCCGGCCTCGGCCGCAGCCACCGCAAGGTCCGCTACCGCACCAAAGCCGCCGCTCAGGCCGACATCGACAACCAACGCCGGCTTGCGATCGCCCGCCAGCAGTCCGCTGACTCGAAGCCTGGGGTGGTGGAAGCAGAGCCGCAGAGGTTGACCGATCGCTGGCCGGTTCTTGCTAACCAGTTGCGTGCCGCGCTCATCGCCGACGACGAGCGCGAGCTGGTCGGCCAGGTGGACGAGCTGCGGGTCGTCGAGCTGTGCGACTGCGGTGACGACTTCTGCCAGAGCTTCTACACGCAGCCACCGCCAAGGGGTTCCTATCCGTACGACGAGAACCGCGCGCGCAACGTGGCTTTGCGCGAGCCGGGATGGGACGGCTATCTGTTACTCGACGTCGTTGATGAGCAGATCGCGTTCGTCGAGGTGATCGGCCGCCCATCCCTCGATTGACCGGACCTTCCTCTTTGCGTCGATCTGGTCGCCAGGCAGAAGCCAACTGCCGACTTCGTACGGCGGTCCGGACGGCGAGCGGCCTTGGTAGGGGAGAATGCTGGCGGTGCCGATTGGAGGGAGCGCGTGATGGATGGTGGTCCCGAGGTGGATCGGCAGGGTGATCGGGCGAAGGTGCTGGCGGATCTGGGGTTCAGCATCGGGTTGGCCGTGGCCGCGCTGATCCTGGTGATGTCGCCGTTGGTGTTCGAGTGGGGTTTGACCGCGCGGACCATCTCGTTCGTACTCGCGCTCCTGGTTGCGGCATTCGGCGTCTTCGGGTTGCTGAACGATCTCGGCCGCCTGGCGGGACGGCCGTCGCTCGTCGAGTTCGCGACCGCCGCCGGGCTGGTCACGGTGGGACTGATCCCAGTGGTGATTCGCAACGGCTACGGGATCAAGGGGATACCTGGTGGTCTCTTGATCGCTGTGGCGCTGGCGATCATTCTCTTCGCGGTCACGGTTGCCGGCACCGGCCTCGGCAAACTCGCCGCCGAACGAGCCCACGCCCCGGCACACCGAGCCACCCGAACACCGACCTCACCCACGACATCACCCTCGAAACCGACATCGAGGCCGGGATCTCCAACCCCGCAGAGCGAATCCCGGCCGCTGAGCCGCGACACGAAGGTGACCATCTTCGTCACGTTGTTCGTCGGCGTCCTCACCGCCGTCGCGACCCTGGTCGCACCCCTCCTCGAATGACCAACGACGATGAGCTATACCCGTCGCCGATCAGAGACGGCGTGTACGTCGACCAGGCGGGCGTCCGCTGGCATCGCCGAGGTGGCGAGCTGAAGCGCGTTCGCATCCGGCGGCTCTTCGCCGACGACCAGACCCACGTCGTACACGTCTATTTGGATCGGATCCGCGACGTCGCACCCGCCGAGCGGCAAGAGTTGCTGGACCACATACGAGCCTTGGCGGACGACGAGTACAGCGACTTCCACTTCGCCGAATTCAAGGATGACGACCGACGCGCAATGCTCATCGTCGAAGAAGACTGCTGATCAGTCTGACGGGAATACGCGAAGGACGTGCCCGTCAGGATCCACAACGCGAAACTCGAAGCTGCCGAAACCACCGATCCGGCCAAGGGCGAGGCGCAAGCGTGTCCGCAGGCCGGCCCAAAACCCACCGGGCCGTCGGCCTCCGCACGTACGCGCCCACCCACGGAATGACTGCAGAGCCCGATTTCCGCTTGGACGGGTTAGCGGGCGGGGGAGCGGGGGCCTCGGGTTTGGGCGCGGAGGAGGGCGATGTCGGCGCCGCGCAATGCGTCGTCGGCATCCTTGAACTGCTGAATGCCCGGCAACACGCCAACGGCGATGCCGAAAGACGTCACCTGCGCGAGCAGTTCGTCGACCCGGGCTGGATCCGCGGCCACATCGTCAAGCAGTACGGCGAATTCGTCCTGCCGAAGGCGGGCCGCCGAATCGCCTTCGCGTAACGCGAGCCGCAACCGCCGTACGATCTCCTGCCGCAGCTCACCCTCGGCGAAGGCCGACCCCGCCCCTGACGCCGACCACGAGCCCGACCCCGATGCCGACTCCGAGCCCGGCGCCGGCGCTGATGTAGACGGTTCGAGGATGCGCAAAAGGACCACAGCGCAGTCGTAGTCCCGCCCACGACGAGTGCGTTTGATGGCAGCGCTCAGCCGGTCAAGGAAAAGCATCCGGCTGACCAACCCGGTCTCAGGATCACGCAAGACGTGGCGACGCAACGCGAGCTCCTGCTCCTTGCGCTCAGTCATATCGACAAGCGCCCCCACCAACCGAGCCGGACACCCAGCATCGTCCAGAACAGTCACAGCCCGACACATCATCCACCGATAATCCCCAGACGACGTCCGCACCCGATGCTCGATCTCAAGCGGCGTCCGAGCCCCTCCCAACTGCGCCGCGATCGACGCAGACAAGTCCAACCGATCATCAGGATGAACCCGATCGAGCCACTCCGACGGCGACGAGCCGATCTCATGCTCGCCATACCCCAACGTCTGCTTCCACCTCGGCGAGTAATACACAGTCCCCGCCGACACATCCCAATCCCAAGTACCATCCTGAGCCGCCATCGACGCCAAGGCGTACCGCTCCTCGCTCGCACGAATGGTGTCGGCAAGCGCCCGCTCCCGCCCAGCCGCCTCCTCCAGCGCCTGACGCTGGTCGCGCAACGACGCCATCAACCGTTCCTGGTCCAGCGCAACGGCCAGCAACGCCGCCCAATGGTTGTACTTATCCCGCCCACTCGTCATCCGCGTATCCACGTTGCCGTCGATCGCCAGCAACCCCCAATCGCTGCCGCCGAACGTCACCGGCAAGACCAACGTGAGCTGACTGCTACCCACCATCCCGACCCGAGTCAGCGCGGCAGGCGGGAATTGGCTAGCCGGCGTACGCACTCCAACCAGCCGCGACAGCGCCCCGGAGTTGTCGCCGACCCCAACGATCTCCACCTCCCGATCACCCGGCGTATGCCCGACCCACAACCCGAGGCAAGCGGCGCCGCGTCCGGCCCGAGGCAACCAGGTCAACGCGCGCGGACTCGGGCCGTTGCCACGCAGCAGATCCATGTCGACCTCGTACTGATCGGCGATGGTCCGTTCCAGGTAACCGCTGCGCGCGAGCATCGGACGCGTACAGCCTTTCGTCAACGCCAGCAGGATTTCCGTGCTGACGCAATAAAGCGCGGGCAGGCGGTCGGACCCGGCCGGCAGCGTCGCAGCCAGCTCCCGCTCGAGTTCGCGAATGACGGAGACGAGTTGTTCCAGCGCCTCCGGATGCGGCCGCCTAGCCGTGGTCAGCTCGGCCAGCCGGCCCAGCGACGTCCCAGCAGGCAGCGAACCACGCTCGACCGCGGCCGTCATCGGATCAAGAACGGCATGCAGCCAACGTGCGCGAGCCTCGTCATCGCCCGTCCGATGGGCATCGGTGACCAGCGACGGCGCGCCGAACCCGGTGTCGGCCAACCGCCGCAACCGCGCCCGCGCCGGCGTCGCATGCGACGAGGATGAGGACGACGACGAGGACGAGGACGGCGGACCCGAGTCGAGCCCAGCCGACTCGCCACACCCGCAGGACTCCCGGATCACGAGGGTCGAAGGAGCACGATGTACGCCGCTCGCCACCGTCACTCCGCGCAGACGAGCGAGCAGCAGATCCACGGCCAGCCGGCCCACCCGGTCGTTATGCGGATCGACCGTCGAGAGCCGCGGCAACAGCCGAGCACCGCTATCGGTGTGGTCGAACCCGATGACGGCCTGATCCCGCGGCAGCACCAACCCGCCGATCCGCAACGCCCGCAGGAAGCCGATCGCGTTCCGATCCGTCGCGGCGATGGTCGCAGTGGTCGGCACACCGGCGGCGAGGAATCGCGCGGCGGCGTCAGCGCCCGCCTGCTCATGGTTGTCGGCCGTCTCGTGGAACCAGTCCTGCTCGATCCCATGATCCGCGAGCGTCGAGAGGTACGCCTCGTACCGCTCCCGAATATCCCGCTGCGACGGATTACCAACAAACCCGATCCGCGTATGCCCGTGATCGAGCAAATGCCGCACCGCCGCCCGCACCCCGCCCGCGTTGTCCGGCACCACCACGGGCGCCGGCAGGCTGGTCTCGTCCTCGCTGATCATCACGACCGGCCGGCC
Source organism: Kribbella sp. NBC_01245 (assembly GCF_036226525.1). NCBI lineage: Bacteria > Bacillati > Actinomycetota > Actinomycetes > Propionibacteriales > Kribbellaceae > Kribbella > Kribbella sp. NBC_01245. Next base: position 7,525,329 of record NZ_CP108487.1, read on the forward strand.
CCACTCCTGGACGGACGCCAGCCGGTCGTGTCGTACGGCCTTGGCGATGATGATGAGCCCGTCCACCGCGCCAAGCGCCACCGGAACCTCGAGCAACGGTTCGTCGGGATAGCGCTCGCGATCGAGGCCGGCGGGATAGGTCTGTACGGCGACCACCCGGTGGCCGGCGTTGCGTGCGGCGCGGGTGATCCCACCGATCAGCGCGCCGAAGTAGAACCCACCGACGACCGGCGAGAGCACCCCGATCGTGCGCCGGGTGCTCGCAGCCGTTGGACCGCGTCGGATCGTGTCCATGCCCCACCTCGTCATATCGCCGGAGCCGAGCCGATGCGCTTTCGCGCACCGGGCGACACACTAGGTAATTGTGGCGCCACCGTCAGCAGACAGTCCCGGATCGCCCGCGCGCCGTCCCACGATCACGGATGTCGCCCGGGCCGCAGGTGTGTCGATCGCTGTCGTCTCGTACGCCTTCAACGGCCGCCCGGGCGTCTCGGCGGCGACCCGCGAGCGAGTGCTGAGGATCGCCGAGGAATACCGATGGCGCCCTAGCGCGGCGGCGCGTTCGATGCATACCGGACCACGTGCGGTCGGGCTCGTGGTCAACAGCTCGGACGGCGCGGCGGCGTACGCGTCCTCGTTCCTCGACTTCGTCACCGCGACTCAGGACGTCCTCGCGGAGCACGGATACGCCTTGCTGCTGCAGATCGTGGACTCCGCCGAGGCGGCCGTGGCGACGTACCAGAAGTGGTGGGCGGAACGCCGGTTCGACGTGATGATCGTGACGGACGTGCTCACGGAAGACCCGCGGCTGGAGGCCGTACGGCGGATGCGCGCGCCGGCCGTCGTACTCGGGCCGCCGGACGTCGCGCAGGGGCTGGCGTCGGTTTGGCTCGACGAGGAAGAGGCGTACGCACGCGTCGCGACGTACCTGGTGGGCTTGGGACATCGCGAGGTGGCGGCCGTGACGGCTCCGGCTGGGCTGCACCGGACCCGGCTGCGGATGGACGTGCTCGACGGCGCCGGCGTTTCGGTGACCCACGTGGCGACGAACGCCACCGCGGAAGAGGCGGCCGTGGCGACCCGGCGGCTGCTCACGGGACCGACGCCGCCGTCCTTCATCGTGTACGACTCTGACCAGATGGCGATCGCGGGGCTCGATGTGGCGCGCCGGCTCGGTCTCGAGGTGCCGTGGGATCTGTCGATCCTCGCGGCCGGTGATTCCGCGCTCTGCCGTCTCGCCACGCCGTCGATCACCGCGCTGCCGCATCCCCTTACGGAATTGGGGTCCGCTGTCGGTCAGGCGGTGCTGGCCGTGCTCGACGGGCAGGCCGGGATCAGTCGCGTCGTACCCATCGGAGGCATCGCCATTCGGGGCAGTACCGGGCCGCATGCCCGGATCGCGACGGAGTAGTTCGCGGCCAACTTAAACGCTTCACCCCATCCCGGTCGCGGCTCGCCGCATGTGAAGTTCGGGTCAGCCGCCCGTGATGGCAGCGGCTCGTACCGGTTCTCCGTCCGGACCGGTGCGCCGGACTGATCCTGGAGGACCGCGTGTCCAAAATCCCGAAGCGGCTGTTGGCCGCAAGCACCGCAGTCGCGACCGCCCTCGTCGCCCTGCCGCTGTTCACCCCAAGCGCCAGCGCCGCCGAACCGCATGTCGACAACCCGTATGCCGGCGCCACCCAGTACGTGAATCCCACCTGGGCCGCCTCCGTCGAAGCCGCCGCCGGCCGCGTCTCCGATCCCGCGCTCGCGGCCAAGATGCGCGTGATCAAGACCCAGCCGACCGCCGTCTGGATGGACCGGATCAGCGCCATCACCGGTAACGCGGATGGCAGCGGCCTGCGCTTCCACCTCGACAAGGCCTTGCTGCAGAAGCAGGCCGGTACGCCGCTGGTCGTCAACCTCGTCATCTACGACCTGCCCGGTCGCGACTGCTACGCGCTCGCGTCGAACGGCGAACTGCCCGCCACCGCGGCCGGACTGGCCCGCTACAAGACCGAGTACATCGATCCGATCGCGACCATCCTGGCCGATTCGAAGTACGAGGGGTTGCGGATCGCGGCGACGATCGAGCCGGACTCGTTGCCGAACCTGATCACGAACAGCTCCCACCCCGAGTGCCAGGTGGCCGCGCCGTACTACCGCGAAGGCGTCAAGTACGCGTTGGACAAGCTGCACGCCATTCCGAACGTCTACAACTACATCGACGCGGCCCACTCGGGCTGGCTCGGCTGGGAGAACAACGCGACTCCCGCCGCCAAGCTCTTCGCCGACGTGGTCCGTACGACGCAGGCGGGCTTCGCGTCGGTCGACGGCTTCGTCACCAACACGGCGAACACCACGCCACTGGAGGAGCCGTACCTGCCGAACTCGTCGCTGACCCTCAACGGCAACCCGATTCGGTCGGCCAAGTTCTACGAGTGGAACGTCGACTTCGACGAGGCCGACTGGACGGCACACCTCTACAACCTGCTGATCGCCGAGGGCTTCCCGGCGAGCACGGGCATGCTCATCGACACCTCGCGCAACGGCTGGGGTGGCGCCGCACGACCGACGGCCACCTCGACCAGCACGGACCTCAACACCTACATCAACGAGTCGCGAGTGGACCGCCGCGTCCATCGGGGTGCCTGGTGCAACCCGCTTGGCGCCGGCATCGGTGAACGCCCGCGCTCCACGCCCACCGGCTATCCCGGCTCGCACCTCGACGCCTTCGTCTGGATCAAGCCGCCGGGTGAGTCCGACGGCGCGTCGACCGATATCCCGAACAACGAGGGCAAGCGGTTCGACCGGATGTGCGACCCGACGTTCGTCTCACCCAAGCTCGGGAACCAGCTCACCGGCGCCTCGCCGGACGCCCCGCTGTCCGGCAAGTGGTTCGAATCGCAGTTCGTCGAGCTCGTCCGCAACGCCTATCCGGTCATCGGTGGCAGCACTTCGCCGGACCAGACTGCGCCCTCGGTCCCGTCCGGGCTGCAGGCGGGGACGATCTCGAACACCTCGGTTTCGTTGACGTGGACCGCGTCGACCGACAACGTCGGCGTTACTGGGTACGACGTCTATCGGGGCACCACGTTGGCGGGTAGTTCGGCGACCACGAGCTTTACCGCGACCGGGCTCACCGCGAGTACGGCGTACTCCTTCACCGTGCGGGCGAAAGATGCCGCAGGCAACGTTTCTGCCGCGTCGGCAGCGTTGTCGGTGACGACGACCGGGACAACGACGCCGCCGCCGGGCGCTTGCCGGGTTGCCTACTCCGCGAACAGCTGGAACACGGGCTTCACCGGTTCGCTGAAGCTGACGAATACGTCGACTTCGCCGCTGGCCAACTGGCGTCTCACGTTCGACTTCGCCAATGGTCAAACGGTTCAGCAGGGGTGGAACGCCAACTGGAGTCAGGCTGGTGCGACGGTGACGGCGACAGCGACGGCCGGGTCCTGGAACGCGACGATCGCGCCTGGTGCGACGGTCGACATCGGGTTCAACGGTACGCATTCGGGCACCAACAACGCCCCGACCGCGTTCTCGGTCAGCGGCCAGACCTGCACGATCGGCTGAGCTCATGTGGAAGTCATTCTTCTTTGCGGCCGTGTTCTTACTCGCGAGCCCACTCACCACGCCCGCCCAGGCAGCGCCGACGATGGACTGGTTGCATGCCCAGGGCAACAAGATCGTCGACGAGACCGGCAAAGAGATCTGGCTCACCGGCACGAACTGGTTCGGCTTCAACACCAGCGAACGCGTCTTCCACGGACTGTGGTCCGGCAACCTGGAAGGCATCACCAAGTCGATGGCCGATCGCGGTCTCAACGTCGTCCGGGTGCCCATCTCGTCGCAACTGCTGGACGAGTGGTCCAAAGGCCAGACGATCATGCCGAACGTCAACACCTGGGCCAATCCCGACCTGGCCGGCAAGAACAACCTGCAGGTGTTCGACCGCTTCCTCGAACTGTGCGAGAAGTACGGCCTGAAGGTCATCCTCGACCTGCACAGTGCCGAGGCCGACAACGCCGGACACGTGTATCCCCTTTGGTATAAGGGATCCATCACAACAGAGGTCGTGTATGCCGGGTGGTCCTGGATCGCCACCCGGTATCGGAACAACGACACGATCATCGGTGCCGATCTCAAGAACGAGCCGCACGGCCAGTTCTCGGAAGCTCTGTTCGCCAAGTGGGACCGGTCGACCGATCCCACCAACTTCAAGCACTTCGCCGAGACGGCGGCTCAGCGGATCCTGGCCGCCAACCCGAACCTGCTGATTCTCGTCGAGGGGACGGAGGTCTATCCCAAGGACGGCGTCTCGTGGACGTCGAAGAACCCTGCCGATTGGTACAGCACCTGGTGGGGCGGCCAGCTCCGCGGTGTCGCCCAGCATCCGATCAACCTCGGGGCGCACCAGGACCAGTTGGTTTACTCGCCGCACGACTACGGACCGCTCGTCTACGAACAGCCTTGGTTCCAAGGCAATTGGGACCGTACGACGCTCGAGCGCGACGTCTGGGACCCCAACTGGCTCTACATCCACAAGCAGAACCGCGCGCCTCTCCTGATCGGCGAGTGGGGCGGCTTCATGGATGGCGGCCGGAACCAGAAGTGGATGACCGCCATTCGGGACCTGATCAAGGAGCAGCGCCTGCACCACACGTTCTGGGTGCTCAACCCCAACTCCGGCGACACCGGCGGCCTACTCAACCACGACTGGGCAACCTGGGACGAGCCAAAGTACGCCCTGCTCAAACCCGCCCTGTGGTCCCAGAACAACAAGTTCGTCAGCCTCGACCACCAGGTCAAACTAGGCGGCCCCGCGAGCACCACCGGCATCTCGCTCGCCGAAGCCACCTCCTAGCGGCTTCAACCCCGCCGTCCCGCGTTGTGAGGCGGGCGGTGGGGTTGTCGCGGGCCTATCGACTAAGGGCGGTGAGGCTGTCACGATGCGTAGGTGGAGGACTGGGTGCCGTTGTTCCAGACACTGGCCTGGATCGCCTTTGTGGCGGTCTTGCTGTTCCTCCTGCGCGGGTCTTTGCCGAAGATCGTCAAGGCGATCGTGGATCGGATCGAGGCCGGAGACCCAGTGGCATTGCACCTCCCGGGCGGTGGGTTCGAGCTCGGCCAGCGGGTGGCCAAGCTCGAGCGAGTCGAACCAAGCGAACCCGCGGCGAAGGAACTGGTCGCGCAGCCGTCCTGGACGTCCGCGAAGAAGGAGCTGTCCGCGGAGAGTCGCGGGATCTTCCTCGCGCACGTCATCGGCCCGAGCAGCCAGGGTCCCGGATGGGCTGACGTGTACGTCTATCTCGTCGGTCATCGGCGCGACCGCGCGGGTTTTCCCGACGACCAGTCCGATGTCGTGAAGGCCGAGTTCTACCTGGGACGGCATTGGGGTGGCCGGGCATTCGAGATCACCCGCAACTCCGACGGCATCACCGGGCTCCGCACGTCGGCGTACGGGCCGGTGCTCTGCGTTTGCCGGGTCCACTTCAGCGACGGGCACACCGTCGTACTGAACCGCTACCTCGACTTCGAAATGGCAGGCGTCATCGGGCTTGAGCGATGATTCCGGCGTGACGGGGTTTGAGCGATGATTTGGGCATGACGCAGCGACGAGCCGAGATCTGGGCCGAGGCGGGGAGCGAAGCGCGGTTCGAGGGTAGGGCGACCGGAGACGAACGCGGGGTGGTGATCGACTTCCTCGCCGCTCAACGGAAGACGCTCGAGTTGAAGTGCGCCGGCCTCGAGGTCGAGCTGGCCCAGCGTTCGGTCGAGCCGTCGACACTGTCGCTGATCGGCCTGGTGCGACACCTCGCGGACGTCGAGCGCCGTTGGTTCCGGCGAGCGCTGGCCGGCGAGGACGCGCCCGCGCTCTTCTCCTCCGAAGACCAACCAGACGGCGATTTCGACAACGCCGAGTCCGACCCCGCGTCGATCGCAGCCGCCTGGCAGGCGTGGCGCGACGAAGTAGCCTTCGCCAACCAATTCGTTGCCGAGTCCCCGCATCTCGACGTCGAAGGCTCAGACTCCTGGCGCGGCACGATCTCCCTACGCTGGGTCCTCATCCACATGATCGAGGAATACGCCCGCCACAACGGCCACGCCGACCTGCTCCGCGAACGCATAGACGGCACCATCGGCGTCTAACCACCCCCCGCCCGCCTTCTCAGGACGGAGGACGCACGCCTTCTAAGGACGGCGACGATCGGTCCCAATTTGCCGCTGCCCGCCGCCGTGCACCTGACAGGAAGCAGAAGAGCGGCAAATTGGGACCGATCGTCGCCACCTTCCGACCCACTCGGGCCGCACCTAACGGCCACGACGGAACCAACGATGTCGGCGCCGCCACTCGCGGAGCGGCACCAACCGATCGACCCCGACGATCCCGGCGATGACCTCCCGCTCGCTCGGCTCCAACTCGACCACAAGCGAGGTCCCCTCATCGGCCAGCCGCACAGGTGCGCCTGCATCAGCCGACCAGACCGACGCATCGAACGCCCACGGCGCGAACGTCACGAACGCCTCCCGCACCCGCCCCGACGCGCCCTCGACGACGCCGGTCTGCCCATAACCGCCGCGCTCGATGCGGGCCGACGGCAACGACCGCAACACCCGAGCCGCCGCCCGCACGTCCTCCGGCCAATCGCCAGTATCACTGCGATTCCCGGGATCCCCAGGCACATCGCACTCAAACTCGACCGCCCGGCCCTGTACCGCTGTCAGCACACTCCGGCAGACCGACACGACCTCGTCGCGGCTCCAACCGTCACCATCGACGACGTACGTCTCCATAGCTGTGAGCATGCCGCACAACCCGTACGACGTACGTCATTGGGGCGGCGAGAATTGTCGGCTGCGGGCGCTATCTTGATGCCCTCGGTTGAACCGAGGCTGGAGGGGCTTGGGATGGGGATCGGGATGGGCGTACGGCGCTGGGTGGTGCGCGTCGTGGTGGTAGTGACGGCGACGAGCGTGTTGGCCGGCGCGGGCTGGTTCGCGCTCGGGCGCGCGCCTCTGCTCGACGTGCCCGGAGTGAGCCGTCGACTGGCCGACCCGGCGGCCGAGGCTGAGCGCAAGGTCGGTGCGGCGGTCGACGTCATCCTGCAGCGACGGGCTCGAGCCGTGCTCACGGGAGATCAGGCCGCCTTCCTCCAGGACCTCGATCCCGCCAACGCGGCGTTGCGGCGCAGGCACATCCAGCTCTTCCGGAATCTGCGCACGCTCGGATTCCGGGCGATCGCCTACCACCGTGCCGAAGTCTGGCTCAACGACAAGGCGGCCTCTGGTTCGTCCGCCTTCCGCGTGGTCATGCGCTATCAGCTCGCCGGTCCCGGGCACGTGCCGACGGTGACCGAGCTGGGCTACACCTTCGCGCCGAAGGCCGGCCGCTGGCTACTGGTCGACGACGATGACCTGGATGCCGACCTCGACGAGGCGCACCGCCAGCCATGGGATTTCGGCCCGATCCAGGTGATCCGAAGACCCGGCGTGTTCGTGATCGTCAGCGCTGGCGATGGTGCCTTTGGTCGCAAGGTGGCAGCTGATTCGCTGGTCGCGCTCGCCGAGGTTCGCAAGGTCTGGCTGTCGCGATTGCAGCCGACCGTGATCGTGGTGGCGATGAAGGAGCGGGAGGCGCTCGTCAGGTCCTGGCAACTGCCCGGTCACGGCATCGCCGCGTTCGCGATGCCCCTGGTCGACAACACCGTGCCCACCGATCGCACCACCGGCAAGGTGGTCGGCGGCTGGGTGGTGATCAACCCCAAGGAGCGGAAGGACGTCGACACCGGATTGCTGGCGCACGAATTCACTCACGTCGGCGCGGTCCGGCTAGGCGACGGGACGCCGCTCTGGCTGGTCGAAGGCCTCGCCGAGTACGTCAGCTACCAAGTCGTTGCCGACCGCTCGCGGGGTTGGGCCATGGGCGTGGAGAAGTACCGCGACGAGATCCGTGCCGACTCGCTCGCCGACCTGAAGGTGCTGCCGATCGACGGCGTCTTCCACGGCGACTTCGGCGAGGACACGTACGGCGTGAGCTGGCTGGCGGTCGAGCACCTCGTGAAAGCTGTCGGCATCCGCAAGGTCACCAACTTCTACGCCGAAGTCGCCAAGTCCACCGAAGACCGCGAGCAACTACTCCGCAAACACACCGGCTTCACCGAACCCCAACTCGTCGCCGCACTAAAAGCCTCCGCCCGCTGAGCCTCGGCGCGCCCGCCGGGTCTCTGCGCTTGAGCCTCGGCAGGCTTACCGGTCGGGGAGGTGGGCGGCGGCCTCGTCGTGTGGCCAGGTGTCGTGGAGGATTCGGGTCATCAGGTGGTCCGGTGATTCGGTGCAGTAAGGCGTTTGGTCGGGGTCTAGCACAGTGGCGATGACGGGGGTCCCGAGCAGGCCCCAAGGCTGGATCGTGTTCGCGAGGAGGCCGTCCAGCCGGAGGTTTCGGTAGACGTCGGGGTCGCCCCACCACACTGCGAAGGCCTCATGCAGCTTCTCGTCCGGCACGCCCAGCCAAACGCCGTACGTGAGCTTGTCGCCGTCCTCCAGGTGGATCGGCAGCAGGACGCGGATGAAACAGCCGACGTCCTTGACCTGCATCATCACCGACTCGACGGGGGTGTCGTGACTCATCCAGACATCCGGTGACCGCTCCTGATCGGGGAGGTCGAGTACCGGGTCGGGAAGGGTGAAGCGCACGTTCCGGTGGTGCGCGTCCAGGGTGCCGCCGCAGGTGGGACAGGTGTGGTCAGGCATGGGTCGGGGCCGAGCGGAGGGCGGTCCACCAGGTGGCGATGATGAGGCCCGCGACCAGGCCGAGGTCGTAGAGGAGAAGCGGGAGGGTGCCGAGAGTCCACGGTCCGGTGGTGATCGGTAGTAGGAGGAAGATGCCCGCGGCGATCATCGCGAGGGCGGGTAAGGCGAGGCGGTCGGACAGGTCGCGGGGGTCGAAGCAACCCCAGAGGACACCGACGACCACGCCGAGGAGGGTGGCCATGCCGAGGAGCGGCTGGTCGGCTTGGGTGAGTGGATCGTCGCCGAGGTTGGCGAACGTGTTGATCGCGCTCGCGATGCCCATGGGCACCACCCAGCCGAATCGCCGCCGAAATGTGGGGTCGTCCTGCTCTTCGAGGAACACGCGCGGAGTATCGCAGGGCAGGCGGGCATCTGTCCCCGGATCTGCCGGAAGTTGCAGACCCTGGGAGGTGCAGACCCCGGGAGGTGCAGGCCTCAATGGCTACTGGCAGCGGCTTGGGCGAAGCGGGTGGACCAGTCGGTGGCCATGGTGGCGAGTTCGGGTGGGGTGATTACGGTGAACGGGGCGCCGATGGAACCGAGGGCGAAGAGGGGTCCGTCGAGCGAGTCCGTTTCCATGACCAACGTGCAGCGGTTCGGCGTACTCGCCCGCACCTCAGCCCAGCGGCCGAAGCGCGCGCTGACGGTATCGGCGGACGCTTCGACGATCACCTCGACGCGGTGCCGACCGCCCGACGCGCTGCCCGATACCCGCCCGCGTACGAAGGCGGCGACGTCCTCGAAAGGCGGCGTACGTGGCGCGAACGACGTACCGGCTCCCTCCGCACCCTCGATCCGGTCGATCCGGAATGTTCGCCAGTCGCGCCGGTCGAGGTCGTACGCCACCAGGTACCAGCGCCTGCCCAGCGCGACAAGCTGGAGCGGCTCGACCTGCCGGGAAGACCGCGAGCCATTGATCGCCCGATAGCCGAACCGGACCCTTTCCGAATCACGGCAGCCAAGGGCCAGCGTGGTGAGTACGTCGTGGTCGACCGACGCCACGGTCTCGGTGCTCCACAACGCCGGCGTAGTCGACGAGCGAACGGCATCGAGCCGGGCGCGTAACCGTCGCGGCAGCACCTGCACGATCTTGGTCAGCGCCCGCAACGCCGCATCGCCGCTGTCCCCGTCGGCGAGAGTGGCGAGGTGGGACTGGATGGCCACGGCAAGCGCCATCGCCTCGTCATCGTCGACAACGAGCGGCGGCAACGCGGCACCAGGGGCGAGCGCATAGCCGCCGTCGACACCGGGATTCGCATCCACCGGATAACCGAGCTCGCGCAATCGGTCCACATCACGGCGCAAGGTGCGCGCCGAGACCCCGAGCCGCTCGGCCAGCAAGGGCCCTGGCCAATAGCGGCGAGCCTGCAGCAAAGACAGCAGCCGCAGCGTGCGAGTACTCGTATTCGCCATTTCCCCATCATCGCCACAATCGCGGTCAAAAACTGGCCGCGATAGTTCCTACATTGGCGGCACATCACCAATTCGACGAAGGGGAAACGCCATGACCATCACCACCACCACGCACCTGAACTTCCGCGGCGACGCTCGCGGGGCGCTCGAGTTCTACCAGTCCGTCTTCGGCGGCGAGCTCGCCATCGTCAGCTACCAGGACGCCCAGAACGTTCAGGACCCAGCCGAGGCGGACCAGATCATGTTCGGCCAGCTCCAAGGCGGCAACGGCATCCACGTGATGGCGTACGACGTACCGGTCCGCATGCCCTACGAGCCGGGCGTCAACTCGGTGTTCGTCTCGGTGAGCGGCGAAGACTCCGACGAGATCACCTCCTACTGGAAGGGCCTGTCCGAAGGCGCGACCGTCGTCCAGGAACTCGCGCCGGCCGGCTGGTCACCGCTGTACGGCATGCTCAAGGACCGGTTCGGCGTCGTCTGGATCCTCAACGTCACCCCCGAAGGGCGGTAGCGTCGGGCAGGTGACGGCGGAGGACTTGATCGAGTCGGTGCAGGCGGAGTTGGCGCCACGGGATGACGACAACCGGCTGGTACCGCTCGTCTCGAGTGGCGAGGCGCCGCGGGAGGTGTTCGCGCGGCTCGCGGCCGAGGAGTACCACATCGTCCGGAGCGACTGGCGGAGTTGCCTGACGCTGGCCGCCCGCGCGGAGCAGCCCGAAGTGCGCGACTGGTTCGCCGGACTGGCAGCCGGGGAGCAGCTTGCCCTCGGCAAACTCCCGGCCCTCGCTGCCGAGGACGAGCGGTACGAGCCGCAGGCCGGCTGCCAGGCCTACCCGTCGTACTTCGCCTGGCTCGCGCTCAACGCCGAACCGGCCGAGGTCGTCGTCGGGCTCTACGCGAACTTCGCCGCCTGGGGCCGGTACTGCGCCGCGCTCGCGGAGGCGATGCGCAGGCATTACGGGTACGACGATGAGGCCTGCGCGTTCCTCGACTTCTTCGCGACGCCTCCGCCGGACGGCCACGCGCAGGCGGTCGCCGCCGTACAGGCCGGGCTCGACGCGGGCGTGGTGACCGGCAAGGTACGGCGGTACGCGCGGCTGGTGCAGAGCTACGAGCTGATGTTCTGGAACAACCTCGTCTGAGGCAGCAACCAGGTCCCAGAGCAGTTCACGGGTCACATCGGTCACATCCGCGAGCGCCGATTCGGAGCAGGCGCGGTCCCGCAAGTACGCTGACGAGCGGAAGATGTCCGTCCAACAGCGTCTGACAGCGTCTATACCAGGGCCCGACCACCCAGGGAACCCGAGGAGAACACCGCGTGACTTCCCACCGTCCTGCGGCGGTCATCATCATGGCCGCCGGTCAGGGGACCAGGATGAAATCCGCCACCCCCAAGGTCCTTCACAGCCTCGGCGGGCGCAGTCTCGTCGGGCACGCCGTGGCCGCCGCCCGGGAGCTGGAGCCGGAGCATCTGGTGGTTGTCGTCGGCACCGGCCGGGAGCTGGTCGAGGCGCATCTGGCCGCGATCGACCCCGATGTCCGGACCGCCGTCCAGGAGCAGCAGCTCGGCACCGGTGACGCTGTGCGATCGGGCCTCACCGCCGTACCGGACCTCGATGGGGCGGTTGTCGTCACTTCGGGTGACGTTCCGTTGCTGCAGGCCCAGACCTTGCGGGAGCTCGTCGCCGAGCACGACGCGAGCGGAAACGCTGTCACGGTGCTGACCGCGCGAGTGCCCGACCCGACCGGTTATGGGCGCATCATCCCGGGCGAGAACGGCAGCGTCGCGGGCATCGTCGAGCACAAGGACGCGACTCCCGAGCAGCGCCAGATCGACGAGATCAACGCCGGCATCTACGTCTTCGACGCGGCTACGTTGCGTGACGGTCTGACCCGGATCACCACCGACAACGCTCAGGGCGAGTTGTACCTGACCGACGTACTGGCGATTGCGAAAAGTGACGGCAAGCGGGTGGGCGCTTTCGTGACCGACGACGCCATGCAGACCGAGGGCGTGAACGACCGGGTCCAGCTGGCCGCGCTCCGCGCCGAGATGAACCGGCGCACGCTCGACCGGCTGATGCGCGCCGGCGTGACCGTGGTGGATCCGAGTACGACGTGGATCGACGACACGGTCGAGCTCGAGGCCGACGTCACCCTGCTGCCGAACACCCAGCTGCACGGCGCGACCACGGCCGCGGCCGGTGCCACGATCGGGCCCGACACCACGCTGACCGACGTACAGGTCGGAGCGAACGCAACGATCATCCGCACGCACGGCTCGGGCGCCATCATCGGCGCGAGCGCGAGCGTCGGCCCGTTCGCCTATCTCCGGCCCGGCACGGTGCTCGGCGAGAGCGGCAAGATCGGCACGTTCGTCGAGACCAAGAACGCGAACATCGGTGTCGGCGCCAAGGTCCCGCACCTCACGTATGCGGGTGACGCCACGATCGGCGACGGCGCGAACATCGGCGCCGGCACGATCTTCGCCAACTACGACGGTGTCACCAAGGCGCACACGACCGTCGGCAAGCACGCGTTCGTCGGCAGCGACTCGGTTCTGGTCGCGCCGCGGGTGATCGGGGACGGCGCGTACGTCGCCGCCGGATCGACCGTGACCGATGACGTCAAACCGGGGGAGATCGCGGTAGCCCGCGGCCGGCAGCGCAATATCGCCGGCTGGGTCGCCCGCCGCCGGGCCGGTACGAAGACCGCCAAGGCAGCCGCCGAGGCCATTGAGAAGGAGTCGCGGCCATGAGCGGGATGAAGCGCACCACCGAGAAGAACCTGATGGTCTTCTCCGGACGGGCCCACCCGGGTCTGGCCGAGGAGGTCGCCGAGCAGCTCGGCGCCGGCCTCGTGCCCACCTCGGCGTACGACTTCGCCAACGGCGAGATCTACGTCCGGTTCGAGGAGTCCGTCCGCGGTAGCGACGCCTTCGTGATCCAGAGCCACACCTCGCCGATCAACCAGTGGATCATGGAACAGCTGATCATGATCGACGCGCTGAAGCGGGCCTCGGCCAAGCGCATCACCGTGGTGCTGCCGTTCTACGGTTACGCCCGGCAGGACAAGAAGCACCGCGGCCGCGAGCCGATCTCGGCCCGTTTGATGGCCGACCTGTTCAAGACCGCGGGCGCGAACCGGCTGATCTGCGTCGACCTGCACACCTCGCAGATCCAGGGCTTCTTCGACGGCCCGGTGGACCACTTGATGGCCCTGCCGATCCTGACCGACTACGTGCGAGAGAAGTACGGCGACCAGCAGCTGGCCGTGGTCTCGCCGGATGCCGGCCGGATCAAGGTCGCCGAGCAGTGGTCCGCCCGGCTGAACAACGCGCCGCTGGCCTTCATCCACAAGACCCGCGACATCGACCGGCCGAACGAGACCGTCGCGAACCGCGTCGTCGGTGAGGTCAAGGGCCGCGTCTGCATCCTGGTCGACGACATGATCGACACCGGCGGCACCATCACCAAAGCCGCGGACGCACTGATGGCCGACGGCGCCGCGGGCGTGGTCATCGCCGCCACCCATGCGATCCTCTCCGGCCCCGCGGTGGATCGGCTGAAGAACTGCCAGGCCAAAGAGGTCATCGTCACGAACACGCTGCCGATTCCCGACGACCGGGAGTTCGACAAGCTCACCACCTTGTCGATCGCGCCGCTGATCAGCCGGGCCATCCGCGAGGTCTTCGAAGACGGATCCGTCACCAGCCTCTTCGACGGCCGCGCCTAAGTCTTAGCGTCATACTCCTTCACCAGTTTGCGCGGGGCCTGCACCCGCCAGGCGTCGACGAGCAGTTCCCTCAGTTCGGCGACGCCGATCGCCTTCAGCCGAACCAGGACGGCGGGATAACCGTTGTAATGGTCCTCGGTGAAGAACTTGTCCGGATCCGCCTGAAGTAAGGCCGCCTTCTCGTCACCATTGGCCACCCGGACGGCCAGCACCTCCGGTTGTGGGACGCGGGCCTGCTTCGGTTCGAGCCGCTCGAGCCAGACCCACGCGAGGCCCTTCTCCTTCGCGCCGACGCGCACGCTGAAGGCGAACCGGTCTGCCGCTTCCACCGTCTCCGGCAGCTCGGCCACGATGCGCCGTACATTTTCCTGAGTCGCCATCGACCCAGGCTAGCCCTCCATCCCTTTGTCGTTCATTCGTCGGGATACGCCATAGATACCGGCCGTATTCCGACGAATGAACGACAAAGGGATGGGTGGTTAGCTGGGGGTATGCGTATTGCCGTGTTTCACCCTGGCGCGATGGGTTCGCGCCTCGCGGCCGAACTCGTCGCCGCGGGCAACGAAGTGTTCTGGGTGCCCGAAGGCCGAAGCCCCGCGAGCAGCGAGCGGGCTGCCGCGGCGGGATTGACCGGTACGTCGTTCGCGGACGCCGTCGGACGGGCCGAGCTGGTCCTCTGCTCGTGTGCTCCGCAAGGCGCCGTCGCGATCGCCCGGCAGGTCGGCGCCACTGGATTCACCGGCCTGTACGTCGACGCGAACCCGTTGTCGCCGTCATCCCTAGCGGAAGCCGCAGAGGCCCTCGCGGCAGCGACATTCGTCGACGCGGGCGTCATCGGTCCGCCCCCGATCGCGGGCAGTCGTACGGACCTCCTACTCGCTGGACCATCGGTGGAGGTTGTCGCCGACTTGTTCACCGGTACGGCGGTCAGCCCGCGAGTCGTCGGTACGACGGTAGGCGCCGCGAGTGCCGCCAAGTCCGCGTTTGCCCTTTACAACAAGGGAAAACGCGCCCTCGCCGTATTGGCGTTCGGTCTGGCCGACCACCACGGCGTGACCGATGCCCTGGTGGCCCAGTCGACCCGCAAGCAGGCGGGCGACCTCGGTGATCCGAGCCTGCCCGAGGACCTGCGGAAGGTCGCGTGGCGCTGGGGCCCCGAGTTCGACGAGATCGCCGAAACCCTCACCGCCGCCGGTCTCGACGCTGCGCCGATCCAAGCCCTGCGCGAGGTCTGGACGCGCTTGAGCTAGGCCAAGGGATGGCCGTAGTCGCGCAGGACGAACGGCGGGATCAGGTCGGCGATCCGGGTCAAGACGGAGAGCCGGGCGACGGTCTCGGGACCTTCCCAGCGGCCCAGATTCCACGAGATCAGCGTCGGACCGGCGAGCTGCCAATCGAGCCAGGTGCTTGCCAGCATCAGCTCCATCATTCGCGGATGCAGTATCGCCGAGGCATAACGATCATCGGGCGTCTCCACCCGGAACGCGTCGTTGAAGGCCTTGCTCTCCAGCTGGAGATCGCTCTCTCGCATCCGGCCCATCGCGGATTCCTTGGTCAGCCGCAACCAGGGCATTGCCGCCGGCAGATAAACCGCGACCACATGGCAGGCCTGGCTGCTACTCGTCACATTGCCCTGGCCGTCGGTCGTACTCACCGCGTACTCGAAATCCATCACGCCGACCGGCCGCCCGTTGAAGCTGCCCCCCACCATCGACATCGGATTGCCACTGGAGCTGCCGAACGCGATCGACGCCAGCTCCGTGACCCACGGATCCGGCTGCACGTATCCCCAGCCGAACCGAGCAAGCGCCTCCGCCCGCCGCGCTTCGAACGCCCGCCGCCCTCGCTCCACCACCGCGATCGCCACAACCAGCGGCACCACAAAAACCAGCACCACCCCCACCAGCACGATCAACGCCACCCGCCGACCCTAGGCCCACTCCAGCTCACCAGTAAGGATCACTGGCGGTGCCAGGCGTGGTAGGCGAGGGCTATCGCCGACACGGTGATGGGGAGGCCGACGAGGGCGCCGGTGAGGCCGTTGCCTGGTAGGACGAAGGTGGGGATGATCGCGAGCGTCAGGATGGGGATCCAACGCGGTACGGCTCGCGAGCGCAGTAGGCCGACCGCCTGGATTACGGTGCCGAGGGCGACCAGCAGAGCGCCTGGAATCATCACGCCGAATAGGTGCCCAGTATCGGCGGAGATCTGCTCCATCACCGACGTACCAACAGCCGGATCGAGCGCGGGGTCGGTCGCGAAGTAGTACGCCGCGGCCCAGCCGGCCCCGCCGACCGAGTAGAGCGCCGTGCCGAGCCACATCATCGCGCCGCCGACGGTCGCCCAGCCGGCGCCGCGTCGCCTTACCAGGATCATCGTCGCAAGAGCCTGGAACGGCACGTTCAGGACCAGGGCCGCGCTGAGGAAGACGAGTAGACCCCACCACAGATCGCGGATCGGGGCGATGTCGGCGTACGTGTAGGTGTCGCCGCCGGCGGCCGGTTCGGGCCAGAGGTAGCTCCCCGGCAGGGCGGTGATGGACGTGATGGTGAGCGCCAGGGCGAGGAGCCCCACCCTGCGCCTGGTCGCAGTCTCAGGAGTGGTGCTGAAAGCTGTCTCGGTGGACATGACTGGGATTCCTCCGGTTGAAGGTGGATCGAGTTGAACCCCTCCAGAGAAACGCCGGCGGTACCACGAGCACATCGTGGCGAGCGCGGGGAAAAACCTCCGTGCTGCCTCGGAGCCGACCGCGCGGAAAACCTCCGTGCTGGCTCGGAGCCATCCGGGGCAATCCGGCCCTTACAGTGGCGACATGCGGTGGCCGCGATGGCTTGCGTTCGGCACCTTCCTGCTCGTCCTGACGATGCTGGCAGGCAGCGCCTGGGTCCTGGAAAGCACCCCGAAGAACTTCGCCGGCCTCGCCATCGTCGGTACGGCGATCACCGTGCTGGGTCTGGTGATCACCCACCGAGTGCCGGGCAATCCGGTCGGTGCACTGGTGGCCTGGATCGGCGGGATCGTGGTGTTCCTGGCCGCGCGGGACGTCTACTACACCGCCGCTCTCCAGTCGGACCTGCCGCTGGACACCCGCGTGGTGGCGTTGCTGGACGAGAGCGGCTGGTGGCTGATGATCGCCGTCGCGCTTCTGCTGCTCTACTTCCCGGACGGCCGCCTGCCCGGATCGCGATGGACACCGGTGCCGATCGCCCTGGTCATCCTGGGCTGTTGCCAGCAGGCCTTCGGTGCGGTGGCCTCGGCGCCGTTCCTCTCGCCGCTGCAGGACCTCCCGCGCCCGTTCGCCCCCGCACCGGCGCCGGTGCGAGTCGTCGGCGACGTCGCCTTCTTCCTCATGCTGGCGCTGTTCCTGGTCTCGGCGGCCTCGCTGGTGGCCCGATCCCGGCGATCCGCGGGCAAGACCAGGGCGCAGCTGAAGTGGCTCGCGCTGGCGGGCGTCGCCGCCGTGCTCTACCCGTTGGTCTGCCTGGCGGAGATCGTGGTCGCCGGCGAAACGGGGCCGGTGGCAACGATCTACGGAGTCATCGTCCTGGTCGCCCTGCCTGCTTCGGTGGCCGTGGCGATGCTTCGTCATGACCTGTACGACGTCGACCGGGTGCTGGCCGACACGGTCACGTATGCCGTGGTGATGGTGGTCCTGCTGGGCGCCTATGCGCTGGCGGCCCTCACCCTCGGACTGGTACTCGGCCAAGGTTCGGCCGCGGCCGCCGCGGCTGCGACCGCCGCCTGCGCGCTGGTCCTTGCACCCTTGCGAACAAGGCTCCAACGGCTCGTCGACCGGCGGCTCTACCCGCCTCGCCGAGCCGCCCTGCTGGCGATCGAAGACCTGCAGCGGCGAATTCACACCGAGCAGGCACAACCCGAAGAGCTGGAGGCGACACTCCGCCGGGCTCTGCGCGATCCGCAGTTGCGCGTCGGTCTGCTCGTTCCCGGCGCGTCCGGATTCGTCGATTCGGCCGGCCGGCCCGTCGAGGACACCGGCATGGTGCCCGTACTCCTCGGCGGCCTGCAGATCGGCGTACTTGCATCCTCAGGTACGGCGGGGCCGCCCGTGCTGAGGGCAGTCGCGGCCAATGCGGCCAGTCTGGTCGAGGTGGCACGGTTGCGTGCCGAGTTGGCTCGCGCGCTGCGCGAAGTGGAGGCCAGCCGGACGCGGCTGGTGCAGGCTGGGGATGCCGAGCGACGACGGCTCGAACGGGATCTCCATGACGGTGCCCAGCAACGCCTCGTCTCGCTGGGGATGGCGATGCGGCTCGCTCAACGGCACCTCGACAAGGGCACGGTCGACGTCGACGCGCTACTCGACCAAGGCGTCGCTGAGCTGACCACGGCCATCGCTGAACTCCGCCAGATCGCCCACGGCCTGCGTCCGACCAGTCTCGACGACGGTCTGCAGGCAGCCCTTGCCGCGATCACGCAGTCGCTACCGATCCCGGTTCGGCTGCACATCGCCGCGGGCGACCTGCCGAACGACGTCATCGTCACCGCCTACTACGTCGCGGCCGAGGCGGTCACGAATGCGGCCAAGTACTCGCGCGCCACCTCTATCGCCGTACAGGTCGAACAGTCGCCGGAAGACGTCCAGATCCGGATCGAGGACAACGGTTGCGGTGGCGCCGCCGCACGTCCCGGCTCCGGGCTGAGCGGTTTGATCGACCGGGTCGCGGCGGTCGGCGGTTCGTGGTCCCTGCACAGCCCGCCCGGTCAGGGCACGACGATCGAGGCGGTGCTTCCGTGCGGATCGTGATCGGGGAGGACTCCGCCCTGTTCCGGGAGGGCCTGGCCCGGCTGCTGGCCGATGCCGATCACGAGATCGTCGGCCGGGCCGGGGATGCGGAGACCCTGGTCAGCGTCGTTGCCGAGACGCGGCCCGATCTGGCGGTGATCGACATCCGGATGCCGCCCGACCACACCGACGACGGCGCGCGCGCCGCCCGCCGGATCCGGGCGGCGCATCCGGCGATGGGGATCATCCTTTTGTCCCAGCACGTCGAGACCCGTCACTCGGTGGAGCTGGTCAGTAGCGGCGGGTTCGGCTACTTGCTCAAGGACCGCGTGCTGGACGTGGACGAGTTCCTCGACGCCCTCACCCGGGTGGCGGCTGGTGGTTCGGTCCTGGATCCGGAGGTCGTCGGCCGGCTGATCGGCAGACCGCATCGCGACGATCGGCTGGCCACGTTGACCCCGCGCGAACGCGAGGTCCTCGCGCTGATGGCAGAAGGCTGTACGAACGCCGGCATCGGCCGCCGCCTCTGGCTGAACGAGCGGACCGTCGAGACCCACGTCGGCAGCATCATGGCCAAACTGGGCCTGGTGAACAACGCCGAAGGCCATCGCCGCGTTCTGGCCGTCCTCACCTACCTCGGCCAGCATTAACGAACCCGGCGGGCATAAAGCGGGTCGACCTGTCCGGTGCAGCGGCAGCCACCTCGGCCCAGGTGGTCGGAAATGACCGCGCGCCGATGGAGCCGAGGACGTTGATTCCGCCGGCGACGGAGACCATTTCGGGGATCCAGTGGCCCGGGGCGTACGGCGGATCGGTCCACTCCAAAAGCATCACGCGCACGGGCGGTACGCCGTACCGGCTGCTCTTCACGGACGAGACCCGCTCGCGCAGACCTTCGAGCAGGTACGACGCCTGGGACGTTCGGCCGAGCGCCTTGCCGATGAGCTCGACCGATGCCCATACGCCCGCGAGGTCCCGCGGATCGGTCGTCACGACCTCCGCCGTACATCCCAGGTAGGCAAGGGCCTCCGTGACATCGCCCGAGTCGAGCGCGCACACGGCGCAGAGGTCCTGCGTGATCACGACGTCCGGGTCCAGGCGGGCGAGAGCGTCGCGATCCAGGTGGTAAAGGTCGGTCCCAGCGGCGATCAAGTCCCGTACGGCGGCATCGATCCCAGCCGGATCCAGGCCTTCCGGCAGCGCTGTGGACGACACGATCGGGCGTGTTCTGGCCTCTGGCGGGTAGTCGCACTCGAAGGTCACTCCGACCACGTCGGACCCGGCGCCCAGGGCGAAGCAGATCTCCGTGGCCGAGGGTGAAAGAGACACGATCCGCACGCTTGAACGGTAAGGGGATACCGGATTTCCTTCTGTGGCGGGTCGGTGGGTAGACTGAATAGGTTGCCTCGGCGAGGGACGCCCCCCGGAAGGTGCGGGCGCGGCTCCGTGATCGACGCGGTGGTTCGTTGCGTGACGTCTGAGATGTCATAACGCGCCCGCTGAGGCCAGCAACTTGGTTTCCATCGATAAGCAGATCACCGCAACGTTCTGAGGGAGTACTTTCGTGGCCGAGGTCAAGATCCAAGCCGAATCGCGTTCGGAGTTCGGCAAGGGTGCTGCCCGCCGAATCCGTCGGGACCACAAGGTGCCCGCCGTGCTCTACGGCCACGGCACTGACCCGGTCCACATCACCCTTCCCGGTCACGACACGATGCTGGCGCTGAAGACCGCCAACGCGCTGCTGCTGATCGAGGTCGAGGGCAGCGAGAGCCTGCTGGCGCTGCCGAAGCAGGTCCAGCGTGACCCGATCCGGAACACCATCGAGCACGTTGACCTCGTCATCGTGAAGCGTGGCGAGAAGGTCCAGGTCGAGATCGCCGTGCACGTCGAGGGCGAGGCCGTCAGCGGCACCCTGGTCGTCACCGAGGCGCAGACCATCCTGGTCGAGGCCGAGGCCACCCACATCCCCGACGGCGTCTCCGTGTCGATCGAGGGTCTGGACGCCGGTGCGCAGATCCACGCCTCCGACCTGGTCCTGCCGAAGGGCACCACGCTGGCGATCGAGCCGGACACGCTGATCGTCAACGTCACAGCCGGCCAGACCGCCGAGCAGCTGGACGCCGACATGGCGACCGCCGAGGCCGAGGCGGGCGTCGTCCGCGACGAGCCGACCGCCGCGCCGGTCGAGTAGTAGCACCACGTAGCACCACTTTTTCAGAACGTTTGACAAGGAGGGCCGGGGATCCGTGGCGGACGACGCGTGGTTGGTCGTCGGGCTGGGGAATCCCGGCCCTTCTTATGCCGGTAATCGGCACAACATCGGCTACATGGTGGTCGATGAGCTCGCGGCCCGGATGGGCGGCAAGCTGAAGTCCGCGAAGCAGGTCCAGGCGGACGTGACCGAGGGGCGCCTCGGCGGGATACCGGGCGTCCGGGCCATCGTCGCCCGCCCCCGGACGTACATGAACGAGTCGGGTGGACCGGTCTCCGGCCTGCTGCGGTTCTTCAAGTCCAGCCCGGCCAAGCTGGTCGTGATCCACGACGAGCTGGACATCGGTTTCGACACCCTGCGGACCAAGTTCGGCGGTGGCGACAACGGCCACAACGGCCTGAAGTCGATCCGTCGCTCGATCGACACCGGCGATTACTTCCGGATCCGGGTCGGCGTGGGCCGTCCGCCGGGGCGGCAGAGCCCGGCCGATTTCGTGCTCGACGACTTCAGCTCGACCGAGCGGAAGGACCTTCCCTTCGTCATCGATCGCACGGCCGACGCGGTCGAGTGCCTGTTGATGGAGGGGCTCGAAGCAACTCAGGGGAAGTACAACTCGTGACCAAACTGGCCGGACTCGTCGATGCTCTGGTCACCGATCCGGTGGTGGCGGGCGCGCTCACCGATGCCCGGTCCGAGGTCGCGACCAAGCTGGACCTGAGTACGCCGGGCCCGATCCGGCCGGTGCTGCTCGCCGCCCTCGCCGAGGCGCGCGGGGCCGACCGCCCGATCCTGGCGGTGACGGCCACCTTCCGCGAGGCCGAGGACCTGACCGCGGCGCTGGGCTGCCTGGTCGATCCGGCCTCCGTCGCCTACTACCCGGCCTGGGAGACGCTGCCGCACGAGCGGTTGTCCCCGCGCTCGGACACCGTCGGCCGCCGGCTCGCCGTGTTGCGCCGCCTGGTTCACCCCGACTCGTCCGACATCACCACCGGCCAGATCAAGATCCTGGTCGCGCCGGTTCGCAGTGTGCTCCAGCCGCAGGTCGCGGGCCTGGCCGATCTCCGGCCGGTCCAGCTGCACCTCGGCGACACGATCGAGCTCGAGGACGTCGTTGAGCGTCTCGCCGCCGCGGCGTACAACCGGGTCGATCTGGTCGAGCGCCGGGGCGAGTTCGCCGTCCGGGGCGGCATCATCGACGTCTTCCCGCCGACCGAGGAGCACCCGCTGCGGGTCGACTTCTTCGGCGACGAGATCGAGGAAATCCGGTACTTCGCCGTCGCGGATCAGCGCTCGCTGGAGATCGCGGAGCACGGCCTATGGGCGCCGCCGTGCCGCGAGCTGCTGCTGACCGATGACGTTCGCGCGCGGGCCGGCGTACTGGCGAAGGAACATCCCGAGCTCTCCGAGCTGTTCGAGAAGCTCGCGCAGGGGCATGCGGTCGAGGGCATGGAGTCGCTCGCGCCGGTGCTGGTGGACGAGATGGAACTGCTCGTCGACCTGATGCCCGAAGGCACCCACGTCGTCGTCAGCGATCCCGAGCGAGTCCGGGCCCGCGCGCACGATCTGGTCGCGACCAGCCAGGAATTCCTGGAGGCGTCGTGGGCCGCGGCCGCCGGTGGTGGCGATGCCCCGATCGACCTGGGCGCGGCGGCGTACATGTCGCTGGCCGACGTCCGTTCGCAGGCGCTGGCCCGGGGCCTGGCGTGGTGGAGCATGTCGCCGTTCGCGGCCGCTCCGACTGGCGATGATGCCGTGCTGCGCGACTCGATGGGCGAGGTCGTCAGCTTCGACATCGACCCGGACGAGGGCGCGGTCAAGAGCCGGAAGGTCGACGCGCACGAGGTCGAGCCGTACCGCGGTGAGACCAGCGCCGCCGTCGAGGACGTCCGCGGCTGGCTGCGCAACGGCTGGCGCGTCGTCTGCATCACCGAGGGCCACGGCCCGGCGCAGCGGTTGGCGGAGATCTTCTCCGAGAGCGAAGTCGCGGCCCGGATGGTCGACGGTATCGGTGCCGATCCCGAGCCCGGCGTGGTGCTGATCTCGCAGGGACAGCTCGAACGCGGGTTCGTTGCCGAGGGCATCAAGCTCGCCGTACTGACCGAGAGCGATATCGCCGGCCAACGGTCGATGGCCGATCGGCGTTCCCAGCAACGACTTCCGAGCCGCCGCAAGAAGACCGTCGACCCGCTGGAGCTGCAGCCCGGCGACTTCGTCGTCCACGAGCAGCACGGCGTCGGCCGGTACGTCGAGATGATGCAGCGTACGGTCGGGACCGGCCAGCAGAAGGCCACCCGCGAGTACGTCGTGATCGAGTTCGCGCCGAGCAAGCGCGGTCAACCGGGCGACCGGTTGTACGTGCCGACCGACCAGCTCGACCAGGTGACGCGGTACGTCGGCGGCGAACAGCCCACGCTGGACAAGATGGGCGGCGGCGACTGGGCCAAGCGCAAGGGCCGCGCGCGCAAGGCGGTCCGCCAGATCGCGGCCGAACTGATCAAGCTGTACGCCGCGCGCCAGGCCACCAAGGGTCACGCCTTTGCCGCGGACACCCCTTGGCAGCGGGAGATGGAGGACGCCTTCCCGTTCGTCGAGACGCCGGACCAGCTCGCCACCATCGACGACGTGAAACGCGATATGGAGCGGGTCACGCCGATGGACCGGGTGGTCTGCGGTGACGTCGGGTACGGCAAGACCGAGATCGCCGTCCGGGCCGCGTTCAAGGCCGTCCAGGATGGCAAGCAGGTGGCCGTACTGGTGCCGACGACCCTGCTGGTGCAACAGCACTACGCGACTTTCGCCGAGCGTTATGCGAACTTCCCGGTCAACGTGTCGCCGCTGTCGCGATTCCAGACCGACAAGGAATCCAAGGCAACGGTCGACGGGATGGCCGACGGCTCGGTCGACGTGGTGATCGGGACGCACCGGCTGCTCAGTGGCGAGGTGACGTTCAAGGATCTCGGCCTGGTCGTGGTGGACGAGGAGCAGCGGTTCGGCGTCGAGCACAAGGAACAGCTCAAGCGCTTGCGGACCGCGGTCGACGTACTCACCATGTCCGCGACGCCGATCCCGCGAACGCTGGAGATGTCGATCACCGGCATCCGCGAGATGTCGACGATCGCGACCCCGCCGGAGGAGCGCCACCCGGTGCTGACGTTCGTCGGGGCGTACGAAGAGGGCCAGGTGACCGCCGCGATCCGGCGCGAGCTGCTGCGCGAGGGCCAGGTCTTCTTCGTGCACAACCGGGTCAACACGATCGAGAAGGCCGCCGCGCGAATCCGCCAGCTGGTGCCCGAGGCGCGCGTCTCGGTCGCGCACGGCCAGATGCCGGAGCACCACCTCGAGCGCGTCATCCAGGACTTCTGGGAGAAGCGGGCCGACGTCATCGTCTGTACGACGATCGTGGAGTCGGGGATCGACATCTCGAACGCGAACACCCTCATCGTCGAGCGGTCCGACCTGCTCGGCCTGTCCCAGCTGCACCAGTTGCGCGGACGCGTCGGCCGTGGTCGCGAGCGGGCGTACTCGTACTTCTTCTACCCGCCGGAGAAACCGCTCACCGAGACCGCGCACGACCGGCTCGCCACCATCGCGCAGCACGCCGACCTCGGTGCCGGTATGCAGGTCGCGATGAAGGACCTCGAGATCCGCGGCGCCGGCAACCTGCTCGGCGGCGAACAGTCGGGCCACATCGCGGACGTCGGCTTCGACCTGTACGTGCGACTCGTCGGCGAGGCCGTCGCGGAGTTCCGCGGCGACACCCCGGCCGAGGAGCCCGAGGTCAAGATCGAGCTGCCGATCGACGCGCACCTGCCGCACGACTACGTGCCCTCGCAGCGGCTGCGGCTCGAGATGTACCAGCGGCTCGCGTCCGTTCGCGACGAGGACGGCATCGCGTCGCTGGTGGAGGAACTGCACGACCGGTACGGCGACATCCCGGCGCCCGTGCAGAACCTGCTCGAGGTCGCGAAGTTCCGCAACCGGGCCCGCCAGGCGGGTCTGACCGACGTGACGCTGCAGGGCAACCTGATCCGGTTCGGGCCGGTCGACCTGCCGGATTCCAAGGTGCTTCGGCTCAACAGGCTGTACCCGAAGAGCTTGGTCAAGGCCCAACTGCGTACCATCCTGGTGCCGAGACCGACCACCAGGCCGGTCGCCGGGCAACCACTGCGCGACGTCGAGTTGTTGCAGTGGTGTACCAGACTGATCGATGACGTCATCGCCGAGCCGGTCCCGGCTCAGCGCTCGTAGCTGGAGGAGATTCGGGTGAGCACGAACAACGCGCTGCGCAGGGCCCTGTTGGCAGCCACGGCAGCCGGCGCCCTTGTGGTCCTCGGCGGTTGTGCCGACGGAACCCACCCTGGCGCCGCCGCCGTAGTCGGCAACGAGCAAATCTCCGTTTCGGAGGTTCAGGACCTCACGACTGCGGCGAACGACGGTATTGCCGAGGCCGCCGTGAAGCTCAAGGAGCCGGGGCTGACCCTGACCCCCGATGTCGTCATCAGCTCGCTGGTTCAGGCCGCCCTGGTCGAGCAGATCGCCGCGCGCAGGTCCGTTACGCCGACTCCGGCCGAGATCGCGACCGCTGAGAAAGAGTTCAATTTCCGTCCTGTGGTCGCGGAGGGTTTCCAACTCGGCGGTCAGTTGACGCAGGACTTCAAGGTGGCCCTGGTGCGTACGGCACTGAGCACCGCAAAGCTGGGTGGATCGACGTCGATCGCGGACCAGAACGCCTCGGCTGCCGGTGGCCGGATCATCGCGGAAGAACTCAAGAACATCGAGATCACGATCAGCCCGCGCTACGGAAAGTGGGACCCGGCGGCCGGCCTCGACACGAAGGCCTCCGGTTCGCTGTCCGAGCTTTCGCCGCAGACCAAGGCGATCAAGGACGCCGAAGAGGCCAAGCGGCAGGCCGAGCAGCAGCAGCCGCAGGGCTGATGTCTGGCCGGATCGCTCTCCTCGTCACCAGCCCTCGTGTCGCACCGGGCCTGCTCACCCGAGCGGCCTGGTCGGCGCTGGAGACGGCTTCCTCAATCGGTACGTCGGGTTCGCCGCAGGCGTCCGCCGTCACCGGCGCGGGTCTGACCGTCACTGACGTCATCGGCGATCCCTGGAACTGGCTCACCACCTCGGCCAACGCCGGCTCCGCCGTAGTCTGGCTCGTCGCCGACGACGGCGAACCCGCGCTCCTACGCCAAGCCGCCGAGGCCCTCTCAGCCGAACCACGCCCGACGTACGAGGTCGAAATCCTCTACGGCTCGTACGACGTACCGGGCGCGCGCCTGATCGACCTCGTCCGGGTGATGGACCGCCTCCGCTCGAACTGCCCCTGGGACCAGGAGCAGACGCATGCGTCCCTCGCGAAATATCTACTCGAGGAGACGTACGAAACCCTCGAGGCGATTGAAACCGGCGACTACACCCACCTCAGCGAGGAACTGGGCGACCTCCTCCTCCAAGTCGCCTTCCACTCCCGCATCGCCGAAGAGGACCCCGACGACCCCTTCTCGATCGACGACGTGGCCGGCGGCATCGTCGAAAAGCTCATCCGCCGCCACCCCCACGTCTTCGCCGACACCCACGCCGCCGACGCCGCCGCAGTCGAAGCGAACTGGGAATCCATCAAGGCCGCCGAAAAACAACGCACCTCAGCCCTAGAAGGCATCCCCCTAGCCCTCCCCGCCCTATCCCTAGCCGACAAAGTCCTCTCCCGCGCCGCAAAACTAGACCTCCCAGCCGACGCCCAGCCGCCCGTTCTGCCGCCCGCCGCGGGCGACACGCCACAAACCCGTTCATCGGGCCCTTCTGACGCGGCGAGTCGCGCTTCATCGGTCCCTTCTGACCAAGTGGCCGACGCCGACCGTCTAGGCGAAGACCTCCTGAACCTGGTCCGCCTCGCCCGCGAATCCGGCATCGACGCCGAGCAGGCACTCCGCGACGCCGTACGCCGCCTGGCCGACCAGATCCGCGCTGCGGAACTCGGCCGATAGCGCCAGCCGATCAGCCGGCTTCGGCGTCGGCGGGCGCGGGGGTGTGGAGGTAGCGCTCGGATAGGCCGCGGTAGTACTTCGTGCCCATCGCGCCGAGGGTGAGGATCAGGCCGATGATCCCGGTCAGCGTGAACACGAGCGCGATGCCGCGATCCTGGCCCGTGCCGAACCAGCCGCCGATCAGGTCGACCCCGGCGCCGGTGGTCATGAACGGGATGAAGATGAACTGCGCGATCGGGCCGATCAGGAACGCGGTGAGCGGCGAGGCGGCCTGCTCGACGCTCTGGGCGAAACCGAAGACCCGGCCCTGACGGTGGTAGGGGACCACTCGTTGCAGGATGGTCTGCTCGGACGCCTCGGCGAACGGAATCAGGCACATGTAGAGGAACAGGCCGCCGACGAGCAGGGCCAGAGAGGCCTGGATGGTGAACACCCCGGTGATCGTCCACAGCGTGACGTTGACGAGCAGGAGAGTCCGCACCGGGTTCTTGCCGAGGCCCACCCGGGCGATCACCAACCCACCGATGATGAAGCCGGCGCTCAGGAAACCCCAGAGGAATCCCCAGACCTCGACGGACACCAGCGACAGGCCGTACGGGTCCATCAACGCCATCAACACCCCACCCAGGAAGTTGTTGATCGTCGTGAACAGGATCAGCGCGATGAGCCCGGGCACGCCGCGGATGACCTTGATCGTCCCCCGAAGATCGACCTGCTTCGGCTCCGGCACCTCGCCCTCCGCGAGCTCGACCTTGCCCGACGGCACTGAGGTGAGCCACAAATGGACGGTCGCCAGCAGCAGCACGGCCATAGCCAGCAGCAGCACGTAGAACATGCCACCGGCGGCCACCAGCACACCGCTGATGACCGACGTGACCAGGAAGGACACACCGGAGGCCGTGCCGACGAGCCCATTGGCCTTGTCCCGCCGGTCCTCGGGAATGAGGAACGTGACGAGGGTCGGCAGGGCGATCGTGCGGATGTTCCCGGCGATCACGCCGAGCATCAGCAGCGTGACGAACACCCACAACGTGACGCTCGTCGGATCCTTGAAGGTAGCGGCCGGCACGGATTGATAGATGGCGAAACAGACCAGGTACAGCACGAACGAGGCGGCGCCCGAGAGCAGCATCATCGTCTTCTTGCTGTGGTGATCGACGAGGCTGCCGAACCAGATCCCGGTGAACGCCGTCATCACCAGGAAGAGGCCGGCGATCATCGCCGACGCGAAGACCGAGCGCGTCTCCAGGTAGACATAGAACGTGATCGCGAACCACACGGTGAAGTTGATCACCGAGGTGAGCAGGGTGTTCCCCAGCAGGTGGAGGAACGTCCGTGTCCCCGCTGCGTGAAAGTCCAGTCGAGCTGACGGAGCAGCCTTGCCGGCTTCGGCCATCTGCTCACCGTAAGCGGGCCCGCCCGGCACCGCCACCGAATACCTGGGCGAGTCGCCGCGCCCGATGCTAGCCCTCGGCCGCGGTTTCCCCGAGCAGCGGGCCGTCGAGCAGCGCGCGCAGGGCATCCCGGTGCGTGACGTACGCCTTCCGGCCTTCGCGGGTCAGCTTGTACGTCGTGGTGGCACCGCGCCCGCGGCCGTCCTTCGACGTACTCACGTAGCCGGCGGCCTCCAACGCGGACATGTGCTTCGAGAGGTCCGAATCGGCGATCTGCAAGTAGTCCTTCAAGAAGCGGAACGAGGCCGTGGGGGCGTTGGCGAGTACGGCCATCGCGGCCAGCCGCTTCGGCGCGTGGATGACGGAGTCGAGGCCATCGATCACGCGAGGCGCTCCCGGACCTTCGCCGCGGCGACCGCATACCGGCGCTCGTACAGCACCAACCCGGCCGTGACCAGCACAAAGGTAACCGGCGCCGCGACCGGGGGACCGGCCAGCCACCACACGAGCCCCACCACCGCGACGACGACTGCTACACCGGCGAAGTACCCGCGCCATACGACCGCGATCTCGGCCGGCGGCGTCCCGCGCCCGGGCATCGGCAAGGCGCCGTGCCGACGGCTCATCCACGCGATGAACGCCCCTTCGAGCGCCACCAGCACCACGATCGTCCCAATGAACAGCACCGTGTTCTCACGCCACCAGGCGAACGCCGCGATCAGCGCGGCCGCCCAGAGCCCGACCGACGGGAAGTACCACCAAGGCGTCGGCGGATAGTCGACGTACGGCGCCGCCTCCGCCCGCTCGACCATGGCCAACTGCTCCCGCGCATCACTTTCCATACCGGAAACCATAAGCAATAACTTTCCACTTCCGCAAGTGGAAAGCTAGCTCTCCGGGCGGCGAGAGGTTCGCGGCTCTACGGTCCTCACCTGCGTGCGGCCGGCTAGTTCGGGGTGGACCGCCAGCACCACACCGCGGCCCGGAAACGGCTGAACAGCGCGAACTGACACGTTGGTGTGGACCTGGCGGTCCGCCTACTCGCAGTGCAAAGCGGACGCCCGGCCATGTGCAAGTCCCGATTCCATCTCACTATCCGCGAGTGGTCTGGGAGTCGCATTGAGGGCGGCTGGTCGTCGCCGGACCTGGTACGTGATGACCCACGGAAACGACAGAAGTGACGGAAAGTTCTACGGCCGGACGGGACTGAGGGCGATGGTCTGGGTGATCGCGCGTTCGGCGTCTGGCCAGGTGAGGGTGGGGACGAGGTCGCGGGGGAGGTTGGAGTGGCGTTGTGGGCCGAAGAGGTAGCGGTGGGGGACTAGGCCGGCGAGGGCTTGGTGGACTTCGAGGTTGTCGTCGACGAAGTGGGTGATGGCGAGTTCGGCGCAGTGAGCGGCCTTGTCGGCGCGGCGGAGGCAGAAGCGGACGTTGGTGGCCGGGATGCCTGTGTGGGTGAAGAAATCGTGGTGGTGGAGCCAATCGAGGGAGCGTTGCTGGACTCGGGGTCCGGCTTTCGAGACGAGCCAGACGCGGTGGTTGAAGAGGGTCGTCAGGCGAGCGATGGAGTCGAAGGCGCCTGCCACCGCAGGAGTGCGGAGCAGGGTTGCGGTGTCTCCGTTGAAGAAGGCGGTGTCGCCGCCGTTCGGGTGCGAGCCGCCGTCGATGATCACGCGGCCGATGTCTATTCCTAATGTCTTCATGACCCCAGCCTGGGCTCAGCCAGGCATTGAGCAGAACTATAAATCTGCCATACAGCTATAGGATCAAGTGATGATTGTGGATCGGCTGGTGGCTGAGGATCTGGAGGCGTTCGCGGTCTTCGCGGCTCATCGGAACTACACGCACGCGGCCGCCGAGTTGCACGTGAGCCAGCCGGCCTTGCACGCCCGGATCAGGAAGCTGGAGCAGACCATCGGCCGCCCGCTGGTCGTCAAACAAGGCCGCAACCTCCTCCTCACCACAACCGGTGAACGCCTGGCCGCCTTCGCCAACGACACCCGCGCCCGGGCAGCGGACTTCCTCAGCACACTCGACGACGTACCGCCGAGGCCGTTGACGCTCGCAGCCGGTGCGGGCGCTTACCTCTACCTCCTGGGCGAGGCGGTCCGGCGCTACCTCGACCAGGCTCCGGGTGGACTGCACCTGATCACGGCAGACGCCGAGGCCACGTTGGACGGCCTGCGCGACGGTACGGCCGACGTCGGCGTCACCGCACTAGGCATCCCGCCGGACGACTTGGCCCATGAGCTGCTCTGCCAACTCCCGCAGGTGCTCGCGATGCGCCCGGACCACCGACTGGCCGGACGTCGTACGGTCCGGTTGAAGGACTTGGAGGGAGAAGCGCTCGTCGTACCGCCCCTATCCAGGCCGCACCGCCAGTCGCTGGAGCGGAATCTTCTGGACGCCGGGATCGACTGGAGCGTGGCAGTAGAGGCCCAGGGCTGGCAGTTGCAGCTGCACTTCGTAGAACTCGGCGTAGGCCCTGCAGTCGTCAACGGCTCAGTCCGTACGCCGCGGCCGCTGGTAACCGCCAGAGTCACCGATCTCCCGCCTGTTCGGTACTACGTGCTTACGCGTCGGCAGCAGTCGGACAAGCGTGTCGACATCCTTAAGGGACTACTGACACGCTTGACGCAATGAACGAGGTCGTACGTCGCAGTAAGCGGATCTCCCGGCTGCTAAGGCATACCGCGGGGGAGCGAGGTCTAGCGATGTCCCCGGACGGGTGGAGTTCTATCCAGGACGTCTGCGCCCTCCTAGACCTCACCAGGCCGCAACTGGACGAAGCGGTCGCGCAGAACGACAAGAGGCGGCTACAGGTGGACGGAGGACTAATACGCGCCTGCCAAGGCCACTCCCGCCTCAACATGCCG
Organism: Kribbella sp. NBC_01245; assembly: GCF_036226525.1. Lineage (NCBI taxonomy): Bacteria > Bacillati > Actinomycetota > Actinomycetes > Propionibacteriales > Kribbellaceae > Kribbella > Kribbella sp. NBC_01245. Next base: position 7,556,465 of record NZ_CP108487.1, read on the forward strand.
GTGACGCTCGAGGCCCTCGAAGCCAGCTGGGCCGTCTACGACCTGCAGGGCCTGCTCTGGCACGGTACGAACGCTCAGGCCGTCGGCAGCATCACTGCCACCGGACTACACCCAGGACGACGTACGCACGTGCACCTGACGCAGACCCGGGATAGCCCGCTAGGCAGACGAACGCCCGTGCAACTGGCAGTGGATCCGGCAGGGTTAGCCGTGTTCGAGGCGCCCAATGGCGTGCTGCTGACCAGGAGTGTTCCACCGGAGAACATCGTCAAGTCGGACGCGGTCCACCAGGCCCGCTGGTCTGGAAGCTAGGCTCGGCATGATCGTCGAGCTGCAGGCTGGGCTCGTCACCAGTGAACCCCGTCAACAGTGAACTAGGAGTGCATGTGGCCACCATTGAGGCCGTCGGCGCGCGCGAGATCCTCGATTCGCGCGGTAACCCCACTGTCGAGGTCGAGGTTCTGCTCGACGACGACACCGTCGCCCGGGCCGCTGTCCCGTCGGGCGCTTCCACCGGCCAGTTCGAGGCGGTAGAGCTTCGCGACGGCGGTAAGCGCTACGGCGGCAAGGGCGTTCAGAAGGCCGTCACGGCCGTTCTGGACGAGATCGACAAGGAGATCGTCGGCTACGACGTCCACGAGCAGCGGCTGATCGACCAGGCCCTGCTCGACCTGGACGGTACGCCGAACAAGGCCAAGCTCGGCGCGAACGCCATCCTCGGCGTCAGCCTCGCCGTGGCCAAGGCCGCCGCGGAGAGCTCCGGCCTGGACCTGTACCGCTACGTGGGCGGCCCGAACGCGCACATCCTGCCGGTGCCGATGATGAACATCCTCAACGGTGGCGCGCACGCGGACAGCAACGTCGACGTGCAGGAGTTCATGGTCGCGCCGATCGGTGCCGCGACGTACTCCGAGGCGCTCATGCAGGGCGTCAGCGTCTACCACGCGCTGAAGGCCGTGCTGAAGGAGAAGGGCCTGTCCACCGGCCTCGGCGATGAGGGCGGCTTCGCGCCGAGCCTGCCGAGCAACCGCGACGCGCTGGACCTGATCCTGGTCGCGATCGAGAAGGCCGGCCTGACCCCGGGCAAGGACATCGCGCTGGCCATGGACGTGGCGGCGAGCGAGTTCCACACCGACGGCGTGTACGCGTTCGAGGGTGGCAAGAAGTCGTCCGACGAGATGATCGCCTACTACGCCGACCTGGTCGCGTCGTACCCGATCGTCTCGATCGAGGACCCGCTGAACGAGGACGACTGGGCCGGCTGGGCCAACCTGACCGGTCAGCTGGGCGACAAGATCCAGATCGTCGGCGACGACCTGTTCGTCACCAACGTCGAGCGGCTGCAGCGCGGTATCACCGAGAAGTCGGCCAACTCGCTGCTGGTCAAGGTCAACCAGATCGGCACCCTGACCGAGACCCTGGATGCCGTCGACCTCGCCCACCGCAGCGGTTTCACCTGCATGATGAGCCACCGCTCGGGCGAGACCGAGGACACCACCATCGCCGACCTGGCCGTCGCGACGAACTGCGGCCAGATCAAGACCGGCGCCCCGGCCCGTTCGGACCGGACCGCCAAGTACAACCAGCTGCTGCGCATCGAGGAGGAGCTGGACGACGCCGCGCGCTACGCCGGGCGAGGCGCCTTCCCGCGCTTCCAGGGCTGAGCCTGGGACAATTCCCTCCGAGGAGTTTCCTAGGCGTAGTCGAGGAGCTGAGTTATGCCGTCCCGTCGTGATGCCGGTCCGCGTCCTGGTTCGAGGCCTTCGAGCCGCACCCAGACGCGACCGCCCGCACGCCGGGACGGCAACCAGCCCAAGCGCCGGACAGCAGGTACGACCTCCGGGCCGACCCGCACCCGGGGTTCGCGGAATCTGACCGGCCGGGCGGCGATGGTGCTGCTGGTCCTCGGCGCGCTCGTAGTGTCGTATGCGCAGAGCCTGCGGGTCTGGTTCGACCAGCACCAGCAGATCAGCGCCTTGCAGACCGAGATCCGCGACCGGGAGAAACGGGTCGGCGAGCTCGAGGACGAGATCGCGCGCTGGGACGACGACGCGTACGTTCGCGCGCAGGCCCGGCAGCGGCTCGGCTGGGTCATGCCCGGCGAGATCGGTTACCGCGTCATCGGCGCCGACGGTAAGGCCGCGGGGGCGCCGCCCGCGCCACTCGAGCCGGCCAACCCCGACGAGGCGCCGCAGGAGCCGACTTGGTACTCGAAGCTGTGGGGTAGCGTCGAGATCGCGGGCCGTCCGCCGAACGCGACACCGCCGACGGCCAAACCGACCCCGAAGACCCTGCTCACCCCGAAACCTGGACGATGACCGCACCCACTCCCGAAGACATCGCCGCGGTCAGCGCTCAGCTGGGCCGGCCGGCGCGTGGTATCAAGTCGATCGCCCATCGCTGCGACTGCGGTCTGCCCGATGTGGTCGAGACCGAGCCGCGCCTGCCCGACGGGACGCCGTTCCCGACGCTGTTCTACGTCACCTGCCCCCGTCTCTCCTCCGTCATCGGCACGCAAGAGGCCAGTGGTCTGATGCGCGAGATGACTGCCCGTTTGGACGAAGACCGAGAGCTCGCCGCGACGTACGAGGCGGCCCACAAGTCGTATCTCGCCCGCCGCGAGGCCATCGCACACGTGCCCGAGATCGACGGCATCAGCGCCGGCGGGATGCCGACCCGGGTCAAGTGCCTGCACGTGCTGGTCGGCCATTCGCTCGCCGAAGGGCCGGGCGTCAACCCGCTCGGCGACGAGTCCCTGGCGGCGCTGCCGGCCTGGGGTAAGCGTGGCCCTTGCGTGTCCCTGGATGACTGAAGTGAGCCGGGTCGCCGCGATCGACTGCGGCACCAACTCCATCCGGCTCCTGGTCGCGGACGCCGTCGACGGAGGCCTGCGCGAGGTCGACCGCCGGATGGTCATCGTCCGTCTCGGCCAAGGCGTCGACGCGACCGGCGTCTTCGCGCCCGAGGCCCTGGAACGGACGTTCGCGGCGTGCTCGGAATACGCCTCGTTGATCAAGTCGTACGGCGTTGAGCGGGTGCGGTTCGTCGCCACCTCGGCCGCGCGGGATGTCGCCAACCGGGACGAGTTCTTCGCCGGCGTCCACGCGCGCCTTGGCGTCGAGCCCGACATCATCGCCGGTTCGGAAGAGGCGGCCCTGAGTTTTGCCGGTGCCACGGGCGGGCTGGCCGACGTGCCCGGGCCGTACCTGGTGGCCGATATCGGCGGCGGCTCGACCGAGCTCGTACTGGGCGACGCGGATGGCGTGATCCAGGCCGAATCGCTCGACATGGGGTCCGTCCGGATGACCGAGCGACACGTGCGCTCGGATCCCGCCTCCCCGGATGAGGTCGCCGGGATGACGCGGGATATCGACGCGCTGCTCGACGCCACGGTCGTCCCGCTCGCGAAGACCCGGAGCTTGGTCGGCGTGGCTGGGACGGTCACCACTGTGGCTGCGGTCGCGCTCGATCTGCCCGAGTACGACCGCGACCGGGTGCATCACGCGCGTATTTCCGCCGCGCAACTGGTCGAGACCACCTCGTGGTTGCTCTCGTCCACGCGCTTGGAGCGGGCGTCGCGTGCGGCGATCCACCCGGGCCGGGTGGACGTCATCGGCGCGGGTGCGTTGATCCTGGCGCGTTTACACGCCCGCCTTCACGGTTGTCTCGCGGTGGATGAGCTCCTGGTCTCGGAGCACGACATCCTCGACGGCACCGCCCTGTCTCTACTCGAGTAGATGCTTCCGCATCCGCTGACGGGCGAGCTGTTCGACAGTCCCGTGCCGCCCGGCACCGGCTGGCCCGACGACCCGGCGGACGCCGGCACCCCGGTCGCGCGGAACTCCTCGGACGTCGTACGGCTTGCATCCAGGGCTTCATCGCTTGCCGAGCTGGCGGCCGAGGTGTCGGTATGCCGGGCCTGCGATCGGCTCGTCGCCTGGCGGGAGGAAGTTGCTGTCGGCAAGCGAAAGTCGTTCGCGGACCAGCCTTACTGGGGTCGCCCGATCGCTGGGTGGGGTGATCCCGCGCCCAGTCTGCTGATCGCCGGACTCGCGCCCGCGGCGAACGGCGGCAACCGCACCGGCCGGGTGTTCACCGGCGACCGCTCGGGCGATTGGCTGTTCGCGTCCCTTTATCGCGTCGGCCTCGCGAACCAGCCGACCAGCGAGCACGCCGGCGACGGCCTCCGTCTGATCGGCGCGCGGATGATCGCGGCCGTCCGGTGCGCGCCGCCCGCCAACAAACCCACGCCGGACGAACGCGACACCTGCGCGCCTTGGTTCCGCGCCGAACTCGCGATGGTGCTGCCCTCCGTGCGGGCGATCGTCTGCCTGGGCAAATTCGGCTTCGACGCGACGCTGGCGGGCCTGCAGACGGTCGGGTACGACGTACCGCGGCCCCGCCCTCGGTTCGGGCATGCCGTCGAGTACCCGATCGACGGCCCGTACGGCGAGGTGACCGTGATCGGCTGCTTCCACCCCAGCCAGCAGAACACCTTCACCGGCAAACTCACCGAACCCATGACCGACGCCATCTTCACCCGCGCGCTGACCCTCTGCAGCTGAACCGTCTTCTTTTGCGACGATCGGACCCGATTTGCCGCTCGTCTGTTACCTGTCAGCTGCAGGCTGCCTCGCAGCGGCAAATCGGGTCCGATCGTCGCAAAAGAAGGAGGGCACCCGGGTTTGCGGGGTCGGGGGGATGGCAACGGGTGTGGGGTGGTTGCAATGTGGTGGTAATGCGGGTGTGGTGAGGTGGTGTGGGTCACTCTGGAGAGGGATGCCCGGTGGGCGAGATCACCCTCCAGAGGGTTTGTGAAAGTTTTCACGAGGGCGCTACGCTGGTACTACCACAAGGTTGGTAATGCCACTCAGGGAGAGTGAAGGTAGATGACAGCCCAGGTACCGCACATCCTCATCGTCGGAGGCGGATACGTCGGGATGTACACGGCGTACGGACTGCGCAAGGCGGCCAAGCGGGGCAAGATCCGCGTCACGGTGGTGGACCCCAGGTCGGTGATGACCTACCAGCCGTTCCTGCCCGAGGCGGCGGCCGGTTCGGTCGAGCCGCGGCACGTCGTGGTGCCGCTGCGGAAGACCCTCAAGGGTTGCCGCGTCGTGACCGGCCGCGTGACGGCGATCGACCACTCGCGCAAGGTCGCCCACGTGATGCCGGAGGAGGGCCCGGACTACGAGGTGGCGTACGACCAGATCGTCGTCGCGCTCGGTTCGATCGCCCGCACGCTGCCGATTCCGGGCCTGGCCGAAGAGGCCGGCGGGTTCAAGAACGTCGAAGAGGCCATTGCCCTGCGCAACAAGGTGCTGGACCGGCTCGACGTCGCGTCGTCCCAGCCCGACGAGGCGCTGCGCAAAGCCGCGCTGACCTTCGTCTTCGTCGGCGGTGGGTACGCCGGGGTCGAGGCGTTCGCGGAGCTGGAGGACATGGCCCGCTACGCCACCCGGTACTACGACAACATCACCCCGGCCGACATGCGCTGGGTCCTGGTCGAGGCCACCGGGCGGATCCTGCCCGAGGTCGGCCCGGAGCTCGGCGTCTACACGGTCGAGCAGCTCCGCAAGCGCAACATGGAGGTCCGGCTCGAGACCCGACTCGAGTCCTGCGAGAAGGGCCACGTGGTTCTCAGCGACGGCGAGGAGTTCGACTCCGACACCATCGTGTGGACCGCCGGCGTGAAGGCCAACCCGGCCCTGGCCGCGACCGACTTCCCGCTGGACGAGAAGGGTCGCGTCAAGTGCCTCCCGAGCCTCCGCATGGAGGGCCTCGAGGACGCCTGGTCCGCCGGTGACAATGCCGCCGTGCCGGACCTGACCGCCGAGCCCGGCGTCTTCTGCGCGCCCAACGCCCAGCACGCGGTCCGCCAGGCCAACCTCCTCGCGAAGAACATCCTGCGCGTAGTCGACGGCAACGAGCCTGAGGACTACAAGCACAAGTACGTCGGTTCGGTCGCGAGCCTCGGCCTGCACAAGGGCGTCGCCCAGCTGTATGGCGTGAAGGTCAAGGGCTGGCCGGCCTGGTTCCTGCACCGGACGTACCACGTGTCCCGCGTGCCCACCTTCAACCGCAAGGCCCGCGTCATCCTCGACTGGACGCTGGCGCTGTTCTTCCGCCGCGAGGTCACGTCACTCGGCAGCCTGCAAACGCCGAACGACGAATTCCGCCGCGCAACCGGCTCCTGACCAGACGCGACCACTCGCCGCCTAAAACCCCGCGAGTGGTCACATTTGGCCGGACCAGACGCGACCACTCGCAGCCCAAAAGCCGGCGAGTGGTCGCGTCTGACCTCAGTGGTCGACGGGCAGATCCGCCGGAGCCGTTGCCCAGGCGCTGGGGGTAGACCCCATCGTCAGGGCGATCCGTCCGCCTCGCTGCAGGTAGGACTCAGGGAGCCAGGAAGACGTGTGCGGACGTCCGTTCAACCGGGCGGATTGCACGTACTGGTTGGCGTCTGACGTCTGCGGCGCCTCCACCACCAGATGTACGCCGTTGTCGCGGCGCAGCTCAACCCGGGGGAACAAGGGACTCCCGAGCAGGAGCTCCGCCCGGCCCGGCGTCTGCGGGAACAACCCGATCGCGGCGAAGACGTACCAGGCCGACATCGTGCCCAGATCGTCGTTCCCCGGCAGGCCCGACGGCCCCACGCCGTACACGGTGTCGACGATCTCCCGCACTGTCTCCTGCGTCTTCCACGGCTTTCCGAGCGCGTTGTACAGCCAAGGCGTGTGCAGTCCCGGCTCATTGCCCGGGTCGTACCGCAACGCGCTGCCGCCCTTCACGGCCCAGTTGCCCGCCTCATCGTGGAAGAACCCGTCCAGCCGTCGTACGGCGTTGTCGGCGCCTCCCATCGCCTCGGCCAACCCACCGACGTCCTGCGGCACCATCCACGTATAGGTGGCACTGGAGCCCTGAGCGAAACCACGGTCTGTCGACGGCGTGAAGCCCGGCACCCACGTCCCGTCGGCATTACGCGCCTGCTGGTACCCGACGGCCGGGTTGAACGTGTTCTTCCACCAAGTGCCTCGCTCGGCCATGGCGGCCGTCGGCTGTCCGAGGCGCTCGGCCCACATGGCGAGGGAGTGGTCGGCCAGAGAGTTCTCGAGCGTCTCGGCGGCACCACCCCAGCAGTGGCAGGCGTCCTGCGGTGCGTAGTTCAAGTCGACATAGCGATCCAGCGCCGGTCGTTGCCCGGTGCATTGCCCTGGGCAACCACCATCGTTCTCCGCGTCGGCGTTCTGGACCGTTGCCTGGTGCAACAGCGATCGATAGGCGCCGAGGGCATCGAAATTGCGCACGCCCATCGCCGCGAAGGTCGCCAGTGTCGGCGCGGACGGGTCGCCCGTCATCACGTGAGTGGCGCCGTTGTTGTGCAGCCAGCGATCCCAAATACCCTTATTTTGCTGGGCAAACTGATACAACGACTGAGCGAAATCGCCGGCGACCGAGGGCTTGACCAGCGCGAGCAGTTGGATATGCGCGCGGTATTGGTCCCACCCGGAGAACGTGCCGTACTGCGCGCGCTGTCCCTTCGCCAGCCGGTGGATCAACCGGTCGCTCCCGAGATACCGGCCGTCGACGTCGTTGAAGATGTTCGGCTGCAGCATCGCGTGGTAGAGCGCGGTGTAGAACGTCGACCGCTGATCCGCCGTACCACCGCCGATCCGCACAGCCTTCAGCTCGTTGTTCCACTGGCGATAGCCGTCGGCCGCTACGCCTTCGACCGTCGCGTCCTTGCGGAGTTCCGCCGCTCGGTTGAGCTCGGCGCCGGCCAGGCTGACGTACGAGATGCCGATCTTCATCCGCACGGCCGAGCCCGGGGCGAAGCCGACGTACCCGCCCGAGCCCTTGCCGGCCCGGTCGGCGCCGGTCGCGTAGCCCTCGCCACCCGTGGTGTGCAGACTGCCCGGAGTGAGGGTGCGGTCCTTCCAGGTGCCGGAGGCAACGATCGGCTGGTCGAACGACGCGCTGAAGTGGAGCCGGTAGTAGGAGCGCCGGTTGTTGGTGCCGCCGTTCGCGCGCCGGCCGCAGAAGGCGCCGGTCAGGACGGACCCGGTGACCTTGCGGCCGGCCGGGTCGATGGTGATCTCGGCGTCCTCGCTGCCGTTGAGAGAGTTCGAGACCCGGAAGAGCAGGTTCGCCGGTTTGCCCGCGGGGAAGCCGAATTCGCCGACTCCCGCGCGCGTGGTGACCGCGAGATCGGTGGTCACGCCCGAGTCGAGCTTGACCGAATACCTGCCGGGCTTGGCGGATTCCTCCGCGTGGCTGAAGTTGTTCGCGTACTTGGCGTCGGTGGTATCACCCGTCGGGGACGAGTCGACCTCACCGGCGTACGGCATGATCGGTACGTCGCCGGCGGCACCCGGATTGCAGCCGGCGCCGTTGACGTGGGTGAGGGAGAACCCGCGCACCCGCGTCACGTCGTACTGGTACCCGTTGGCCGCGCCCGTGCTGGTCTGATCCCCGCGAGTACTCGTCGGACTCCACGAGATCATCCCGAACGGCCGAACCGCGCCCGGCCACGTATTGCCATCCCGCCGCGACCCGACGAACGGATCGACGTACGACGCGAGGTCCTCCTGCCCGTACGACGCTTCGCCGTACGTCGTCGTGAGCTCTGCGGGTGGTGCCGCGGTGGCGGGTAGTACCGGCGTCAAGAGCAAGAGGGCGAGACCAGCGGCGACGATACGCATGCGTCATTCATTCCTTCCGTGGCGGGCGGACTCACCCACGCTAATGCGAATGAATGAACGAGAGTTGATTAGCGCGCGTCGTCCAGAAGACCGGCATCGTGCACGAGCAGGGCGATCTGGACCCGGTTGTTCAGGTCGAGCTTGCTCAGGATCCGGGACACGTGCGTCTTGACCGTCGGCACGCTGAGATAGAGCGTCGCGCTGATCTCGGCGTTGGATTTGCCCTCGCCCACCGCCACGGCGATCTCGCGCTCGCGGGCGTTCAACAGGTCGAGCCGCTCGTCCGCACGCGCCTTGCGCTGGTCCTGCCCGGACGCCGCCACCCGCTTCATCAGCCGCCGCGTCACCACCGGCGAAAGCACCGGTTGACCCGACGCCACCCGCCGTACGGCCTCGACGATCTCGGCCGGCGGCGTGTCCTTGAGCACGAACCCGGCCGCGCCCGCGCGCAACGCCCGCAGCACGTGCTCATCGGCGTCGAACGTGGTGAGGATGACGACCTCCGGCGCACCCGGACGCGATCGGACCACCTCGGTGGCGGTCAGGCCGTCCATATTCGGCATCCGGATGTCCATCAGGATCACGTCGGGGGAGTGCCGCTCGATCAACGCCGGCACCCCGCGCCCGTCGCCGGCCTCGCCCACCACCCGGATGTCGTCCGCGCCCTTGAGCATCATCACCAGGCCGGCGCGCAGCAGCGGGTCGTCGTCCACGATCAGGACCCGGATCACGGGTGTCTCGGTCATGCCGGCCACGGTAGCCACACCCACAGCCGGAACTCGCCATCACCCGTCCGCCCGTGCTCGATCCGCCCGTCCGCCAGCTTGGCCCGCTCGGCCAATCCGACCAGCCCCTGCCCGCCGTCGGTCCGCGGCGCGGATGGCACCGAGTTCAGGACCTCGATCGTCAACCCGTCTCCTGGTACGCCGTTGAGCTGGATCCGGACCGGCTGGCCCGGTGCGTGCTTGAGCGCATTCGTCAGCCCTTCCTGCACCACCCGGTACGCCGTACGCCCGACGTGATCCGGAATGTTGCCGGGCGCATCGATCCGCAGGTCGACCACCATGCCGGCCTGGCGCGAACTCTCCACCAGGGCGGGCAGATCCGCGAACATCGGCTGCGGCAGCTCCCCGACAGGCGCCCGCAGTACGCCGATGACCTCGCGCAGATCCTGGAGCGCGTGGTGCGCGCTGGCCCGGATGATCTCGGCCGCGCCGGCGATCTCGCTGGTAGGCGCATGCGGCCGATAAGCGAGCGCGCCCGCGTGCACGCTGAGCAGGGACAACCGGTGCCCGAGTACGTCGTGCATCTCCCGGGCGATCTCCTCCCGGGCCCGGAGCTGCGCCTGCTCGGCCTGTAGGTGGGCGAAGTCCTCGGCTCGCTCGGCCCGCTCCTCCAGGGAGTAGACGAGCTGGCGGCGCGACCTCAGGAACAAGCCCCACGCGGCGGCGCCGGAGTAGATGAACAGCGCGAAGACGCAGGTGAAGAGGAGGTCTTGAAAGCCGGTCGAGCGCAGATGCCAGCTGTAGACGGCATAGAGCGGTAGCAGTGGCAGATTGAGCAGGGTGACGAGCGCAGTAGTCCGGAACGGCCGATGGATCGCCAGTGTGAAGATCGCGAACAGCGTCGCCATCCACGCGGTATCGGAGAAGCTGCCCACCACTACCGTTGCGATCGCGATCTGCACCGGCCAGCGACGGCGGAAGAACAGCAGCAGGCAGGTGGCGAGCCCGATCCAGAGATCGATCGGCTCCACCCACCGGTAGGCGTACGGCGCGTTCGCGGCGTCGTTGTAGACGATCAGGCCCATCACGATCGAGATGACGACCATCAACGTGTTCACGATGCCGTTGCGAACAGGCCGTCGTCTGCGCTCTACCGCCTTCCACTCCGTGGTCAGCTGTCCCGTACCCGCCATGCGGTCGAATCTAGCCGTGCCACCGGCCGGATCAGCTCTTTCCGGGCTGTCCGGATACCGAAGTCGGAGTCGGTCGAGACTTTCGGACAGGTAGGTTTCAGGCATGAACCAGCTCGCTGTCACCGTGATCGGCCCGGACCGCCCGGGCATCATCGCCGACGTCACCGGCGCGCTGGCCGGCGTCGGGGTCAACCTCGAAGACTCGACGATGACCCTGCTGCGCGGGCATTTCGCGATGATGCTGGTCTGCACCGGCCCGGACGCCGACGCGGTCACCGAGGCGCTCGCGCCGCTCGGCGGCGAACTCGTGATCACCGTGCGGGCGGTCGGCCCCGAGCAGACGCACGCCCCGGTCGGCCCGCCGTACATCTTGAGTGTGCACGGCGCCGACCGCCCGGGCATCGTCTCGGCGATCACCCGGCTGATCGCGGCCGTAGGCGGTACCGTCACGGACCTGTCGACCCGGCTGAGCAGCACGCTGTACGTCCTGACCGCCGAGGTGGAACTGCCCGCCACCGTCGACGTCTCGGAGCTGACCGCCTCCCTCGAGGTGACCGGTGACGAACTCGGTGTGGGCGTGACCCTGCGCCCGGCCGAGAGCGACGACCTGTGAGCCTCGCCCACCTGAACCAGACCCTCGCCACCTGGAGCCCGGCCCAGCTCGGCCTGGCCGGCGACATCCTCGAGGTGGTCCAGGCCCCACACCCGGTGCTGGCCACCGAGGGTGCCGAGATCGACCCGGCCGACCCGGTGATGGTCGCCCTGGCCGCCGACCTGGTCGCCACCATGCGGGTCTCACCGGGCTGCGTCGGATTGGCCGCGCCCCAGGTCGGCGTCGCGGCGCAGATGTTCGCGCTCGACGTCACCGGTCATCCGAAGACCCGCACGTGTCACGGCGTTTTCGTGCTCTGCAACGCGGTCGTTGTCGAGGCCAGCCGCCAGGAGAAGGCCCGCGAAGGCTGCATGTCCGTCCCCGACCTCACCGGAGACGTGAAACGCGCCACCCGGCTGACCGTCACCGGCCAACTCCCCGGCACGGCCGAATCCGTCACCATAAGCACCGACGCCTTCGAAGCCCGCGCCCTCCAGCACGAGATCGACCACTGCGCCGGCAAACTCTTCCTAGACCGAGTAGCCGGCGCCCACGCCATCTTCCCCCGCAAGGTCTACCTCTAGCCCCCGCGCTCCAAGTCCCTACGCCCTGGTTCCCCGCGCCTTGGTTCCCGGCGCTCTGGTTCCCTGCGCCGGAGCCCCGGCTGCCTTGTAAGGTACGAGGGCCGGGCCCGGGTGGCGGAACGGCAGACGCAGCGAGCTTAAACCTCGCGACCGAAAGGTATACGGGTTCGAATCCCGTCCCGGGCACCACCACTTCTGACGCTCAGTCTGCAGCGACTTGCCGCAGACTTGGCTAGTCGCGTCTGCGCTTGAAGATCGCTCCCATGGCGGCGGCCATCGGGCGGCGACACCGCGCGGCAGAGCTTGCTCGCACATACGCATGTGCATGTGCAATCGAGCGAACAGTTATGACTAGTTTGAATTCCAACCAATATTTTGCGGGCATCCAACCGCGGTTCGGGATTCGTGACTCTTCCGTGGTTTGGTCCGGATTAGGCTCGGTTATGGCCCGTCAACGGGTCGCCCGTGACTGCCGTTTGCTTGGGAGGCCATGCCTCGCCTGGCGACGCGGCGATCAGCTCGCGGCTTCGGGCGAGGGGTGGGAGACTGAAGCGGTTTGTTGGCAGAGGATTGTTCGCCACTTTGGTCGCCCAGGAGACGCAATGCATCCCGAGAAGCTATGGACCGACCTTGCGACTGAGCTAATACATACGCTCAGCAGTTACCGCGCGCGTGTATCTGAGGTGGACATCCAGGAGAAAGCTGATCGCACGTTGCTCACGGACGCTGACTTGGCGGTCGAGGCGCTTGTCATTGACAAGATCCGTGATTGGGATTCCGAGGCGAAGGTCGTGGCTGAGGAATCGGGTACAGGCAGTTGGCGACCAGCTGAAGGTGATGAACCGAAGCGAGTCTGGGTCATCGACCCGATTGATGGGACCGCTGAGTTCGTGCGTCCAGGTAGCGTCGAATTTTGCTCAGTTGTTTGCCTGCTGGAACATCGCGAGCCGGTTGCTGCGCTAATTGTCGCTCCAGAGCTGGGGATAGGCCGCACGCCTGTCGTCGTACTTGCCTCGCGAGCTGAGGGAAAGATAACAGTCAACGGTCATCCAGCAATTCTCAATTCTGACCTGGAGCCAGCCCAAGCTGCTTCGGTGACCCGAAGTGCGAATACGGCGGCAAGATCGTATGAGTCAGAGATGCTTGAAGCGGGTTACAAGCTGAAAACTCGTACTACATCACAGACGCTGGACCTTCTTCGCACTGCGCTGGACCTCACGGAGGTTGCCGAAGATTCGCCCCGTTTCGATCTCTTCTACCGTCCCCAACAGAAGATCTGGGACGGGCTGGCCGGGTTGTGTCTCGGTGAGATCGCCGGTCTATTGTCTACAGACTTGGATGCTCGCAAGCGACTACCGGTATCCAGAGAAACACTTGCTCAACCTGAACCGACTTTCGAAAGCACCGTGATGGGCCGTCCGGAGGCAGTCAAGTGGTTCGTGGAGATAGCGCAGGACTCCCGCACAGAAGTACCGAAGTCCTCGTAGATGTCACGTCGATTATTGGCGCTGAGGAGTTCATCGCTGCTCAGAATCGAGGTCAGCAACCTAAAGATCCTTTCGCGCGCCAAGTATTCGTTGAGCTCATCCAGTCGCTAATTTTCATGTCGAAGGTGTGGGTCGCCCACCCCGTCCACGCCGCGCCGGTTCCAGAGCACTTCGGCAGCAAGCCCTATTTGCTTCGCGCGCTCGCCGACGCCGGCCTCCTGCACCCACTCCACCTGGATGCAGTTGAGATGGATGCGGCCCACGCCGCTGAGGATTCCGCTCTCCGCGACCTTCAGAGTTGGCAAGGCAACAAGAGCTTGGCGCAGTTCATCGAGCAAGCTTTGATCTGCGACGACGTGCAGCCGTGGGCTGGCAACTCGCTGTCCAAGCGAGTACAGGACTGGTCTACGTTTCAGGCCGCTAATGTTCGTGTTCCCGGACATCACGATGATCGCATCACCACATCTGATGGCATCGAGGATGACCCGTTCGGCGCGTGGGCGAGGGCAGCATCCATCGTGTTACGTGGTCCGTTGCAGTCCATGGCCCAGCCAGGTGAAGAGCCGTACGTGGCCGCAACCCTTGCACGTGGCCTGAAATATCGATGCCGCGCGGACGCGGTCAGGCTGTCATACCAGGCCCACCCGATGCGCCGCGACTTCCTCCTTACCTTCGATCTGACTCGCGAAGGCGCCAGTGAGCGCGTCGTCCTCGACGTGATCAAGGCGATTCGTGGCATCCACCGCTCCCTGGCGACAGCCGCCAGTGAGAGCGACACCCATCGCGTGCAACTGCTCGAACTGGAGTTGCCGCTGCTCGGCGGACGGCTCTGGGGGGCGGACGAGGTCGGCAACCTGGGCGAAGGAGAATGGATTGACCTCATAGTCAGCCGGATCGCGGACTATCGAGAACGGGCTGCTGACCTGCGCAGAGCCGTCGCGCGGTGTGTAACCGACGAAGACTACTTGCGGCTTGCCCGTGATATCGACGGTGCGAAAAGGCAACTTCTCGAACGGCTCGGCCTTCGCAGAGTGGCACTATCTGCGGTCGAAGAAGATCTCGTCAACGGTGTGGCGTCTGTCGCCGAGTCCGTTCCGGGCGTGCCGAAGGTGTCGGGCATCTGGCTCGGCGCGAGGACTGTGGGCAAGCAACTTTCGTCCACCGGCACACCTGTGCAGCGTTTCCTCTATAAGGAGTTTTTCCGGGCGTGGAAGCGCGCTGGTCGCTGACGCCCTGCGTCAGCGACCGAACTCCCCGCTACCTCGCCGACCCGAGCCCAACTTGCTTGCTGCGGCACATGACAAGGGGTGCTGTCGCGGACGTGTGGGGGAGTCGTGGCGGCAGCACCCCTTTGCAAAGCCGTTGGCGGCGACCCGAGCGCGGCGGCTCGGGGATCAGGTCAGAAGCGCTTGGTGTATTTGGTGCCGCGGAGGTAGATCTTGACGCCGTCGGGCTGCGAGGAGCTGTGGCCGAAGGAGTACTTGCCGATGTTGCGGATGCTGGTCTTACCGGCGGCGACCTCTACGTAGTCGAAGTCCGACTGGTGGTCGCGCACGATCGAGTACTTGATCCGGTTGGCGCAGGTGTTGGCGACCCTGACCTGCCACTTCGGGTCGGACCAGCCGCTGTTGTTCAGCTTGGTGCGGGTGGCTTTCACGCAAGACGGCCACGCGGTGATGGCGGTCGGGCTCGCGATCTGGGTCGGGCTGGTGGCCGAGCCGGTGGCAGCCTGCGCGGACAGCGGGGCGGCGACAAACGTGGTGCCCAGGGCCAGGATGGCGAGGACTCGCATCGGGTTCCTTTCGGTAGACGTTCGCCGGATCACGGCGAATTCTTTCGAATGCATTCTGTCGCGGCATAGGTCCAGCCGCCGCCGCTCTGGCCGGTTCCTGCCTTCGTTGACCGGCTCGCCAGCGGTCGGATAGCCTCACGGGTGCGTGGCCGGGGCCGCGTCGAGACTCGCCGGAAGGCTGGAAGCCACCCCGATTTGAGGAGTCCATCACGCGCTCCCTTGGCCTGTGCGAGTCCAGGCTTTGAGAGGACGCGCTGTGAGATTTCTGCCTGACAAGCCGAGCGTTGGATTTCTGCGCAAAGAGGCCAAGGACCTGCTTGCCGCACTCCGTGAATCCAGCCCCGACACATCGCTCGCGGTTGCCCAGCAGGCGCTGGCTTCCCAGTACGGCATGCGTGATTGGGCCGAGCTGAAGTCCGAGGCCGAGCGACGTGCCGCCGAGCTGCCGGTCGTACCTCACGGGCTTGCCGACGCGCTGGCCGCAGCCTTTGGCCTCGGCGAGGTCGCGAACGCGGCAACGCCCGTCTCGTTCACTCCGATGGGCCGCTGCTGGTCGATCACCACTGACCGCGGTCGGTGGCTGGCCGTCACGGTCTATCCCTGGATCACCGATGCGCAGGCCGAAGTCGGTACTCGGCTGCGCGATGCCGCGGTCGCCGCCGGTATCGCCGCTCCGACCCCGGTGCGCAGTCCCGAAGGTCGGCTGATCGAGAACGTGCAGGGACAGAACTGGCGGATTCACGAGTGGATCGAGGTCGGTCCATCGCCGGTTCGCCCAACACCGGTCGCCGTGGCTCGCCGGATCGGCTCGGTCTTCGGGACGCTGCACTCTCTCGCCATCCCGAGTGAAGCGCCCATCAATCCGTACCTGACCTCGCGGCGGTCCGACGCCGAATGGGAGGCCCTCGTCGATCGAGCCCGCGCCGCCCAGAAGCCGTGGGCCGAACAGCTCGCCCGAACCCTTCCCGCGTTGTTGGACCTGCGCACGATAGAGGCCGATGTCGACGGCGACGAGGTCATCCTCTGCAACTGCAACCTCATCCCCGAACACGTACGCATCGGCCACAACGACGCGCTCGTGGTCACCGAATGGGACTTCGCTGGCTCCCTCACACCCCGGCTCGAACTCGGCTACGCGCTCGCCCACTGGACCCTGCGCCCATCGATCAACGGCACGACGGTCACTGCGTTCCGCGAGGGGTACGTCGATGCCGCCGGCCGATGGCCCGAACTCGAGCTCGCGTCATTCGCCGTCGCCGCAACCGGCTGGCTCAACTGGACGTACAACACGATCTGCGAAGCCCTCAACCCGGCCGACCCCGACCAGGCAGCCCTCGCCGACCGCGGGACCGCCGACCTCCTCAATCAACCCATGACCCGCTCCGCCCTACAACACCTCCTAACCGTGCTCGACTCCTAGCGGTCCCCGTCAGTCGTCGCGGGAGCTGAGGACGCAGAACTCGTTGCCCTCCGGATCGGCCAACACCGTCCACGACCCGTCCTCGGTCTGCCCGACGTCCACGTGCCGGGCGCCGAGCGCCTCCAGCCGGGCGATCTCGGCGTCCCGGTCCTGACTCGTATGCGGCGCCAAATCAAAGTGCAGCCGGTTCTTCACCTTCTTCTCGTCAGGTACCGCCACGAACACCATGCCCGGTCCAACCCGCTCCCAAGGCGTCTCTCGCATCACCTTCTCGTCCGCCCAGGACGGGACGATCACGCACTCGTCATCGGTCTCATAGATCACCTGCCATTCCAACGCCTCCGCCCACCACGCCGCCTGCCCCCGCACGTCCCTGCAATCCACCACCACCGAATACCACCTCAACGCCATCTCTCTCCTCCTCCAACACCGGAACCCAGAGCCTCCCAGACCCCACCCCCAAATTCCGGCTCTCCTGCCGTTTCCTGGGCCTTGGTGGACCGCCAGGTCCACACGATGGCGCGAAGCACGCCCAATCGGGGGCGAAGTCGGCCATCGTGTGGACCTGCGCGTCCGCATACCCGACCTTGGCCACGGTCGCGTGCGAACTGCGCGACGTATGGCTCGAACGGCCGTCCACCTCCCCTCCTGCCGCGAGTGGTCAGGTCATGACGCGCCCACTCGCGGGAGGTTCAAAGCTGACCACTAGTCCGAAAATGACTGTGTTGGGGCGTGCGTGTGTTCCGGCGGAGCGCAGCGGAGCCGGGAGGTTGTGTGCTCGGTGGTCAGGCGACGGGTTCGAGGGTGACGTTGTAGCCGAGGGCTTGGAGTTGGCGGACGTGGTTGCGTCGTTTCCGTTCGGGGTTGATGCGGTTGTCGTAGAAGTCGGGGCCGAGGTCGTGGAAGTGGGCGTCGGGATCGGATAGCAGGTGCCAGACGATGACCAGGATGGAGCGGCCGACCGCGACGATGGCTTTCTTGCGGCCGCGGCGTCTGGCGATGCGCCGGTAGCGTTCGCCGAGGAAGGTGTCGGTTTTACCGGCGCAGACGGCGGCCTCGCCCAGGACCCGGGCCAGGTAGGAGTTGCCGTGGCCGGTGGCGCCGGTGCCTTTCTTCTTCCCGGCCGATTCTTTAACCCCGGGGGCGAACCTGGCCCACGACGCCAGGTGGCCCGGGGTGGGGAACCGGGTCATGTCGGTCCCGATTTCGGCGATGATCACGTGCGCGGTGACCCGCCCGATGCCGGGGATCTCATCGAGTCGTTCCACCGCCTCGGCGAAAGGGGCGATCTGGTCGCCGATCCTGTCTTCGAGGTCGGCGATATCGGCTTCGATCTGGTCGATCCGGGCCAGCATCTTGGCCAGCAGATAGGCGTGGTGGTCGGTGAAGTATCCGGTGAAGGCTTCTTCCAGGTCACCGATCTTGGCCCGCATCCGGGACCGGGCCAACTGCGCCAGCACCTTCGGGTCCCGCTCACCCCCGGCCAGCGCGGCCAGCATGTCCCGCCCCGACACCCCGAAAATGTCCGACGCGACCACCGACACCTTGATACAGGCATCTTCCAGCAGCTTCTCCACCCGGTTCTTCTCCGCAGTGCACGCGTTCACCAAATCAACCCGATACCGGGTCAGATCCCGCAACTGGCGGATCGGCAACGGCGGCACGAAACTGGCCCGCAGCATCTGCCGCTCCGCCACCTTGCACAACCACACCGCATCCAGCCGGTCGGTCTTCGGCCGACCCGGCAAATGCTTCACATCCTTGGCGTTCACCAGCCAGGTCTCCAACCCGGCCGCCTCCAGCAGATAGAACGGCGGCTTCCAATAGTCCGAGGTCGCCTCCATCACCACCCGCGACACCCCCAGCTCGACCAGCCGGTCAGCCAGCCGCAACAACGACCGCGTCATCGTCGAATACCGGTCCACCTCCTGCAACCGGCGCCCCGGCCGGCCCGGATCCGGAATCCGCACACAACACACCAACTCGGCCTTACCGATGTCCAGCGCCGCGACCCGCGCGATGATCTCCTCGACATCCTGCGTCTGCTCCAGCACCACAACCCACCTCCACACAACGCACCGGCAAACACGGTGCCCGCAGGAGCTGCAAGGATCCGGCGAATCTAGTCCGCGTGCTCAAAGGCAACACTGAAAGGCCCACAACGCAACTCCCGGCGCCCGACTCGCGGACGGCCTCAAACGAACCACAGTGATACGGCGTCAACGGGCACCACCCCAATTTTCAGCCCGGAACGGGCCGCCCACCAGAGCAGTGCCAGACTCGCGGCAGAGAGCGTGGGCAGGAAGGCGCTGACTCCGGCTTCGGCGTAACTCGCGAAGTTGGCGGTACCGGTGCCCATGGAAACGGCAGGAGTGCCGGTTTTCCACAGATGTCGCGAACGAGTGCGCGTGCGTCGGGTGGGTCTGCTAGGTGCGGGTTCGCGGGTGGGTTTGGGTGGTCTACTACGGTGCTTCGGCAAAGGGCGGCGTGGGATGAGGATGGTTGTGGATGAGGGTTGTTGAGGTCGAGGGGTTGCTGGACCTGCTGGATGAGGTGTTCGAGGGCCGCGCGGATGCGACCAGCCGGGCCGCGTCAGAACACTGGAACGGGATCCTGCTGCGGGAAGGCCATCCGCTGAACACAGATCGTCCCGACGCCAGCCTGGTCGAATGGCATCGGTCCGGGCTGTTGCCGATGGAGAAGGTCGCCACCGCCTTGGATGTCGGCTGCGGCCTTGGGCGGAACAGTCGGTGGATGGCCGGGTTTGGCGCTTCGGTCACGGGGATCGACATCGCCGCCTCCGCGCTTGAGGCCGCGCGTGGTCGTGGGGAGGGCGTGGAGTTCCGCGAGGTCGACTTCTTGCGGGAGGTGGTGCCGGGTGGGCCGTTCGAGTTGGTGTACGACTCTGGGTGCTTTCACCATTTGGCGCCGCATCGGCGGATCTCGTACCTGAAGTCGTTGCGGGAAGTCCTCGCGCCGGGTGGGTACTTCGGGATCTGTACGTTCACCTCCGGCCTTATGGGGTCCGACGAGCCCGACGACGTACTGATGCGCTCGGGACGTCTAGGTGAGGGCGTGGGCTATACCGAGGCGGAGCTGGCGGAGATGTTCTCCTGGCTCGACCCCATCGCCGCCGGCCCGATGCCCGGGCAGGACGCGTTCGACGTACCAGTCTTCACGCAGGACTTCCTGACAGTCGCCCTATTCCGCAACCCCGCCGAGGACGATCAGTGACTTACAGCAGATACCAGAGCCCGCTGCCAAACGAGAGTGGCCGTCATATCGGCATCTTCGGACTGGTCAACACCCTTGCCAAGCAGGGCAAGCTGACACCGGAGCAAGAGGCGTTCCGCCGGAGCAACAACGACTGGTACGACGCGGCCTACCAGAACCCAAGTCTCGTGGATCCAACCGTCTACGACCGCGAGGTCAATCCTCTCGCGGCCGCCTGGTTCAAGCCGTCGGCCGTCCACCTGTTCGACCGCATCCCGGGCTACCTGGACATCCTCGCCGCGCACGGCATCCCCTGCCACCTGGTGACCTCGACCGACCCCGGCCGCATCGTCTACGAAGACGCCGACCAGATAGTGGTGGTCCCGCCGGCATGACCCGGCGGCTGCCCGCGGGTGGGGATGATGCGGGCGTGGGGATCTTTAGGTCTAAGAAGGTGGCCAAGAAGCCGCTTCGGTTGACGTCTGAGCTGGCGCTTTTCGTGTTGCTGGCGGTGGTGTTGGGCGCGATCGGGTGGAACCTGGCCGAGGCGGAGATGAAGCTTCGCAAGGACGGGGTGACGGCTGACGGCACGGTGGTGCGGGTGCTCGGGTCGCCGACCAGGGGCGGGGACGACTTCCTCATCCGGTTCGGCCTGCCGGGTGGGCGTAAGGCCGAGGGGAAGGCGTCGCCGTATTTGGACAACGACCTCAAGGTGGGGCAGAGCGTGAAAATCCGCTACTTCCCGGCGCAGACCACTCGGGTATGGACCGAAGATCGCAACTCGGGCGTCTGGCTCCCGGTCACCTTCTTCGCCGCCGCCCTGGCCTCGCTGGTCGTCGGCCGCTGGCGCAACGCCCGCCGGGCATAACGTCCGACCGCCCGGCCGGCCTCGGGCATGATGGGCCCGGTGACGGAAGAGGAACTCGCTAAGCAGGTACGGAAGGTCGCGGCCGAGGCCAAGGCCGAGGTGCCCGTGGTGCGGTTGAAGGAGCCGCCCTGCAAGGGGCCGCACGTCTTGTACCTGCAGGCCAAGGGCAAGCCCGCCGAGATGCAGTTCTGCCCGGAGGTCGGCGACATGCCCGCCTCGATCCGGGAATTCCTGATCGCCCAGGAGTTCGCGGGCCGGCAGGCCGGTATGGTGCGCCGGCTCGGCCGCGTTTCGTCGTACAGCGTCGCCCTCGCGTTGGTGCTCGGCCTGGGCATCAACCTCCTGATCGATCGCCCACTCTGGTTCTTCATCGCCATCTACCTGGTGCTCTACGCCGTGCTCCGGCTGCTCGGCCACGCCATCGTGGTACGGCGGTTGCAGCGTGCGACCGATCGCCAGCTGGTCGAATGGCTCAGCCGGGATCAGGTCGTCGAGACGCTCAACCTCTTCCACCAGCCGGACCTGAAGGCGACCGCCTGGCAGCGGGTGCAATGGCTGCTGCGTGGCGCACCGCCGTCACCCCAGACCCGGCTGCGCTGGCTGAACACCAAAGGTGACTGAACGCCAGGCCAGATCACGGCTGGGGAACATGAAGCAAGTCCTCAGGCGTTGTTAAGGGTGTGCCCGTAGTATCTAGTCACGATCCACAGCGGATCGTTTCGGGTCATCAGGAGGATGACATGCAGAGCAGTAACCCGGTCCTGAACCGGTCGAGTGCTTTTGCGCCTGGCCAAGGCCAGGCCTATCCCGGGGCCGCTCCGTACGGTCAGCCGGGTCCCCACAACCAGCCCGGCCAGTACGGCGGTGGCTACGGCGGTCCCCAGCAGTACCAGGGCGCCCCCGCGAGCAGCCGTCCGATGACGCTGGACGACGTGATCGTCAAGACCTCGCTCACGTTGGCCGTCGTCACCATTTCGGCCGCGCTGTCGTGGTTCATGATCCCGGACACGTTGGTCACCCCGGCCTTCCTCGCCGGCGCACTGCTGGCGTTCGCGCTCGGCATGGTGCTGTCGTTCAAGCGGACGATCAACCCCGCGCTGGTGATGATCTACGCCGTCTTCGAGGGCGTTTTCCTCGGTGTCGGTAGCGAGTTCATCGCCAACTACGTCGGCAGTGCGGACGTGGTCGTGCAGGCGGTCCTCGCGACACTGGTCACGACCGCTATGACCCTGGCCACCTACAAGTACTTCAACATCAAGGTGACGGCGCGCTTCACCAAGATGGTCATCATCGCGACCATGGGCTTCGCCGGCGTCATCCTGATCAACTTCATCGCCAGCATGCTCGGCTTCAACAGCGGTATCGGCGGGTTCGGCGCGATGGGCCTGCTGTTCGCCGCGATCGGTGCCGGCCTGGCCGTGTTCAACCTGATCCTCGACTTCGACATGATCGAGCGCGGTGTCGCCGCCGGTGCCCCGCAGAACGAGGCGTGGCGCGCGGCCTTCGGCCTGACCGTCACCCTGGTCTGGCTGTACTGGAACCTGCTGCGGATCCTCGCGATCCTCCGCGGTGGCGACTGACAGTAACCGTTTGACGGGCAAGTCCTAGCAACAGACCACGGCCGGTGGGTTCTCAAGAACCCGCCGGCCGTGCGTCATTGCAGGAACCTGCAAGAAGGCATAGACGAAGGCCGACCCCTCCACCTGGTTGGGGTCGGCCTTCTGGTTGGTGCTCAGTCTCCTGTTCGGCTCGTCAGCCCATACGCCTGTGCGCTTTGACCAGGTCGTATTCGTGGACGATGGCTGTGGCGTGCCCATGAGCGAGCGCGTACTCGCTTGATAGCCACCGCACCCTGTCGTCGAAGCGCAGGAACGACGGTCCGTCGTTCATCAGCTTGAACCACTCGGTCATGTTGCGCCCGGTACATTGGGGCACCTTCTCCACCAGACGCTGATGCGTTTCTTCTGAGTGGTTCAGGCCCATTGTCGCCTCCCGTCGTCGGGGACAATCCGTTGTATATCGACTGTGCCTCACGACCGCGCGTCAGACAAGCCCCTAACGTTTCAACCTGTTCTCACCCGCATCCGCGAGCAGCAGTGCCGGAAACGCCTGTTTCACAAGGCCTACGACAGAGCGTTAGGACAGAGCATCAGCCGGTACGTCGGAGGCGGCCGTCGCGTGCTCGGGCTGCTTGTCCACCTCGGTCTTCGGGTGGCGCCGGCGGTGCCGTAGCTCGGCCCAACGACCCCGCGGCCCACGCTCCCGGCCGGCCACCTTGGTGGCTGCCACCTCCGTACCCGCGGTACGAACGGCCTCGACCGCGGCCTTGGCGATCGGCAGCACGGCCTCACCCCGGAAGGCCTCGGGATGAACGAACGCGTCCGGGCCTACGCCCACGGCAGCGGCCACCGAGGGCAGCAACGCGGCCGACGCGGCGGCGTACCCGGTCACCGAGGGATGAAAGCGGTCCGGGCCCCAGAGGGTCGGGTCCTTGCGGAAGGCCTCGCTGAGCAGGGAGCCCATCGAGACGGTCCGGCCGCCGGCTTCGACGACGGCGATCGTCTGCGCGGCGGCCAGTCGGCGGCTCCAGGAGCGCGCCACTTGCTTCAGCGGTGGCACGATCGGCTGGACCAGGCCCAGGTCTGGACAGGTACCGACGACGACTTCGCAGTGGGCCGCGCGCAGGCGGCGAACCGCGGCGTCGAGCAGGCGGACAGACTCCGACGGGCGGACCTGGTTCTTCACGTCGTTGACGCCGATCAGCATCACGGCGACGTGTGGTCCCGCCAGCAGGGCGTTGTCGATCTGCCCGGCCAGATCGCTGGACTGGGCGCCCGTTCTCGATACGTCGACGAGCCGGACCGGCCGCTGCGCCAGCTCCGCGAGACCGCTGGCCAGCAGCACGCCAGGGGTTTCTTCGGGCGACTCGGTGCCGTAACCGGCCGCGCTGGAGTCGCCCAGCATGGCAAGGGTGATCGGATGTCCGGGGTATCGGCCGTACAGGCCACCGCCCGGAGCCGGGTGTCCCCTCATCGGGCCGATCACACGCTGGGCATACCGCGCTTCCGCGGTCAGCACGCCGTACAGCGTCGCTCCGATGAGACCTAACCCCCCGCCCCCAAAGGCTGCGGCCTGGGCCAGCTTCCTGGCGGCCCTGGCTTTGCTCATGTCCCAAGGATTACACGCGGTGACCACAAAGCAAGCGAAATAGGCCAGTGTCGTGGGGGACCATATAGTGAGACTCGTGCAATACGTGAACTCACTCCTGGACCTGGTCGGCAACACCCCGCTGGTGCGGCTTTCGAAGACCACCGACGGCGCCAAGCCGTTGGTGCTCGCGAAGGTCGAGTACTTCAACCCCGGCGGCTCGGTGAAGGACCGGATCGCGGTCCGGATGATCGAGGCCGCGGAGGCCTCCGGCGAGCTCAAGCCCGGTGGCACGATCGTCGAGCCCACCTCCGGCAACACCGGTGTCGGCCTCGCGATGGTCGCCCAGGCGAAGGGCTACAAGTGCGTCTTCGTCTGCCCGGACAAGGTCAGCGAGGACAAGCGCAACGTGCTCAAGGCGTACGGCGCGGAGGTCGTCGTCTGCCCGACCGCGGTCGCGCCCGAGCACCCCGATTCGTACTACAACGTCTCCGACCGGCTGGTCCGCGAGATCGAGGGCGCCTGGAAGCCCAACCAGTACGCGAACGAGAACAACCCGCGCTCGCACTACGAGACCACCGGTCCGGAGTTGTGGGAGCAGACCCAGGGCAAGATCACGCACTTCGTCGCGGGTGTCGGCACCGGCGGCACGATCAGCGGCACCGGGCGGTACCTCAAGGAGGTGTCCGACGGTCGCGTTCAGATCATCGGCGCGGACCCGGAGGGCTCGGTCTACTCCGGCGGCACCGGCCGGCCGTACCTGGTCGAGGGTGTCGGCGAGGACTTCTGGCCCGAGACGTACGACAAGACCATCTGCGACCGGATCATCGAGGTCTCCGACGCGGAGTCGTTCGCGGTGACGCGGCGGCTGGCCCGCGAGGAGGCCATGCTGGTCGGCGGTTCGGCCGGAATGGCGGCCGCGGCGGCGATCCGGCTGGCCAAGGAGCTGGACGATCCCGACGCGGTGATCGTGGTGCTGCTGCCCGACGGCGGCCGGGGCTACCTGACGAAGGTCTTCAACGACGAGTGGCTGTCGCAGTACGGCTTCCTGGCCCATGCGCGCCAGGGCGCGACGCTCGGCGAGGTGCTGGCCGGCAAGGACGGCGGGATGCCGCAGCTGGTGCACACCCACCCGCACGAGACGATCGCCGAGGCGGTCGAGATCCTGCGCGAGTACGGCGTTTCGCAGATGCCCGTGGTGCGGGCGGAGCCGCCGATCATGGCGGCGGAGGTGGCCGGTTCGGTTTCGGCGCGCACGTTGATGGACGCGTTGTACTCGGGGCACGCCCGGTTGGCCGACATGGTCGAGCAGCACATGGATCCCGCCCTGCCGTCACTGGGCGCGGGGGAGCCGGTCACGAAGGCGGTCGAGCTCCTCGAGAACGCCGACGCGCTGATGGTGCTGGACGACGGCAAGCCGGTCGGCGTCGTCACTCGCCAGGACTTGCTGGGGCACCTCGCTACCTAGTCATCGGTCCACCAGGGACGGGATGATCGCGATCAGCACGGTGACCACGACGCCGAACAGGATGCCTGCTGCGCTGAGAATTCCGGTGATGTCCATGTATCAAGGTTCTTGCGAAAACACCCTTGATCCATCGGTCCGCGGACCTGTCTTGCCATCCACCCTAGGTCGTAGCCCGCACCCTCCGGCTACGACTTAGGGAGGTACGCGTACCCGCCGGGGTCATCCGTTCAGATACTCGGCGGGGTTGAGCCGCCTGGTGCGACGCCAGTAGCCGGTCGTGAAATGCGGCCAGATCGTCGAGTTCCGCCCCTGCTCGTCCAGGTACCAGCTGGCACAGCCGGACTGCCAGACCGTACCACCGAGATCCCGCTGCACCGAAGTCGCGAATCGCCGCTGCGCCTCCGGCCGGACCTCGACGGTCGACCCGGCCCGGATCCGCGCGAGCGCTTGGACGACGTACCGGACCTGGGCCTCGATCATGAACACCATCGAGCTGTGCGCCAGCACGGTATTGGGCCCGACCAGCAGGAACAGGTTCGGGAAGCCGGCCATCGTGATGCCGAGGTGTGCGCTGATGCCGTCGCGTTTCCACACCTCGTTGAGCTCGATGCCGTCGCGGCCGGTGATGCGCATCTTGGTCAGGTTCGCCGCGACCTGGAATCCGGTGCCGAGCACGATCGTGTCCGCCGGGTGCTCGACCCCGTCCGAGGTCTGTACGCCGTTGGGCGTGATCCGGGCGATTGGCGTCGTCACCACGCCGACGTTCGGCCGGGTGAGCGCCGGGTAGTACTCGTTCGACAGCAGGATCCGCTTGCACCCGATCTGGTAGTCCGGCGTGAGTTTCGCCCGCAGCTCCGGGTCCTTGACCTGCTTGTGCAAATGCCGTTTCGCCTGTATTTCAAGGGCTTTCAGCATCTTTGGGTGTACGGCGAACCCGGCGCCGCGTAGTTCCAGCGCCCAGTAGACGACGTTCCGGATGACCCGCTGGCCGATCGGAAGGCGCGCGTGCAAGGCCCGTTCGCGCGGCCCGATCGCGCGGTCGGGCTTCGGGGTGATCCAGGGCGGCGTCCGTTGGAAGAGCTCGAGCCGCGACGCCTGCTCCGCGACGGGTGGTACGAACTGGATCGCGCTCGCGCCCGTCCCGATCACCGCGACGCGCTTCCCGGTCAGGTCGACCGAGTGGTCCCAATGCGCCGAGTGCCAGACGTTTCCGGTGAACGACGAGAGGCCTGGCAGGTCCGGCGTATGCGGCTCGTGCAGACTGCCCACACCCGAGACGAGCGCGGCCGCGTCCACTTGCGAGCCGTCAGCCAGTACGACGGACCAGCCGTCGTCGCGCCAGGAGGCCTCGACCACCTCGGCGCCGTACCGGATGTGGTCGGCGATGTCGTACTTCTCGGCGCAGTGTTTGAGATACGCGAGGATCTCGTCCCAGGGCGCGAACATGCGCGACCAATGCGGGTTCTGCTCGAACGAGAACGAGTAGAGGTACGACGGGACGTCGCAGGCGCAGCCGGGATACGTGTTGTCCCGCCAGGTGCCGCCGAGGTCGTCGCTCTTCTCCAGGATGACGAAATCGTGCACCCCGGCCAGCTTCAACTGGATACCCAGGCAGAGCCCGGCAAAGCCCGAACCGATGATGGCGACCCCGGTTTGCGTCATAGCCGCCGAGGTTACCCGCCAGTCACGTCGTTTGTCAGCGGCCCAGGCGGCTACGAGGCCGGACACCGTCGGACGCGAAATACGCGACTCATGGCGCAAGCGGACCGCCATGTCGTCCATGTCCCTCTCCCGCGAGTGGTCAGGTTATGACGCGTCCACTCACGTGATGCGATGAAGGGGCGGGGCCTCCCGCCCGTCGTGGTTTCCGAGTGATGCTCGGTGTGCAGGTTTTGCACGAGTGGGGAAGGAGGCCCCTTATGTGTGCAGAGTACGACGGTCGGCAGGTTGTGGGTATTGATCTGCATCGGCGGCGTTCGGTGATTGCTCGTCAGTCTGAGTCTGGTGAGTCGTTGGGGTGGGTCCGGATTGTGAATGACCGTGAGGTGTTGCGCGAGCAGATCGGGTTGGCGGGTCCGGTGCCGCGGGTCGTGGTCGAGGCCACGTATGGCTGGTACTGGGCGGTGGACGAGCTGCGGGCGGCGGGTGCGGAGGTGTATTTGGCGCATCCGCTGGGGGTGAAAGGGTTCAGGTACCGGCGGGTGAAAAACGATGTCCGGGACGCGTTCGATCTGGCGGATTTGTTGCGGATGGGGCGGTTGCCGCAGGCGTGGATCGCGCCGCCGCCGGTGCGGGAGGTGCGGGAGCTGGTGCGGTATCGGGCCAAGCTGGTGAAGGTCCGGTCGGGGTTGAAGGCGCAGGTTCATGCGGTGCTGGCCAAGAATGGTCTCGGGGCGAGGGTGAGTGACCTGTTCGGTGTCGCCGGGCGCGAATGGCTGGCGGGGTGCCGGTTGCCGGCGGCGTATGCGGTCCGGGTCGGGTCGCTGCTGGATCTGATCGATCATCTTGATCGGGAAGAGGCCCGGTTCGCGGCGTTGATTGCGGCCCGGCTGGCCGGTGATGAGGGGTATCGGGTGATTCAGCAGTTGCCTGGTGTCGGGCCGACGTTCGCGGCCGTGTTCGTGGTCGAGATCGGTGATGTGCACCGGTTCGCCAACGCCGCCGCGCTGGCCAGCTGGGCAGGGTTGACCCCGCGGCATCGT
Organism: Kribbella sp. NBC_01245; assembly: GCF_036226525.1. Lineage (NCBI taxonomy): Bacteria > Bacillati > Actinomycetota > Actinomycetes > Propionibacteriales > Kribbellaceae > Kribbella > Kribbella sp. NBC_01245. Next base: position 7,584,361 of record NZ_CP108487.1, read on the forward strand.
GAGTCCGACACGACCGTTCACCGCGGTCACATCAGCAAGCAGGGCTCCCGGCTGGTGCGGTGGGCAGCGGTGGAGGCCGTGCAGCACGCCACCGTGGCCAAGATCGCTGCCGACCGGCACCGCATCGAGCAACGCCGCGGTACCAACATCGCCAAGGTCGCCGCGGCCCGCAAACTACTCACCCTGGTCTATTACGGGCTGCGCGACCACGAGATCCGTGCGCTGGCCCGCTGCCAGGACCCGGTATGAGTAGCTCGACCGCAGCGCACGCAGGGTCGTTGAGTGGTCAGACCTCCCGATCCCGAACCGGTGATCCAGGGCACGGTCGTTGTACGTGATTGACCTCGCGCGCTGCGGGCCGAACCACTCCATGCCCCCAAGACCTGCGGGGCGAAGGGATGACAGGGCAGTCGAGCAACCCGACCTGCCGGACCCTTGCACAAGACAAGGGATGGAGAACCGACCCACAACCCCTATACCGGCATTCCGGTCACAGCAAGGCTGGCGATGGTCTACGACCAGCGTCAAGACCAAGCCCTCCGGGCGGCCTCCGGCCGGCCCTGACCCCGGCCGCACACCACGCTGCCCAAAACCCGACCGGAACCCCACAAAACACGCACCCACCAGCCCCTTGCACAACCCCACCCCTTCAGGGATGACCACTCGCGGCGAAAGGAGGGGGAAGACCGGACCGCCAGGTCCACACGGAGACTCGAAACGGGCCGGACCGAGGCGAAATCGGCCTCCGTGTGGACCTGGCCGTCCGCTTCAACCGCAGGTGTCAGCCGACAGCCGCCGAGCTGCGCGCACGGGCACTCGGAAACAAGTCAGTGGTCAGCGAGGCGGTAGAGGGTTTCGCCGGCGTTGGGGACGACGAAGGTGTCGGGGTCTGACTCGTAGGACTTGAGGTCGAAGGTGGCCAGGTCGAGGTAGCCGAGGTCGGCGCCGCGGACGATGTGCTCGGGGATGCTCGTCACGAGAGTCACCTGGACCCGGCACTTCTCGCCTTCGGCCTCCGAGTACGTCCCGGCGCCGCGGAGGTGGGTCGAGTGGGCCAGGACGCCCCAGTGGACGGACTTGAAGCGGTCCCACTGGGCGAGGAAGTAGTCGCGGCAGTGGTAGCCGATCTGCTCGATCTCCGGATGCATGGCGGCGATGTGCGTGACGTGCGGGGCGTAGAGGATGACCTCGCCGCCATCCGCGACGACCGGTTCGAGTTTGTAGAAGCCCTTCGCGGCGGTCCAGATGTCCTGGTACTTCGGCGGCATCACCGACACCACGCGCTGCACCGGCTTGTCGAGATACCGCACGTGCGTCTCGGCCGAAACCGCCGCGGCCGCCTCCCACGACGTACGGGTGTCGCCGAAGGCCACGGCGTGCAGGGCGGACGTCCCAGACTGGGCGACGACCGACAGCGCGAGCTTCTCGGCCGGGATCAGCTCGGCGGCCGCATCGATCAAGGCGCGCACGGGCGTGATGCCGCGAGTGCCGATGATGTCCGAGCTGGTGATCAACGCGCCGAGCCAGTGCGACAGGTCGATCACCTCCTGCCCAGCAACCCCCGGAAAGAAGTACTTGTTGCCGCCGGAGAAGCCGACCACCTCGTGCGGGAACACCGGTCCCACGACCAACGCGACATCGTGCTCGACGACGGCCCGGTTGAGTCGTACGGCGACCTCCTCGTGCAGCAGGCCATTCGAGATCTCGCCGACCCGGTCGGCGCCGATCGTGCCGAGGTGCACGAACGTCGCGGGGTCGGACCACTCGTGGTTCAGCACCTCCATGCCGGGATAGTCGCCACCGAGGTGAGTCTCGATCTCGGCCGGCGTCATCGCGGCGTGCGTGCCGAGGGCGATCAGCGTGGTCAGGCGGCTCACCCGGCCGGTCAACGCGCCGTGCACCGCTCTCATCAGAAGCGGCAGCGGGCAACTCCGGGTGGCGTCGGGCACGATCACGCAGACGCTGCGACCGTCCAGACCGGCACCCGCGAGGGCCTCGTGCACGAAGGCCGTGACCTGGTCATCCGCCAGCACCTCGTCCGGCCCGCCGATGACCGCGGCCGGGCGTACGTCGTACAGCGTGGTCATGGCAACTCCTTCGAGGGCACACGGTAACCGCTTGCAAGACTACGGCCAGCCGAGCATCGCGGTCTCGGCGACTGCCTCCAGGTCGGCGCGGCTGGCGCCGTCGCGGGCTTGCTGGGACATGCCTTGCAGGGTGGCTGCCGTGTAGATCGCGAGGTGGCGTGCGCTGGTTCCCTTCGGCAGGACGCCCGCGCTGATGTCGGTCTTGATCCGGTTCTCGAGGTGGGCCAGGTTCTCCGCTCGCAGGGCGCGCAGTTTCTCCTCGACCCCGGCCGAGGCGGGCGTGCAGTTCTGGCCGGCCGAGATGACCAGGCAGCCTTGCGGATGGGCCGGATCGGTGTAACGCGCGGCGGCCTCGCGCAGCACTCGCGCAACGCCGTCCCGGGCGGTCGGTTCCTCGGCCAGCGCACGCGCGGTGAAGTCGCCGTACGTCGCCTGGTAGGTCTCGACCACCTCGTCGAAGAGCTTCCGTTTGTCGCCGAAGGCCGCGTAGAGACTGGGTGCGCCGATCGACATCGCGCTGGTCAGATCGGCCATCGAGGTGGCGTCGTAACCGTGCCGCCAGAAGGCCAGCATCGCCTGGTGCAGCGCGGCCTCGCGGTCGAAGGAGCGAGGGCGCCCGAGCTTGGTCATGAGACCCATTCTATAACGATCGCTAAAGATCGTGCTACGGTCTGGCTTCTGTAACGATCATTCGAGAAAGGTGCGGACCATGAAAACGGCACTCATCACCGGTGGCAGTCGCGGTATCGGCCGGGCGATCTCGCTGCGGCTGGCCCGGGACGGCGTGCGGGTCGCGGTCCACTACGGCCGCAATGACGAAGCCGCGAAGCAGACCGTCGCGGAAATCGAGGCGTTCGGCGGTCAGGCGTTCGCGATCAAGGCCGAGTTGTCCGAGCCTGGTGCGGTCGCGCGACTTTGGCTGGCCTTCGATGCCCAGGCGGACGGCCTCGACATCCTCGTCAACAACGCCGCGGTCATTGCCCCTGGCCCCTTTTCCGGCCAGACCGAAGGGCAGCTCGACCAACTCCTCAAGGTGAACGTCCAGGCGCCGTTCTTCCTTATTCAGCAGGGGCTTTCGCGGCTACGGGATGCCGGCCGGATCGTCAACATCACCTCCGGCGTGACGCGGATCGCGTTCCCCGAGGATGTCGCCTACTCGATCACCAAGGGCGCGCTCAGCACGATGACGCTCGCGCTGGCGAAGGAACTCGGGCCACGCGGTATCACCGTCAATTCCGTTGCCCCCGGCATCGTCGAGACCGACATGAACTCCTGGCTGGCAGACCCCGTCGCGGCCGAAGCGGCAGCGTCGTACTCGGTCTTCCATCGGGTCGGGCAGCCGGCGGACGTCGCCGACGTGGTCGCGTTCGTGGTCTCGGACGACGCCCGCTGGGTCACTGGTCAGTACGTCGACGCGACCGGCGGTTCGCAACTGTGACCGAGCGGAAACACCTTGTATGCAGGCGATTCGCGTCATCTCGCGGTAATCCCTGAGCTGTTGACCGGGCTCGACCGCAGGCGTTCCATCGGAGCCAACGAGTCCGAAGGGGGAACCATGAGCGACACGATCATGCCTGCCAAGGCGATCGGCGGTTTCGGGGGAGCGCAGTTGCAACCGGGCGATCCGGCGTACGACGAAGCGCGGACGCTTTTCAACTCGATGGTCGACAAACGGCCCGCGTTGATCGCGCAATGCGAGTCGGTGGCCGATGTGGTCGCGGCGGTGGAGTACGGCGTCGACCAGGGGCTCGAGATCGCCGTACGCGCTGGTGGTCACGGCGTGACCGGCGCTGCCCTCTCCGAAGGCGGTCTCGTTATCGACGTGCGGCGGATGAACCAGGCCGAGGTCGATCCGGACGCGCGCACGGTCAAGGTCGGCGGCGGCGCGATCTGGGCGGACCTCGACAACGCGTGCCAGCCGTACAACCTGGCCACGACGGGCGGGCGGGTCTCGACCACCGGCGTCGCGGGGCTGACGTTGGGCGGTGGTTCGGGTTGGCTCGAACGCAAGCTCGGTCTGGCCTGCGACAACCTGCTGGAGGTCGAACTCGTCCTCGCGGACGGCCGGCTCGTCACGGCCAGCGAGACGTCCAACCCCGAGTTGTTCTGGGCGTTGCACGGCGGCGGTGGGAACTTCGGTGTCGCCACGTCCTTGACGTTCCGGGTCCATTCGTTGCCCGCGACAACCTTGGCGATGCTGTTCTGGCCCGCCTCGGCCGGGCCTGAAGTGTTTCGCGCCTATCGAGATCTGATCGAGCAAGGAGCGCCGGAGGAACTTGGTGGTGGGACCCTCTATCTGACCGGTCCGCCGGAGGAGTTCATGCCGGCCCATCTGCAGGGCGAGCTGATCGTCGGCTCGGCCGCGGTGATGATGGGCGACGAGCACGAGCTGCGCGAGGTGTTCCAGCCGATGTTCGACCTCGCGCCGGAAGGTGCCCTGGTCGCGGAGATGCCCTATGCCGAGCTCCAGTCGGCGCTCGACGATCCGCCCGGCTACCGCAACTACTGGTCCGCGGCACATCTCAACACGCTGCCGGACGAGGCGATCGACTTGTTCTGCGGGCGAGCCAGTGCGATGCCGATGCCGTCGCCATCGCAACAGGCGTTACTTCCGTGGGGCGGGGCCGTCGCGCGGGAAGCCGACCGCTGGCCGCTGCCGCACCGGAGCGCTAGCTGGACGGTGCATCCGTTCGGCCTCTGGCCGGATCCGGACCAGGACACGGTCGGTATCGCCTGGGCCCGGGACCTCGTCGCCGAGCTGAAGCCGTTCTCCACTGGCGCGGTGTACCTGAACTTCATCGGTGACGAGGGACGGGACCGGGTGGTCGCGGGCTTCGGGCAGGCGAACTACGACCGGTTGACCAGGGTCAAGGGCGAATTCGACCCGGGCAACGTGTTCCACCTGAACCACAACATCCGGCCGGCCTAGAACTGGTGCCGCCGCCGAGGGGCGGGACGGCGGCGGCACTTCCTTTAGTGTCCCGTGTCCGAAGTTCCTTGGCGATTGCGGCGCCCAGGCACGCACCTCGCGGCACTGGAGAAGCATCCACGATGCTCCGCATCGAGGACCCTTCTCCAGCACCGCGATGCACGCACCTGAACACCGCAATCACTCAAGGCACTTCGGACACGGGACACTTTAGATCGCTTTGGCGATGGCGATGTTGCCGTCCAGACGGGCGCCGGCCTCGTAGATCATGTACTCGACGCCGTTGTCGGTGCCGAACGATGGTGCGGCGCAGCGGCCGTTGTCCGGGAAGCCCGCGAGCGGCCGGTGGAAGACGCCGAGGTGGTTGCGCCGGTCGAAGTTGTTGCCGACCTCGGTGATCCGCATACTGCCGCCGGACTCGATATTCGTGTGATAGATGACGTACGTCGAACCGTTGCGCTTGGCAAGCGTCGGTGCGCCGAGGTTGATCGCGCCGACCTCCTGCGGGGTGATCAACGGCGTCTGCGCGAAGGTCCAGGTCCGCCCGTCCGGTGACCAGCCCCAGCCGATCGTCCGGCGGTTGGTCTGGTTGTTGATCATGAAGACCATCACGTAGCGCGCATTGCGGGACGGGATGTCGTGCCGGAAAACTCGCGCGTACGACGCTTCCGTGGTGCCGGATGGCAGCATGCCCGTATTCAGCACCACCTTGTCGTACGTGAAGTTGATGCCGTTCTTCGATCGCGCCAACCGGGTGGTGGTGTTCTCGCCGTGGAAGTACATCCACATTTCGTCGACGTCGTCGTTCCACATCACGTGCGGAGACGAGACGTGCGAGACGTTGTAGAACGGCGACCACGTGCGCGAGATGATCGGATTGCTGTGGTATTCCGTGTAAGGCCCGCCGAGCGAATTCGAGTAGGAAAGGCAAAGGCCGCCGGGCGCGTCATGCGGTGCGTAATAGAGGTAGAACCGGGCCAGCGGATTGGCGATCCGGCCGGTGGTGCCGCGGACGCAGGGGAAGATCAGTTCACCGGTAGGGTTGTAGCGCAGGTTCGCCTTGTTGAAGGCCGTCCGCACGTAGGCGTAGTCCGGGAAGCCGGCCGGTGCCGCCGTGGCGGGGGTCGCCAACGGGACGCCGGTGGCGAGTCCCAGACCCACTCCGGCACCACCTCGCAGCAGGGTGCGGCGACTGACGGATTCGTTGCTCATTCGGTTTCCTCCTGAAGCTGAGCTGCCTGCCCCTGGTCAGCGAGTGTGGCCAGCGCTACGCTGCCGGTCAAGGTGCTAATACGCATTAGTCAAGGTGTTCAGGGATTACTAGGAGATGGCATGGATTCGCGGTCGGGGAGAGGTGGCCGTCCGGCCCGCCAGGCCGATATCGCCGAGGCGGCCGGGGTGTCCCAGACGACCGTCTCGCTGGTGCTCGCGGGGAATCGCGAGGGCGTGCGGCTGTCGGAGTCGACGCGGCAACGCGTGCTGAAGGCCGCGGAGAAGCTTGGCTACGTGCCGGACCCGGTCGCGACCCGGCTGGCCTCGTCGCGGAATCACATGCTCGGCGTTTATACCTTTGCCTCGGCCTTTCCGACCGACGTAGACGGGTTCTACTACCCGATCCTGGTCGGCGTGGAGGAGGAGGCCGCCGCCCTCGGGCAGGACCTGGTGCTCTTCACCGGCACCGGTGGTGCGGACGCGAGGGCGCACGACCGCACCACCATTCGCCGTACTCGCATCACTGACGGCTGTCTGTTCTTCGGCCGCCACATCCCCGAGGAGCCGATCGACTGGCTGCTCGGTAGTGGCTTCCCGCTGGTCTACATCGGCCGCCGCGATGAGCTCGACGGGCGCATCCCGTTCGTGGGTGTGGACTACGTGACCGCCTCGGCCGCGGTGGTCGATCGCCTGGTCGCGCAAGGCCATCGCTCGATCCGGTACCTCCGCGAGGACGACGACGCCCCGTCCTCGACCGACCGCGAAACCGGTGTCCTGCAAGCCGTACGACGCGCAGGTCTGCCGACGGCCAAGGTCGTCGTACGGCGCGCGCCTAGCGACGTCGGGCCCAGCCTGATCGCCGGGTGGCGCCGGGCCGGGGTCACCGCCGTCATCGTGGAGGAGACCGATACGGGATCTCTTGCGCGGGCCTTGTTCGAAACGCTCGACGCCGCGGGGTTGCGTTGTCCGGACGACTTATCCCTGGCGGTGCTCGGGCGATCGCCTTATCGACCGGAGGCGAGCGGTTTCGAGGTGCCGAGGCGCGAGTTGGGGCGTCGTTCGGTGCGCCTCCTCGTCGACCAGATCACCGCCGCGCCCGGCGAGCGCCGTACGGCTCAGGAGCTCCTCCCCTGCACGCCCGTCATCGGCAACACGATCGGGCCTGCTTAGCGCTTTCGGGCGTGCAGGACGGTGTCGTGGATGGTGACGGATTCGCCTTCGCGGCCGACCGCCTCGCGTGGTCGGGCGTGGGTGGCGATCTCCCATTCGGCCGGGTCGAGTTCGGCGGCGAGTTCCTCGGCGGTGAAGAACATGTCGGGCAGGTTCGGCCGGGGCGCGTTGGTCTCGAGATCGCGCGGGTGGTGCGCCACGATCAGCAGGCTGCCGCCGGGTGCGACCGCCTCGGCCAGCTTGGCGTACAGGATCTCGCGCGGCTCCCGCGGAAGGTGCATAAACTGCGCCGAGACCAGGTCGAACCGGCCGTGGTCCGGCTGCCAGTCGGTGACGTCGACGTGTTGCCAGTCGATCTTCAGGTCGCCGGCGTGCTCGGCGGCCCGTTTGAGCGCCACGGTCGAGAAGTCGACGGCCGTGACCTGCCAGCCCTGCGAGGCCAGCCAGATCGCGTCAGCGCCTTCGCCGCAACCGACGTCCAGGGCCGTACCGGGCGTGAGCGGTGTCGCCTCCGTGACGAGCTGCGGGTTGGGCTTGCCGCTCCAGACCTTCTCGCTGGAGCCGTAGCGCTCTTCCCAGTAGGCCTCGTCGAACACGTTCTTCTTTGTAGAGCGGGCGTTGACGGCTTCACGAGTCTCTTCCGCGATGAGGTCCATGTTGATCGCAGCGCCTGCCGAGAGACCTGCTGCGGCTGAGGAAACCACCTGGGCGCGGAGATCGGCGACGTTGCCTGCGATCCATACGCCGGGAACGGTTGTAGCGCCGTCCTGTCCGCTCGGGATGTACGTGCCGACTACGTGGTCGCCGTACAGCATCTCTACCGGCTCTAGCCCCAGCTGAGTTAGTACGTCGGCCCGGGCGGTGAATCGTGGCGCGACCACTAGGGCCTGTCGGGGGATGACCTTGCCGCTAGTGAGCCGTACGCCGGTGATGCGGCCGTCTGTGCTCTCTACCGCCTCGACCTCGCCAGTGACGACGGAGATCCCTCTGGCCGCTAGACGCTCCCACTCCTCGTCCGACGGCTCAGGCGCGGTGTGGAGGAACAGCGTCACGTTATCGCTCAACTGCCGGAACAAGTCAGCCTGGTGCAACGCCATCAAGCTAGTGGCGATTACGCCGATCGCTTGGTCGCGAACCTCCCAGCCGTGGCAGTACGGGCAGTGGAGGACGCCGCGGCCCCACTGCTCCGCAAGGCCTGTGATGTCGGGTAGCTCGTCCACCAGTCCAGTAGTGACCAAGAGCCTGCGGGCCTCTACCTCGGTCTGGTCGGCCAGTGTGACCTTGAAGCCGCTGCTGGCTTGGGTGATCGTCGTGACCTCGCCCGGCCGGACCTCCGCGCCGTACTGCTCGAGCTCTTTGCGGCCGAGGGCCAGCAGCTCGCCCGGGGGACGCCCATCATGGCCGAGAAAGTTGTGAACGCCCTCCGCGGGCGCGTTGCGGGGCCGGCCCGAGTCGATCACCAGCACCCGGCGGCGGAACCGCGCGAGCGCTTGCGCCCCGGCCAGCCCGGCCGCGCCGCCACCGACCACCACCACGTCGTACTTGTCCATTTTCTGCACTCCTTTCGTGGTTTCCAGAGTGCTTCGGGTTTTCGGTATCGACAAACTTCTTTGCCGATATGGCAAACTGGAACGCATGGACGACGTACTCGAAGCAGTCGGACCACGGCTGAAGGCCATCCGGATCCAGCGCGGTCTGACCCTGACCCAACTCGCTGAGGCGACCGGGATCTCGGTCAGTACGCTGTCCCGGCTGGAGTCGGGCCAGCGCAAGCCCACGCTGGAGCTCCTGCTGCCGCTCGCCCGGACCCATCAGGTCCAGCTGGACGAGCTCGTCGACGCGCCTCCGACCGGCGATCCCCGGATCCACGCCCGGCCGATCCAGCGCCACGGCGCGACGTACATCCCGCTGACGCGACGGCCCGGCGGTGTGCAGGCGTTCAAGCAGATCGTCCCGGAGGGCTGGAACAACGGTGAGCCGACTCCGAGGGTCCACGAGGGGTACGACTGGGTCTACGTCCTGTCCGGGCGGCTCCGCCTGGTGCTCGGCGACAAGGACATGATCCTGGAGGCGGGCGAGGTGGCCGAGTTCGACACCCGTGTGCCGCACTGGTTCAGCAACCCGGGGCCGGGGCCTGCCGAAACCCTGATGCTCTTCGGCCCTCAAGGCGAACGCATGCACGTCCGTGCCTCTGCCCGCTAAACCCGTTTGCAGGCGCTTCTAGCGTGGGTTGGGTGCAGATCGAGAAGCTGGTCGCTGAAGCCCTGCCGGATCACCAGGTGCTGGAGGTGCTGCCTAGAACTGGCGGTGAGCTCAGCACGGTCTTTGAGGTTCGCCTAGACGCAGAACCGACTGCTGTCATCGTGAAGGTCTATGCCGACGAGTGGGCGTGGAAACAGGTCAAGGAGGTCTACGTCTACAGCCTGCTCAAGTCGTCGCTCTCTTCAGTACCGGAGGTCTTGTACGTCGGAGCGGGCTACACAGTCCTGACGAAGCTTGAGGGCGTGCCGTTGTCGCAGGTGGAGGTGGCGCCCGAGGACTGGTACGACGTCTACCACCAACTAGGACAACTCGTACGACGTTTCCACGGCGTGGCCCAACCGGCGTACGGCTATGTGGTGGAGGAAGTTCTAGACCCCAAGCCGGACAACACGTCGTACATGGCCGGCCAGTTCGCCAAGAAGCTGCAGGAGTTCGCAGACCTAGGCGGCGCCGCGGACCTCCACGACCGCATCGAGTCCTACGTCGCGCACCACTCGCACCTCCTGGCCAAAGCGACTGACCCAGTCCTCTGCCACAACGACGTCCACGAAGGCAACGTCCTCGTGGTCCCCGGTGCCAGCGGCTGGCGCATCACAGGTCTGATCGACGTCGAGAATGCCATCGCCGCCGACCCCCTGATGGACCTCGCCAAAACCGACTGCTACTCGATCCGCAACAACCAGCACAAGCTAGACGGGCTCCTGGCCGGCTACGGCGACCTCCCGCCCGACTGGCAACCCCGCATGACCCTCTACCGCCTCTACCACGCCCTAGAGCTCTGGGACTGGTTCGCCTCCACCAACAACCCAGCCCCTCTACCCAGCATCGCCTCTGACCTCACGAAGATCGTCGGATGACGTACGTTGGTTCGCACTTGTGGGAGTTGCGGCAGCAGGTCGGGTCGCGGTTGCTGGTCATGCCTGGGGCTCAGGTGTTGTTGGTCGACGACCAGGAGCGGGCACTGTTCCAGCGTCGTCGCGACTCGGGCCTGTGGGAGATCCCCGCCGGCGCGGCCGAGCCAGGTTCGAGCTTCCGCGACACGGCCATACGGGAATTGCACGAGGAGACGGGTCTGACCGTCGCCGCCGACGACCTCACGCCGTTCGCCTCCTTGTCCGAGCCAGACGTCCATGTCATCACCTACCCCAACGGCGACCGCCTGCACTGCTTCGCCCTCTGCTTCGAGGCCCGCCGCTGGACCGGCACCCTCACCCCGTCGCCCGACGAAGTCCTCGAAGCCACCTTCTTGCCCCTGGCAACACCACCCACCCCCTTGCAGCCCCAAACCCACGCGGTCCTCGACTTGCACCGCGCCTATCGCGCTACCAACACCTTTCAGGCCCGGTGACGATGCGAGGATGCCTCCTGTTGTGTCCGTTGTGCGATCGGAGTGGTGATGGGCTGGTTCAACCGCAAGAAGGCGATCCCGCAACAGGCCGTGATTGTTCACTACCGGCTCAGTGGCGACCGATTCGGTACCGAGGTCGAGCGGGATGCCTTTAACGGCCTGCAAAGCCGGCTGGAGACCCTGATCCGGAGCCAGGGCCTTGGCGAGCTGGACGGCGACGAGATCGGTGAGGGCGAAGCCGTGCTCTATTGCTACGCCCCAGACGCCGACCGGCTCTTCGCTGGTATCGAGTCCACGCTACGTACGTTGCCGTTCCGCCCTGCTCACGCTCAGATCCGCTACGGCGAAGCCGCCGACCCCAACGCCAAAGAACGCCGCATCGACTTCTGAGCGAGGCCGGCGGGCCAGCCCGTGCGTGGCGCTAGGTCTCCAACGCTCTGCGTATCTTCCAAGCTCGACACAGATTCCGGCGTTTGGCGATGGTGGGACTGCGGTGCTCTAGCATCTGGCGGGTGAATCGTCTGACTCCGGATGCGCCGCCACGGCCGATCGCGGTGGGGGATGTGGTGGTGGCGTTCAACGACCTGCTGGGGGAGTGGACCGCGGCACAGGTCACGCACTTCCACGAGGAGTGGAAGTCCGTCGCGCTGCTCGAGCTGACCTGGTCGGGGCCGGAGCCCGCGGGCATCGACGACCTGGGTGTTGTGGAGGCGCTCAAGCTCTCCCATCAGAGCTGGGGCGGCGGGCTTTCGCATTGTTTCTTCGAGTGGATTCTGCCGCGTAGCCACAAGATCATCGGCACGATGCCGGTCCTTCAGGCCAAGCCACCATCCAGCTATTCCGCCGGCTGGCGCATCGGTGATCAGCTCTTTTACCAGCGACGCTGGGACAGCGGCAATCGGGACGAATTTATCGACCCAGCCGAATTGAGCTGTACGGGCGCAGAGTTGAACGCGCTATCCGGTCCGCGACAAGACCTGCGAATCCTCCGCGTGGCAGGCATCGACGAACTCGATTGCAAGCAACTCGTCGAGAGCTATCCCGATCTGACTGAGCTGATTCTCACCGGGAACCTCGGTATTTTGGCGAATGCGGGCAGCCTCAATCGCCTTACCCGGTTGAAGAGTCTCATCATTTCCGATCTGTTCGGCATGGACGGCCCGGACTGCCTGCTGCCCAAACACGTGCCGGCGTTGGAGAATCTCTGGTTGAGCAGCGTTCCGCGGGATTACGCGAGCGCGACGCGGACGGCTTGGCGGGGGGAGATCGTGCACGGGGTTTCGCTCGAGATCCAGGCGCCGCGAAAGCCGGAATGGGTCGCGGAGAACCTCAACAATCCCTTGCGTGATTGGGATGGACGCGAGCGGATCAGCGCACTTCGCTACAAGAAGGCGCTCGCCTTGTACAGAACCACCCGCCGCGCGGTCCAGGACGCGTTCGCGAACGCGTCCGGCGACGCCCGGCTGGCTCGGTTGACCGAGATCGGCCGCGGTTTCAGCGAAGGCTTCAACAAACTCGACGGTCGGGATCCCTTCATCGAGACCGTCGAACGCGATGAGCTCTTCGCCGCCCTGAACCATCTCATCACCGAAGTCGGCGGCATGGACGATCCGGCCGCGCGCGATGCCCTCCTGGCTTCCGCTGAGGCCAACCGCGACTGGTAGTGACAACTAGTGAAGTGACTTCACCATGAAGAGCATCCTGGTCAAGCCGTCGTCCAGGAGGGCTTCATCCGAGTCGACGAAGCCGCTGCGCCGATAAAGCTCGATGGCGGCGTCGTTTCCGGCAAGCACGGACAGCCTCAACACGGTCGCACCAGTCTCCCGGGCCCAACCTTCGACCTCCGCGATCAGTTTGCCGCCAAGGCCGTTGCCCCGAGCAAGCGGACTCACCCAGACCGACCGCAGCTCGCACCCACCGTGATCACCCGGCACCCCGCTGGCAATTCCCACCGGCTCGTCATCCAGCACAGCCACGAGGTTGTACGACCCGGCCAACTCCAGCCGTCCCCGCCACCGCGCCTCACCGCCCGCCGGCCACTCCTCCACGCTGGACCCGAAAGCGTACGGCGCCTCCCTCAACGCCGCCAACCGAACGTCCCGCCACAACTCCCAATCCGCAATCCCCACTCGCACAATCCGCACGCCCCGATTCTGCCGTACGACGTACGTGAGTCTCGTTGACGAGACAGCAAAGGTAAATTTCACAGTGGTGACGACTTTGCGGACGTAAGGACTGCCGCTACCTTCTCCGCATGCGTTCTAGCGAAGCCGACCAGGTGCTGCGGACGATGCTGCTCGAGGGCGGCGTCGATCTCGACCAGCCGACCGTCAAAGACGTGACCCGGGCTTGGGAGGTCTTCCAGCAGTTCGCGGCGATTCCGGCCGAGGATGTGGCCGAGAACCCCGACAGCGACGGTGTCCTTGCCCAGCACGGAGTTGGCGACTGGGGTGACGAGGACGGCCGGCATTTCTACCTCGACCTCACCCGCCAGTTCGGCGAGCAGGGCGGCGAATCGTTGAGCCAGCTCAGTTGTGCCTTGATCTTCGAGGCCTTGCCCGAGCTCGAGCAGCTCCAGAGCTCAAGCCTGTGGTCGTTCGACCTCGAGCCGGAGGAGTTCTGGAGCCGCGCCAACCAGCTCCCCGGGGTCGAGCAGGTGCTGGCGCTCGAGGCCCAGCCGCGCCGGCTGCGAATCGAGTTCGGCCAGCTCTAGAGCGATCCGTCCGGCAGGGATACTGGCGTGTGACGAAATTCGACTCGCTCTTCGACGACAGTGTGCCGCTGATCCTCAAGCAGGAGCACCAGCGCGAGACGCCCCCGGTGGAGGGCGGGCGCTGGCCGCTCAGCGTCGCGCTGTATCCGGACGGCGAGCTGGGCGAAGCGCTCGAGGGCGCCATGCTGGAGGCGCTCGAGTTCGCGGGTCCCGGTCATTGGCAAACGGGTCGCCGTGGCTCGGCGCATCTGACGGTTCGCGCCCTCGAGTACTACCGCGACGACGTCCCGCCGGGTGACCCGTTCGTAACGCGTTGCCACCAGGCCTTGCAGGCGGCAGCGGTTGGGCCGACCTCGTTCGAGGTGTTCGGCCTGACGCTCACGGCCGGGACGTTGATGGCCTGCGCCCGCCCGACCGACGACCGGGCCGACCTGCTGATGGACCGGCTGGCAGTGGAACTCGGGGAGGACGGTTGGCTCGAAGCGCCGTACGGGCGTCGCGATATTTGGTACCTGAACCTCATCCACTTCGCCGCCGACCTGGCCCGGCCGGAGCTCCTGGTCGAGTGGGTCGCCAAGCGCCGTACGCATCACCTCGGTTCCGTCACGATCCCAACGGCCAGTCTGGTCCGATTCCGGTACGACGAGACCGCGGGCTATCCGTTCATGCGCCCCGAAGTCCTCGCCGTGGTCTAGCCGTACGGCGCGAGCTGTTGCCGGAGACACGCGAATAGTTGCAGGAAGCTGAAACGCGGTAGGTCCGGATAAGCCTTTCCGCGGCCATTCGCGGCCCTAGAGTGGGGGCTCCGAAGCGAGCGAGGTGGTGGGATGGCGTACGGCAGTCCTTTCACGCCCAAACCCGGGCAGTTGCCGAGCTGTCCCCGTGGGCATGGTCGTGAGGTGGGCATAGTTCGCGATTTCGCCCGCCAGGTGGCGCATGCGCAGGTGAGCGACACCAACGGGCTGTACCTGACCGGCAGCCAAGGCATCGGCAAGACGACCCTGTTGAGCAGGCTGGCCGTTGAACTGCAAGAGCGCGGGTGGCGCGTTGCCATGGTCGACCGGTCCGACCCGCGCGAGCCCGGTCGTGCGCTCGGGCAGAGCCTCGATTCGTCCGGCATGCGGGGGATCGGCGCGCGGGTCAGGGACAAACTTCAGCAGCTCCGGGGCTCCGTCAAAGGCGGCAGCATCTCGATCGGACTCGACGGGCCGAGCGCCTCTCTCGACCTCGGACGCCCGCAGGGTAAGCAGAACATCGCGACCCAGATCGCCGACGCCGGCAGGCGTGCCCGCGAATCGGCCCGGCCCTCGATCGTCCTCATCGATGACCTGCACCAGTGGTCGCCGGACGAGATGCGGCAGTTGTGCGAAGGCCTGGACACCTGTTCGCGGGAAGGCCATCCCATCGGCGTGGTCGCGACCGGTCGGCCCGCGGGCGTGGCTACGTTGACCGCGGTCGATCCGACCCGCGTGTTCGATTCGGCCGCGATCAAGGGGCTTAAGCCGGACGAGGCGAGCGCAGTCCTCGCCGACACGGCCGCTCTCCGCGGAGTCACCATCGAGCCCGAGGCCCACGAGCAGCTGGTGAAGTTCTCCCAAGGTCATCCCGATCGCCTGCAGTTGGCAGGGCACGAGGCCTATAAGGCGATGCCGATCGGCGACCAGGTCATCACGGCTCAAGCCGCGGGCCAAGGAATCGAGCAGGCGGCCGGAAAGCTCGACCGGCAGATCCACGCGCCGAACTGGCAGGCCCTCTCGCCGGCCGAGCAGTCGATGGCCCAGGCGATGGCGTCCGTCGGCCGCGGAGCCGTCGAGCCGTCCGCCGTACAGACCCGGATGGCTCCCCAACACCGCGGTGACTTCGAAGCCGTACGGGCCGGCCTGGTGGCGAAGGACGTCGTCCACGAATCAGCCGGCGGCAGGATCGCGTTCAACAACCCTGGTACGGAGCCGTGGATTCTCGCCAACCGTCCGCCCAACGGGTCCGTGGCGCACATCCTGCAAGGCAACGCGCCCGCCCGGCAGGTCGGCGCGAGCGGCCAAGGCCAGCGACCGGCTCACCTGGATCGTGGCAAGACCGTAACGGGACCCACCTATGAGCGATAGGCCACCCATGACGCAAACCGGCAACACCGAACGGCAACGCACCGTCCCGGGCCTCGGCCTGGACATCGACCAGGTCATCGACACGCCTGCCCAGGTGAGCGACGCCGCCCGCGCAACCCTGGATCCGCAGGCCGTCGCGATCATCGAATGCACCGAGGCCCTTGCCCAGTACGTCGAGGAGCTGCACGCGCCGCACGGGCTGGACCAGTTCCTCACCGCCGCGGAATGCGCCGAGGTGGCACGGTTTATCGATGCCCTGGGCAACAACCCGGCCCGAGCTGACGAGTTCTTCGAACGGCGTACCGGCCTGGCCCTTCGGTCGCGTAACCCTGAAGCCGGTTGGAACGTCGAGACCGTCCGCGAAGCCGTTGCCCAGGCCAACAATCGCCACGACGCCTTACCGGACTTCGCCCGCGAGTGCTTCGTCCTACTCAACGCCCTCATCGCCTACCTAGACGCCTTCCACGGCTCCACCGGCTTCCGCGAAGTCCTAACCCCCACCGAACGCCAAGCCGTCGGCAACAAAATCACCCACCTCTTCACCTAACGCCCGAGGCCGCTTGACAACTCGACAGTGAGCTAGTCACACTTCAGTTACATAGTCTAACTGAAGTGAGGATTCGTCATGTCGATCGTTCGTCGTATCACTGCCGCAGCTGTGTTGGCTTCGCTGGCCTCTACGTCGCTGCTTCCCGCCGCCGGGGCCACGGGACGTGCGCCGGGGCAGGATGTTGGGATCGACCTGCAGGCGCCGGTGATCACACGGGATGACGTGCTCATCAAGGCGCCGCTGGCCGCCATCTGGAAGATCCAGACCGACGTGGAGGGCTGGCCGGCCTGGCAGCCCGAGGTGGTTTCCGCCGTACGGCAAGACGAGGGGCGGCTCAAGCCTGGTTCGGTCTTCCGCTGGGAGGTGCAAGGGCTGGATGTCACGTCGACGGTCAAGCAGGTAAAGCCGATGCGCCGTCTGGTCTGGGGCGGCCCGGCGAACGGCATCACCGCCGTGCACGTGTGGACCTTCACCCCGGTCCGCGGCGGCGTCCTGGTCCACACGGAGGAGTCCTGGTCCGGCGACCCCGTTGAGGCGAACGTCGAATTCGCCCAATCCGCGCTCGACGCATCCCTCCACGCCTGGCTGCAAAACCTCAAGCAAACCGCCGAAGTCCACAGCTGAGAGACTCGTCGATAGGCCAGCCATCAGAAGCGGCCATCGCGCTCGAGGAGAGTTTGTGGAAGAAGAGAACGCAACGCCTGAGGTGCAGGAGCGGGTCAGGGCCAGCTTTGAACGCCAAGGCCTGATGGCACACCTCGGCGCACGCCTGAGCCATATCGGTCCGGGACGCGTGCACATCGTGCTGCCGAGTCGACCCGAAGTGACCCAGCAGCACGGCTACTTCCACGCCGGAGCCACCAGCGCCATCGCGGACAGCGCCGGCGGTTACGCGGCGTTCACCTTGTTCCCGGAAGACGCCTCGGTGCTCACGGTCGAGTACAAGGTCAACCTCCTCGCACCCGCGCAAGGCGAACACATCGAGGCAGTTGGCCAAGTCCTCCGATCCGGCCGAACCCTCACCATCTGCCAACTAGAAGTCTTCGCCATCCAAGGCACCACCCGCTCTCTCGTTGCTGCCGGCCAGCAAACCCTGATCTGCCTCCACGACCGCCCGGACCACTAGAGGTCGACCAGTTCAAGCCGTACGGCGACGTCGCCATCCGTCGACAGGTCCTCGGCGATGCGCACCGCCTTCTTCATGGGCAGCATGAAAGTCCCGCTCTTGCTGTGCGGGAAGATCGAGGTCTGCCAAGTCGTGCTCCCCACCGTGACCGTGACGCGCACCGAGCCGAAGCCACGCCGGTTGCCGGCGGTGAGCGCGTTGATGTCGTCGCTCACGTCGCCCGGCACCGTGACGAAGTGCCATCCAGCGTCGCCGCCCGCATACAGCCAGAGCGGCGCCACGAATTCGAAGGTCCCGATGCGTGTCATACCTCCGACCGTAAAGCCCGCCACCGACAGAAACGATCAGCTGGTGAACAGGTGGAGGTCGGCGCAGAAGTCGCGGCCTTCGGTGTCGTTGCGGCCGTTGCTGGGCTTCACGACTGTTTCATCGAGGAGCACATCGTCTTCGGGATTGGTGGGCGTGCCGCCGTGATCGATGAGGAGCTCGACCCTGATCTGCCCGGAATCGACGAACAGCAACTTGCCGTCCGGCCCGTAGTGCTTCACAACGCCGGGGGACATGGCAAGGATCGTCAGGGTCCCGTCGCCGTTGTCGGTCACCTTGAGGTCCTTGTTGATGAAGTTGTGGACACTGGTGAACGACTTGTTAGTGGCCAGGTTCGTGTACGAAATCGTGCCGTGCAACGACTGCAGGAAGTAGACGAGCCCGTCCGGCCCCTGAGTGTTGATCAGGAGCAATCCTCGCAAGTCGGTATCGATCCGCACCCTTAGGTCGCCACAGAATGGATCGACCACCTCGCTGCCGACGTCGCGGAAGTGTTCATGCTCGATCGGCGCGGCCGCGGCCGGCCCGACGGACGAGACCAGGGCCGAAACCAGCAGCCCGGTCGTCGATGCGATTGCACACAACAGTTTCTTCGCGTCCATGCCGGCCTCCCAATGCGTGCGCCGCAGACACCAGCCCGCCTCCAACGGGTCCGCGGCCCACCCCTTCCAGCCAGCGTCACCCCACCTCCCAAAGATGTCCAGACCACCGCGCACCATCACTGGACGTGTCGACGGGGCAACCTGGCGAACGTGATTTTGCAGGTAGTGCGCCCGGCGCAGGGGTTGGTTCGACGGGATGAACTCAGGCAGTCTGCTGCAATGCCTGAACTGCGTAGTGAGTCTGAGTTGGCAGACGTCGATGAGCCGGCCTGGCCGGGGCTGGCAACTCTCATCGACGCCGCGCCGCTGCCGGTCGTCGTACTGCCAGTCCCGCCTGACCAGGCGAGGGCTGTCCTGTACCGGCTCCAGGTGACGGCACGTTCGGCGTTGGGTGCCCTCGCGCTGAACTGCGGTGGCCTGCTGATCGATCACGGCTGGCTACGCGTCCTCGGTGGCGGTGGTGACGGCCTGCCCGACATCGCTGCCGTGAACGACCTTGCGGATCCAGCCCGTACGCACAGCCCGCCGCCGTTCCTCACGGTGGCGTTCGACGTACTCGGTGGCCGGTTTGCCGTTGATGGCGGCGGTCTTGGGGTCCAGCCTGGCCAGGTCTGTTACTGGGGACCGGACACCTTGGAGTGGAGTGGTCTGGGGGTAGGGCACGGCGACTTCGTGGCGTGGGCGCTGAGTGACGGTCCGACCGAGTTCTATGCGGACCTGCGCTGGCCGGAATGGGTTAGTGACGTCGGCCGTACGTCCCCGTCCGAGGGCATCGCGGTCTACCCTCCGCTGTTCGCCGCCGAGGCGCAGCTGGCCGCTTCGCGACGCGCCGTACCGTTCGACGAGCTGCTCCGATTCCACCAGGACGCGGCGGATCAGCTGGCGGGCATGCCGGATGGCGCGGAGTTCACGTTTAAGGCTCGGCTGGAGTAGAGGCCAGAACCTGTCCTCTATGCCTCGTGGGCTCGGTATATGACGACGAACCAGCAGATCGTGACGGGTGAACGAGCCGACATCCTCGACTTCCTTGCCAAGCACCGCTACTTCCTGCGCTACACCGCGGAAGGGCTCTCCGACGAGCAGGCGAACACGCGCAGCACGGTCAGCGCGTTGACGGTCGGCGGCCTGATCAAGCACGTCACCGAGGTCGAGCGGAATTGGGCCGACTTCGCCCAGACGGGCGGTAGCCAGGACGCGATCGAGGAGACCGAGTACACCCCGGAGCGAATCGCCCAGTGGGAGAACCAGTTCCGCCTTGCCGACGGCGAGACCCTGGCCGGCGTACTGGCCGAGTACGAGAAAGTCGCAGCCGCCACCGACGACCTCGTCCGCACCCTCGACCTCGACACCAGCTACGAACTCCCGGCCGCCCCTTGGCAGCCGCCAGGCGTCTTCTGGACGGTCCGCCGTGTCTTCCTCCACATCACCGCCGAAACCGCCCAGCATGCCGGCCACGCCGACATCATCCGAGAAACAATCGACGGCCAGAAAACCATGGGCTGACGCTCGAACGCCAGGACCCCGAAGAGCTACCGACTCAGGACCCTAGGTCAGACCGCCGGAACGGGAAGAACTCGCGGACGTCTTGCGCACAGCGGCAGGCGACCGCGACCTTCGCGGCCCACTCCAGGGCCGCATCCCAGGTGGGTACGAACACCCCGGCATCCTTGGCCTCCTGGACCACCGCGTGGCCGGCCTCGGCGACATCGGGCAGGTCGTTCGCGGGGATATGAGCCATCGCACCTTCGTCGAACGAGATCAGGTACTGCGTCATCTCATCACCCCTCGTCCACTGCGGCCGTCCTCCGGCCGCCTCTCACCCCTACTGCGAACGCCTCACTCCGAATCCGACACACCGCCGACAGAAAATTTTAAGGCTCCGTGGACACCTAGCGCCTGACCTCGGGCGCGGGTCGGGTGCGGACGTTCGCTCCTAGCGGGCGCGAGGGTCCGGGGCCGATTCACCGGTGTCGCACGCGCCGCAGTCGTCGCGGAAGGGACCGCCGGCGCCGCTCGTTTGATCACTGCGCCCGAATCCGCGTCTGGTAGACAGGGGCCGCGGATCGGAGGATGCTCCCAGAGTGGGAGGGGATGCCTCATGAGACGAACATTTGGCGTGCTTGCAGGGGCAGCGGTACTGATCGGGATGGCCGGCGTACCGGCCGACGCGATCGTGTACGGGGAGTTCGACGGGAACCGGCACCCGCAGGTCGGCGCGCTCGTGGCGGAATGGCGAACCGACGGCGTCAAGGACCTGCTCTGCACGGGGACCATCGTCGAGGAACCGGATGTCTTCGTGACGGCCGCGCACTGCACCGAGTTCCTGCGGTCTATCGGTATCGGTCCGGATGAGGTCTGGGTGACGTTCGATCCCACGTTCGACCAGAGTTCCCCACTGATTCCGGGTACGTACGTCAGTCATCCGGAGTTCGGTCACGAGCAAGCGGATCCCAAAGATATCGCGGTGGTACTGCTGGAACGGCCGCACGAGGCGACGCCGGCCGACCTGCCGACGCTCAACCAGCTCGGCCAGATGAAGGCGGCGATGACGATCGACGACCAGCGCTACACGGCGGTCGGCTACGGCACAGTGCGCGAGTCGAGACGGACCGGCTCTCAGGGCATCCTGGACAACACCGAGCGACGGTTCGCTACGCAGACGTACAACGCGCTGACCGCGAGCTGGCTCAAGCTGTCGATGAACGAGGCGACCGGAGACGGCGGCACGTGCTTCGGCGACTCGGGGGGCCCGCACTTCCTCGCTGACACCGATCTGATCGTGTCGATCACGGTGACGGGCGACGCGGTCTGCAAGGCGACGGACGTCACGTACCGCCTCGACACACCGGTGGCACGCGACTTCCTCGACGAGTTCGTCTCGGTGCCGTGACCACAGCCGGGCTCGCGGCAGGACGCTTCCGCTGAGGCCGTGCGATTGGACACTGGGCCGCCTGTGCATGGCAATCCGCCGGCCAAGTTCGTGTCTTGGCCGGCCGACTCTCGTGCAGGTGGGTTACGCGTCGCTTGGGAACGGGACGCCGGTGTTGCTGTGGCAGCGGTAGCCGTTGGGGTTCTTGCGGAGGTACTGCTGGTGGTAGCCCTGCGACCAGCGCGATAGAAACAGTCAGCTGTTCGCTGGTCAGCGGCGGCCGGCCGCGACCTGAAGCAACCTGACCGAGAGCAGGATGCGGCAGGGGAACAAGACTGCGACGACCAGCACTCGCTGATACAAGCCGGCCCAGTCGTGCAGCGGAGCGTCATCCGGCATCACGAGTCCGCCGCCTGCAAGGAAGCCGGTAAAGGCGACAATCCCGGTGACGAGCGAGTACATCGCGAGGCTCCGCCACTTTGGGTCACGCGCCACTCGACGCGACACGACGATCAGCCCGGCCGCGCTTGTCATGAAGAACATGAATCCGGCGACGATGTGGCCGCCCGGGTCGTACGTCGCGCCGGCGGCGTCCTCCCGCAGCGGGAAGATCGCGGCGAGCAGAAGACCGATTCCGCTGAGGAACAGCAACGTTGGGCCCGCGACGCCCGCCCTCGTCGGCCGCAGGCCGCGGTGCAATCCCAGCACGAAGACGATGGTGAGTACGCCGAACACGACAAAGTTGACCTGCTGAATCCATCCGTTGGGTCCGGCCGTCAGCGCGCTGACCGGCTCAGCAAGCGGATCGTACTCGCTCCGGCGGAATGCCTCCTGGGCCAAGAACGTCGCTGTGAAGAGAACCGGACCGATGATGCCGGCCCAGGCCGACAAGGAGAGGGACCGATCCGGCCACTCAACGAGTCGGCCGCCGGCCGACTCCTGGCTTCGCGTCTTTGCAACCCGCGTACCCCTCATGACCGCCTCCGTCCGACGGCACCCGGTCTGCCGGATGCTCTCGTCGCTGACGCTACGGACGGCCGCCGATCCGAGCCATCGGGAGTTCTCCCCATGCGACGAGCCCGTGCTGCATCGCGAAAACGGCGGCTGCGGCCCGGGTCGAGATGCCGATCTTGGCGTAGGCGTTTTGGATGTGGCGATCGGCCGTCTTGGCCGAGATCCCGAGCAGGCGGGCGATCTGCTTGGTCTGCAAGCCGCGGGCAAGGAGCCCGACCACCTCGGCCTCGCGCTCGGTCAAGCCGGCGGGCCGCGCGACGTGCTGAGGTCCGACGTGCTCGGGCGCGACGTGCTGGGGTACGACGTGCGGGGGTACGACGTGCTGGGCCCGATGCCCGGCGGCGTCGAGCACCGCGGCGACGCTGTCGGCGTCCAACCGCCCGGCGCGCGCCTCTTGCCCGAGCAGGTCAGCCGCCAACTCTGGCGTCAGCGCCGGGCGATGCGGACGAGGTTCGGTCATCGCGTGGTACGCATCCGCGGCGGCGAGCAGACGCGCCGGAGTCGTGAGCGCTGCCGCCGTCGCTCCACGGTGGTAGCCCGCGCCATCGAGCCGCTCGTGGTGGTACGTCGCCACCGGCAGAAGGGCTGCGAGAAGTGGCGATCGGCAGAGGACACGTTCGGAGTGGTACGCGTGCAGCCTGACCTGCTCCCACTCATCCGGCGACAACGGCCCGGCCTTCTGCCAGATGAGGACGGATACGGCCACGCGACCCACGTCGTGGACGAGCGCCGCACGCCGCGTCGCCGCCACCTCGCCAGGCGGAAGGCCGCACCGCTGTGCCGCCGCCGCGGCCACCTCCGCGACACCCGCCGAATGACCGACCAGGTACGTCGAGGCCAGATCGGCGAAGTCGCCCATCGCCGCGAGTGCTCGGTCTATCGCCTCACCTCGCAACGTCAAACGAGGAGCCGGCTCGGCCGCGAGGACGTCGTCCCACGCAGACCGCTCGTCATCGAGCGCCAGGATCTCGGTCGCCTCATCCGCCAGTCGCGCGGCTATCACCGGATCGAACGCGCCTCCACCTCGCTCCCGGACGACACGCGCCGCGTAGTCCACACCGCCGATCATCCGCTGCAGGGCGGCGTCGCGGGCTACGTGCACGATCCGCAAGGGGAGCGGGATCTCCTCGCCGTGGACGGCACTGGTCGGGCCTTTGCCGTCCCAGCGCGCGGTGAAATGGTCGAACAGTCGTCGTACCTCGGGGGACATGCCGAGCCGTTCGCTCAGCATCTGTGCGACCTCGCAGAGCGCGGCGATGTGGCGGCGATGACCCCGAAGCGCCCTCGGGAGCCGGCCGGCCGCCTGCAGCGCACGAACGGGCGCCGAGCTCTCCGGATCGGCCAACGCGCGCATGATGCCGCCCATCATTTGCGCCGTCGACCCGAACATCACCGGGTTGAAGTTCGTGAGCAGGTCACCCTTGAACAACTCGGCGCTGATCTCGGCATCCACCGTGCAACCGACATAGAACAGCAGGCACCCGTAGTAGGTCTGCGATGCGGTCGCGGAGTCGACGTCCAGACGATCCGCAAGCCGCATCGCGAACAGGGTGCTGTGCAGGCCGTGTTCGAGCGGGAGCCCCATACCGAGATCCGTCGCCAGACACAGCGAAGCGATCACTTCGGCGGTACGGATCTCGTCCTGCCTCCACGCTGGCTCGCCTGCCACAAATCGACCGTACGCCGCCACGCGCGCTGCCAATAGCTACTGCATCAGCGTGATTTCTCCGACAGGCTGGCGACAGAAGGTGGGGTCCTCCGTGGTCGGCAATTGGAGGCCGCGCTGGACACGAGTGCGACTAGCCCGCAGTGGTTAGGATAGCCTCACCTGCATGATTGTCTGCCACTGCGAGGTTGTCAGCGACCGCGAGGTCGTCGAGAGCATCGACGGCGGCGCGCGCACGCTCGCACAGGTGTGCAGGGCGACCGGGGCGGGGCGGAACTGTGGCGGCTGCGTCTTCTCGTTGAAGCGGTTGTTGTGCGAGCATGGGAAGTCGGTCTCGGCAGCCTCGTTCACGGAGGTGGCAGGTGCAACCGGTTAACTACGCGTCGTCGAATTGCTCAACGAGGCGCTAACACTCGAGCTGACGGTGATCAACGGGTACTTCCTGGAGGCCAGGATGCTCGACAACTGGGGATTCGGCCGACTGGGCAAGGCCTTCTACGACCTGTCCATCGACGAGATGAACGACGCCGACGCGTTGATCAGCCGCATCCTGTTGTTCGACGGTCACCCGAACCTGCAGAAGCTCGGTGCCGTGACGGTCGGCGAGGATGCCCAGGAGATGCTCCGGCTGGGGATCGAGAGCGAGCACTCCGCGGTCGCGCAGTTCAACGCCGCCGCGCAGGAGTGCCACGACCTCGGCGATCACGGCACCGCCGCGGTGTTCGAGGAGATGGTCCGCGACGAGGAGAAGCACGTGGACTGGTTCGAGAGCCAACTCGACGCGATCGAGCGGGTCGGCGCCCAGCAGTACCTGGCCCAGCAGATCGAGTCGGGGAAGTCACCCGGCTGAACAAGCGCCGCACGAACCACATCTGAGCTCGGTCGGAGATGACATGTGGGCGCCGGATATCCCGGCGCGGCCGTGTCAGGATCAGTCAGTGCGGGTGACGCTTGCCGTTCGGCCGACGCGGATCTACGTTCGATGAAGCGTCGGTAAGGACACGCGACAGGCGTGGCGTTGCTGACCAGGGGATCGGTGTTGACGGGCAACCTGTGGCAGCCATGCGGTGGCCAAGGTGCTGGGGTGCTCTGCTCGATGAAACTGAGGCACAGCCGGGGAACCGCTCGTCGGGGCGGTGTCCCCCGCAGGCTCGCGGAGCCAATTGGCGAAGGGTGGCGTCATGAAGCGATTCGTCTGGTTCGGGTGCTCGTTGTCGATCGTCGGCCTACTGTTCGGGGGTCTGTCGGCCGGCGCGGCGACGACGAAGGGAACCGCACTGAACATGGAGGTCGTGGGTCGCCACGATCTCGGCAACCGCGGCTACAACGCCGACGTCTGGGTCCACGACGGGCACGCCTATGTCGGCAGTTGGGGCTTCCAGGACTGGGCCGGAGGTGGCGAGAACCGATTCTGTCCGGACGACGCGCACGCCGGCATCGTCGTACTGGACACTCGGGTGCCTTCCGATCCGAGGCCGGTCGCCAAACTCCAGCAGCCCACCGGCACGTCCGCCGAGGACATCGTCGTCTTCACCGCCCGGTACGGCGCGTTCGCCGGTCGCGACATCGCCGTCTCCGGCATTCAGACGTGCGGGAGTTCCAGGTACGACGTGTCGCTCTTCCGCGGCCTCGTGGTGTGGGACGTGACGAACCCGGCCAGTCCAGTGGAGATCGGGCGACTCAACACAGGCTGCTGCACCCGTGGCATCCACGAACTCGAGGTGCAGCACCGTGCCGACCTCAACCGGACCTTCGTCTATGCCAGCGTGCCGGCTAGCGAGTACCCGGACTCGGCATCACCGACCGGCATGCGTGACCAGTCCGGCCGCGGAGACTTCCGGTTGATCGACATCACCAATCCGGCCCAGCCAGTCGAGATCTCCGACTGGGGAGTCGTGCACGACCTGGGCGGACCGCCCGCCGCCGGTCAAGGGTGCGACCCGGACCCGATCTTCGGCCACTCTGTCGAGCCGTCGGCCGACGGCAGGCTCGCCTTCGTGTCGTACTGGGACAGCGGTTTCGTCGCCCTGGACCTGGTCGACCCCGCCCGTCCGACGTTCCGTGGAACCACCCGCTATCCGGTGAACGCCGACGGCGATGGGCACTCGTCGCAGTACGACGAAACGCGGCGGCTGCTGTTCACGGCCGACGAGGACTTCTGCAAGACGTCGGGCGCAGGCATCGAGAAGGGCTTCGGCTATCTGCGGGTATACGACTACAGCAACCTCGGAAGGCCCCGGCAGATCGGCCAGTACAAGACACCGAACTCGTCCGGTCCGCGGGACATCGGTGCGGGCGACTACTCCATCCACAACCCGTTCCTGGTCGGCACCGATGTGTACGCGTCGTGGTACAGCGACGGGGTGCGCGTCATCGACGCCAGTGACCCGATGGCGCCGCGGGAGGTGGCGTACTTCGTGCCGCCCAGCGCCAACAACCCGGTCAGCCCGTCCCAACGTGGAGTCCTCACCAATGCCACGCAGGTCTGGGGCGTGGTCGTCGACGACGCGACGGACCTGATCTATATCAGCGACATGAATTCCGGCCTCTGGATCCTCCGCCGGACCTGAGCGTAGCCTGCGGCGGCCGTCAAGTGTTCGGGAGTCCGAAGACTTGACGGCCGGCCAGCAACGGTTTGCCCGAGGTATACAGGCGTGCACGCAAACCGGGGTGGCTACACGCCCTGACCGGTGGACAGCTCAAACCGCAGGCGGTCGGGAGCGCCGACGGTCATCGTCTCATCGATGTACTGCTGGGAAGACCGGATGAGGAATCGGAGATCGGCGTCCTTGATCTCCCGGTATGTTGCCGGCGTTTCGCCGGTGCGGTCGGGTGCGCCTCCGCTGCGGATCCAGTCGGCTACGACGGCGCCCTGGTCCCGGATGGAGTTCCATCGCCCGCGGGTCAGAGGTCCCATGCCTGCCTCGATCGTCGCAACTACCTCTGATGGCGTCTCCGGCCACGAGCACCAGTCGCTCACTACTTCGACCAGGCCTAGCGTGAGCGCCTCGTCGAGTTTGTGGTCGAGCTTGACACCCGCCAGGGCCTCTTCGGTAATGGCGAAGGAAGTCACCACTGGGGCCGCGTCACCCCGGTCAATCGCTGGACACAGCTGATGCTGGGCGAGGTGCGCGAGTTGCGAGTACGGCGTGGGGGCGTCGGCGAGGGACGGCCGGAACCACCGCAGGCTCTTGGACAGGCGTCGGAGTACGGCCTCGGTGGGGTCGGTCGGGCGGCGAAAGATGCTCACCGGCCCAACCTTATGGCGCAACGGACGGGTGCGGTTCCTCAGATGCCCTGACCGCCGGGCCAGTACGACGTACTGGCCCGGCCAGGGAGTTCAGAAGACGTGGATCGGGCGGAGTTCGATGGTTTCGCCGGGGCCGGCGAAGGTTTGGGCTACGGCGTCGGCACGTTCCGGGCTGTCGACGTCGATGAGGAAGAAGCCGGCCAGGTGTTCCTTCGACTCCGAGTACGGGCCGTCGGTGACGACGGGGCGGCCGGAGTAGCGGTAGAGGCGGGACATGGCCGGGTCGCCCAGGGCCTCGCCACCGAGCAGTTCGCCGTTGGCCTGGAGCTCGCTCAAGAGCTTCTCGAAGTCCGAGTTCAGCCGGTCGCGCTCGGCTTTGGGGAGGGCCTGGTGCTCGGCCACGGTGTCACCGGTCGGGTGGCCCCACGGCTGCGGGTTGGAGTGGATCAATAGGACGTACTTCATCAGAGATCCCTAACGTCGGAGCAGCCGCTGGTCGGCCCTCTCGACGCTACATCGGGGCCGACCCGCGACTCTCGACATTTCAGCTTGTCAGCAGGTCTTCGAACGGCATCGGGTGGGGCCGCCAGTGGGTTTGGGTCGGCGCAATGCGCCGGCCCGGGAGGTGAGTACGGGTGGGCTGAAACCTCAGCTCGGGAACGGCACCCCGGTGTTGCTGTGGCAGCGGTAGCCGTTGGGGTTCTTCTTCAGGTACTGCTGGTGGTAGCAATACCGGCTAGGTCATAGAAAGTCAGCACACGGTGACGGCCACAACTGAGACTCCGGGAAAGGTGGGACAGCCTGGCTGAGAGCGTCGCGAGAGCGGCCGTGCCGTCTTCGGTGATACTGGGGGCAAGCACGGCGGGAGGCATCGTGAACCTGGACGTGGATCGATGAACGCGGCATCGGTCGAGGCCACCCGTTTTCGCACGAGGTACTTCCTTCCATGAGCACGACTTCAGAGATCATCAGCGCGGCGGGCCCGTACGTGCTGGCTGGCGGCACGCTTATCGGTGCCTACCTCAGCACGCGGAAGACTGGTCGCGAAAGCCGTCACACCGCACGCGTGGAGCAGCTCTACCAGGACATGCTGGACTACCTCGAGCACAGGTACATCAAGCTGCAGGAGCGCCAGGGACGGCGTGCGTACCTGGCGCCAATCCCCACTCGGGCGCTAGCTGACGAAGCGTTGTCGATTTCCCGCATCCGGCTATATGCGACGCCAGCCATTTTGGAGAGGTGGTCGAACGTCAACATAATGCTGTCCACCCTGGAGTTGGAGGGACACATGCCCCTCTACGGCGATGAGCCGACCCCTTATGACTTTGCTTACGATGCCTCCTATCGCCGTGCCGTGGGCGACCTGGCGGAACTGATGCGGCGTGACATAGGAGTCCCGCCGAATCGCATTCATGGAGCGCGCCGCCGTGCGAAGCGGGTGAAGCAGTGGGCTTTAGGTCTACGCGTCCGATTAGGGCTTGATGCGGAGGCCCAACGCGGCAATGGACTACCGACATTCGGAGAAAAAGTGAGAGCTCTATGCAAGGGGCGACCTAAGCCGCCTCCGGGCCGACCGTGACCCCGGGAGCGCAGTCGGACGATAAGGTGCGGTCGGATGTCGTTGCTCAGAGGCCAAAAGCGCCTGGCCGCAACACCGCCGGGCGCTTCGCTCGTTGGGTGATGAGGCATACCGGTTACGTCGTGTGTGCGTTATTGGCCCTTCTCGCAGGGTTGTTAGTTGGCTTGTGGCTGGGAACCATCAGTGCGTGCGGCGATGACTGCAAGCCTCATGTCGACCTGATTGAAGCAGCCGGCACCTGGGCCGGCGGGATTGGGACCGTGGTTGCGGTATTGGTGGCCGCGGCCTCGCTCCGAAGCCAGCAGGACGAACGCGAAGAGCGGCGTGACCGGGAGAGAATCGAGCAGCAACAGGCGGTTGCCGACGAAGCGGAGGCAGAGAGAGAACTGCTGAGCTTGGCGGAGCAGGTCCGGTTCACGTACATGTCGGTCACTCACGACGGCGACAAACTGACCCATTTCGTGACGCAGGTGATCAACGAAACGCATCAGCACCCGATCTACGACGTCGCTGTTGACACCGACGAAGGGCGACAGATTTCGGAGAGGTCCCTAGCAGCCCACGGTGGCATTTCGGGGGCCTTCCACCTCAAGCCGTTGCCGACTCAGGGCGTGGTATCCATGAGCGATGATGACTCAGTTGTCGCTGTGAAAGCGCAGGCGAGATTGACATTCAAGATGTGCGATCGGTGGTGGCAGCGCGATGGTGTCTGTCCGGTCGGGCGAATCGAACCGCCCCAACCGGGCAACTAGCTCGATGGTCTATCTACAGGAGCGTCCGGCGTATTAGCCCCGGTTGCTACCACTCGTCGGCCACTCAGTTCCTAGACGAGGTGTCGGCCGGGAACGGTACGCCGGTGTTGCTGTGGCAGCGGTAGCCGGCTGCTTCGAGTCAGATCTGGTTGTTCCGTTTGGGCGGCTGTACTTTCAGCGTTCATGGACACCACGACGGTTGCGCTCATCGCATCTGGCATTGGCGCTACTGGTGCTGTCGCCGGCCAGATCGTTGCTCAACTCTTTACCGGCCGACGAGAGACGAAGCGGCTCAAATGGGAAGGGGAGCAGCGGGAGTGGGAACGGCAGCGAGACCGCGACGCAGAACAACTTGAGCGCGCTCGGATCTTCGCTGACATCAAGCGCAAGGCTTATGTCGACTTTTTTGAGAATGGTCGGCGACCGGCGGTTGCAGCTATACCGCGCAACGAGCGGATCCGAATCACGACGCGATGCGGCGCGGGCTGAGGTCGTGGCGGGGTGGTTTGAATGGTGGAACGGCCTCCGGCATCTCGGTGGTGAGATCACCATGCTGAACCCCGAAGTGCACGCCAAGTGCAAGCCTGTATTTCATGCGCTGAAGGCTTGGGATGATGCAGTTAAGAGGGGTTCAACAGACATAGGGCTTGAACCAATGCGCGAGCTCGACAAGCAGGTTCACACAGCGTTGAACGCGATGCGCAATGACCTAAATCTTGGGCCCTCGCGGGACCTGGACACTTCGGCGCAGTGAGTCGCCCCCTTATGTTCAAGCCCTGGGTGGTCGCCTGAGGGCTTGAACATGGGGGGCGCTAAATGGACAAGACTCAGATCTCCACCGTCACCGTTATCTCGTTATCGGTAAGCCCGTAGGTGGGCACCACTGCCGACCTGCGCGCCACGACCGATCCAGGCGATGGCCGCTAAGAGCGAGCGAATCGACAAGAGCGTTCAGGACAACCGTGTGGCGGTCACGGACGTAACGAGCGCGATTGATCGCATGGAGGGGTCGGTGTCGCGCCTCCAGAGATTCGCTATCCGGGTCGGTGTCGTGACCCGGCCTGGTTGGTGCGCTCATCGGTACCTTTGCCGGTGCGTATGCCGCCCGGCTGATTGGCAGCTAATCGCCGGCTCTCAGGGCCACCAACTCGGATCGGCGATGATCACAGAAACGACCACTGCGCCAACGGCTATGAGGATTGAGAGCATTGCGATAACAACGGTCCATCTCTGCAGTCGTATGTCAGCCGCCGCCGCAGAAAGAGAGGCACCGGTGTGCAAGACCTCTCGGAGCTGGCGGTCCTGTTCCGCCAGACGCCGCGATGCCTCTCGCTGCTCCTTCCGGAGCGCGTTAACAAGGTTGGTGACATGCACCAACCCTGTCTTATCGCGCTCGCGCTGTTCAAATTCCAGGACGTCATACGCGTACCGTCTCCGGTCGGCCGTTAGTTGCTCCAAGCCCCGGGCAATTTCGACAATATCCAGGCTCACGCCGAATACTCGCTCGCGCAGCCGCAGACTGCTACGGACTGCGCCCCGGCCATGAATTCGCTTGGCAAGATCACGGGTTGCGGCCTGGTCATGCTCAAGTAGCCGCAGTAGGTCGGTGATGGCTAGCCGTGACGCTATCCCATCGATATAGCTCATATCGAGGCGCCAAACGATGTTATCGACACTCCTTTTGCCATCGCCCATGTATTGGAATGCGTCGTCAGCAAATACGTCCGCGTAGCGCCCACTAAGCGTGTATCCAGGTGCGAGTTCTCGGAGGCCGCCCCCCGCATGCAAGTACAGTCCCTTGGGGTCCGTGCAGATCCAAGAGTCGTAAGCGGTGCCGATTCCCAGCTCCTCAAGATAGAACCTGTCGAAGCCCCTCCGCGGACCTTGGGCTGGCTCACTCACCTCTGTCAGCATGAGATCAATCACGGAGGGTCGGCCGGGCTGGACGTTCCAAAAGATCCCGGGTACGCGACGAGCGATCCACTTCTGCGCTTCGACGTGATGGCTCGTTACAATGTTTTTCAGGTCACCACGCTTCGCGAATACCGTGTCAAGTGTATTCCGGCGACGCATTCCAGGCTCGCGAGATACCCTGGGTTCGGTCTTTTCTTTTAACGTCCGATCCAATATCAAGCTCTCGGATTCATCCAGCACGAACCCGGCCCGCAGTAATGTCAATGCCGAGGTTGGTTGATGTAGCCGGATTACGACTCGTTTGATGCCCTCCGGCAGGGATGACCGGACCGCGCCTGACATCAACCCGACTGGCCCATCCTTCGGTATTATCGTGACGAGATTCATCCACGCCATTCCCGTGTCGCCGCGGCGGCGCATTTGCGCAATCCATTCCCTTACCTCATCACTTCGACGTATCGACGAGCGAGGGGCCGACCAACCTGCCTTGTCTATTCCATCGAGGAGCGCATCGAGCGTCGATGGTGTAAAAGCCTCGGTTAGCCAGAAAATCGGCCAGTGGATCGTTTCGCCTGAAGGCATCGAGTAGTACTGTTCGTGGCTTTCATCAAGCCGTGCTCGGTAGCGATCACGCAGCCAATACAGAGTCAATTCGTGCCGGGCGGCCCAAATTGGCCTCCGTAAGAGCCGGGGGATCTTCGCCTTGAGCGCAAGGCGATCGATGCGGTTGAGAAAGTTTTCCGGCGCTGTGTACCAGCCTGATACGTCGTCTGAAGGCTTGGGGATCTCCGGCGTGAGGCTAGAACCGGTCTCTGGGTCAGGACAGGATTCATCCGATTGATTGACACCCGCTGCGTTGGAGGCGGAGCCGTTAGGCGCTTCCTCGTCGCCATCGTCCACGAGGGAAGAGACTACGTGATGCCATCCTGGCGGTGCGCGCAATCAGTCGACCCGCACACCATCCCAGCCGTCACTCAACCGGATTCAGAGCTGGCCGGACGGGCCCACCCGGTTCCGGGCCAGGCGCTACGTGGTCAATGGCTAGCCGGCGCCGTCTCTGATGATTTCTTCTTTCCTACGCTGCGTCAGCTGGAGCAGCAACAGCGCGAGTTGAGGGCTGACGAGGCTCGGCACGCGGTGCTGGCCGTGCGAGCCAGATCAGACTTCAGCGACATTCGTCACCGCTGGTACGACGGAGAACTGGATCTGTCTCAGAAGCGTGCCCTAGTCAAGGAAAGTATGCATGCGGTGATCGTGCACCCGGTTGGTCCGCACGGCCGTGGACGGGCGCCCTTCAATCCAGATCTACTCGAAATCGTCTGGAGAACCTAGTCGGTGGTACGCGATAGGCGTGCCGAAAATGCCGCGCCATGCGGGGCGGTGGTGCGTAGGGTTGCGGGGTGGCCCGTCCTCTCAGCAAGTCCTTGCGAAATCAGTTGGCCGTCTACCAAACGTTCGCGATGGAGCATTATCAGGAGCGACTGTCGTGGCAGGCCACAGCTGATACTGGCGTGTTCTCGGTATGCACGGATCCGGTACCGAACCCACCGAGGCAATCAGCGTTGCTCTGTCCGTTCTGCGGCCAGATCATCGCGAGGGAGTTGATGTCCAAGGAGGACGCGCCCCCTAGAGGGGGCCAGTCTTCACTGGGCGCGACGGCTGTTGTCGTCGTGCTTACGTGCAAGCGGTGCAACAACGGTCTTGGGGCTACTTACGAAGCCGAGGCAGCGACGTTGAAGCGGGAGGACCAGGTT
This sequence comes from Kribbella sp. NBC_01245, assembly GCF_036226525.1. Taxonomy (NCBI): domain Bacteria; kingdom Bacillati; phylum Actinomycetota; class Actinomycetes; order Propionibacteriales; family Kribbellaceae; genus Kribbella; species Kribbella sp. NBC_01245. The sequence continues at coordinate 7,617,590 of NZ_CP108487.1, forward strand.
GAGGAACTGACCGCAGAGGACCATGCAGCGCTTTCGGCGGCTCGCTCGGTGATCGAACGACAGGTCGGGGTTCGGATCATCGCGCGGCCTCTCGCCTTCAACATGACAGACCTCAAGGCGGCATTCGTGATCGCATTCGGCGTGCTCGGGTATCGATGGGCGATGAGCCCCGAGCTTCAACCAGTTCGGAACGGCATCGTTAATGGATATGAGCCGGGTAAGAGATCTGTTCAGATTATCGAACTGGGCGCAGGTAGCTCAGTGATAGGTGACTTCGTGCTTGAACTCGCGGCACCCGAACAGTGCGTAGTGGTTGTTGCTCGCACAGGTCGCGCTGTTGTTCTACCGATCCCGGGGGCTCCACAGATACCCACACTCCGCTCGAAGGACGTTCGGGCCCGCCATTTTCCCTGGCCTGCTACGGCTGCGCATGGTCGCATTAACGAGGTCGAGCGCGCATGTCTTGCTGGCACGCTCTTCCACGCTGATCTGTGCCACGCGCATTGGCCCAATGTGCGTTACGTCTAGTAGTGGTGCAGTGCGTAGCGTGGGACTCGACCGGGTCGCTTGCGATCGCCTGTGCGGTGAGGCCTGCCTGAATGTGCGGGTCTCACCGATCAGTTGGCATCAGTCGGGAAACGGCACACCGGTGTTGCTGTGGCAGCGGTAGCCGTTGGGGTTTTTACCCTCTGAAAGGTACTGCTGGTGGTAGGGCTCGGCGTAGTAGAAGGTGGCCGCGGGGGCTACTTCGGTGGTGATGTCGTCGTAGCCGCGGGACTTGATCGCCGGTTGGTAGGTGGCTCGGGTGGACTCGATGGTGGGCACCTGGTCCGGGGAGGTGTAGTAGATGGCGGAGCGGTATTGGGAGCCTAGGTCGTTGCCCTGGCGCATGCCCTGGGTTGGGTCGTGGGACTCCCAGAAGACCTTCAGTAGGTCCTCGAACGACACCTTCGAAGGGTCGTAGACGACGCGCACGGCTTCGGTGTGACCGGTCATGCCGCTGCAGACCTCTTCGTACGTCGGGTACGGGGTGTAGCCGCCGGCATAACCCACGGCCGTCGTGTAGACGCCTGGGATCTGCCAGAAGACCTCCTCGGTGCCCCAGAAACAGCCCGTGCCGAACCACACCTCGCCGAACCCCTCGGGGGCCGGGGCGGTCTGGGGTGTGCCGAGCACGATGTTGTCGGCGGGTACGGCGAAACCGGGGGTCTCGCGACCGGGGAGGGCCTTGTCGGCCTCGACCAGGGCTGACTTGTTCCTGAACAACGACATCTCACGCCTTTCGCAGCAGCAAAGTCCTACTCATGGTCTCTCAACGCCGTACCCAAGGCGAACCTTCCCCCGCGACCACCTAAAGCCCTTACGGCGCGATTACGCGATCATGGCGGCGCTACGCCGGGGCACGGCGTCCGCCAATTGCCCGTACGCCGTGGCGATACGTCGTACCGCCTCAGTCAGGTCATCGGGCTGCAGCGTGTAAGGCAGGCGCATGAACCGCTCCAGCCCGCCATCGGGGGAGAAGCGCGATCCGGCCATCAGGAGTACGCCGGTGCGCTCAGCCACTCCGACCAGGCTCGAGCCGACCGGCGCCGGCAGCTCGCACCACAGCGACAACCCGCCACCGGGAAGCTCGAACGACCAAGACGGCAAGTGCTCCCGCAATGCACGAGCGAGCGCATCACGACGGGTAAGCAGGCCCATACGACGCTCCGGCAGGATCTCGTCGCGGGAGGCGATGAGCCGAGTCGCGATGAGTTGTTCGAGCACGGGCGCGCCCAGATCCATCGAGGCGCGCGCGTCGAGCACCCGAGCCACCAGCGCCGGAGGCACCCGAAGCCAGCCGATCCGCAGCCCACCCCAGAACGACTTGCTCAGACTCCCGATCGTGATCACCCCGAGCGGGTCGTACGTCGCGAAGGGCGCGGGCATCGGGCGTCCATCCAACGCCAAATCGGCCAGCGTCTCGTCGATGATCGCGGTGGTCCGGCTGCGCGCGAACGCGGCCGCCAGTCGCTCCCGATCCGCGTCAGGCATCAACCCACCAGTCGGGTTGTGGAAGTCCACCACCATCCACGCGGCCCGCGGCGCGGTCTGCCGAATGGTTGCCTCCAGCAACGGCAAGTCCCAGCCGTGCGGCGTCATCGGCGCGGCCACGATGCGGTTGCCACCACGGCGAATCGCGTCCATCGAGTTCGGATGAGTCGGGCTTTCGGTCAGCACCCGGTCGCCGATCTCGGCCACCGAACGGACCGCGAGCGCCGTACCAGCGAGGGCTCCGGCGGTCACGATGATCTGGTCGGGCGTGGTCGGCAGGCCCTTGGCCTCGTAGTACGCCGCGATCTCCTCGCGCAGTTCCAACAGCCCCTGCGGGTGATAGCCCGGCGTGCCGAGGTGGCTCGCCAGTTCCTCGGTGGCCGCGCCGACCGCCGACCCGATCCCGACGGCCGACGGCGAGGCGGCGCAGGTCAGGTCGTACAGCCCGGGCGTATCGAACTCGGGCGCCTGCGTGATGCCCGCCGTACTCCGGCCACCTGTGCCGCGAGCCGCGCCCGACGGCAGGCTCGTCACGCTGCCGGAACCACGCCGGCTGGCGAGGTACCCGCGGTCGCGCAGTTCGCGGTACGCCGAGGCGACAGTGGTCCGGCTGACGCCCAGCGCCTCGGTCAGCTCGCGCTCACTCGGCAACCGCGCGCCCGGCGGGATCCGGCCATCCGCGATCAGCAGGCGGATCCGCTCGGCCAGATTGCGGTACGCCGGACCGCCCGCCTCGGACCAGCCATGCATGAGCGCGGCGACCGTACTGGCGGGAAGATGTCGTGGAGCAGCCATGCAGTCCACTATTGCCCAATTGGCTATCGAATACCAGACCAATCGGCCTCAAACTGGCATCGTGACCGCCACCACCGCAGTGCCAGCGCCCAATCTGAACCCGCTCGCCCAGCTCAAAGCGGGCCGCCTGACCCGACGGCTGATCCAGCTGTACGTCGGACTCGCGTGTTACGGCATCTCGTTCGGCGTGATGGTCCACAGTCATCTCGGCCTGCCGCCGTGGGCCGTGCTCGACTACGGCATCGCCGAGCACCTTCCGCTGACCATCGGCCAGTCGAGCATCGGCGTGGCGTTCCTGGTGTTGCTGATGTGGATCCCGCTGCGGCAATGGCCCGGACTCGGCACGATCAGCAACGCCTTGGTGATCGGCGTGGTCTTGGACCTGACTCTGTGGGCGCTGGACCGCCCGGATCAGCTCTGGATCCGGATCGCCTTCCTGGTCTTCGGCATCGTCGGCAACGGCCTGGCCACCGCGATGTACATCGGCGCGCAGTTCGGGGCAGGCCCGCGCGACGGCCTGATGACCGGACTCGTCCGCCGTACCGGCCTGAGCGTCCGCCTCATCCGCACCACGATCGAGGTCGCCGTACTCGCGATCGGCTTCGTCCTCGGCGGCATCGTCGGCCTCGGCACCGTCGCCTACGCCCTGGCCATCGGCCCCCTGGCCCAACTCTTCCTGCCCCACTTCCGCGTCCGCCTGGATAAGTAGGGCGGACCGCCAGCACCACACGACGACCGGAAACCGGCCAAAACAAGGCCGAATACCTGACGGTGTGGTGCTGGCGGTCCGCTTTGCAGGACCCCTCAGCCTGCAGCTCTGTCAGCCCACCGGTTCGGCGACCTTCTCGGCCGCCTCCGTGGAAGGCGCGACGGCGAGCTTTCGCGGCCACCAGATGCGGGTGCCGAGGAGGGCGGTGACGCTGGGCACCAGGAAGATGGACATCAGGAAGGCCGAGATGGCGATGCCGACGGCCACGGAGAAGCCCATCTCGGTGAGCAAGGCCATTCCCGCCAGCATCAGCGAGGAGAACGTGCCCGCCAGGATCAATCCGGCGGCAGCCACCGAAGGCCCGCCGTGCTCGATGGCCAGATCCGCCGCCGTACGGGGATCCGTCCCTTGTTCGGCCTCTTCCCGCAATCGCGCGATCATCAGGATGTTGTAGTCCGTCCCGATCGCGACCACGAAGAGATACAGCATGATCGGCAGCGAGAACGTCACGCCCGCATGGCCCGCCGCGCCCTGGAAGACCAGGACCGTCGCGCCGATCGTGCTGAAGAAGCTCAGAATGACCGCCAGCATCAGGACGAGTGGCGCCAGCAGACTACGCAGCAGCAACGCCAGGATGAGCGCGATCAGACCACCCGCGACCGGGAAGATGACCGCCAGATCCCGGCTGTTCGCGTCCCGGATATCGGCATAGCTCGCGGTCACTCCACCGAGCAGGGGAGTGGTGCCGGCCGGGGCCGCGGCGTGTGCGACCTCGCGCAGTTTGCCGTCGACCAGGTCCATCGACTCCTTGGCGTACGGCGCCCCCGCGAGTACGACGTTGATCTGCGCGACCGTCTTGTCCGGATTCAGCAGCGCGAGACTTCCGTCCGCCCCTGCGGGTAGTACGGCGCCGACGCCCGGGACCTTGCCAAGCTCCTGTGCATACGCGTTCAAATCCTCAACGGACAAAGGCGAATCGCCGCGCACGTACACGGTCGTCGGGTTCAGCGCGCCGGCCGGGAAGCCCGACTGGAGGTCCTTCACCGCGCGAGCCGACTCGGTGTCATCGGGCAGCTGGCTGAACGCGTCGTAGTCGGTCTTCATCCCCAACGCACCGAGGGCCAGCGCGACCATCAGACCGCCCGAGATGACCGCCACCACGGCAGGCCGGCGGGCCGTGAAGGTGCCGAAGCGCTTGAACACCGCACCGCGCGGCGTCTTCTGCCACGACTTGGACGGCCAGAACACCTTCGGCCCGAGCAGCGAGACGACCGCGGGAACCAAGGTGATCGCCGCGAACGCCATCACGGCAACAGCGATGGCCAGACCCGGACCGAGGCTCTTGAAACCACCGAAGACGGCGAGTAGCAAGGCGCTGAAGGCCACGACGATGGCGCCCGCGGCCGAGACGATGACCTCGGATACGCGACTGGTGGCGTTGACCAGGGCCTCCTTCGGCTCCTCGCCCGCGCGCAGCCGTTCCCGGAAGCGGAACAGCAGGAACAGGATGTAGTCCGTGCCGACGCCGTAGAGCACCACCGTCAGGATCGTCTGCAGGTCTTGCGTCGCCTGCAGGTCGAAAGCCTTGGCCGCAAGGGCGATCAGACCAGGCGCGATCGCGCTCACCAGGCCGACCGTGAGCAACGGCAGGAACGCCGCGACCGGGCTGCGGTAGATGAACAGCAGCAGGCCGACGATCAGCACCACGGTGGCGATACCGACGACCACGAACGCGTTGTCGAAGGCGTCCTTGTTGTCCAGGAACAACGCGGCGTCCCCGGTCACGCCGTACTGCAGACCGCTGCCGTCGGCGGCTGGCCCGGCAGTGTCGCGCACCTTCTGGATCGCGTCGAGCACCTTCTGCTCGTCCGGCAGACCCTTCAGGCCGACGCTGATCAGCTGGACCTGCTTGTTCGGCGACAGCGCCTGCGGCCCGGTCATCGCGCCGGTCACGCGATCGATCTTGGCCGCGGTGATGCGACTGGCGATCTCGGCCGCCTTGGCCTGATCCGCCGCGGTCAGGACGGCGCCGTCGGTGCGTTTGACCACGATCGTGGCCGTCGCGTCATTGGTCTGCCCGAAGGCCTTGGCCGCGAGCTGTTGCGCCTGCACCGACTCGTACTTGTCGGGCAGGAAGCTCGTCTGGTCCTTGTTGGTCACGTCGGCCAGCGTCGGCGCGAACGCCACCACGGCGAACGCGGCGATCACCCAGGCGGCGATCACCTTCCAAGGGTTGTGGACGACGAACCGCCCAAGTCGAGTGAACACGAGACCCCTCCGTCTGTGATTGACCTGTCTACCTGCCGGTCGGTAGGTAGACTACCTGCCGCACGGTAGGTAAGAAAAGTGGGAGGCTGGTCACATGCAGCGCGATACCAAGGCCGAGATCCATCAGGCCGCCCTGGAACTCTTCTCGACCCACGGCTACGAGAAGACCAGCCTGCGTGAGATCGCGGAGCAGGTCGGCATCACCAAGGCCTCGCTCTACTACCACTACTCGTCCAAGCAGGACCTGCTGAAGGCGATCATCGGCACCTTCTTCGACGACCTGCAACGGGTCCTGCAACTCGTGGACGTGGTCGAGTGGAGCCCTGAGTCGGAGCGCGAGCTGCTCGCGGCGTACCTGGACGTGGTGATCCTGCACCGCTCGACCGGGCCGTCCCTGCTGCGCGATTTCACCGCCGTGCTGGCCGCGTTCGAGGAGAGTCTGGACGAGCTGATCGCTCAGAGCCGGCGCTTCCAGGTCTGGCTGGCAGGTCCCGACCCGACCACGGCCGACCTGATCCTGGCGTCCGCGGCGGTCGAGGTGGTGGGCGCGGTGATCTCGAGCGCGTTGGCCACGCCGGAGGCCACGGACGAGGAGCTACGCCGCGTCGTACTGGGGGCCGCGACGGCCGTACTGGCCCTTCGTTCCAAGTCCGTCCAGGTGCCGTCGTAGTCTGAGCTGGTGACCACTTCTCCGCAGTACGGTTTCGAGACCCTTGCGATCCACGCCGGCAATGAGCCCGACCCCACCACCGGCGCTGTTGTGCCGCCGATCTACGCCACCAGCACCTACAAGCAGGACGGCGTCGGCGGTCTACGCAACGGGTACGAGTACTCACGCTCGGCCAACCCGACCCGGACGGCGCTGGAGGAGTGCCTGGCCGCGATCGAGGCCGGCACCCGCGGTTTCGCGTTCGCCAGCGGTCTGGCCGCCGAGGACACGCTGATGCGGTCGATCTGCAAGCCGGGCGACCACGTGGTCTTCCCCGACGACGCGTACGGCGGCACGTTCCGGCTGTTCTCGAAGGTGCTCTCGCAGTGGGGTATCGACATGACGCCCGCGGCCGTCACCCACCCGGACGCCATTCGCAAGGCGATCCGCCCGGGCGTGACCAAGGTGGTCTGGCTGGAGACGCCGACCAACCCGCTGCTGAACGTGGCCGATATCGCGATCGTGGCCCAGATCGCCCATGACGCGGGCGCGCTGCTCGTCGTCGACAACACCTTCGCCTCGCCGTACCTGCAGCAGCCGCTGGAGCTCGGCGCCGACGTCGTCGTGCACTCCACCACCAAGTACATGGGCGGTCACTCGGACGTCGTGGGCGGCGCGCTGATCGTTCGCGACCCGGAGCTGGCCGACAAGATCGCCTACCACCAGAACGCCATCGGCGCGGTGGCCGGCCCGTTCGACGCCTGGCTGGTGCTGCGTGGCATCAAGACCCTTGGCGTGCGGATGGACCGGCACAGCGACAACGCCGAGAAGGTCGTCGAGTACCTGCAGCGCCACCAGTCCGTCACCTCGGTTCTCTACCCGGGGATCGACGGTCACCCAGGCCACGAGACCGCTGCCAAGCAGATGAAGCGGTACGGCGGCATCGTCTCCTTCCGCGTCTCCGGTGGTGAGAAGCAGGCCATCGACATCTGCAACAAGGCCGAGGTCTGGACGCTGGGCGAATCGCTCGGTGGTGTCGAGTCGCTGATCGAGCACCCGGGCAAGATGACGCACGCCTCGGTCGCGGGCACGCCGCTGGAGGTGCCGGGCGACCTGGTCCGGCTGAGCGTGGGCATCGAGACGGTCGACGACCTGCTGCACGACCTCGACCGCGCGATGTCTTAATGGGTCAGCTGTACGTCGCGGTGGACTTCGGTTCGACGTTCACCAAGGCGGTTGCGGTCGACGCCGCCTCGGGAGCACTCGTGGCCCGGGCGGAATCGCGGACGACGATCGGCACGGACGTGATGGACGGCTGGCTTGCCTGCCGTACGGCGTTGCTCGAGGCCGATCAGGCGGTCGCGAAAGCCGACGTGCTGGCCTGTTCCAGCGCGGGCGGCGGTTTGCGGATCGCGGTCGTCGGTAACGAGGAGCTCGTCACCGCCGAGGCCGGCCGCCGGGTCGCGCTGTCCAGTGGTGGCCGGGTCGTCGCCGTGGTGAGCGGAGGGCTGACCGCGACGTCGCTGAAGGCGTTGCGCGCCGACCGGCCGGACGTGGTGCTGCTGCTCGGCGGTACCGATGGCGGCAACTCGGCCGTGATCGAGCAGGCGGCCGCGGTGCTGGCGAAGTACCGCTGGCGCCGTCCAGTTGTTGCCGCGGGCAACGTTGAGTCGCAGGGGTTGATCGCCTCGACGCTGGGCGATGCGGACGTGCCGTATGTGTTGGCGGACAACGTCGTGCCCGAGATCGGGTTGTTCGCGCCGGACAGCGCGCGGGCCGCGATCCGCGAGATGTTCCTGGCCCACGTCATCGGCGGCAAGAACCTGTCCAAGGACCCCGGTTTCGCCCGCCTGGTTCGCGCCGCCACCCCGGACGTCGTACTGCGTGGGGTCGAGGTGCTCGCTGGGCTGCACGGCGACGTCGCCGTCGTGGACGTGGGCGGTGCCACCACCGACGTGCATTCGGTGATCGAGCTCGATCCGGAGGACGCGAATCTCGGCCGCGAGGTGGTTGCGACGCATCCCGTCACCCGTACGGTTGAAGGCGATCTCGGCATGCGCTGGAGCGCCGTACCGGTGGTTGCCGCAGGCATCGAGTCGGGTTTGGTCGCGGATGACCCCTTGTTGCGCGAGGCGGCCGAGCGGCGGCACGCGGATCCGTCGTACCTCCCGGACAGTGCGGACGAAGCGACCTACGACGAACGGCTGGCGACGATCGCGATCACTGTCGCGCTACGGCGGCACGCCGGCCGGCAACGGGTGGTGTTCGGCCCGTCCGGGCGGGTGATCGAGCGGTCCGGCAAGGACTTGCGCGAGGTGGACCTGCTGGTCGGATCCGGGGGAGTGCTGCGGCACAACGGCCCGGACGTCGCCGCGCGCATCCTCGGCGCGGTCGGCACGGGCGCTCTCGAGGAGGGCTGGCTGGTGCCTACGGCGGCGCGGACGACGGTCGATACCGACTACGTGCTGGCCGGGGTTGGACTGCTCGCGGAGGTGGACCTGGTCGCTGCGACCGGGCTGGCGCGTGGCATCGCTGGCTGCCACCGTCACGCCGTAGGCTCCTCGCATCGATGGCGGAGGTGTGATGAACAACCCGGAGAAGCCGGTGGTTCCGGAACACGATGAGGACGATGCCGGTCGTGCCGACGAGAGTCCGGTCGCGGACAACAAGGTGGCTGAGGGGATCGCCTCGACCGTTCCTGAGGAGGGCAGCACGACCGTTGCCGAGGACGAGCATCACTTGATGGCTTCGTCCAGCCGGGGGCAGGTCGATCTCGGGGTCACACCGGGCATGCAGATCGCTAGTGCCTGGGCTTGGCGCTTCCTGGTAATCGTGGCTGCTGTCGCCGTAATCGGGTATGGCCTTCGCTACCTGTCGGAAGTGGTTGTGCCGGTTACGGTCGGCGTGCTGCTCACTGCACTGCTTATCCCGGTTACGAATGGCCTGCAGAAGTTGCGGCTGCCGCGAGGCCCTGCTGCTGGTATTACCGTCCTTGGCACGGTTGTGCTGATTGCAGGCCTACTGACGGTTGTCGGCACGCAGATCGCCAGCGGGTTCTCAGAGCTTTCGGACCAGGTGGGCGAGGGTATTCGCGAGCTGCGCGACATGGCTCGCTTCAACCTGAATATCACCGACAAGCAGATCACTGACACGTTCAACCAGATCAAAGACACCGTCACCAGTAGTGGCGCGCTAGGTCAGCGTGCGGCTGAGGTGGGCAGTACCGCCACGCACTTGGTCGCAGGTATCTTCATCGCGCTGTTCTGCCTGTTCTTCTTTCTCTACCAGGGCAATCAGATCTGGGCATGGCTGGTCCGCCTCTTCCCGCGGCACTCGCGTGGGAAGGTCGACTCGTCCGGCCGGAAGGCGTGGGTCTCGCTGACCGCGTTCGTTCGCGCCACCATCATCGTGGCCGCCGTCGACGCGACCGGTATCGCCATCGGCGCCGCCGCACTCGGCCTGCCGCTGGTGAGCGCGATCGGCATCCTGGTGTTCGTCGGTTCGTTCGTCCCGGTCGTCGGTGCCCTCGTCAGCGGCTCGGTCGCGGTGCTCGTCGCCCTGGTCGCGAAGGGCCCGCTGGTCGCCGTACTGATGCTGGCCGTCGTCATCGGGGTCCAGCAGCTCGAATCGCATGTGCTGCAGCCGTTCCTGCTCGGCCGGGCCGTCAGCGTCCACCCGCTCGCGGTCATCCTCGCGATCGCGACCGGCGTCATCGTCGCGGGCATCGTCGGCGCCCTGGTCGCCGTCCCGACCGCCGCCGTACTCAACACCGTCGTCAACCACCTAGCCGGCAACGACGTCGACCCCGAACCACCCCGCCGCCCGATCCGAAAACCCAAGCCCGCTTAGGAATTTGAGAAGGCCTCCGCTCTTTGCAGAGCGGAGGCCTTCTCGTTCAGCGGTCAGTGCATCGAGGCGGCGGACTCGAGGTCGACCTCCTTGGCGGCACCGTCCTCACGCGCGGCCAGCTTCTGCTCCGGAGTGATGATGGCGAGCACCAGAGCGATCGCCAGGAACGGCAGCGAGACGAGGAAGACGTCTCCCATCGCGCCTACCAGGCTGGTCAGCGCCCAACTCCTCGGCGGCTGCGGCAGCGCGTGCAGAGCCTGCACGCTGTTCGCCGCCTTGGCGAGGCTGTCGATGGAGTCCTTCGCGGCAGCCGGTACGACGTCCTCGAGGTGGACCTTGAGCCGGCTGGTCAGCACCGCGCCGTACACGGCCGTACCGATGGCGCCACCCATGGACCGGAAGAACGTCATCGTCGACGTCGCCGTACCCATGTGCTTGCGATCCACGCTGTTCTGCGCGGCGGTGACGGTGATCTGCATCGACAGACCCAGACCGGCGCCCATCACGAACATGTAGATCGCGAGCTGCCAGTACGCCGTGTCGATGGCGAGGGTCGACAGCATCAGCATCGCGCCACCCACGAGCACCGCACTGATGATCGGGTAGATCTTGTAGCTGCCCGTCCTGCTCATCAGCTGGCCGCTCGGGATGGAGGCGCTGAAGATACCGACGATCATCGGCAACAGCGCCAGACCCGACTCGGTCGGCGACATCTCCTTGACCGCCTGCAAGTACAGCGGGAGGAAGATCAGCGCACCGAACATCGCGAACCCGAGCAGGAACGCGTAGGCCGAGTAGCCGGCGAAGATGCGGCCCTTGAACAGGTCCATCGGGATGATCGGCTCGCTCACGCGCAGCTCGACCAGCACGAAGGCGACGCTCAGCACGACCGCGCCGATCAGCAGGGCCAGCGTGGTGGTGCTGCCCCAGCCGTAGTCGGGACCGGCCCAGGAGACGGCCAGCAGCAGCGCCGTGACCGCACCGGTGACGATCGAGGCGCCCAGGTAGTCGATCTTGTGACTGCGCTTGGTGTGCGGCAGCTTCAGCACCGCGGCGACGACGGCCAGGGCGACCACGCCGATCGGCAGGTTGATCCAGAAGATCCAGCGCCAGCCGGGACCGTCGGTGAGCAGACCGCCGAGCAGCGGGCCGGCGACCGAGGACAGACCGAACACGGCACCGAAGTAGCCCATGTACTTACCGCGCTCACGCGGCGGAACGACGTCGGCGATGGTGGCGAAGGCCAGCGACATCAGACCACCGGCGCCAAGACCCTGGACGGCGCGGAAGCCGATCAGCATCTCGATGTTCTGCGCCATGGCGGCGAGCACCGAACCGCCGAGGAACGTGACGATCGCCGCGATGAACAGCGGGCGCCGTCCGTACAGGTCGGAGATCTTGCCCCACAGCGGCGTCGACGCGGTCGAGGTCAGCAAGTACGCCGTGACGACCCAGGACAGTTTGTCCAGGCTGTTGAACTCGCTGACGATCTGCGGCAGCGCCGTTCCGACGATGCTCTGGTCGAGCGCCGCCAGGAACATGCCCGCCATCAGGCCGCCGAGGACGACCAGGATCTGCCGGTGGGACAAGTACGACGGCGGATCCTGCGTGGTGCCGGGTAAGGCTTCCGGCTCAGTGGTGCTCATCGGTTCTCCAGTACTTCGGTGGGTTCAGGGGATGCGGCCTCGCCACGCGCGTCGGCGACGTTGTTCACGCCGTCCGCGAAGCGGGTCATCAGCCGTTCGAACGTCTTGATGTCATCGAGGTCCCACCCGGCCATCGCCTGGGTGAGCAACTCCTGTCGCCGCTTGGACGACGCCTCGAACTGGGTCAGGCCCTCGTCGGTCAGCTCGACCCGGGAGGCGCGGCCGTCGTCGGGATCGGGGGAGCGCCGGACCAGCCCGGCCTGCTCCAGCGACCGCACATGCCGGCTCATGGTGGAAGCGTCGATCTCGACCTTCGCGGCGAGATCCGAGAGCCGGGTCGGCCCGGAACACTTCAGCATGAACAGCACGATGTGAAGGCTGTGGTCCACCGCGTCACCAGGCTGTCGCGCCTTCATCCGCCGGCCAATGCGCATGAATGCGTGCAACACCCCTTCTTCAGGCGTCTGCGGGCTCCCATTTAGATGCATGCTGCAAGCATATACATACATGCATGACACACGCAACTTATTTACCCGCACCCCGCCCGCCACCTCGGCGGCCGCAACCCGCCCTCGTCACCCGGCGTGTCGAGGTTCATCGGTCCCTTGTGACGGGCCGTGCCGGTGTTGCCTTTGGCTCGGTGGTGTTGGTGGCACCCGTCCCCCTGAGTCTTCCGAATTGTCAGGCCGGTTCGGGCCGCGTCAAGGGTCCAGATCGGCTAGCGCCGACGCTGACGCGCCCTTGACCCGGCCCGAACCGGCCAAAGGCAGCTGGCTATCAGGGGGACGGGTGAGGTCTGACCGGGTGTGGTGGTACGGCGCTGCCGCGTCGGGTCGTGCCTGCTCGGATGACGGCTTCCTGAGCGGACTGGACGTTTTTCGGCCCGAAAAACGTCCAGTCCGCTCAGGAAGCGCGCGATTTCGGGCCAGGCGGGCTGCCCGGGCAGTGGCTGGCCATGCGGCACTCGAAGACCAATGCACGCGGATACCTCAGCGAACGGGATGACCTGGAACCCGGTCAGACCTCACCCGGCCCCCTGATAGCCGGCCTGACAATTCGCAAGACTCAGGGGGACGGGTGCCCACCGACATACGCTGACCCAGGTCATAACCCCATGCGGAGGTAGGGACACCAAATGCCAGTAGCCGTAGTTACCGGAGGCGGGTCGGGCTTGGGGCGCGAGATCGCCCACGCCTTGGCGGCCGCCGGGTTCGACGTGACCGTCACCGGTCGGACCGAGACCACGCTGACCGAAACCGCCGCCACCGCACCCGCCGGCCAGATCAACACCGCAGTGCTCGACGTCGCCGATGGGGAGGCTGTCGCGGAGTTCTTCGACAGGCTCGAGCGCATCGACGTACTCGTGAATAACGCAGGTCGGGGTAGCCGGCCGAAGCTTGTGCACGAGGTGACTGAGGAGGATTGGCGCAAGGTGATCGATACCAATCTCACCGGGTCGTTCCTCTGCGCCAAAGCGGCGTTCGGTCTGATGATGCGGCAAGACCCCAAGGGTGGGCGGATCATCAACAACGGGTCGATCTCGGCACACGTGCCCAGGCCGCAGAGCATCGCCTACACCGCGTCGAAGCACGCGATCACCGGCCTGACCAAGGCGATCGCGCTGGACGGCCGCGACCACGGCATCACCTGCGGCCAGATCGATGTCGGTAACGCGGCCACGGCGATGACCGCGCGGATGAGCGATGGCGTATTGCAGGCTGACGGTTCGCTTGCGCCGGAGCCGACGTTCGATCCGAAGGTGGTGGCGGATCTCGTTGTGCAGATGGCGAAACTTCCGCTCAATGTCAGCATTCCGGCCCTTACTGTAATGGCGACGGGTATGCCCTTCGTAGGACGCGGCTGAATGACCGAACGCGCGATCCGTATTGGGATCCAGCTCAATCCGCAGCACGCTGACTATGCCGATATCCGCCGTGCCGTGGTCGAGGCGGAGGAACTCGGCGTGGACTTGGTGTTCAACTGGGACCACTTCTTCCCGCTCAGCGGGGACAAGGATGGCAAGCACTTCGAGTGCTGGACGATGCTCGGTGCCTGGGCGGAGGCGACATCGCGGGTCGAACTCGGTGCGCTCGTCACGGCGAACAGCTATCGGAACCCTGACCTCGTTGCGGATATGGCCCGTACGGTCGACCACATCAGCGGTGGCCGGCTCGTGCTCGGGATGGGCGCGGGGTTCAAGGAGCGGGAGTACGTCGAGTACGGCTACGACTTCGGTACGCCGGGCTCGAGATTGGCCGAGCTCGCCGACGCGATGCCGCGAATCGGGCGGCGCCTGGCCCGGCTGAATCCCGCGCCCACTCGCAAGATCCCGATGATCCTTGGCGGGGGTGGTGAGAAGAAGACGTTGCGCATCGTGGCCCGGCATGCCGATATCTGGAACACCTTCGCCGAGGGGGAGACCTTCGTTCGCAAGTCGCGCATCCTCGATGAGCACTGCGCGGCGATCGGGCGCGACCCGGCGGAGATCGAGCGGTCGGTCCTGGTCGGCGGTGATCCGATGGACTCGGGTGAGGCGCTTCGCGCGGCAGGCGTCACGCTCTTCATCCTCGGCGCGGACGGTCCGGCGTACGACCTGACCGAGCTGAGGCAATGGCTCAAGTGGCGGGATGCCCACAACCGGGTTTCCCAAAACGACAAGAGAAATGTCGGAGGGCCGGTCTAGGGTCTGGAACGTGACTGAATCGGCGGAATCCCTCGTTCACGCCCGTGGCCTGCGCAAGGTCTACGGGGTGTTCGAGGCGGTCAAGGGCATCGATCTGGATGTACGGCGCGGTGAGGCCTTCGGCTTCCTCGGGCCGAACGGCGCCGGCAAGTCGTCCACGATGCGCATGATCGGCGCGGTCTCGCCGGCGAGCGGGGGAGACCTGCGCATTCTCGGCATGGATCCGGCTACCCAGGGGCCGCAGATCCGGGCCCGGCTCGGGGTCTGCCCGCAGGACGACACCCTCGACGTCGAGCTGTCCGTGCGGGAGAACCTGACCGTTTACGGCCGCTATTTCGGGCTCAGCCGGGCCGAGTGCCGGTCGCGCGCCGACGAGTTGCTGGAGTTCGTCGCGTTGTCCGAGAAGGCCAACGAGCGGGTCGAGGAGCTCTCGGGCGGGATGAAGCGGCGGCTGACGATCGCCCGGTCCCTGGTCAGCAAACCCGACCTGCTGCTGCTGGACGAGCCGACGACCGGGTTGGACCCGCAGGCCCGGCATCTGCTGTGGGACAAGCTGTTCCGGCTCAAACAAAGTGGCGTCACGCTCATCATCACCACCCATTACATGGACGAGGCCGAGCAGCTCTGCGATCGCCTGGTCGTGATGGATGGCGGCCTGATCGCAGCCGAGGGATCACCCGCCGAGCTGATCCGGGACTACTCGACCCGGGAGGTGACCGAGCTGCGGTTCGGGCCCGAGGTGATGGCGTCCGACCATGACGCGCTGGCCGGCAAGGTGGCCGATCTCGCGCATCGCATCGAGGTGCTGCCGGACCGGTTGCTGCTCTACACCGATGACGGCGAGCAGACCGTGGCGGCCGTGCACGCGCGCGGGCTGGAGCCGGCCGCGGTGCTGGTCCGCCGTTCCACTCTGGAGGATGTCTTCCTGCGCCTCACCGGCCGGACGTTGGTGGACTGATGAGCCTCGCCTGGGACAACGGCGTGCGCCAGTTCGACTACTGGGCCAAGGTCTACCAGCGGACGTGGAAGGGCAGCCTGATCTCGAGTTTCCTGGTGCCGCTGCTCTATCTCGCGGCCATGGGCGTCGGGCTCGGCACCTTCGTCGACGGCAGCGGGACTAATGCGCTCGGCGGCGTGAGCTATCTCCAGTTCCTCGCGCCGGGGCTGCTCGCTGCCACCGGGTTGCAGATCGCCGTCTCCGAAGCGACGTACCCGGTGATGGGCGGGATCAAGTGGCACAAGACGTACTTCTCGATGATCGCGACGCCGTTGCGGTCGGCCGATGTGATGTACGGCCAGCTCGGGTTCATCGCGTTCAGAGTGGTGTCGAGCTGCGCGGTGTTCCTGGGGGTGATCGCGCTGTTCGGTGGGCTGGGATCACCGCTCGGCCTGCTGGGGCTGCCGATCGCGCTGCTGGTCGGGATGGCCGTCGCGGCGCCGGTGTGCGCGGCGGCCACGCGGCTGGAGACGGATGCGGGGTTCGCGATGATCTTCCGCTTTGGCGTGCTGCCGATGTCGTTGTTCTCGGGCGCCTTCTTCCCGGTGTCGCAACTGCCCGACGCGGTGGAGTGGCTGGCGTATGTCGCGCCGCTATGGCACGGCGTCGAGCTGACGCGTGACCTCAGCCTCGGCACATTCTCGCTCCTACCCGCCATCATCAACGTGGCGTACCTGTTGCTCTGGTTCGCCGTCGGCACGCGCCTCGCGGTGACCGGCCTGGAGAAGAGGCTGATCAGCTGATGGCCACCACCCTTGCCGCCCGGATCGTGCCGATACCCAGCAGCGGCCTGCGCCTGGTCGAGCGGAACTTCCTGGTCTACCGCAGGTCCTGGCTGGTCTTCGTCTCGGGCTTCTTCGAGCCGGTCTTCTACTTGCTCTCCATCGGTGTCGGCGTGGCCGCGCTCGTCGGCGACTTCACCCTGGCCGGCGGCACGGTCGTGAGCTACACCGCCTTCGTCGCGCCGGCGATGCTGGCCAGTTCGGCGATGAACGGCGCGATCTTCGACTCGACGTACAACATCTTCTTCAAGATGAAGTACCTGCACCTGTACGACGCGATCCTGGCGACACCGATGCGCCCGTGGAACGTGGCGACCGGTGAGATCACCTGGGCGTTGCTCCGTGGCGCGTGCTACTCGGCCGCGTTCATCGTGGTGATGCTGGTGATGGGCCTGATCGACTCGTGGTGGGCACTGCTCGCGCTACCGGTCTCGGTGCTGATCGCGTTCGCCTTCGCGGCGGCGGGGATGGCGCTGACGACGTTCATGCGCAGCTGGCAGGACTTCGAGTTCGTGCAGGTCTCGATCATGCCGATGTTCCTGTTCTCGGCGACGTTCTACCCGGTCGAGACCTACCCGACCGCCGTCCAGTGGATCGTCGAAGCCACCCCGCTGTATCAAGGCGTCGCGCTGATCCGCGCCCTCACCACCGGCTCCGTCGGCTGGCACCTACTGATCCACGTCGCCTACCTAGCAGCCATGGGCGGCATAGGCCTGTACGTCGCCTCCCGCCGCCTCGGCCGCCTCCTCCTCAAGTAGGACTAGTTACTTGGGCCGAACATCAAACTGTCCGTCGGCGCGGTGAGCGCTCTTTCGCACTTCCCGGAGTGGACGTCACAGCGGACCAGCACGCGCCTGGTTTCGGTGTCGACGGCGAGCAGCACCTGGTCGCCGTCCTCCCAGGCGTGATCTCCCAGCGGCACGCCCGGCAGCCAATCGAGCTGCGTTTGGTGCTGGAAACCGACCGTCCTCGCCACTCCATCCGCGGTGATGAAGACAGCGCCATCCGCTGACAGCACGGACCCGCTGTCGCCGAAACCGCAGTACTTGGCGACCACGGAGAAGCCGCGCTCGCCGAAAGTGGTGATCTGGTCGCAATCACCCGACCGCTGGACCATCCGGTCGGTACGGCCCGACGGTACGACGACGGCGCCGATGCCGAGTTCCTGCACGGCCTTACCCGGTATCCAGCGTGACAACTGCATCGGCTTGGCCGAATCCGGCAACGAGGACAGCCAGATCCCGGCCGCATTCCACCCGTCGATGCGGGTAGTCCTGCCGATGCCGACCGACGCGACCTCTTTCCTGGTCCCGACGTCGAATACGGCCGCGCGCGGCTGACCGCCGGCCGGGATGATCGCATAGGCGATCCGCTTTCCATCCGGCGATACGACCGCGCCCCGCAATTCTCCTCTCGCCAGTTCAGCGAATCGATCCGGCTGCATCAGGACGCTGTACCTGCCGAGTTGCGGCTTGTCAGGGCTGGCCGACGGCAGGATCCCGATGAGCCAGCCATCCGGTACTCGACCGATCGGCCACAGATCGTTTGGCGTGGCGACGGCGGAAAATGGCACCCGCTGAGTGCCGTCCTGGAGATAGGTGCTGGTCAGGTACGGAACGCGCGGCAAGGGTCCGCGCGGAAGTCCCGCAAGCCATTGGTCGATTGCCGCGCTGCCTGGATTCGGCGCCTCCTGCGTTGCCCGCACTACCGGCGGTGCTGCCGGTGAAGGAGAAGCCGTTGGATCGGGACCGGATGAGTTGAGGATCGTGGTCGGCAGAAAGACTGCGAGCACCACGCCGACGGCGGCGATTCCGATACCGGCGGCGCGGCGGCCCCGGCGAATGCGGACGCCCCGGCGGATCGCCGTACGGGCCAAGTCGCCGGTAGGCGTGAGCCGATCGGCTTCGGTGGTCATGACCCGCTTGACGCGGTCGTCGAGGGCGTTCACCGCTCCTCCTCTACTAAGTCGAGCATCGGGACCGGCTCGGTCAGCGTCCGACGCAGGTGTTTCAGCGCTCGTGCGCTATGGCTCTTGACCGTGCCGGGCGAACAACCGAGCAGCCGGGCGGTCTCGGCCTCGGAGTAGTCCTCCAGGAAGCGCAAGGCGACCACCGCCCGCTGCCGGGCCGGCAACCCGCGCACCGCCGCGAGCACTCGCGTCCGTTCGTCGATCTCGCCGAACCGGTCGGCCGTGGCGGAGTCCGGTACGACGTCGCGAACCTGCTCGCCGTGCCACGACTTGCGACGCCACCACGCGGTCGCCGTACGGACCATGGTCCGGCGGGCGTAGGCGTGGACCGCGTCGCGATCGACGATTCGGTGCCAGGCCAGGAAGGTCTTCGTGAGGGTCACCTGCAACAGGTCCTCCGCCAGCCCGCGATCTGCCGTCAGGTAGTAGGCAAGCCGCAAGAGGGCCGCCGAGTAGGCGTGCACGAAGCCGGTGAACTCCGCCTCGTCACTCATGGATGTCCCGTCGCTCGTCCGGCCCGGCACTCGCCGGGTCAACTCTATGGAGTCGACCACCCACTGATCCGGTTGTCCTCGGGCTGAGTTGAATAATTATGCGAGAGACTGCATACTTGGATCATGTCCAAGGTCCTCACTCAACTGCCCATCGGCGAACGTGTGGGGATCGCCTTCTCAGGCGGTCTCGACACCTCGGTCGCCGTCGCCTGGATGCGCGACAAGGGCGCCATCCCCTGCACGTATACCGCTGATATCGGTCAGTACGACGAGCCCGATATCGACTCGGTGCCCGGTCGCGCCGCGGCGTACGGCGCGGAGATCGCGCGCCTGATCGACTGCAAGGAGGCGCTGGTCGAGGAGGGGCTCGCCGCCATCACCTGCGGCGCGTTCCACATTCGCTCCGCCGGGAGGACGTACTTCAACACCACCCCACTCGGCCGGGCCGTGACCGGCACGCTGCTGGTGCGGGCGATGCTGGAGGACAACGTCCAGATCTGGGGCGACGGGTCGACCTTCAAGGGCAACGACATCGAGCGGTTCTACCGCTACGGCCTGCTGGCGAACCCGCAGCTGCGGATCTACAAGCCCTGGCTCGACGCCGACTTCGTCACCGAGCTGGGCGGCCGGAAGGAGATGTCCGAGTGGCTGCTCGCCCATGAGCTGCCGTATCGGGACAGCACCGAGAAGGCCTACTCCACCGACGCCAACATCTGGGGCGCGACGCACGAGGCCAAGACGCTCGAGCATCTCGACCACGGTCTCGAGGACGTCGACCCGATCATGGGCGTGAAGTTCTGGGACCCGGCGGTCGAGATCGCCACCGAGGACGTCTCGATCCAGTTCGAGCAGGGCCGGCCGGTCACCATCAACGGGGTCAAGTTCGACTCCGCGGTGGAGCTGGTCAAGGAGGCCAACACGATCGGCGGCCGGCACGGGCTGGGCATGTCCGACCAGATCGAGAACCGGGTGATCGAGGCCAAGAGCCGCGGCATCTACGAGGCCCCTGGGCTCGCGCTGCTGCACATCGCCTACGAGCGGTTGCTGAATGCCATTCACAATGAAGACACCCTCGCCAACTACTACGCCCACGGGCGGCGGCTCGGCCGGTTGATGTACGAGGGCCGTTGGTTCGACCCGCAGTCGCTGATGCTGCGGGAGTCCCTGCAGCGCTGGGTCGGCTCGGCCGTCAACGGCGAGGTGACGCTGCGGCTGCGGCGTGGTGAGGACTACTCGATCATCGACACCACCGGCCCGTCGTTCAGCTACCACCCGGACAAGCTGTCGATGGAGCGGACGCACGACGCGGCGTTCGGCCCGGTGGACCGGATCGGTCAGCTGACCATGCGGAACCTAGACATCGCCGACTCCCGCGCCAAGCTCGAGGAGTACGCCGGACTCGGCCTGATCGGTGCCGCCCAGAGCGAGCTGATCGGGGCCACCCCGACCGGTGGCGCCGAGGCGATCGCATCCCGCGGACCCGCGCCGGCCGAGGACGACGAGGCCTTGGACCGCGCCGCGATGGAGTTCGGCACCGACTGATCTCCGACTGGTGCTCCGTATCCAGGGAACCTCGGATACGGAGCACTAGTGTGTGGGTGTGAGCGAGATCGAGGTAGTGACGCCGGAGGAGATCGCGAAGGCGGCGGACCTGCTGCACAACGTGGTCGCACCCACCCCGCTGGAGTACTCCCGCTGGCTGAGCGAGTTGGTCGGCGGCGACGTGTTCCTCAAATGCGAGAACCTGCAGCGCACGGGGTCGTTCAAGCTACGCGGCGCGTACGTCCGGATGTCCCGGCTGTCCAAGAAGGAGCGCGCCCGCGGCGTCGTCGCGGCCAGCGCCGGCAACCACGCGCAAGGCGTCGCCCTCGCGGCACAGCTGCTCGGTATCAAGGCGACCGTCTTCATGCCGTACGGCGCGCCCATCCCGAAAGAGAAGGCCACCCGGGCGTACGGCGCCGACATCCGCTTTGTCGGCACCTCGATCGACCATTGCCTCAAGGCGGCGCGCGAGTTCGAGGCCGAGACGGGCGCGGTGCTGATCCACCCGTTCGACCATCGCGACATCGTTGCCGGTCAGGCCACGACCGGGCTCGAGATCGTCGAGCAGTGCCCGCAGGTCCGGACCGTGGTGGTGCCGACCGGCGGCGGTGGCTTGGTCGCCGGGATCGCGGCCGCGATGCAACGCGACGGCCTGCCCATTTCGGTTGTCGGCGTGCAAGCGGCAGGCGCCGCGGCGTACCCGGCCTCCCTCGCGGCGGGCGAGCCCATCGCGCTCGAGTCCATGTCCACGATGGCGGACGGTATTGCCGTTGGGCTGCCGGGCAAGGTCCCGTTCGCCGCGATCCAGAAGTACGTCGACCAGGTGGTGACCGTCGACGAGAACGCGCTGTCGAAGGCCCTGCTGCTCGTGCTCGAACGGGCCAAGCTTGTGGTCGAACCCGCCGGAGCGGCAGCGGTAGCCGCCGTACTCGACAACCCGACGCTGTTCAAACCGCCGGTCGTGGTGGTCCTCTCGGGTGGCAACATCGACCCGTTGCTGCTGATGCGGGTGATCCGGCACGGTATGGCGGCGGCCGGGCGGTACCTGTCGTTGCGGGTGCGCATCCCGGACACGCCGGGTGGGCTGGCGAAGCTGCTGACCCGCCTCGCGGAGGTCGACGCGAACATCATCGAGGTGGTGCACGAGCGCATCTCGCCGACCCTGACCCTGCACGAGGTCGAGGTGTCGCTCCAGCTGGAGACGCGCGGCGAGGAGCATCGCGAGCGGGTCCTGACCTGCCTGACCGAGAACGGCTACACCTACACGCCGAACTGACCGAACGGAGTGGTGCCAGATGTCCCGCCGCGCCCCTGCAATCGCTGTCGCCGTCCTGCTGCTCGCCGCCTGTACGCCGGGCTCGGACAGCCCAGGCGGAACCGGGACTCCGCCAACCGAGGTACGGACGGACGCGGCAGCCCTCGGCGATGTCACGCTGACGGTGTGGGACCAAGAGGTCCGTGGCGGTCAGGCCGAGCAGATCAAACGGCTCAACGCCGAGTTCCAGACGATGTACCCGAACATCAAGATCAACCGGGTCTCGCGCTCGTTCGACGACCTCAAGACCACGCTGCGGCTCGCGCTGTCCGGCAAGGACGCGCCCGACGTCGTCCAGGCGAACAACGGCCGCTCCGACATGGGCGAATTCGTCAAGGCCGGGCAACTGCTGCCGCTCGACCCGTGGGCGAAGGCGTACGACTGGCCCAAGCGCTACTCCGACCGCGTCTTGCAGTACTCGCGCTACTCCGCGGACGGTAAGACCTTCGGCGAGGGCAACCTGTACGGCCTGCCGCAGGTCGGCGAGGTCGTCGGCATCTACTACAACAAGGCGAAACTGACGTCGCTCGGCCTGCAACCGCCTACCACCTGGCCCGACTTCGAGGCCGCCCTGGCCAAGGCGAAGGGCGCCGGCGAACTGCCGATGCAGCTCGGGAATCTCGACAAATGGCCCGCCATCCACGTGTTCGGCACCGTCCAGGGCCGATCGGTCCCGGCCGACCAGATCACCACGCTCGCCTTCGGTCGCCCGGGCGCTTCGTGGACCACCTCGGAGAACACCAAGGCCGCGACGGACCTGGTCTCGTGGGCCGACAAGGGCTACTTCAACTCAGGCTTCAACGGGCAGGGGTACGACCCGGCCTGGCAGGACTTCGGCAAGGGCAAGGGCGTCTTCCTGATCGCGGGGACGTGGTTGCAGGCCGACCTGCAGAAGGCGCTCGGCGACAAGGTCGGGTTCATGCTCCCGCCTGGTACGGCGGCCGACGCGCAGCCAGTGGTGACCGGAGGCACCGGTCTGCCGTTCGCCATTACGAACAAGGCGAAGAGCCCGGATGCCGCGGCGGCGTACATCAACTTCATCACCAGCCAGGACGCGATGAAGGTGCTGACGGCAACGGGTAACCTCCCGATCGCCGACACCACCGCGCAGCAACCGCCCGCGGGGTTGGGCAAGGACGTCTTCGCGGCGTTCGGCACGGCTCTCGACAAACAGGGGCTGGTGCCGTATCTCGACTACGCGACGCCGACGATGTACGACACCCTCGGCGCGGCGTTGCAGGACCTGCTCGGGAAGAAGGCCACGCCCGAGCAATTCCTCGAGCGGCTGCAGACCGACTACGCCGCCTTCGCGAAGTAGTGGGATCGCCGCCGGGGGAACCGCGTCGGATCGGCTACCTCTACCTGCTGCCGGCACTGCTCGTCTACGGATTGTTCCTGCTCTATCCGTTGGGCCGGGCCGTCCATCTCTCGTTGTTCGAGTGGGACGGTATCAGTCTCGGCAAGTTCGTTGGCCTGGGCAACTACCTGGAAATCCTTCAGGACAAGGGATTGCGGGCGTCCTTCGGTCATGCGCTGGTGCTGATCGTGTTCTACTCGGCGCTTCCGGTGGTGATCGGTCTGGCGCTCGCGTCGGTGTTGCATCGGGCAAAGGTCCGCGGATTGGGCCTGTTCCGCACGATCATCTTTCTGCCGCAGGTGGTCGCGATGGTCGTCGTGGCGGTCGCGTGGCGGCAGATCTATTCGCCAGACGGCCTGCTGAACGACGTACTGCGGGCTGTAGGTCTCAATGGCCGTGGTTGGCTGGGGGACTACGCCTTCGCGTTGCCTGCGGTCGGCGTGATCGGGACATGGTTCGAGACGGGCCTGGTGACGGTGTTGCTGCTGGCCGGGATGGCCCGGATTCCGCGCGAGCGGTTCGAAGCGGCCCGGCTGGACGGCGCGAACGCCTTCCGCGAGTTCTTCGCGGTCACGCTGCCGGCCGTACGGGGTGAGATCGCTGTTGCGGTCACGTTGACGGTCATCGCCGCCCTGCGCACGTTCGACCTGGTCTACATCACCACCAGTGGGGGACCGGGTACGTCGACCAGCGTCCCGTCGTACGAGGTGTATCACCGGGCCTTCGAGCTCGGCCAGGTCGGATCCGCGGCCGCGATCGGGGTCTGCCTGACGGTGCTGATCTTCGGCATCACCTTCGGCGTGAACCGGTTGGCGGATCGATGAGGACCTCCAAGGCCGAGCGGTTCGGCAACTACCTGCTGTTGTTGGTGTTCGCGGTCTTCGCGTTGACGCCGATCGTCTCGATCCTGGTCGCGGCCGTTGCCCCGGACAAGCATCTCGGCAACTTCGTCGACGCCTGGGAGATCGGCCACTTCGGCTCGTACCTCCGGATGAGCGTGCTCGTCTCGGTGACGGTCGTCGTGACCAGCGTGGTGCTGTCGATCCTGAGCGGATACGCCTTTGGCACCATGCGATTCCGCGGTTCGGGCGTGCTGTTCTACCTGTTCCTGGTGGGCATCATGATGCCGACGGAGGCCATCGTCGTACCGCTGTACTTCGACCTGCGTACGCTCGGGCTGACCGACACGTACTGGGCGATCGCCTTACCGCAGGTCGCGCAATCCGTTGCCTTCGGCACCTTCTGGATGCGGGCGTACTTCCGCGGCTCGAACCGCTCGCTGGTCGAGGCGGCCCGGCTCGATGGCGCGGGTCATTGGCGCACGCTGTGGCAGGTGCTCGTGCCGCCGGCGAGACCCGCACTGGTGACGCTGATCGTGCTGGTGTTCATGTGGACGTGGAACGAGTTCCTGATCCCGTTGGTGATGGTCACGAGCGAGTCGCTCCGTACGGCGCCACTCGGGCTGGCGTTCTTCTCCGGCCAATACACGTCGGGCTTCACGTTGCTGGCTGCCGGCGCCGTCATCGTGGGGACGCCGGTCGTCTTGGTCTACGCGTTCCTGCAGCGCCACTTCATCGCGGGGATGCTGGAAGGCGCCGTACGGGAGTGACTACTCGCCGTCGGCCCAAGCGCAGGACTTGAGCACCGGCGCGTGCAGGCGCTCGGCGAGCACCCGGCGCTGCGTCGGCTGGGCTTGCGCGTGCCGCTTCAGCCCGGCCGCGGTGATCCGGACGTTGACCGCGCGCCGATCCTCCATGCAGACCTGACGCTCGACCAGACCGGCGATCTCCAGCCGGCCGATGACCCGGGAGAGTGCGCTCTGGGAGAGATGGACCGCGCCCGCGAGCTTCTGCACCTTGCCCGAATGCTCGGGGATCTCGGCGAGCCGCTCGAGCACCTCGAACTCGCTCATACCCAACTGGTGCTCGGCTTGTAGCTCACGCTCGAGCACGCAACTCATGTCGGCGTGACGAGCCAGCAGTTCGCGCCATTCGCGCACGTCTTGCGTGGTCTCGGTGCTGACCTTTGAGACGGCCATGGCGCCGACATTATCATGCAGACGCAATCTATGCAAATGCAATTAATGCCTAGACATTAAATGCACGCGCATGCAATGCTACTCGGCATGACGCAAGCAACCTCTGTGCCACCGACTGACGTGACCTGGGACGCGCGCCTATGGGGCGTACTCCTGGTGGTCTGCGGCGTGGTCTTCCTTGACGGCCTGGACGTGTCCATGGTCGGCATGTCCCTTCCTTCCATCGGCGCCGATCTCGGTGTCCCGCTCTCTTCCCTGCAATGGGTTGTGACCGGCTACGTGCTCGGGTACGGCGGACTGCTGCTGCTCGGCGGGCGTACCGCCGATCTGCTCGGCCGTCGGCGCGTGCTGCTGATCGCGCTGGCCGTGTTCGCCGTGGTCTCGATGCTGAGCTCGCTGGCCACCAGCCCCGAACTGCTCATCGCCGCGCGGTTCGTCAAGGGCATCGCCGCCGCCTTCACGGCACCGGCCGCGCTGTCCATCCTCACCACCACCTTCCCCGAGGGGCCGATCCGGAACCGGGCCCTCGGCATCTTCACCACCTGCGCCGCCAGTGGCTTCTCGATGGGCCTCATCCTCGGCGGTCTGCTGACCGAGGTCGGCTGGCGCTGGACCTTCCTGGCACCCGGCCCGGTTGCCCTGATCGTGCTGCTCTTCGCCCTCAAGGTGATCCCGAACAGCCCGCGCGACGACGCCGCCGGCGGTTACGACGTACCGGGTGCGGTCACCGTCACCGCGGGCATGCTGGCCCTGGTGTACGCCGTGGTCGGCGCCGAGCACGCCGGCTGGGCCTCGGTCCAGACGATCGGCCTGTTCGTGCTCGCGGCAGCCCTGCTCGCCGCCTTCGTGGTGATCGAGCGCCGCTCCAAGCACCCGCTGGTCCGGCTCGGCATTCTGCGCAGCGCCAACCTGCGCCGGGCGAACCTCGCCATCATGACCGTCTTCGGCGCGTACGTGGCGTTCCAGTTCATCGCGACGCTCTACCTGCAGAACCTGCTCGGCTGGTCGTCCTTCGAGACCGCGCTCGGCTTCCTGCCGGCCGGCCTGCTGGTCGCCTTCCTGTCGCCGAACGCCGGCAAGATCGCCGACCGGATCGGCACCGAGCGGATGGTCGTGATCGGGATGGCGTTCTTCGTCGCCGGCTACGCGCTGGCACTGCGGATCGGCCCGGTCTCGGACTACTTCGCGACGATCCTGCCGACCATCCTGCTGATCGGCCTGGGCTTCGCGATCACGTTCCCGGCGCTGAACATCCAGGCCACCAACGGCATCGCGGACCACGAGCAGGGTCTCGCCTCCGGCCTGTTCAACACGTCCAACCAGGTCGGCGGTGCGATCGTGCTCGCCGTCGCCACCGCCGTCATCACCTCCCAGTCCAGAGGTGTCACCGCGGCGTCCGAGATGCTCTCGGCGTACAAGCCCGCTCTCGTGGTCGTCACTGGGATCTCGGTGCTGGGGCTGCTGGTCGGCATTGTCGGCTACCTCAAGCGCCGTGCCACTGAGGCCGAGGTCGCCGACCTCGAGCAGAGCCTCGCCGAGGACCTCAGCCCGGCCGCGTAACGACAGACTCCGGGCGGAGGGGCCCGGTATGACGGATCCGGGTCACGGTTTACTCCCCGTGGCCCGGATCCGCGCGTTCAGAGTGGGCGCGCGAGGACGGTCGCGAGGGCGATGACGGCCGCCATTACGGTCAGCTCGACTGCCGCCAGGATCGCGAGGGCGGCCGGCTCCTCGCGTCGTACGGCGGGGAGCAGGATCTGCCGGATGTACCCGCCGGTGGTGCCGAGGAGGAATAGCCCGCAGAGCTTGCCCACCACGAGCCAGCCCGCGGGCGTGTGGATCAGCGCCTGCGCCAGGTCGTACAGGCCGGGCGTTGGATCCTTGATCAGTCGCGGGCCGGTCAGGAGTACGCCGCTGGCGGCGACGAGGGCGATGCAGAGGCCGGCGACCGTTGAGAAGCGTGGCAGTACGAGGGCCAGCGCCTTCCGTCGGCCCGTGGCCAGTGTGGTGATCAGCGCGAGCCCGCCGACCCACAGGCTCATGGCGCACACATGCAGGCAGATGGCCGGCGTGGTTAGCCAGACGGCTGAGCTCTGGGAGGCGTGGCCGGTGACCGGTACGGCGATGAGGCCGATTAGGGCGAAGGCCAGACAGCCCGCTGGCCAGTACGGGTGGGGGCGGAGGGCGGCGATCGCGGCGAAGGCGGCCGCGGCGAGGATGGTGACGAGTAGTGCGCTGCCCGAGTTCACCTGGCGCGCGTACTCGATGAGACCGACGAAGGTCATCCGCGTGCCGGCCTCGGAGACCGCGGCGGCCTGCAACCACCAGGTCGTTGTTGCCGCGGTGATCCAGACGATGCCGGCCGCGATCCCGATAGCGCGGGCGCGGAAGGCGATCGCCTCGAACTGGTCTCTGCCCGCGGAACCGAGGAGCAGGAGCAGCAGGGCCGTGCCGATGGCGGCGACCGCTGCGCCGTTGGTGGCGAGCCGGGCCAGCGGAGTTGAGTAGAGGACGCCTGCGTCGGGGGAGGGGACTCCCGGCTGTGGGGCCGGCCGGGTTACCAGGATGGCCCAGACCAGTGCCGCGACGGAGATCGTGATGATGGCCGCCAGGACGGTTATGCGTCGCCACGGCAGGCCTCGGTGGAGGAGGTTGGCGGTGGTGGCGGTGTCGGTCATGAGTTCAGCCGCTCATGGGGGAGTCGAACTGGCGCTGGCCGGCGACTGCGGCCGGCTTGGTGGCACCGGCGGCCCGCGAGCGTACGACGGCCTGGCAGGTGACCACGATGCCGAGGGCCAGCTCGACCAGCCAGGCCCAAGCGGGTACGCCGCCACCGGTCATCGCGAGGGTGGAAGTGGCGGGGGTGCCGGGTCCGACCTGGCCGAGGGTGACGGTGATGTGTCCGGCCACGGGATGTCCGTCGCCGGAGATCACCCGATAGCTGACGTGGTAGTCGCCGGGCGGGCCGAGATGGCCGCACTTGGCGGTGATGGTGTTGCCGGTGACGCGGACCGAATGGGCCGGCCAGCGCATCCCGTCCGGACCGGTGACGATCACCGCGTCCCAGCCCTGCACCGGCTGGAGCGTCTGGTCGAAGGTGAACCGCACGTCCCCAGGGGTCTGGGTCAGCCGGGTCCCGTTGGCCGGCGAACTGCCGACGAGTCCGGTATGCGTCGAACTCGCCGCCGCCGGGGTGGCGGTCAGTGTCGCGATCGCGACCGTGCTCAGGGCTGCCGCCGGAATGAAGAGAAACAGGCCGGCCAGTGCAGCCAGACCAGGCCGCCGGACCACCTTGGACCGAATCCAGGACGTCATCTCGATCCTCCTGCAAGGAATGTCTGCGTGAATGGACCTGTTGCACTGGCAGGCAATATCTATTTCGCGTAAAGGTAATTTGCCTGTTACCTGTGGGTGCAATTGTTAATAACGGTGAAACATCTCACTGGTAATTTGCTGGTGTGAGAAATTCGCCGATTAGTCCGCGCCGGGTGGTGGCCGGGACCGCCCGTGCCCGCGGAGTCGGACTCCACGGGCACGGGGTATCGGGTCAGCTGAACCGATCAGTGATCGTGACCGGTGCCGTCGTCGGCGATCGCGTGGCCGCTCAGGGTGAACGACACGATGTTGACGCCGACCGGGAACACGTGGCTGCTGGTGTAGCCGAGCGGGTCGGCGATGGCCGGGTTCAGCCCCAGCATGGGCGCATCCAGGTGTGCCTGGACCTGATGGGCCCCGTAATCGACGGCGTCGCCGACGTTCGCCACCGGGGTCGGGTCTTCGTGGGCCGACGCGGCCGGCGCCGCGAGCAGGCCGAAACCGATGGCCATCGCGGCCCCGGCCAGCGGGATGGTGAGCAGGCGGCGCTTGAGGTTGGGCATGACGATCTCCTTGACGTGGGACAGGCCGGTCCGCCCCCGAGAAGGGCAGGACTGACGTGAGGGGGATTCGACCGTTGAATGGGCGCGGCCGACCGGTCGGCCGCATTTCTTAATTCGCCGTGCGGTCCCCGTTGACCGGTGCCCGGCGAGTACTTCAACGCTTCGCAGTGGTCGTGTCACGGAGCGTTTGAAGTGAATGTATTGATGGCTGCCGGACGGCACAAGTAAATGCAATAAAATGACCACGTATTGAGATGGACTATTCCCGTATGGGCGTGATTTATCGGTGGTCGGCCATTGGATCGGCGGTCGGTCGTCAGGGTGGTCCCGGTCAGGTTGGGGGCTTTCCCCGATTGGTTTGGACCGCTCCGGGTGCTGAACTTGCGGTATGAGCGAGCAGAACGCAGGAACCCAGGGCCCCACCGAACGCGACCGCAAGGTGAAGGACCTTCTCGACCGGGTCGCGGCAGGCACGCTTTCCAGCGAGGAAGCGGCCATCCTGCTGGCCGCGACAGCCCCCGAGCCGCAGCCGGCCCCGCAGACCGCGTCGCAGACTGCGCCGGAGTCCGAGGCTGAGCCGGTGGCCGAGGAGGCTGCGGGCGACGTTTGGGCAGAGGCGGTCGCAGCGGCTTCCGTCGACACCGCCCAACCCGAGGCGGCGGACAAGACGGAGACGGCGGCCAAGGCCGACGCGGCGGACAAGGCTGAGGTGGCGGATAAGGCCGAGAGGCCTCAGGATGAGCCGGCCGCGAAGACGGAGACCGCTGAGAAGGCGGAGACCGCCGAGGCTGCCGGGGCCGTTGAGGATGAGCTCGAGGTGGAGCACTCCCACTTGCCGGCTCCGGCCGGCGTACAGCGGGTGACGATCCGGGCGATCGGGCGGCGGGTCCGGCTGACCGGTGAGCCGGCCATCAACGGGGTCGCGGTCGACGGCCCGCACCAGATCAAGCGGGACGGCGACACGCTCGCGATCAACAGCGAGGGCGATATGGGCGTCTCGCTGGACGGCTTCACGATGCTGCGCACCCGGTCCGTCGGTGACCTCAAGTCGCACATGAACGGGTTCGCCAAGGAGCTCCAGATCCGGGTGAACCCGAGCCTGCGCGTCGAGGTCGAGGTGACCGGCGGCAGCGTCGTGGCCGAGCGGCTGCCGAACCTGGCGAAGGTCCGCGTGACGGCCGGTACGGCGAAGGTGACCGACGTGGACGGCCCGATCGACCTACTTGTGCAGGCCGGTTCGGCGACGTTGGACGCGCAGATCACCAAGGGCCGTTCGCGGGTCCGGGTCGAGTCGGGTGCCGCCACGGTGAACCTGCGGCGCGGGTCCGACGTCAAGGTCCACACCGAGGCCCAGCTCGGCAAAGTGAGCTGGACCGGCGCGGTCAACGGTCAGAGCCAGGACGTCGAGATCGGCCGCGGCCGCGCCTCCCTGGACGTCGAGGTCCTCGTCGGCACCGCCCAAATCGCCTCCGACTGACGGCAGGTCGTGTAGCCGTCGATAAGGGGAGAGCGGCAACCAGCCGGCGCTGAGCAAAATGGCGCCGGCTTGGCGAGGTTGCCCAGCACGTAGAACCCGATCCGCCAGCCGGGCCCGGCCAGCGGCACGCCAGGCGGTCACACAGTCACAAGGGACCGATGAACCACGGCGCGCCTGGTCGCAAGGGCCCGATGAGCGGGTTGAACTCCTCCTCCTGCCGCGAGTGGTCGCGTCTGGTCCGTCACGCCGACGACTGCTGACCCGCCGCGCGGACCAGACGCGACCACTCGCGGCATGAAGAAGGACGCGACCACTCGCGGCATGAAGAAGGACGCGACCACTCGCGGCATGAAGAAGGTGGTGGTGGCGGTGACTGGATCGGACCGGACCAGTCAGTAATAGGTTTGACTTATATAAAGGTGCGGGCACATAGTGAGACGGCTCACGTGTCTATTGAGAGAAGGAGGCGGCTGGATGGCTGCCATCGAGGCGACCGGCCTCGTGAAGACATTCCGATCGCGCAAGGCCACGGTGAAGGCACTGAAGGGCATCGACCTCGAGGTGGCGGAGGGAACGGTGCTCGGGCTGCTCGGGCCGAACGGCGCCGGCAAGACCACGGCGGTCCGGGTGCTCACCACCCTGATGGATCCCGATGAGGGCAGTGCCCGCGTCCTCGGACATGACGTCGTCAAAGAGGCCGATACGGTCCGCAGACTCGTTGGACTGTCAGGGCAGTATGCCGCGGTCGACGAGCTCCTGACCGGCCGGGAGAACCTCTGGATGTTCGGCCGGCTCTACCAACTCGACAGCCGGCAGGCCAAGCAACGGGCCGAAGAGTTGCTTGAAGTGTTCGACCTGACCGACGCGGCCGACCGGATCCTGAAGACGTACTCCGGAGGTATGCGCCGACGGCTCGACCTGGCCGGT
This sequence comes from Kribbella sp. NBC_01245, assembly GCF_036226525.1. Classification (NCBI taxonomy): domain Bacteria; kingdom Bacillati; phylum Actinomycetota; class Actinomycetes; order Propionibacteriales; family Kribbellaceae; genus Kribbella; species Kribbella sp. NBC_01245. The sequence goes on from NZ_CP108487.1 coordinate 7,648,999, forward strand.
TCGCTGATCGCGCACCCGAAGGTGCTGTTCCTGGACGAACCGACCACCGGTCTCGACCCCCGAAGCCGCCTCGACCTCTGGAAGATCATTCGTGACCGGGTCAGCGAGGGCGTCACGATCCTGCTCACCACTCAGTACCTGGAAGAGGCCGACGAGTTGGCCGACACTATCGCCGTGGTCGACCAGGGCTCGGTCATCGCCCGCGGTACGGCGGATGAGTTGAAGGCCAAGGTCGGAGGCGAGCGGATCGAGGTGGTGGTCTCCGATCCCGACGAGATCTACCGCGGGCTCGAGCTGCTCACGGCGGCTCTGGAGATCACCGATCCCGAGGCCACCACGGTGGAGAAGCACACGCGCCGCATCACCGTGCCCGCGCCGGGTGGTTCGTCCAACCTGGTCGAGGTCATCCGCACGCTCGACGGCGCCGGTATCGGCATCCACGACATCGGCCTGCGCCGCCCAACCCTTGACGACGTATTCCTGAGCCTGACCGGCCACGGCGCCGAAGAAGGCGCAGAAGAAAGCGAGGCGGCCAAATGAGCCAGTTCGCAAGGGCGATCAACGACGGTGGCGTGCTGGCCTGGCGCAACCTCAAGCGCATCCCGCGCACTCCGGACATGCTGATCTACGCGACGATCCAGCCGATCATGTTCGTGCTGCTGTTCGCGTACGTCTTCGGCAACGCGATCCCGATCCCGGGTTTCCCCGGCGCGCAGGCGTATCGCGAGTTCCTGATGTCGGGCATCTTCGCCCAGACGATGGCGTTCGCGGTCGCGTCGGCGAGTGTCGGTCTGGCCGATGACATGTCGAAGGGCCTGATCGACCGGTTCCGGTCGTTGCCGATGGCCCGTTCCGCGGTGATCTCCGGCCGGGTGATCGGTGACCTGGTCTTCAACGCGTTCGTGATGCTGGTGATGATCATCTGCGGGTTCATCGTCGGCTGGCGCTGGCATGAGGGCTTCCTGAACGCCTTGGCGGCGTTCGCGATCCTGCTGCTGTTCGCCTTCGCGATGCTCTGGGTCGGTGCCGTGATCGGGTTGTCGGTCGGTGGGCCTGAGGTGGCCGCGTCGGCCGGGCTGATCTGGCTGTTCCCGTTGACGTTCCTCTCGAACGCCTTCGTGCCCACGCCGAACCTGCCGAGCGCGCTGCAACCCGTCGCCGAGTGGAACCCGATCTCCTCGATCGTTGCCGCCTGCCGGCATCTGTTCGGCAACCCGTCGCCGTTCGCCAGTCCGGACAGCTTCCCGGCCCGGCATCCGGTCATCCTCAGCCTGTTGTGGTGTGCCGTCATCATCGGCGTCTTCGCACCACTGGCCATCCGGAAGTACCGCAGTACGACAGCCCGCTAAAGGAAGAAGGCCCCGCCGGTGTGGCGGGGCCTTCTCCTGAAGAGAAGCGGTCAGCCCGTGAAGGGGACCGCCGCGACGATCTTGACCGTCACGTCCTTGCCGTTGGGGGCCTGGTAGACCGCCTTCTCGCCCTTCTTCTTGCCGAGAATGGCCGCGCCCAGCGGGGACTGCGGTGAATACACGTCGATGTCGACCGAGTCGTCCAGCGCGAGCAACTCGCGCGAACCCAGCAGGAAGGTCTCCACCTCGTCGTCGCCGGCGAAGGTGATGGACACCTTCATCCCGGGCTCGACCACACCACCGGCTTTCGGCGTTTCGCCGACCCGGGCGCGCCGCAGCATGTCCTCCAGCTGACGGATCCGCGCCTCCGACTTGCCCTGCTCGTCCTTGGCGGCGTGGTAGCCGCCATTTTCCTTGAGGTCGCCCTCGTCACGTGCCTCGCCGATCTTCGCGGCGAGTTCGGCGCGGGCCGGGCCACTCAAGTACTCGAGCTCGGACTTCAGCCGCTCGTGGGCCTCCGGTGTCAGCCAGACAACGCTCTCCTCACCAATCTTCTGCGTCATGGGCTGCTCCTCGTGGTTCGTGGGGTGAATCGGATGACCGGTCGATGGCCATCTGAAATGCCTCTGGCCGCCGTCGTCGACGGCGACCAATCCACCAAGCCTACCAGGGGTGAGCCGACTGAACCGGTTCAGTCAGAGCCTCAGCGCGGTCGGTCGGAGCCCGGCGTGGTGCAGCCGATCAGCACCACCGAGGTGGCGGCGCGCTGGGTGCTGACATCGGTGGTCAGCGTTTGCCGCCGCGGCGCGTCGGCCGCCACCGTGACGGTCACCTCACCCACCACGGAGAAGTCGGACGCCTTCGCCTGGACCCGGCAGGCGGCGATGACATCGTCGGTGCGCTCGACTTCGATCGTGGCCTTCGCGGTGGCCGGCGAGACGATCTCGAACCCGATCAGCCGGGAGGCCACCGGCGGGGTCGAATGCTGCACGGCCACCCAGATCAGCCAGCCGAGCGCGGCGACGGCCAGCAACGCGCCGGCGACGATCAGTGGTCGGCGTGCACCCTTGCGGGACCGTCCGTAACGGGCGGCCAGATGGTCAGTGAGTGGGTCGGTCACGCGGTCTCCTCGGGCTTCGGGGACCATTGTGTCTTGTGACCGAGAATCTCCGTCTGCTGCATGTCCACGCGCATCCCGACGACGAGTCGAGCAAGGGTGCCGCCTCGACGGCCAAGTACGTCACCGAGGGGGTCGACGTGATGGTCGCCACCTGTACCGGTGGCGAGCGCGGTTCGATCCTGAACCCGGCCATGGACCGTCCGGACGTGCTGGAGAACATCACCGAGATCCGCCGCCAGGAGATGGACCGGGCCCGCGAGATCCTCGGTGTCCGGCAGGAGTGGCTCGGCTGGGTCGACTCGGGCTTTCCCGAGGGCGATCCGCTGCCGCCGTTGCCGGATGGCTGCTTCGCCGCGCTCAAGGTGGAGGACGCCGCGGCCCCGCTAGTGCAGCTGATTCGCGAGTTCCGCCCGCAGGTCGTCACGACGTACGACGAGAACGGGGGATACCCGCACCCGGATCACGTGATGTGCCACCAGATCACCGTGGCGGCGTTCGAGGCCGCTGGCGATCCCGACGCGTACCCGGGGCTCGGCGAACCGTGGCAGCCGCTGAAGCTCTACTACCACCACACCTTCCACCGCGAGCGTACGAAGGCGTTGCACGACGAGATGCTGCGGCGCGGCCTCGAATCGCCGTACGCGGATCGGCTGAAGGACTGGAAGCCCGACCCGGAGAACGAGCGCCGCATCACCACCCGGGTGCCGTGCGCCGAGTACTTCGCCCTGCGGGATCAGGCCTTGCTCGCGCATGCGACGCAGATCGATCCCGAAGGCCCCTGGTTCGCTTGCCCGCTGGAGGTTCACCAGGCGGCTTGGCCGACCGAGGATTACGAGCTGGCGCGCAGTGTGGTCGAGCCGGCGCTGCCGGAGAACGACTTGTTCGCGGGCTTGCGCTGACGTACCGAGGGCCTGCGCTGACGTACGAAATCGATGATGAGAGACTGAAATCGTGATGATGATCGCTGCTTTGGCCCCGATGGGCGAGATCGACCCCAACACCGTCAAACCCGGCTGGGTGGCGTTGCTGATCATCATCGCGCTCGGTGGCGCGACCTTCCTGCTCTGGCGCAACATGGGCAAGCAGATGAAGAAGATCCACTTCGATGCCGTCGACAACGACTCGCCAAAGGCCCCGGCTGAACCGGCCGATCCGGCCGACACGGCAGAGCGTCCGGATTCGGGTACAGAGCGCAAACCGGACTGACTCCTATAGTGATCGCGTGCTCATCCGTGGCGCCGCGATCGGCAACGTGTGGTGACGGGCCCTGCCGGCCCGCGCCACCGGCTACCCGGCCGCGTCGTGCTCGGGGGCTCTGCCGCGGTCACGTTGGCAGCCCTCGCCACGTTCATCGGTCTGCTCTCGACCGGCGCGATCGGTACTGACGGCGGTCTCGACCTCTCCAGCGGCGGCCTGGTCGTCGCCTGGACGTCACCACTGGTCAGCCTGCTCATGGACCTCGCCACCATCGGTTGCGTTGGTGCTTTGCTGAGCGTGCTCTTCCTGCTGCGCACCGACGGCGGCCCGCTCGGAACGCAGGGACAGCGCGCGGTCCGCGACGCCGGTAAGGCCGCGGTCGTCTGGAGCCTCGCGGCAGTGCTCGGCGCGCTCACCGCGGGTGCCAGCATTCTCGGCGTCTCCTTCCGCCTCTTGTTCGGCCGCTTGGGCTCGGCGCTGGCCTTGCCCGAGGTCCAAGCCCTGCTGGCCTCCGCGGTTCTGGCCGCACTCATCGCCGGTACGGCGGGCAGAATCCGCACCTCGCCGCGAACCATGACCGCCGGCGTTCTCGCCATCGCGGCGATCCTCCCGCCCGTACTGACGGCCTTCCCGCGCAACGAGCCGAACGTCGTACCGGCGGCTATCGGTCTGATCGTCCACGTGATCGCGGCAGTGGTCTGGATCGGCGGCCTCGCGGGCGTTGTCCGTTACGGCCGCGGCAGCCGGGTGGGACTGCCCCTGGTGCTGCGACGGTTCGACCGGGTCGCCACGATCGCCGCCATCGCCGTACTGCTGAGTGGTCTGTTGACCGGGCTGCTCCGCCAGACCGTCGTGAATGGCGGTCTATTCACCGGCGGGTACGGCGGACTGTTGCTGGCGAAGGCGGTCGCGTTCGTGCTGCTCATCGTGGGCGGCTTGTGGCACCGCCGTCAGGCCATCACCACCCTCGCGGATGTCGGCCGCCGCTTCTGGCGATTGGTCGCCGTCGAACTCTTCATCCTCGCGATCGCCATCGGCCTCTCCGTCGCAATGGCGCACACGCCGCTTTAGACGATGCCGTGCTGGACGGCGTAGGTGGCCGCCGCGGTCCGGGTTGAGGCGCCCAACTTGGCCAGGATGCTGCTCACGTGCCGATGGACGGTGCGCTCGCTGAGGAAGAGTTCGGTCGCGATCGCGGCATTGGTCTTGCCGGCAGCAACCAGTCGGAGCACTTCCAGTTCCCGCGGGCTCAGCCGATGCCGGTCACCGTCGGTTTGGTTCAGGAGCTCTCTGACCCGTGTCGCATCGGGCCGTGCGCCGAGCCGGGCAAAGCTGTTCAGCGCGGCGTGCAGCTCCATCGCGGCTCCTTCCTCGTCGTCGACCGCTTGACACGCGGCGGCCACCAACACCGACGCCCGGGCTGTTTCATACGGTGCGCCGAGTTCACGCCACCCCTGCGTGGCCTTGCGCAGGCAGGCCAGCGCCTCCGACGTCCGGCCTTCAGCCAGGGCGAGCGCTCCGCGCGCTTCGGCGACCTGCGCGCGCACGGCCGGAGTGGGATATCTCTGCTCGGCTTCCGCCATCTCGGCCAGGGACGCGCGCGCCTCGTCCCACCCGGCTGCCTCGATCGAGGCCGCGATCAGGGTCGGCAGGAGCAGGAATCGGCTGAGCGGCTCTTCCAGTTCGGCAAGGGCCCGGCGAAGTCCGGTCCGGGCGACCTCGACCGCACCGAGGCCGAGGTGGTGTTTCGCCAGGCCCGGCTGGGCCGAGCGACCGAGGCTGGTGGCACGCTCGTACGCGTCGAGTACACCCGAGTCGCCCCGCAGCCGGCGCATCTCGCCGAGTTCGTACCAGGCGTGGCCGGCCACGAGTTTGCCGTCGTGGGCGAGGTCGCGGCAGGCCTGCTCGAACTCCGCCGTCGCCCGTGGCCAGTCGCCGCGCAGGCGCATCAGCATCGCGCGATAGATCCGGCAGTTCGCGAAGTAGGCGCCTTCGAGTCGGTCGAGCTCTTGGAGCCACTGATCGAGCGCGACCGACCACTCGCAGGCACGGCGTAATTCCTGCACTTCGTAGCAGGTGCCGATCGCGGCGCAGAACATCACGCTGGTGGTCCGGGGCGAGGTCATCCGGGTCAGCACGCGCACCATCGCCTCGTCCAGCAAGGACAATCCGGCGTCCATGGCCCCGGATTTCAGCAGCGCACGGCCGCGCATCACGGACGCGATGGTGACCAGGTCCACGTCGCCGGCGGCGATGCCCCGCTCCACGGCCCGGTGCAGCAGTCCGGCCGCCGCCTCGAAATCGGCCTTGCCCAGGTACGCATAGGCCTCCGGCACCAGCAGCCAACCGTCCGACGCGGAACCGTGCTGATCGGCCAGGGTGCGAGCCCGGACGACCCAGCCGTGGGCCAGCGCGAACTCGCCTCGGGCGAACACATGGGCGCTCCACAGCCAGTACGCCGCGCTGGCCGCGGCATGGATCTCCCCGGCGCTCGCGTGGATCTCGAAGGCCCGGGCCAGAGCGCCGATCGCCTGGTCGATGCGGCCGGAGATCTGCGCGGCCTCAGCAGACCGGACGAGGTCGTCGACGCCCAGCGGTTCGAGGTGATCAGCGGCCGCGAACTCCGCGCACGCTTGCCCCCAGCGCGAGCCGTCGAAGTGCTCACGGGCCCGGGCGAGGTGGCTTCCGGCGTCGACCATCGGTGTCCTCCAGCTTCATCTTGCCACCGGCCGGCGTTGGGCAGAATTACCCATGCCTCAGGCCCCAAAATCCGGCCCGATCTGCCGAAGTGGGGACCTGCCCGCCGGCCGGATCGTGGAATCACCGGCCCGGACCCGTCGGGTCGCAACATCAGGAGGGCATCATGACCGCACCATTCGTCTTCATCGGAACCCACCGGATCAAGCCGGGCAAGCGCGAGGCGTTCCATCGCCACTTCGCCGATTTCTGCACCGACGTCGTCGAGCCACAGGAGCCGAGACTGCTGTCGTTCTACGGCTACGCCGCGCCCGACTCCGACCTGGTCACCGTGGTCCAGGTGCACCCCGACCCGGAGTCGATGCTGACCCACATGGCAGTGGGCAAGGCGCACTTCGCCGAGGCGTACGCGGAGTATCTGGAGCCCGACAGCACCATCCAGGTCTACGGGACGCCGAACCCGGAGGTCCTGCAGACGATGGCCGCCCTCGCACAGGTGAGCGCTGACTCGGAGTCACCGGTCGTCGTTCGCGAGCCGTTCGCCGGCTTCGACCGACTCTGACCCATACGCCGCTGGGCTAGTGCCACTAGGCTGACCTGGGTGAATCGCCTAGGCAGTTCGACCAGTCCCTATCTGTTGCAGCACGCGGAGAACCCGGTCGCGTGGTGGCCCTGGTCGGAGCAGGCGTTCGCCGAGGCGCGCGAGCGCGATGTGCCGGTCTTTCTGTCGGTCGGGTATTCGGCCTGCCACTGGTGCCACGTGATGGCGCACGAGTCGTTTGAGCACGAGGCCACCGCGGCGTACCTGAACGAGCACTTCGTCTGTATCAAGGTCGACCGCGAGGAACGGCCCGACGTGGACGCCATCTATATGAACGCCACCGTCGCGATGATCGGTCAGGGCGGCTGGCCGATGTCCTGTTTCCTCACGCCCGACGGCAAACCGTTCTTCGCCGGCACCTACTTCCCGCTCGAGGGCCGGCCGGGGATGGCGTCGTTCCAGGACATCCTGGCCGCGCTGGTCGATGCCTGGCGCAACAAGCGGGACCAGATCACCGAGATCGGCAGCTCGATCGTGGACCAATTGGCCGCACGCGATCTCGGCACCGGCGGCGTGGCCTATGACGACGATCTGCTGGACCGGGCCGTCACCCAGCTCGGCCGCGACTTCGACCCGGTCGACGCGGGATTCGGGGGAGCGCCGAAGTTCCCGCCGTCCATGGTGCTGGACTTCCTGCTGCGGCATCACCGGCGGACGTTGTCGGCGGAGGCGCTCACGATGGTCGCGAAGACCTGTGAGCGGATGGCTCGCGGCGGCATGTACGACCAGTTGGCCGGCGGCTTTGCGCGATACAGCGTCGACGGGCAATGGGTGGTGCCGCACTTCGAGAAGATGCTGTACGACAACGCGTTGCTGCTCGACGTCTATACGAACTGGTGGGCCGTCGACGGCACGCCGTTGGCCGAGCGGATCGCGCGGGAGACCGCCGACTTCCTGCTCGCCGAGCTCCGTACGCCGGAAGGTGGTTTCGCCTCCGCGCTCGACGCCGACACCGAGGGCGAGGAGGGCCGCTTCTACGTGTGGACGCCTTCCGAGTTGACCGACGTGCTCGGCCCGGAGGAGGCCGCCTGGGTAATGCGCCTGTGCGAGGTCATCCCGGCCGGCACCTTCGAACACGGCTCATCCGTGCTGCAGCTGCACCAGGACCCGGACGACGCCGACCGCTGGCAAGCCGCCCGTACGGCGCTCCGAACCGCTCGCGCCACTCGAACCAGGCCCGGTCGGGACGACAAGGTGGTTGCCGCCTGGAACGGTCTGGCCATCTCCGCCCTCGCCCGTGCGGGAGTGATCTTCCAGGAGCCGGCGTACGTCGCGGCCGCGGTCAAGGCGGCAGAGTTGATCCGCGACGTCCACCTCGACGGCGACCTCCTCTACCGGACCTCCCGCGATGGGCGTCGTGGCGATGCGCTCGGCGTATTAGAGGACTACTCGGCCTATGCGCACGCCTGCCTGGTTCTGCTCGGGATCACCGGTGACGCGTCTTGGCTGCCCGTCGCCGAGGGACTGCTCGACCGGGTGCTCGAGCATTTCGTTGCTGACGGCACCTTCTACGACACGGCCGACGACGCCGAGGCGCTGGTCTGGCGGCCGAAGGACCCGACCGACAACGCCAGCCCGTCCGGCGTATCCCTCGCGGCAGAGGCGTTGATGGTCTATGCCGGCGTGACCGGATCGGCCCGGCATGAGCTCGCGGCCGGTCAGGCGCTGGCGGCGTCGGCCGGATTGGGCGCGCGGGCGGCGCGATTCGCCGGGCGTGGGCTGGCCGTGGCCGAGACGATCGCGTCCGGTCCGCAGGAGATCGCGATCGTGGGGGAGTCGCCCGAGTTGTTGCGGACGGCCCTGGTCGAGGCGCAGTGGGGCACCCCGCTCGCGAGCGGATCGCCTGGCAGCGACGTACCGCTGATGTTGTCTCGCGACCTCGTTTCGGGACAGCCGGCGGCGTACGTCTGTGAGAAGTTCACCTGCAAGCAACCAGTTGTGTTGCCGGAGGACCTTCGGGCCCTCGTCGCCGCGCCTCGCTGACAGCGCGGTCATTGCAGGTTTTCCCTGTCGTTTCGCTGGAATCCCTTGACTCGCGGCTCTGCGGGGTCGAGAGTTCTCCCTCAGTCGGATGTAACAGAACTCGCATGTCATGACACGAAGTGTCACATGTTGGCAGTGGCACCGTTGTGTCATTCATCCGGCGTCCCCATCTGTTATCGGTCGCTGCGCCCAAACAGCGACCACACCGTGAGGAGATGTTGTCTTGAAACGACTGACATCAGTAGGGGCGGTGGTCATGGTCGCAGCAGCGGGCATGTCCGTCTCGCCCGCTGGGGCGAGCCTGCCCACCGCAGGACTCCCCAACGCCGGCGTTGCCCAGCAGGCCGCACTCCAGGCCGAGCAGGGTCGCGCAGCGCAGACCGCAGCTGCCCTCAACCTGGGTAGCGGCGAGAAGCTCGTGGTCCGTGACGTGGTCAAGGACTCCGACGGCACCGAGTTCGTCCGGTACGACCGCACTTTCAACGGCCTGAAGGTTCTCGGCGGAGACCTGATCGTGCGCCGTGAGAAGGGCGCCATCTCCAAGGTGACCTACAACCGCGGCGCCAAGTCGGTCGCGGTGGCGTCGACCACGCCCAAGGTGTCCGAGGCTTCGGCGGAGGCCAAGGGCGCAAAGGCGGCCGGGTACACCCCGAAGACCAACAAGGGTGACCTGGTCATCTTCGCCGCCGACGGCAAGCCCCGCCTCGCGTACGAGGTGGTGACGACCGGCGTCAAGGCCGACCAGACGCCGTCGCAGCTGCACACCTACCTGGACGCGTCGACCGGCGCCGTGCTGGCGGCGAACGAGCGCGTCCGGACCGGTAACGGCAACTCGATGTACTCGGGCCAGGTGTCGATCGGCACCTCGAAGCCGGGTACGAACTACGAGCTGAAGGACACCGGTCGCGGTGGTAACAACACCACCGACCTGAACGGCGGCACGTCCGGCACGGGCACCCTGTTCACCGACGCGGACGACACCTGGGGTACCGGTTCGCCCTCGAACCGGCAGACCGCCGGCGTCGACGCGCACTACGGTTCGCAGCTCACCTGGGACTACTTCAAGAACGTGCACGGCCGGAACGGCATCTTCAACAACGGCGTCGGTGCGCGGTCCCGCGTGCACTACGGCAACGCCTACGTGAACGCCTTCTGGGACGGCACCCAGATGACCTACGGCGACGGCGCGGGCAACGTGAAGCCGCTGACCTCGATCGACGTCGCGGGTCACGAGATGAGCCACGGTGTCACCGAGGCCACCGCCGACCTGAACTACTTCGGTGACGCGGGCGGTCTGAACGAGTCCACCTCCGACATCTTCGGCACCCTGGTCGAGTTCTCCGCGAACAACACCTCGGACCCGGGCGACTACCTGATCGGCGAGAAGATCGACATCCGTGGCAACGGCACGCCGCTGCGCTACATGGACAAGCCGAGCAAGGACGGCCGGAGCTACGACTGCTGGAGCAGCTCCGTCGGTGGCGCTGACCCGCACTACTCGTCGGGCCCGCTGAACCACTGGGCGTACCTGGCCGCTGAGGGCACCGGTAGCAAGGTCTTCGGTGGCGTCACCCACACCAGCACCGCCTGTGACGGCTCCACCATCACCGGTGTCGGCCGCGACGTGGTCGGCAAGGTCTGGTACCGCACGCTGAGCACCAAGCTCAGCTCGGGCAGCACCTACAAGGACGCTCGCGAGGGCGCCATCACCTCGGCCAAGGAGCTGTACGGCGCCACGTCCGCCCAGTGCAAGGGCATCGAGGCCGCCTTCACGGGTATCTCGGTCCCGGCCGGCGCCGCCAAGTGCGACGGCACCACGGAGCCGCCGACCGGTACCAACCGGCTCCTCAACCCGGGCTTCGAGTCCGGCGCGGTGAACTGGACCGGAACCGCCGGCGTCATCACCAGCAGCACCACCAAGCCGGCTCGCACCGGTAGCTGGAAGGCCTTCCTGATGGGCAACGGCAACACCAGCACCGAGAACATCGGCCAGTCCGTCGCCATCCCGGCCACGGCCCCGTCCGCCTCGCTCTCGTTCTGGATCCGCATCGACACGACGGAGACCACCAGCTCGACGGTCTACGACACGTTGAAGGTGCAGATCGTGGACGGTACGACCACGACCACGCTGGCGACTTACTCGAACCTGAACAAGAACACGACCTACACGCAGAAGACCTTCGACGTGTCGGCGTACAAGGGCAAGACCGTCACGGTGAAGTTCCTCGGCGCGGAGGACTACTCCCTCCAGACCAGCTTCGTCATCGACGACACCTCGCTGCTCGCCGGCTGAATCAGCCGGTAACAGCTTGACCGTTTGACCGTGTCCGGGGTGGGGCCTCCGCCCAGGCTCCACCCCGGACACTCCCTTGATCTGTGCCTTGTGTCGTTGTTCGAGGTTCGAGGAGGACCGCTATGAGAACGTCTCTGCTCCGGGTGGCGACCGGACTCGGTGCGCTGGGCCTGACGGCCGCCACCGTATTGCTCGCTCCGTCCTCGGCCACCGCGGTCGAGTCGCCGGACATCTCTGTCACCAACACCAAGGCACACCTGGACAAGCTCCAGGAGATCGCCACCGCCAACGGCGGCAACCGCTACACCGGTCGCCCCGGTTACAAGGCTTCCGCCGACTGGGTGAAGGCCAAGCTCGACGCCGCCGGATACACGACCACCATGCAGTCGTTCTCGACTTCCGCCGGTACGTCGTACAACGTGATCGCGGAATGGCCGCACGGCGACGCGAACCACGTCGTCATGACCGGCGCGCACCTGGACAGCGTCAGCTCCGGCCCCGGTATCAACGACAACGGCACCGGTAGCTCGGGTGTGCTCGAAGTGGCCCTCGCGTACGCCGCCAGCGGCCAGACCCCGCGCAACCGCATCCGCTTCGGCTTCTGGGGTGCGGAGGAGATCGGCCTGCTCGGTTCGAAGTACTACGTCGGCCAACTGTCGGCGGCTGACAAGGACAAGCTCGAGCTGTACCTGAACTTCGACATGATCGGTTCGCCGAACCCGGGCTACTTCGTCTACAACGACAACCCGGCCGGCAATGGCGCTCGCGACGACCTCACGGCGTACTTCACCAGCAAGAGCATCCAGACCGAGTACATCGACGTCCAAGGCCGTTCCGATCACGCGGCCTTCCGCGCCTCGGGCATCGCGACGGCGGGCACGTTCACCGGCGCCGAGGGCATCAAGACCTCCGCGCAGGCGACCAAGTGGGGCGGTACGGCGGGCCAAGCGTACGACCCGTGCTACCACCGCTCCTGCGACAACATCAACAACCTGAACCTGACGGCGATCGACCGCAACATCGATGCCATCGGCCACATGGTCTGGAACTACGCGCAGAAGGACTACGCCGATCCGGAGCCGCCCGTTGGCACGAACGTGGTCAAGAACCCGGGCTTCGAGTCTGGCGCGGTCAACTGGACCGGGACGTCCGGAGTTGTCACGAGCAGCACTTCCAAGCCCGCGCACGGCGGCACTTGGAAGGCGTGGCTGATGGGCAACGGCAACACCAGCACCGAGAACATCGGGCAGTCCGTGGCCATCCCGTCAACGTCGACCGCAGCCACGTTGTCGCTGTGGATCCGCATCGATACGACCGAGACGACTAGCTCGACGGTCTACGACACGGTGAAGGTGCAGGTGGTGGACGGTACGACGACGACCACCCTGGCGACGTACTCGAACCTGAACAAGAACACGTCGTACGTGCAAAAGACGTTCAACGTCCTGCAATACAAGGGAAAGACCGTCACCCTGAAGTTCCTGGGCGCAGAAGACTCCTCCCTGCAAACCAGCTTCGTAATCGACGACGTCGCCCTAATCGCCAACTAGTCCAACCCCGCAGCGCTGCTACTACCTACCGCCCGCAGGTAGTAGCAGCGCTCACTTTTGTTCCCCCACACACCGCCCGCTATCCGCCGCCTGCGGCACCCCGCCTGCCGCATCCTGCACCCCGCCCGCCACCCTTGCCTTGCCTCTTCCGAATTGTCAGGCCGGCCCGGGCCGCGTCAAGGGCTCCATCGGCTACCGCCGACGCTAACGCGCCCTTGACCCACCCGAACCGACCAAAGTACAGCGGGCTATTCAGGGGGACGGGTGAGTTCTGCCCGTTTGCTAACGCCTTCCACTCACGAATAGCCACCGCCAACGGGTCATACGCCGGAACCGCGGCAACTGCTGCGGTCTACGGCCGGCGGGCCTCGGGCCTTCGCGCCAGCTCGGGCCGTTCGGTAGCTCCCGGGCTCGCCGCCGGGGTACCCGAGCACAGCCGACGGGTGATCCATCCGCGGCCCGACGTCTTCCTGACCGAACTGGACGTTTTCCGTCCCCAAAAACGTCCAGTCCGCTCAGGAAGGTGCGCGCCGCCGTCGATGCACGCGCCGAGTCGCCAGGTTCGGCGCTGGTCGTCGTCTTTGCGAGCTGGCCTGACGATTCTCGGCCCTGCAAACGTCCAGCCCGCTCACAAGGACAGCCGTACGGGCCTTCGCGGGGTTTGGCGTCCGCAGATCGTGCGTTATCCCTTGATCTGCTGGGTTCCGGTGCCAAATAGCCGGCCCAGAACCCAGAATCTCAAACGTTAACCCCCAAGATCCCGGCTTAACCCCTCGGATCGCGAGGTTGAACCCGCCATCTTGGTGGCCAACCCTCCACATCCGCAGCGCCACTCCAAGTTGAGACAAGCGCCCTCCCAGTTCCGGCTGTGCGTCTCCCTATTCCGAGGGTCGACCCTCGGAATGGGGGGTCGACCCCAAAGCCGGTTAGTTAGGCGTTTCGGGTGGTTGCCCAGGACTGGGTGGGCGTGTTGGACATCGAGCAGCGGAGCTCCGCGGGTAGACAGGTTTGTCCTCGCGAGACAACCAGCTACCGGTGAGGCTCCGCTGCCTGTTCAGTCTGTCATTACTCGCACGATCAGGGTGGCTGAGGGTGCGTTCGCGCCTGGTCATCTGGGCGAGTTGACCCAGTTCATTCCGTTCGAGATGGTCGATGAGGCTCTCGCCCAGACTGGCAGGACGCAGGCCCGGGTGCGTGATCTGCCGGCCCGGGTGGTGGTGTATCTGGTCTTGGCGGGGTGCCTGTTCAGCGATCGTGGCTATGGCCAGGTGTGGCACCGGCTGGTGGCCGGGCTGCACGGCCTGACCGTCGCGACACCCACCGCGGCCGCGTTGACCCATGCCCGGCGGCGACTCGGTGCTGCACCGTTGAAGGCCTTGTTCGACCTGCTCCGTGGCCCGTCCGCGCCGATCGCCGCTGCCGGGGTGCGGTGGCGGGGACTGCTGGTCACCGCGATCGACGGCACCACGATGACCGTGCCGGACACCGCCACCAATCTGGGCGTGTTCACCAAACAGACCGGCAGCCACGGCGGATCGGGCTATCCGCTGTTACGGCTGATGGTCGTAGTGTGTTGCGGCACCCGCACCATCATCGACGCGGCCTTCGGGTCAGCTCTGATCGGGGAAACCCGCTATGCGCCGCCGCTACTGGCCCGCAGCCTGCGCCGCGGGATGATCGTGCTGGCCGACCGGAACTTCGCCGCCCGGCAGGTCATCACCGCGATCACAGACGCCGGCGCCGACCTGCTGATCCGCTGCAAAGACAACCGCAAACTCCCTGTTCTGCAGCGCCACCGCGATGGCTCCTACCTGTCGATGTGGGATACGACTCCAGTCCGTGTGATCGAGGCCGAGGTCACCATCGCCACCAGCAACGGCCGACGCACCGGCACCTACCGGCTCGTCACCACCCTGCTCGACCCCGGCAACCACCCGGCCATCGACCTGGTCAAGCTCTACCACCAGCGCTGGGAAATCGAGTCGGCCTACCTGGCGATCAAATCGACCATCCTCGGCGGACACGTCCTGCGCGCCCGCACCCCTGAAGGCATCACCCAAGAGGTCTACGCACTCCTGATCACCTACCAGGTCCTGCGCCAAGCCATGACCGACGCCACCGACACCCAACCCGGCACCGACCCCGACCGGGCCAGCTTCACCATCGCCCTCAACGCCGCCCGCGACCAACTCATCCAAGCCACCGGCGTCATCGCCGGCACCGTAATCGACCTCGTCGGCCACATCGGCCGACTCGTCCTGGCCAACCTGCTACCCCCACGCCGAACCCGCCTCGGCCCCCGCACCGTCAAACGATCCACCTCCAAATACCCCGCCAAAGGACCCAACACCAACCGCACCACCTACCAAGCCACCATCAACATCGACATCCTCACTCCACCGCCCTGACAGCCCACCAACCCGCCTAACTAACCGGCCTTGGGGTCGACCCGGCAAGTTTGGCGAGTCCACCCCCTATTCCGCAGGTCGACCCTCGGAATAGGGCGGTAACCGGTCGCCTCGGCGGGAGCACTGGGTGCCGTCAGACAGCCCACTCCACTCGGAGGACCTCGCCTCGTCCAGCACCGACTCGCCGTCGTGTCGCGGTGTGAAGGGCGCGCGCCAACGCAGAGGGGGAGGGGCGCCGCGTCGTGGTGGGAAGGGGCGCGCCGCGATTGAGTGGGGTTAGAGGGGTTTGCAGAGGGTGCGGTCGGGGGTGGCGCGGTAGGAGTCGGTGAGGAGTTTGGCCAAGGGACCGGAGAGTGGTTTTACGCGGGGGTCTTCGAGGCGGGCGATGCCGCCGTGGGCGGAGACGGCGACGATCATGTCGTCGGGGTGTTCGACCGTTGGGGGCTTGGGGTTCAGCGATGACCAGTCGACTTTGGCGGCGGCCGTTTTGATGGTGGCGAGGAGGCCGGCTTCGACGCGGCAGCGGGATTTGCCGCGGCGGGTGGTTACGTCGGCGATGCCGTCCTGGCCGATCACGATGCGGTCCGCGAAGCCGGCGAATCCGCCATCCCGGGTGAGCACCAGCGGCAGCGCACCGCTCGTCGGCGATGGGCTGGTCGAGGTGGTCGGCGTGGGCGCCGAAGACGACGGACCAGGCGTCGTACCCGTCGACGGAATCCCCGTCGTGGGGCTACCCGTCGAGGTGGTCGGCGTGGGTGGCGTTGATGCTGATGGGCCGGCCGGGTCGGTCTCGTCGCCGCACGCGGTCAGGGTTAGGCCGGCGAGCAGGACCAAGGTGGTGAGGCGGTGGATCTTCACACCCCATGCATACCCGCTTTCGGGGCCCCGGCAGACTGCGCGGCATGGGCTGGTACACGAATGTCATCCGCAAGCTAGGACATACCCGCTGGTTCGCCGCGCTCGGCCGGGCCGTCGTACCGGTTGATCGCTGGGTGCAACGTCGTACGAAGGGACGCGTCACCATCGTCGGCATGTCCGCCCTGCCGCATTTGCTGCTCACCACGACCGGCCGGAAGACGGGCCAGCCGCGGACGATTCCGCTGCTCTATGCGCCCGACGGCGACAACTTCGTCGTGACCGCCTCGAACTGGGGACAAACCCACCACCCGGCCTGGTCCGGCAATCTCCTCGCCGATCCAGCAGCGGTCGTCGCCGCGCACGGCCGGGAGATCCCCGTGCACGCCACGCTCGCCGAAGGCGCCGAGCGGGAACGGGTGTGGGCCTTGGTGACCGGGGTCTGGCCCGCCTACGAGACGTACGTCGACCGCGCGGGCGACCGTACGATCCGCGTCTTCGTACTAACCCCAACCGAACGCTGACCCTGGCCGACCACGCTTATACGAGGGTGCGGGTTAGGTCGATTAGGGTGCGGGTTAGGCGGATTCGGTGGGCGAAGAGGCCTACCAGGGCGGCCGATTCGGGCTGGGCGAGGCATTCCAGTGGTAGTGCGGTGAAGGTGGCGCGGGCGAGCAACGAACCGAGGTAGCCGTACTCCACATCGCGAGCGGATACGGTCAGCCCCTCGTCGTCGAGGCCTTCGCAGAACGCGCGCAGGATGACGCGATGCACTGCAGGCAAGGCTTCCGGCGCGAGCTCACCCGCATGCGCCAGACCGACCAACAACTGGCCAAGGTCGAACCCAACAGCCTGCGGGCAGTCGAACCCCCAGTCGATCGCGACGAACTCGTCTGGCGCGTCCACCGGTACCAGCAGATTCTGCGGACTCGCATCCCCATGCTGGTAGCACTGCGGCAACCGGTCCAACCCGTCCATCACGGCAGGGAGCTGTTCGGCCAGCGCAAGCAGATCGGCCCGCATGGCGCTTTCGCCGCACGCCTCCACGGCCGCCTTGACGACCGGGTGCTGCCAAGTCGCGCCATCGGCGATGGCCGGAACGGTCCCGAACAACACGCGGCCGTTCACGTAATAGCGCAGACCAACGCCCGGCGTCGTCACAGCCTCGCGCGGCAACAGCGGTTCGACCAAGTGCATCTGGCGCCGGGCGGACAACCGGCCGAGCAGATTGGCCGCGTGTTCGAATCGCTCGAGCCCCCACGGACCGGGCGCCGGTTCGACGTACTCCATCCACAACGTCGCACGCTCATCGTCGTACTCGTCGATCCGGTACGACGTGGTCAGGCGCAGGCCGTCCGGTAGCAGCGCGGCGAGGGACGGGGAGGTCAGCACGGCGATCTCGAGCCGCCAGGGGATCTCCCGGATGAACTGCGCGCGCATCGGCGGCGGCAGCATCTCGATCCCGGTCCACCACTTGGCCGACTGGATCTGCTTCACGAAACAAGACCAGTCGCGCGTCTCGCCGCCGGGCAGCAGGGCCTTACCGCGCACCTGCAGAAGCGCTTCCGTGGTCGGAGTGCCGATCACGTAGGGCACGGGCTGGACCCGCGTGGCCTCGAAAACGGGCCGAGCGGCGGGGTCGCCGGTGATCGTGCGGACCAGTTCGCTGAAGGCCGCGTCGTCGAGCGCTGCCCGGCCCAGTGGCGCCAGCGCCTCGTTGGCGCTGGTCGGCGTCGTCATGGTCATGGTCCCCCCGGATCCACTGAAAGAAGTAAAGCAGACTTACTACCCAGATAGTAAAGTGGCCTTATGACTTCCGTCAATGGAGTGCCGGTGCTGCATCTGGCCGGGCTGCTCGGGTTGCTGATGAAACGGTTGCGGGCGGATATGGCCGAGACCACCGAGGCGGCCTTCCCGGATCTGCGCGTGTCGCATCTTCGACTGCTCGAGTTGATCCCGGTCGAGGGCGCGCGGATCACGGACCTGGCCGAGGTCGCGGGGATGACGAAGCAGGGGCTCGGGCAGCACGTGGACTACCTGGAAAGACACGGGTACGTCGTCTCGGAACGGCTTGCCGAGGACAAGCGCGTGCGCCTCGTCGTACGGACTGCGCGAGGTGACGAGGCGGTGCAAGTCAGCACGACGGCGATCGCGCGTGTGGAGGGGCGCTGGCGCGACGAGCTGGGCACCGAGCGGTTCGAGGAGTTCGTCGCGATCGCGAAAACGCTAGGTCTGAGTGACGCTGGCCTGACCGATCAGCCGGCGCGGTAGGTCGCGAGGCTGACCGCGATGTAGTGGCAGATGAAGGCGGCCACCGTGCAGGCGTGGAAGATCTCGTGGAAGCCGAACCAGCGCGGGCTCGGGTCGGGCTTCTTCAGGGCGTAGATGACGGCGCCGACCGAGTACAGTCCGCCGCCGACGGCGAGCAGGGCCACGACCGCGGCGCCGCCGTACGTGTAGAAGTCCTTCATCCAGAAGATCGCGACCCAGCCGAGCGCCAGGTAGATCGGCGTGTAGAGCCAGCGCGGGGCGCCGACCCAGAAGATCCGGAACAGGATGCCGATCAGCGCGCCGCCCCAGGCCAGGCTCAGCAGCAGGATCCGGTCGTTGCCCTCGAGCAGGACCACGCCGAGCGGGGTGTAGGTACCGGCGATCAGCAGGAAGATGTTGCTGTGGTCCAGCCGGCGCAGAATCGCCTCGCCGAGCGGGCTCCAGTAGAACCGGTGGTACAGCGCGGAGATGCCGAACAGCAGCATGGAGCCCAGCGTGTAGACCGCCGCGGCCCAGCGGGCGGAGGTGGTCGGCGCGAGGCAGATCAGCACGATGCCGGCGGCCGTCGCGAGCGGGAACGTGCCCGCATGCAACCAGCCGCGCAGCTTGGGCTTGAGCGGCGCCAATGCGCCGGACAGGCGCTCGCCGAGGTCGCGGTGCTCGGTGCCGGTCGGGCTGGTGGTCTTCGTCATCGATTGTCCGGCGCGGAAACCCCGTCCGTCATGGCGGGGAGGAAGCGCCGGTCCCTCCTTTCAGGGTTTGTCGGAGGCGGCGGGTACGTTTTGTGGTGCTGGCCTGCGATAACCAAGCGACCAGCATCATCACCACAGTTCGACCTTGTAGTGACTGCGGCCGGGCGGGCCGTGGCAGCGCGGTGAGCCTTCTTGCGCAGTAGGGCACGGCTGCGATCCGCGAACCTCATCTCGCTACCTCCGGGTGGCGGGCTGGAATCCCCCGCCTTCAGGCGGGTGGAGGACGTCAACGCATCCTCTCGGGGTTTCGCGCCGGGTCTGAGCAGTGGGCCGCAATACAGACCCTGAGCAGTTACCTACGCAACCGTAACCTACGCAACCGTAGGTTCCGGTTGCGTGCGTGTGAAATGTAGGCGATATCACCGCGACGCGCCCAACGCCGGCCGCCCAACGATCTGCGCTGATTGACAACTCAACAGCCCCTGCGTGCATCGAACATCTGGACTAGCCTCATCTCAACAAACGAGGAGAAGACTTCTGCCCATGCGGATCCCAGGCAAGCAGCAAGTGCGCAACGCGGTCTACGGCCTGTACGAGCGACGGGTGGCCCGGTCGTTCACCGCCGACCAGATCCCGCGGCACATCGGCGTGATCATCGACGGCAACCGGCGCTGGGCTCGCGCGGCCGGCGACCCGGTGTCCTCCGGGCACAAGGCCGGTGCCAGCAAGATCACCGACTTCCTGGAGTGGTGCGACGAGGTCGGCGTCAAGGTGGTCACGGTTTGGATGCTGTCGACCGACAACCTGACCCGCCCGGCCGAAGAGCTCGAGCCGCTGCTGCGCATCATCGAGCAGACGGTCGAGGAGCTGACCACTATCGGCCGCTGGCAGATCCACCCGGTCGGCGCGCTCGACCTGTTGCCGGCGCCGACAGCCGAGGCGCTCAAGGCCGCGGACGCCGCCACGCACAAGATCGACGGCATGCTCGTCAACGTCGCCGTGGGGTACGGCGGCCGCCGCGAGCTGGCCGACGCCGTCCGCTCTCTGCTGCTCGAAGAGGCAGCCAAGGGCATCTCGATCGAGGAGCTGGCCGAGCGGGTCGACGTCGAGCACATCGCCGAGCACCTCTACACCAAGGGTCAGCCGGATCCCGATCTCGTCATTCGTACGTCGGGGGAGCAGCGGCTGGGCGGTTTCCTGCTCTGGCAGAGCGCGCTGAGCGAGTTCTACTTCTGCGAGGCGCTATGGCCGGACTTCCGGCACGTCGATTTCCTCCGCGCAATTCGTAGCTACGCCCAACGTGAGCGCCGCTTCGGCACGTAGCACAGCCCGTCCGGCGTCGCAGGTGATAGGCGTACGTCGCGACGCCCAGCGCCAAACCCCACACGGTCCACAGCACGCCCGGGCCGTTCACGCCCCACAGGCCCGGCTCGAACGGCAGACGCAGGTTCATCAGGCCGGCCGGCACCAGCGCCACGGCGACGACCGCCGCCGGGATGATCGCCAGCCTCGGTGGCACCGGCCGCCCGGCCCGGAACCAGATCCACCGGGGATAGACCTCACCCCACCGCTGGACCAGGCCGTGCGTGAGCAAGCTGCCGCCGATGCTGGCGAGCGCCATCGCGAGGCCGATCTCGAGCATGCCCGGCGTGTCCACCATCATCTGGTGGAACTCGTCGGTGATCCCGAGCGGCCAGCCGAAGTACCAGGCCACGCGAGTCAGCTCGTACGGGATGGTCGACAGTACGGCGATCCCGACGGCCCATCGTCCCCAGCGCAAGGCCTTGGCCGGGTCGACCTGGTTCGAGCCACAGGTCAGGCACGCCCCGCGGGTCCTGCGCTGGTAGGCCAGGGTGGTGAAGGCCCAGAGCACGCCGCCGACGAAGACGATCAGCAGGTTCAGCCGATGCCAGTACAGGATGTCGCCGAGTTCCTGCGGTCCAGGCACACCCGTGAAGGCGAACACCAGGATCGCCGGGGAGAACGCGACCATCGCGAGCAGGGTGTAATCCGGGATGAGCAGGGCCAACGTGACGGCCAGACTCCAGCCGAACACCTGCAAAGCGCGCCGGCCCCGGCCTTGGAAGGTCATCAGGAGGGCGGCGGCGCTGCCGAGTACGCCGAGCCCGAAGAGGAAGGGCCCGACAACGTGAACGGGGCTGCCTTCGAGCAGGGACAGCGTGGCGCGGTCCTCGTCGACCACGGCGAAGGGATAGCCCGGCGCGCCGAGTGCCCAAGCGAGGCCGGCGGCGCCGTACAAGAGGGACCACAGGGCGGTCAGGATGCCGGTGACGACCGGCCAGCGGGGGCTCATGGCACCCAGTTTTCGGTCCGGCGAGGTGCTCCCGGATCACCCCGGCGACGGAGTTCGTTCACTCCTGGGGATGAACGTTTACATGGCGTTAACCGGGTGGGCTGGCGTGTCGACCTGCGCGACTTGAACGCCGGTTCTACATTCATAGTGACGGTCGGAGGGGAAGCCGGTCGTCCGGGAGGCCCGATCAGATGAGAAGAGTCGACCACCACCCGGTGGCCCCATGAGCGGCAGATCGGTCTGCCGGAGACCTCGTTCGTTCTCGCTGGTTTCTGCTGTTGCCCAGAGGGGGTCTGCACCAGATCCCCGGGCCCTGCCCCGGTCCATCACCTGACACTGGTGGGCCGGGCGTGGTGTGCGTCGCGGCCCGAGAGGACGAACGACATGGCTGCCACCGCCAGGACGTCTAGCACCTCATCCACTTCCACCGGCTCCGGCCAGCGCACTTTTGTGCTGGACACCTCGGTCCTGCTGTCCGACCCGCACGCGTTACTGCGGTTCGACGAGCATGAGGTCGTGATCCCCGTGGTTGTGATCACTGAACTGGAGGGCAAACGGCATCACCCCGAACTCGGATACTTCGCCCGGACCGCCTTGCGGCTGATGGACGAACTCCGGATCCAGCACGGCCGCCTCGACGCGCCGCTGCCGATAGGGGAGAACGGTGGCACGATCCGGGTGGAGCTCAACCACACCGACCCGGAAAGCCTGCCGGCCGGATTCCGGCTCGGCGACAACGACAGCCGCATCCTCGCGGTGGCCTGTAACTTCCAGGCCGAGGGGCGGCAGGTCACGCTGGTCTCCAAGGACCTCCCGATGCGGGTCAAGGCCTCTGCCTGCGGCCTGTACGCCGAGGAGTACCGGGCGGAACTCGCCCTGGAGTCCGGCTGGACCGGAATGAGTGAGCTGGAAGTCCCGACTGCCGATGTGGACTCGCTCTACGAGGACGGTGTGCTGGACATTCCCGAGGGCCGCGACTACCCGACCCACACGGGTCTGGTGCTGCTGTCGGAGCGGGGCAGTGCGCTCGGCCGGGTGATGCCGGACAAGCGCATCCGCCTGGTTCGCGGTGATCGGGAGGCCTTCGGTATCCGGGGTCGTTCCGCCGAGCAGCGGGTGGCACTGGATCTGCTGCTGGATCCGGATGTCGGCATCATCTCGCTGGGCGGCCGGGCCGGTACCGGTAAGTCGGCGCTGGCGTTGTGTGCGGGCCTGGAGGCGGTGATGGAGCGACGGCAGCACAAGAAGGTGGTCGTGTTCCGGCCGCTGTTCGCCGTCGGTGGTCAGGAACTGGGCTATCTCCCCGGCTCGGAGTCGGAGAAGATGCAGCCGTGGGCCCAGGCCGTCTACGACACGCTCGGCGCGCTGACCAGCAGTGATGTGATCGACGAGGTGATGGATCGCGGCATGCTCGAGGTGATGCCGCTGACGCACATCCGCGGCCGCTCGCTACACGACGCGTTCGTGATCGTGGATGAGGCGCAGTCGCTGGAACGCAATGTGCTGCTGACCGTGCTGTCCCGGGTCGGCGCCAACTCGCGGGTGGTGCTCACCCACGACGTGGCGCAGCGCGACAACCTGCGGGTCGGACGGCATGACGGCGTGGTCGCGGTGGTGGAGAAGCTCAAGGGCCATCCGCTGTTCGCCCACGTCACGCTGACCCGGTCGGAGCGTTCGCCGATCGCCGCCCTGGTGACCGAAATGCTGGAAGACGTACAGCTGTAGAACCAATTGACGACTGGTTCGAAGGCCCCGCCGAAGTTGGCGGGGCCTTTACCATGCCCGCCTTGTGATCACGCTAGGTTTACGCCAGAGTATGTTCTCGTTGCATCCGTCGGGGTCGTTTTCGGAAGGACAGATGAAGGCGAAGCGTTCCCTCGCGATGGCCGCAATCGGCAGCATCGCCGCAGTATCTGTTGTGGCCGGCGTCGACATGTTCCGCACTGACGACGGTGTCACCGCCTCCGATCCGGTCTCGGGTCGTGCCCAGATGGCGGTGAACAGCCAGCGCGCCAAGGACAAGACCAGCCGGACGCCGCTGACCCCCGAAGAGCAGGCGGCCGAGGTGACCCGGCTGCGCAACCAGATCACGGCGATCGAGGCGGCCAAGCGCCGCAGCCAGGACCTGGCCACCATTCGCGGCAAGGCCCGTCGCGCCGCCGTCAAGCGCTACGCCGCCCTCTCGAACGCGCAGGACGACTCCCGCCGCGAGCGCGCCAGCCGCGACGCCGAGCGCAGGAAGTACGAGGGCACTCCGAAGGAGGTCGCCCGCAACCTGCTCGCCGATCACGGCTGGGCGCTGTCGCAGTTCCGCTGCCTCGACAAGTTGTGGACCCGCGAGTCCCGCTGGCGCGTCGACGCCGACAACCCGACCTCCAGCGCGTACGGCATCCCGCAGGCGCTGCCGGGCCGCCGCATGGCCGAGTACGGCAGCGACTGGCGAACGAACCCCATCACCCAGATCAAGTGGGGCCTCGACTACATCCAGGACGCCCACGGCAGCCCCTGCGAGGCTTGGGCCCACTCCGAGCGCAAGGGCTGGTACTAACTCACCAGTTCCTCGGCTATGTAGGAGACCTCATAGCCGGTCGGAGCCGTCGGGATGCGCCAGGACGGATCCGGGCGCCAGGCGAGCCATTCGCCGTCGAAGGGTGCGCGCCAGCGGGCGATCTCGGCTTCCGCCTGCTCGGCCCAGGACTCGACCCGCGCGACGGCCTCAGCGTCGTACGTGCCGAGCTTGAGGGCGGCGGCCAGCTCGTCGGTGTCCTTGCGGGTGATCCGGTGGTCGGGGGTGACGACCAGATCGAGTACGGCGTCCTCGGTGGTGAGCGTATTGCCCGAACGCTCGTGCGGGTGTTCGAGATTGACGTACCAGTTCGCGAACGAGCCGTCCTCGTCCCAGAAATGCCAGATCGACCACGGCACACCCGTCGGGGCGTACTTGAGAATGCCCGCTCCGCGCCAGACGTCGAGTTTGGCCACGCGTTGTGAGCCGAAGGCCGGATCGCTGTCCCAGTCGCGGATGTCCCGGCCGTCCGGCAGCACTGGACGCAGTATCGGCGTACCGGGTGCCAACCAGGCCGCGAGGCCGTCGGCATCGTCGCGGACGACCGTCATCGGGCGCACGTACTGCACGCCGTGTTTGCGGCCGTGGCCATGGTAGATCCAGTTGATCGTCGAGCCGGGCTCCCAATAGCTCATGGGCGAGTCATGGAGAGTACGTCGAGCGCAGCGTCGAGTTGTTCCTCGGTGAGATCGCCGTTGGCGACGTGGCCGTTCTCGATCACGACCTCGCGAATGGTCTTGCCCTGCTTGAGCGCGGACTTCGCGACGGCGGCGGCGTTCTCGTAGCCGATGTACTTGTTCAGCGGGGTGACGATCGACGGGGACGACTCGGCGAGGGCGCGCGCGTGCTCGACGTTCGCGGTGATGCCGTCGACACAGCGGTCGGCCAGCAGACGGGAGGTGTTGCTGAGCAGCTGGATCGACTCGAGCAGGTTGCGCGCGATGACCGGCAGCATCACGTTGAGCTCGAAGTTGCCGCCGGCACCCGCGACGGTGATGGTGGTGTCGTTGCCGATCACCTGGGCCGCGACCATCAGCGTGGCCTCGCAAATCACCGGGTTGACCTTGCCCGGCATGATGCTCGACCCGGGTTGCAGATCGGGCAGCGCGATCTCGCCGAGGCCGGCGCGCGGGCCTGAACCCATCCAGCGCAGGTCGTTGCAGATCTTGGTGAGGCTGACCGCGACCGTCTTGAGCTGACCCGACAGCTCGACCAATCCGTCCCGCGCGCCCTGCGCCTCGAAGTGGTCCGCGGCCTCGGTGAGCTCCAGGCCGGTGCGGCTGTTCAGCTCGGTGATGACCTTGGCGGCGAATCCCGGTGGCGTGTTGATCCCGGTCCCGACGGCCGTGCCGCCGAGGGGCAGCTCCGAGACACGGGGGAGGGTGGCGGTGACTCGGTCGAGGCCGCGCCGGATCTGGGCCGCGTAGCCGGCGAACTCCTGGCCGAGGGTGACGGGCGTGGCGTCCATCAGGTGGGTGCGGCCCGACTTCACCACCTCGGCGAACTCGGTGGCCTTGCGCTCGAGCGACTCCGCGAGATGGGTCAAGGCCGGCAGCAGGTCCTGCGTGACGCCCGCGGTAGCCGCGACGTGGATGGCCGAGGGGAAGGTGTCGTTGCTGGACTGGCTGGCGTTGACGTGATCGTTCGGGTGGACCTCGGTGCCTGCGCGGGTGGCGATGGTGGCGAGGACCTCGTTGACGTTCATGTTCGTCGACGTACCGGAACCCGTCTGGAAGACGTCGATGGGGAACTCCGCGTCGAACTCGCCCTTGCTGACCCGATCCGCGGCGGCGACGATCGCGTCCGCCTTGGCCCTGTCGATCACGTCGAGCTCGGCGTTCACCAGCGCCGCCGAGGCCTTGATCTGGGCCAGCGCGTGGATCAGGGCCGGGCTGAGCGGCTGACCCGAGATCGGGAAGTTCTCCACCGCACGCTGGGTCTGGGCCCGCCACAAGGCGTCCCGCGGCACCTTGACCTCGCCCATCGTGTCGTGTTCGATCCGGAACTCTTCGCTGTCGGCCATATCTGCAGCGTACGTCGACTCGCATTGTCGGAGGGCCCTGATACAACCGTTGTGAGCAACAAGACGCGAGGAGATTCGATGCAGTTCACCCAGGCTTTCGAGATCAGCAAGTGGGACCAGTCGACGTATGACGAGAGCGACGACGTGGTCCTCGGGCGGGCCATCGTCGGCAAGATCTTCAGTGGCACGCTGGAGGGCACCAGCTCGGCCGAACTGCTCATGGTCAGTACGCCGGCAGGTCCCGCGGCGTACACCGCGGTAGAGCGCTTCGAGGGCTCCCTCGACGGCCGGTCCGGCTCGTTCGTGATGCTGCACGGCGCCACGGCCGAGCAGACCACGTCACCGGGCCAGGTCCTGGCGAACACCGGCACGGGCGAGCTGGCCGGAATGACCGGCACGGTGACCTACGAGCACGACGAGGAGGGGCCGCGGATCACGCTGGATTACGAGCTGCCCTGATAGACGTAGTAGGTCTCGTCCCGGCCCTGCAGTTCGACCGGGACGGGTCTCACCCTGCTCTCGTCGTACGTCGTTGCCATCGCCCGCGCGAGGTGGTCCGAGTGGGATGACGACCAGACGGTGAGTACGCCGCTGCTTGGCTTTAGCGCGCTCCGGCAGGTGGCGAGGAATTCGCTTTCGTAGATGGCCGAATTCCCTTCGTACACAAGGAAATCGGGTCCGTTGTCGACGTCGAGCAGGATGCCGTCGAGGCTCTGCCCAGGTTGTTGGCCGACGATGTCCCGCACGTCACCTGGTTGGACCTCGACGCGCTCGTCGTCCAGGACGGAGGGGATCAAGCCGTCGCGCATCCACTGCACCAGGTCCGGCTCGATCTCGGCGACGATGATCCGTTGAACGCGCGGGTCTTTCAGCAGTGCCCGCACGGTGTAGCCGAGGCCGAGACCACCTACGAGAACGGTCAGACCCGTCGCCGTGTACGCCTCGAGGGCAGCCGTGGCGAGTAGTTCCTCGCTGCGCGTCTCCCGGTCGTCCATCACGAAGACGCCGTTGACCCGCAGTTCCAGCGCGCCATCGGAGCGCCGCCCGAGCCAGATCTCTCCTCGGTCCGACGTGGACCGTGCGATCTCCACCATCCGGTCATTCTTGCGGACGTGCCACCCGCACCGACTCGATGGTCAGCCTCGTATCGCCCGGCGCCCAGGCGAACCGCACCAGGTCCGCGGCAGCGCCGACCTCCAGCTTTCCCCGGCCACCAACGAAGCGGCCGGGATTCACCGTCGCGAGGCGGAGTGCGTCGCCAAGGCTCAACCGGGCGGCGCGGATGGCCTGAGCGACGCCGTCGGCCAGACCGCGTGCGGCTCCTGCCAGGTACGGCGTACCGGTGCGGGCGAGTCGGCCGTCCGGAGTCAGATCGACGCTGCCGCCGACTGGTACGTCGTACCGGCCGGGCGGCATCCCCGCCAGCGACACCGCGTCGGAAACCAGCAGCGAACGGTCCAGACCTTTCGCCCGGATCATCGCGGTCAACGTGTCATCCGGCAGATGGTGACCGTCGGCAATGAACCCGGCGGTCAACCGGTCATCGGCCAACTGGGTCCACAGGTAGTTCGGATGCCTGGGCAGCACGGCGTGCGCGCCGTTGCCGAGGTGGGTGCACAACCGCGCACCCGCGTCGACCACGGCGGTGAGCTCGGCCGGCGCGGCATGCGTATGCCCGATCGCCACGTGCACGCCACGATCGGCCAGCCAGGCGGTGTAGGCGGGAGCCTCTGCGTAGTGCGGCGACAGCGTCACCATGCCGATCAGGTCATCGCAGGCTGCCTGCCAAGCCTTGAACTCGCGCTCCGAAGGCGGGCGGATGTGCTCAGGATCGTGTACGCCGCGCGGTCCTTCCGCTGGGGAGATGTGCGGGCCTTCGAGATGGACGTACGGAATGGCATGCCGGACCGCCGGGTCGAACCGTCGAGCCGCGGCGAGCTGGGCCAGGGCGTGCGCGATGCGATCGTGGGCGGCGGTGATGATCGTCGGCACGAAGGTGGTCACGCCGTGGGCCCGCAAGGCGTGCGTCAGGTCGATGACCGTGCGTGGGCTGACGTCGTCGGCGTTGAGGTCGTGCCCGCCGAAGCCGTTGACCTGCAGGTCGATCAGGCCGGGCGTCAGCCAGCAGGGATCTTCCGTTGCGGTGGCCGGGTCGATGGCGACGATGCGGCCGCCATCGATCGTGACCGTGATGGTTCGGCCGGTGCCCGGATCGCGGCCGGTGACGGTACTGCTCATGTGTCCTCCAGGCCGGCGGCCGATTCCTGGTCCAGGAAGAGTCTGCAGGATGGGTGCGTCCGCAGCGCGGTCGCCGGGCAGGCGGCGCTGATCGGATCGGTCAGGGCCCGGCGTACGCTCTCGCGCTTGCGGGCTCCGGGCGCCACGCAGAACAGCTGCTCCGCCGCCATCAGCCGCGGCACGGTGAGCGTGATCGCCCGCGTCGGTACCTCGGCCAGAGTGGCGAAACAACCGTCGTTCACCTGCTGTCGACGGCAGGCGTCGTCCAACTCGACCACCTTGACTTCCTGCGGGTCATTGAGATCCGCGACCGGTGGATCGTTGAAGGCCAGGTGGCCGTTGTCGCCGATACCCAGGCAGACGAGGTCGATCGGCGCGGTGGCCAGCTCGGCGGCGTACCTGCGGGCCGCTCGCCAAGGGTCCTCGCCGGGCTCGATGAGGTGAACCGCGCCGAACGGCAATTGGTCGAAGAGGGTCGCGCGGAGCCAGTTGCCGAAGCGTTGCGGCGAGTCCTCGGGCACGTCGAGGTACTCGTCCATGTGGAAGGCGGTGATCCGGCTCCAGTCCACTCCGGGTGTTGCCGCGAGCGCGGTCAGCGTCTCCAGTTGACTCGGCGCGGCCGCGAACACCATGCGCAGTTGGGATTGCAGCGCGAGGCGGGTCTGGATGGCGGTCGCGATGGCACCGGCGGCGGCGCGGCCCATCGCGCCACGATCGGCCTCGACCTGGACCCGCAACGGCAGCGTCGTCGTCATAGCGGCCATCCTCCGATGCAACCGGTTGCACGTCAATCGGATGAATTCCTTTTAGTGCCCTGCGCCGGGCACTAGGCTGCGGGCATGGCTACGCGTACGCCGGGAGACGGCGTTCCGACGATCGGCACGGTCGCGGCCGAGGCAGGCGTCTCCAGGGCGACCGTGTCCCGGGCTTTCAGCCAGCCGCACCGGTTGCGCCCGGAGACGGTCGAGCGAGTGCTCGAGGTGGCCCGGCGGCTCGGCTATGCGGTCAATCCGATGGCGAAAGCCCTGTCCACCGGGCGATCCGGCAACCTGGCGCTGGTGGTGCCCGATATCGCCAACCCGTTCTTTCCGCCGATGATCCGCGCGGTCGAACGCCGTGCCGACCAGGCCGGGTATGCGGTCTTCCTCGGGCACACGGACGAGGATCCGGCCCGCGAGGACCTGCTGCTGACGCGATTCGCCAAGCAGGTGGACGGATTTGTCATCGCCTCCAGCCGGATGACCGAGGCCGACATCCGTGCGCACGCGGAGCGCCATCCGGTGGTGCTGATCAATCGCGACGTCTCGCGCATCGCCCGCGTCCTGATTGACACCACTCAGGGCGTCACGCAGGCCGTCGAGCATTTGGCGGAGCTCGGGCATCGCCAGATCGCGTATCTCGGTGGGCCCGGCCGATCCTGGTCGAACGGCGAGCGCCGTCGTACGGTCAAACGAGTCGGGCAGAAGGCCGGGCTGTCCGTGGCGATGGTGCCGGCGCGCCGATCGTCGTACGAGCTGGGTCGCGAGGCGGTGCCGGCGATTCTCGCGACGGGGGTCACCGCGGTGATCGCGTTCGACGATCTGCTGGCGCATGGAGTCCTTACGGGGTTGGCCGAACGGGGGATCGACGTGCCGGGGGAGTTCAGCGTCATCGGGTGCGACGACGTGCTCGCGGCGCAGACGTATCCGCCGCTCACGACCGTCTCGTCCCGCGCGGCCGAGGCTGGTGCGGCAGCGGTGGAGATGCTGGCAGGCCGCCTCAGTAGTGACGTGGCCGGCGTGGACAACCGGCTTCTGCTGGACACCTCGCTGGTCGTCAGGGCCACCACCGCCTCTGCACTCTAGAAACCGGTTGCACTGGCCAGCGATGTCCTGATTCGGCCGGTCCATCGGGCGTCTTCGTTCCCCCTGTTGCTGTTGGGTCTGTTCAGGTGGCAGGGGAAGGAATTCATGTCTTGACGTGCAACCGGTTGCACGATTGACTGCTGGAATGCCGACTTTGCGGAAGTCCTGCCGGCTTGCCGTGATCGGCGCGGCCCACGCCCATGTGAGCTACGCGCTGGATGAGCTGGCGTATCGCGACGAGCTCGTCCTGGTCGGCATCGCTGATCCCGACTCGCAGATCGCCGAGCGATTCGGCGTAGCGGCGTACAGCGAGCACCGGCGTTTGCTCGATGAGCAGAAGCCGGATGTCGTCATGATCGCGGGCATCTATGCGGAGAGGGCCGCAGCGATCGTCGACGCGCTGTACGCCGGTGCGCACGTGCTGGCCGACAAGCCGCTCTGTACGACGTTGGCCGGGCTCGAGGCGATCGAGAATGCCCAGCGGGAGACCGGGCGGATCGTCTCGCTGCTGCTGGAGAAGCGGAACTACCCCGAAACCCTGGCGGCACGTGCACTCCTTGCGGATGGCGCCTTGGGCGAGTTGGTCCAGGTCGCGTCGAGTGGTCCGCACAAGCTCAACCGCGCCACCCGGCCGGACTGGTTCCTCCAGAGGCAGACGTACGGCGGGATCCTGGGTGATCTCGCCGTACACGACATCGATCTCGTCCTGCTGTTGTCGGGAGCGACCGAAGGAACCGTGACGGGGCTCAGCGACGCCACGGATTTCGCGCTTTACGGATCGCTCCTGCTCAGGGCAGGGCCGGTCGCGGCGTCGATCGAGGTCAACTGGCTCACGCCCGCCGCGGCGCCGTACCACGGTGACTATCGGATGCGCCTGAGCGGGACCGAGGGCACCGCCGAGTTGTTCTGGGCGCAGGGTCGCCTGATCGCGGCGACCAGCGAGCGTCCGCCTTGGGAGGTGGACCTTCCGCCCGGTCGCCGTCCGGCCGCTGACGCGCTGGAGGCGTTGGCGGCAGGTCGCGAGCCGGAGTGCGGTACGGCGGCCGCCTTCGCGGCAACGCGGATCGCCTTGCTCGCCCAGCAGAGTGCCGATGCTGGTGGCCCTGTTCTGCCGTGGACGATCGAGAAGGAGTGACGATGAGGTTCGCAGTGGTGGGCGCGGGAGTGATCGGGGAGGTCCATGCCCGATTGATCGCGTCCCTGCCCGACGAGGCCGAGCTGGTCGCCGTGGTCGACCTGGATCAGTCCCGGGCGGCAGCGATCGCCGCCACGTCCGGCGGCGAGGCGATGAACGAGCTGGAGAAGGCCTGTGCCCGGGAGGACGTCGACGCGGTCAGCATCTGCCTGCCCAGTGGTGCGCACGCCGCCGCGGCGATCACCGCGCTGCGGGCGGGCAAACACGTCGTGGTGGAGAAGCCGCTCGACGTGACCCTTGCGGCGGCCGACCGGCTCATCGACGTCGAGCGGGAGACCGGGCTGACCGTTGCGGTGATCAGCCAGCGCAGGTTCCAGCACGCCTCGGCCTTTGTGCATCAGGCCATCGCGGACGGCAAGCTCGGGCGGATCACCGCCGGCATCGCGGAGTCGGCCTTCTGGCGCTCCCAGGAGTACTACGACTCCGGCGGCTGGCGTGGCACTCGCGCCCTCGATGGCGGCGGTGCCCTGATGAACCAGGGCATCCACGTGGTTGACCTGCTGCTGTGGATGATGGGCGAACCCGTCGAGGTGCAGGCGTACGCCGATCGGCTGGCCCACGAGCGGATCGACGTCGAGGACACCGTGGCGGCGACCGTCCGGTTCCGTAGTGGCGCGATCGGGTCCATCCTCGCCACCACCTCGGCGTACCCGGGTCGACCGGTGCGGCTGTCCGTGTACGGCGATCGTGGCAGCGCGGTCATCGAACACGAGGACCTCGCGTACTTCCACACGGCGGACGGTGATCCGGCTTTCGGCCCTTCTGACTCGCTGTCGGTCGATGACGCACACCGCGAGCAGTACCTCGACTTCATCCACGCCGTCCGCGATGCCCGGCGGCCGCTGATCGGTACCCAGGACGCCCGCCGCGCTCTCGAAGTGGTGCTCGGCGTCTACGAATCCGCGCGGACCGGGCGTCCGGTCCAACTCACCGGGAGAGAGTGAAAGTGCGCATCGGGATCATCGGCACGGAGAACTCCCATGCCGACCACATCATCGATTACCTGAACGTCGAAGGCCGCTTTGGCGAGACTCGCGTGGTCGCGCTGAGCGGAGGCGAGAGCGAGCGCAACCAAAAGCTCCGCGCGTTGGGGCAGCTCGAGCGGCTTGTCGACGAGCCGACGGAGCTGCTGGATCTTGTCGACGCCGTCATCATCACGGATCGCCACGGCGCCCTGCACCGGGCGCACGCCGTACCGTTCCTGGCCGCCGGTCTGCCGGTGTTCGTGGACAAACCGCTGGCCTGCAACGAGACCGACGCGCGGGCGATCATCGCGGCGGCTCGCGAGTACGACGCGCCGTTGACGTCGTCCTCGGCCGTGCGCTGGGTGCCGGACACGGACTTCTTGGCGACGGCGTCGGTTGGGCCCGTTCAGGTGGTGACCACGACCGGCCCGGCGGATCCGGCCAGCGAGTACGCCGGGATCTACTTCTACGGCATCCACTCGGTCGACGTCGCCCTTCGGCTGGCACCCGGCGAGCTCGGCGACGTACGCGTCGAGCGGACCGCCGACACGATCGTGGCCACCGTCGAAGCCGGTCCGACTCGCGTCGTGGTGAACCTGGTGCTGCCCGGAGCCGACGGCCAGGTCCCGTTCCACGGAATGGTCGTCGGCCGGCACGGCATCGCCGCCCGCGAGCTCACCCTCGGCCCGTCGTACGTCGAACCGGGGCTGAGGGCGTTCCTCGAGATGGCCCACACGCGGCGCCCACCGATCTCGTACGACGATCTGGTCCGTCCCATCCAGCTGCTCGACGCCATCGCCGCGAATATCTAGCGCTCGCCGTAGAGACACGGGTCGGTCACAGCTGGTGGCGGCCCTGTTCCTATCGTCCGGACCGGATCTACATTCGAAGTATGTACACAATCGAACTTGATGATGAGGAGCTGCGGTTACTGCGATCCGCCGTTGGGTCGTACCTCCAGGCCTTTGGACATGACGAGGCCGACGTCCTGCGTGCCGCCAAGTCGCTCTTGGCCAAGATGCCCGACCCGATGAGCGCCGCCAGCTGACTCTTCGCTAGCTGCGTGGCCGGACCGTCAGCGGGACGGGCTTGGCGGTGGAGGTGAAGAAGTCGTTGCCCTTGTCGTCGACAACGACGAAGGCCGGGAAGTCCTCGACCTCGATCTTCCAGACGGCCTCCATGCCGAGCTCTGCGTACTCCAGCACGTCGACCGATTTGATGCAGTCCTGCGCCAGCCGGGCCGCGGGACCACCGATCGAGCCCAGGTAGAACCCGCCGTGTGCCTTGCAGGCCTGCGTGACCTGGGCCGAACGGTTGCCCTTGGCAAGCATCACCATCGAACCACCGGCCGCCTGGAACTGGTCGACGTACGCGTCCATCCGGCCGGCCGTGGTCGGCCCGAACGAGCCGGACGCGTAACCCTCCGGAGTCTTGGCCGGCCCCGCGTAATAGACCGCGTGGTCCTTCAGGTACGACGGCATCGGCTCGCCCGCGTCGAGGCGTTCCTTGATCTTGGCGTGCGCGATATCGCGAGCGACGACGAGTGGCCCGGTCAGGGACAGCCGGGTCTTGACCGGCAGCTTCGACAGCTCGGACCGGATCTCGCTCATCGGGCGGTTCAGGTCGATCCGGACCACCTCGTCGGACTCGGCCAGGTGCTCGTCGGTGGTGTCGGGCAGGAACCGGGCCGGATCGCGCTCGAGCTGTTCGAGGAAGACGCCTTCGGGCGTGATCTTCGCGAGCGCCTGGCGGTCGGCCGAGCAGGAGACTGCGATCGCGACGGGCAGCGATGCGCCGTGCCGGGGGAGACGGATGACGCGGACGTCGTGGCAGAAGTACTTGCCGCCGAACTGGGCCCCGATCCCGAACTGCTGAGTCAGCTCGAAGACCTGCTTCTCCAGCTCGTGGTCGCGGAACCCATGCCCGACGGGCGAGCCGGTCGACGGCAGCGCGTCCAGGTAGTGCGCCGACGCGTACTTGGCGGTCTTCAGCGCGAACTCCGCGGACGTCCCACCGACCACGATCGCCAGGTGGTACGGCGGGCACGCGGCCGTGCCGAGCGAGCGGATCTTCTCGTCGAGGAACTTCATCATCCCGGCCGGGTTGAGCACGGCCTTGGTCTCCTGGAAGAGGAACGACTTGTTCGCTGAACCGCCGCCCTTGGCCATGAAGAGCAGCTTGTACGCCGGGTCCTTAGTGCCTGGCGTCGAGTAGAGCTCGATCTGCGCGGGGAGGTTGGAGCCGGTGTTCTTCTCGTCCCACATGTTCAGCGGGGCCATCTGCGAGTAGCGCAGGTTCAACTTGGTGTACGCGTCGTACACACCGCGGCTGATCCACTCCTCGTCGACCGCGCCGGTGAGCACGCCCTCGGACTTCTTGCCCATCACGATCGCCGTACCGGTGTCCTGGCACATCGGCAGCACGCCACCGGCAGAGATGTTCGCGTTCTTCAGCAGGTCGAGCGCGACGAACCGGTCGTTACCGCTGGCTTCGGGGTCGTCGATGATCCGCCGCAGCTGAGCCAAGTGCGCCGAGCGGAGGTAGTGCGAGATGTCGTGCATCGCCTCGGCGGTGAGGTCCCGCAGCACCGACGGCTCCACCTGGAGGAACGTCCTGCCGTTGGCGGTGAACGTGCTGACGCCCTCGGTCGTGAGGAGCCGGTACTCCGTGTCATCGGCCCCCAATGGGAGCAGGTCGGAGTAGTTGAAGTCGGCGGACACCGGGCATACCTCCAGCAGACTGGTTCTCTCAGGGTTGCCACCAGGGTAGAGCCGGGGAGATATCTCATCCACGACGGGCCTGTTATGGACGTAAAGTCGTGCCGTGGACCCAGACAAGCTCCCGGAACCGACCGACGATCCCGCCCTGCGCCGCCGGGTGTCCGACCTCGAACGCGAAGAGGTCGCCGACGTCGTCCGCGAGGCCGCCAGTGAAGGCCGTCTGACCTTCACCGAGATGGAGGAGCGGCTCGAGTCGGTCTATGCGTCGCGAACGTACGGCGAGCTGGTCGAGGTGACGGCGGATCTGCCGGGCGGGCCGTCTGCATCTGTGTCGGCCTGGTCTGAGTCGCCCTCGTCGGGGGTGGTCGCGTCGGCGCCGTCGGGGTATGTCGAGCAGTCGAACCCGACCATCAACGTCTTCCTGTCCGACCATAAGCGCACCGGGAACTGGCTCGCGCCACAGCGCCAGGACGTGCACGCGGTGCTCGGTGACGTCACGCTCGACTACACCGAGGCCCAGGTGCCGTACGAGGAGATCTTCCTCGACATCAAGTCGATCCTCGCCGACGTGAAGATCCGCGTCCCGCAGAACGCGATCGTGCACCTCGACGGCCAGCCCATCCTCGGCTCGGTTACCGAACAAGGCAGCTACGACCCCAACGCCCAGACCGCCGGCAAGCCCAAGGTCTTCCACATCAAGGGCACCGCCATCCTCGGCGAGATCAAGGTCAAACGAGGCCCACGCCTCAGCAAACGCCTCGGCCTCACCTGACCCTGGCGCGCTCCAGCACCGTTTGCAACCACCATGCGAGCGCATGGGGGTCAGCGGTGTGCTCAGCGTCGATCCGCAATGGCCAGCGGTCGGTTCGCAGCCTGACCGGCCCACCGAGACGGTGATCGATTCGGCGGACCTGGCTCCAGCTGA
Source organism: Kribbella sp. NBC_01245 (assembly GCF_036226525.1). Taxonomy (NCBI): domain Bacteria; kingdom Bacillati; phylum Actinomycetota; class Actinomycetes; order Propionibacteriales; family Kribbellaceae; genus Kribbella; species Kribbella sp. NBC_01245. Next base: position 7,684,805 of record NZ_CP108487.1, read on the forward strand.
CACTCCGCCGACCCTTTTGGACACCGTGCCGGCTGATCGTGACGGCCGGGAGACGCCGGATCATCTTCCTGAGCGGAACCAGCGCGAATAACGGGGCCCAGACGAGAAGAAGAAACAGACAGCTGATCACCCAGAAGTTCCAGTGCCAGGTCCACGTCCACGTCGAGAAGTCGGTGACCTCGATGATGAGTAGGAACGCCTGCATTCCGGCCAAAAGGACAATCGAGGCGAGCGGCAAGATCTGGCTACGCGGTCGCAACGGCAGCACGACTTGTCCGTCGCGGTTGAACTCGGCTTCCCATACGTCGGGTGTCATCCCCAGCCCCCCATTCGCTCGGCCGCGATCGGCGGCGCGGATGCACGTAATCCCAGCCGTGGTCTCACTTGATCTTGTACCGCTCGACCAGCGATTGCAGCCAGTAGGCGAGCCCACTGGCGTTGTCCGTGTGCTTCCCGTCGATGCGCAGCGGCTTGTCGTCGGTGGTCAGCACCACCGCACCGCCCATCTTGAACTCGACAAGGCCAACCTGGTTCCAGGTGACATTCTGGTCGCCCTTGGCGATGCCGCGACGGTCGATCGTGACCACTGGCTTCCGCCGGACCAAGGTCGACACCACCACGATCAAGGACGACCCGAAGACCGCGAACAGGATGACATTCGCGTACTCCCAGAGACCCCAGTCGCGCCCATCGCGGATCGCAGCCAGGGTCCGCGAGCCGTTCGTGAAGGTCAGGAAGCCGGCGAGCAGCAGATGCACGACGTAAGCGCGTCGCCGAGGCAGTAGGACGACTCGGCTATCGCGTTCGAACTCGGCTTCCCAAACCTCGGGCGTCATTCCCGGACCTCCAGGTGTTGGGCAGCGGTCGATGGACCGGCGCGGTACAAGTGTCGCAGCGGCCTCACCTGATCCGCTTCCGCTCTACCAGTGACCGCAGCCAGGCAGTGAGCGCGTCCGGCTCCGCAACGTGCATCTTGCCGATCCGAATCGGCTTCCCGTCGGAGACCAGTGTCGCGCTGGCACCGAGTTGGCGCTCCACGGTGTGAACGTCGACCCAGCTGACGCTCCGCCGCCCGCTGCGCACACCAGTAGCGTCGATCGTCACCGCCGGCACGCGCCTAAAGACACACCAGCCCATCACAAGCAGCGCTGATCCGACGAGTATGAGCACCGCGATGTCGAAGGAGCCGCCCATTCCCCAGGCGCTTTCGCTGCGGATAGTGCTGATGAGGTCCATCGTCTTGGCGACGCAGAGAAGGCCAAGAATGCACAGGGGAAAGATGAAGGGGCGTCGCCTGAGTGGCAGCACCGCCTTGCCCTCCCGCTCCAACTCCGCCGCCCAGATCTCGGGCGTCATCCCCAAGTCTCCGTGTGCTCGGCCGCCGTCGGCGGGTCGGCGCCATGCCGGGTGCAAGTGATCGCGGCGGCCTTGACCGCGTAGTCGATCACTGCCGCCAGCGTCGTCTCGTCGAGCCCTTCGAGCCGCTGCTCGCCGAGCAGATCCTTCGCGTGCAGCCCGGCGATGAGCGCCGACATGAACGAGTCGCCCGCACCAACCGTGTCGACCACGTCGATCTTCGGCGCCTCCACCTGAACCCGAGCCGTCCGGCTCACCCCGATCGCGCCCGCGCCGCCAAGCGTGATCACCACACACCGCGTCCGATCAACGGCCAGCAGCTCGGCCGCCACTTCATCCGGCTTGAGGCCGGGCCGGAGGAACTCGCAGTCCTCATCACTCAACTTGACCAAATCAGCCTGCGCGGCGAGCGCTTTCACCGCCGCCCAGGTCTGGTCGGGATCGGGCGTGATCGTCGGACGCGCGTTTGGATCGAGGGTCACTGTGACGGGTTGATCCGCCAGCTCCGCGAGGAAGGCCCGGATCGCCGTGGCACCGGGCTCGAGCACGGTCGCGATCGACCCGGTGTGTACGGCCGGGCAGTCAACAGGCAAGACGAGGGCCGGAGGCTCCCAGTGGATGTCGAACTCGTACGACGCGACGCCCTCGGTATCGAGCGTGGCCGTCGCCGTGCTGGTCGGAAAGCCCGGCTCGACCGTATGCCCGGACAACCCGACGCCATTGCCGGTCAGATGGTCCGCCACCTGTACGCCGTACGGGTCGGTGCCAATGCGTGTGACCAGCTCGGTCGGCACGCCCAACCGGGCGAGGCCGACCGCGACGTTCGCGGGGGAGCCGCCGGGCGTGGCCTGACCTTGCACGATGTCGACCAGAGCCTCACCGACGACCAGCACAGGCGGGATCAGTGCTGCCATCAGCGCGCGTGCTCGAAGTCGATCGCGGAGTAGGCGCGCAGCTTGGACAGCTGGTGCTCGCTGTCGATGCTGCGGATCGTGCCGCTACGGGAGCGCATCACCAGCGAGTGGGTCCGGGCGATCGAGCCGCGGTAGCGCACGCCGCGCAGCAGCTCGCCATCGGTGATACCGGTGGCGACGAAGAAGCAGTCGTCACCGCTGACCAGGTCGTCGGTGGTGAGCACCCGGTCCAGGTCGTGCCCGGCGTCGATCGCCTTCTGCCGCTCGTCGTCGTCGCGCGGCCAGAGCCGGCCCTGGATCAAGCCGCCCATGCACTTCATCGCGCAGGCCGAGATGATGCCCTCCGGCGTACCCCCGATGCCGATCAGCATGTCGATACCGGTATCCGGCCGGGCCGCCTCGACCGCACCCGCGACATCGCCGTCACTGATGAACTTGATCCGCGCGCCGGTGGCCCGGATCTGGGCGGCCAGGTCGTCGTGCCGCGGGCGGTCGAGCAGGACCACGGTGACGTCGTCGACGGACGAGTTCTTCGCCTTGGCGACGCGCTTGATGTTCTCCGCGACGGGCAGGCGGATGTCCACCACGTCGGCCGCCTCGGGACCGACGGCCAGCTTCTCCATGTAGAAGACGGCAGACGGGTCGTACATCGTGTGGCGCGGCGCGACCGCCATCACCGCGATGCCATTGGCCATGCCTTTCGCCACCAGCGTCGTACCGTCGACGGGGTCGACCGCGACGTCACACTCGGCGCCGTCGCCCGAGCCGACCTCTTCGCCGTTGTAGAGCATCGGGGCGTTGTCCTTCTCGCCCTCGCCGATCACGACGACGCCGCGCATCCCGACGGTGCCGATCAGGGTTCGCATCGCGTTGACCGCGGCGCCGTCGGCGCCGTTCTTGTCGCCGCGGCCGACCCAGCGGCCGGCCGCCATCGCGGCGGCCTCGGTGACCCGGACCAACTCGAGGGCCAGGTTGCGGTCGGGGGCATGCTCATCGACCTCGAGATGGGCAGGAGGCGTGGTGGGGTCGCTCATGCCGGGATCGTAACGAACGCCACCGACAGCCCCCGCGCTTTGGCCAAACGGGGACGAGAGAGACTTGTCTCATGACCAGTACCGACAACGAAGCCGCGCGGGTCCGGGCCGAGGCCCTCGCCGCGCGAGCGCAGTCCAAGGCGGACCGGGCGAAGTTCCGCACGGTCCGGAACATGGTCTGGTCCCTGCTGGCCTGTCTTGCCGTCGTCGGCTTCATCGCCGCGGTGACCTGGCGTCCGCACGAAGAGAAGATCACGGCGGTCGACTACAGCAACCACGTCGCCGAAGGCCGCAAACTCGCGACCTGGCTGAAGGCGCCCGAGCCGATGCCCGCCGGCTGGACGGCGACGAGTGCCCAGCTGCGCGCCCCCGAGAACAGCCCGATCACCTGGCACCTCGGCATCATCACGGACGGCAAGAGGTACGTCGGGCTCGAGCAGTCGGACATGGCCGCGCGCAAATTCCTCAGCGACGAGCTCGGCAAAACCACTGACGATGGCACCTCGACCATCAACGGTGTGACCTGGCAGCGCAAGGCCCTCACCGAGCGGGAGAACGAGCACGCCCTCGTCCTGGCCGGCGCCGGCGTCACCACCATCGTCGTCGGCAACGCCGGCTATCCCGCCCTGGAAACCCTCGCCACCACTCTCCGCTGACGCTCGCCCTTTGTCGGCTTGCTCAGTCGGCGCCGGCCAGGCGGAGGCCGACGACGCCCGCGACGATCAGGCCTACGCAGAGCACGCGGGTGAGCGTGATCGGCTCGTTGAAGTAGACGATGCCGAGGGTGACGACGCCGAGTGAGCCGAGGCCGGTCCAGACGGCGTACGCCGTACCGACGGGCAGGCGATCCAGCGTTTTCGAGAGCAGCACCACCGAGATCACGCCGAAGACCAGGACGCCGGCCGTCGGCCAGAGCCGCGTGAATCCCTCACTGGGCTTGAGGCTCAAGGCGAACGCGATCTCGAACGCGGCCGCCGCGAGCAACATCAACCACGCCATTCGCTAGGCCGCGTCGCTCTCGACTCGAGGTGCTGTCGCGCCGCGAAGATGGCGAAGCGTGACCGTGGCGACTCGCGCGCCAAGGGCCTCCGCCGTACGCAGATCGGTCGCGGGCGGAGCCTGCTCGGCGGACAGATCCGAGTCGGACTGCGCCATCGCGCCGAGCCAGCTGCCCAGGCGGTTCAGGTCCTCGATACTCGCGGTCGACGAGGACCAGCCGGGATAGAGGTCGAGGCCGACCCAGATCATGCCGTGCTGGGCCGCCAGCATGGTGAAGTCGACCAGGCTGTTCAGCTTGTCGCCGGACATCGCCTTCGAATTGGTGAAGCCGGCGGCGATCTTGTCGCGCCAGCCCAGGTCGTCGGCCCAGACCTTGGCGCTGGCCTCCGCGAACGTCTTGAAGACGGCACTCGGACTGCCCATGTACGTCGGTGCGCCGAAGACGATCGCGTCGGCCGCATCGAGTTCTGCCCAGACGTCATCGGTCAGCTCGTCCAGCGGGACCAGCCTGGCCTCGACTTCCAAGCCGGCCTCGACGTTCGAGACGGCGGCGGCGCCACGGGCGACGGCCTGCGCCTGCTTCGCGGTGTGGCCGTAGCCGGAGTGATAGGCGACCGCGATTCGGGCGGTGGTACTGCTCATGTCGGGTTCCTCCTGAGGTCTTAACGGACTACAGTCCGTCTTGTGAACGACCGTACCGGACCACAGTCCGTTTCTCAACGCCCTTCACAGGACCCCTCACAGCGCCCTCCGCAGGGCCCTTCGCAGCGCCGGGATCTGCCGTTGGTCGATGAGGCACGTCCCGAACGCGCCGACGCGCGCCGAAACCGCCTCAAGGTCCTCGAAGCCGCCGACCGCCTCTTCACCCAGTACGGCGTGAAAAACGTGTCGCTGGACGCCATCGCCGCCGAGGCCGGAGTCGGCAAGGGAACGGTCTTCCGCCGCTTCGGCGACCGAGCCGGGCTAGCCGTCGCGCTACTAGACGAACGCGAGCAGGAACTCCAAGCCAAAATGCTGACCGGCCCGCCTCCACTAGGCCCGGGCGCTCCGCCGGCCGAACGCGCCGTCGCCTTCCTGGAGGCCTACCTGGACCTGCTCGACCGCCACGCAGAGCTATTCGCAGACAGCGAAAACGCCTCCGAAGGCGCCCGCTACCGCATCGGCTCCTACCACCTCTGGCACCGCCACCTAGTCCTCCTCATCGAGGAAGCCAAGCCGTCCCTCGACGCCGCCTACACCGCCCACGCCCTCCTGGCCCCCCTGGCCGCCGACCTCCACCAGGCCCTCCGCTCAGACGCCTACGACCTGAACCGCCTAAAAGCCGGCCTCCGCACCCTCACCACAACCGTCCTCACCTAGCCCGTGTGAGTGCGCGTCTGGACCTAGCCCGGACGGTATGAGCGCGCGTCTAGACCTAGCCCGGACGGGTGAGGGTGCCCCTCGGTCGAACCGGCCGACTTGGGCAGGGCAATCGTGGTTCGGTAGGCGCTAGTTGCTGGGTTTTTCGTGGGCGGCTTGGGCCTCGGCGAGGCGTTTGCGGGCGCCGTCGAGCCACTGCTGGCAGGTGGCGGCCAGCTCTTCGCCGCGTTCCCAGAGGGCAAGGGATTCCTCCAGCGTCGTACCCCCTGCTTCGAGCCTGCGCACAACGTCGACCAGCTCCTCGCGGGCCTGCTCGTACGAGAGCTCAGGCCGCGCCGGAGTGCCCGCCGCCGAGCCCGCACCGCTCGCCTTCGAGTCCGCACCGCCTGCCTTCGGGCCAGTGCTGGCTGATCCGGCCTCGGCCGCTGCGTCCGCGCCTGCCTGCTTGCTCACTTGCTCTCCTCGATCGAACTCACCTGGACGTCGAACCGTCCGTCACTGACCCGTGCCTGCAGCGTCTCGCCCGCGCTGACCTGTCCGACCTCCCGAACGGCACTTCCGTCCGCACGCTGAAGCACCGAGTACCCCCGGTCCAACGTGGCCTTCGGCGACAGGGCTCGCACGCTGGCCAACCTGTGGGACAGATCGTCTCCGGCTCGGTCCAGCCGATGTGTCAACGTACGACGGCTCCGCTCCACCAGCGCGACAACCTCATCGGAACGCCGTTGCAGGTCGGACGTCGGCGCCGCGAGCGAAGGTCTGCTCCGGATCGCCGCCAACGCGTGCGCCTCGCGATCCAGCCAGGCGCGGATGGCCCGGTTACCGCGGTCCCGCAGCTGCCGTACGCCATCGAGCTCCTCGCGCACGTCCGGCACGATCCGCTTGGCCGCGTCTGTCGGGGTGGAGGCGCGTAGGTCCGCCACCAGGTCCAGCAGGGGCGAATCCGGCTCGTGCCCGATCGCGCTCACCACCGGCTTCTTGCAGGCCGACACGGCGCGGATCAGGCCCTCGTCCGAGAACGGCAGCAGGTCTTCCAGCGAACCACCGCCGCGCGCGATCACGATCACCTCGACCGAGGCGTCCGCCTCCAGCCGGCGCAACGCGAGCATCACCTCGCCCGCAGCGGACGGCCCCTGAACCGACGCGTACTCCACCCGGAAAGCGACCGCCGGCCATCGGCGCTTCGCGTTCTCCAGGACGTCGCGCTCGGCCGCGGAATCGCGTCCACAAACCAGACCGATCGTGTGCGGCAGGAACGGCAGGGCGCGTTTGCGATGAGCCGCGAACAGGCCCTCCGCCGCGAGCAGCTGTTTGAGCCGCTCGATCCGGGCCAGCAGCTCGCCGATGCCGACATGCCGGATCTCGCTCACGGCCAGCGCGAGAGTGCCACGCCGGGCGAAGAAGTTGGGCTTGGCGTTGACCAGCACCCGCGACCCGTCGGTCACCGGTGGATCGACCGCCTCGAAGATCCGCCGGTTGCAGGTGAAGCGCAGCGAGATATCGGCGTCGGTATCCCGCAGCGTGCCGAACACGGTGCTGGTGCCACGCCCGATCGACACGTCGGTCAGCTGCCCCTCGACCCAGACCGCGCCGAGCTGGTTGATCCAGCTGGCAATACCGTTCGCAATCGTGCGAACGGCTGCTGGTGCGTCCGGTGAGGTCTCCAATGCCACGCCGAGACTCTACGGCGCCCCACCGACATTCCCCGACCACGCCACGACCCCGCCCCCGCCGCGCCCCTCCTCCACCCCGAACCGGCACCCAATCAAGGGACGCGCAATCAAAGGAACACCCGGCCGTCGCCGAGGCGACCGTGGTGCCGTCGCCCGACCCGACCCGATCCGACCCGGTCCGTGGCCACATATACCCGCTACGAGCGGACACGCGCCGTGAGGCGCCGCGTCCGCAGACGACTCGGCCGGGAACTGGGGGGTGGTGGTGGCGATGATCCACAAGGGTTTCCGGGCAGTGCTGGTTGTGTTGATCCTGCTCGGGCCGCCGGCCTGTAGTGGATCTGGAAGCGGGCCGGTATGCGAGGCAACCACGCTGGGTGCCGCAACACCGGCGCCGACCAGTGACGCTGACTGCTGACCTGCGACGCGATCACGACCGCTCCTCCGGGGGCGACCCCGCCCCTGGAGACTGCCCCGCCTGAGACCGCCCCGCCGCCGGGGTCCGTTCCGCTGCCGGGGTCCGGTCTGACGGGTTGGTGGAGTCTGACTGGCCGATGACGTGGCGCACGACGGTTCCGATCAGTTCGTCGATCGGCTCATCGTCGAGGACGTCGGGCAGGGTGAGGTGCTCGACCATCAAGCCGCCGATGGCCAGGTAGAGGACCAGGGCGGTGGTGCGGTCGCCGGGTAGGCCGGCTGCTTGGTGGAGATCGAGATTCTCCTGCAGGTTGGCCCGGACCCGGCGGGTCAATGACTGTTGCAGCTCGGGTCTTCGGGTCGCCTCCAAGCGCAGCTCGAGCAGGGCGAGATAGCCGGTGCGATCCTCGGTCAGGCGGCGCCGCAGGAACCGAATCAGCTTGGTCAGGAACTCCCGGGAAGGCGGCTGGTCCAGATGGGCCGGATCGGGCCCGAGGCGATCGTGGATCCGCAAACTCGCCTGGCCGAGCAGGTCGTCCCGATTCGCGAAGTAGTTCGTCGCCGTTCCGATCGGCACCCCGGCCGCCTCATCGACGGCGCGATACGTCAGACCGCGAGCGCCGTCGCGGGCCAGCACCTCGATCGCCGCGTCCACCAGGGCGACGCGTCGTTCGGGATTGCTCCTCATCGGAACCTCCTTGGGTAACCACTGAGCTCAGAGTACTCTGCTCGTAGTGGTTTACTAAGGAGGCGAGCTTCATGCGAGAACTGACTTACTTCACCGCGTCGACACTCGACGGTTTCGTGGCCGATCCCTCGGGCGGGGATCCAACCGATACGAGCCCGGGCGGGTTCTTCCTCAGTCAGGGTGATCACTCCGAGCCGCTGATCACCGCCTACCCGGAGACGTTGCCGGGCGTCGTCCGGGAGCATCTCGGTCTCGACGCGGAGAACAAGGTTTTCGACACGGTCCTGATGGGCCGCAAGACCTGGGAGCTCGGCGTGCGGATGGGCTCGGCGAATCCCTATCCCCGGTTGCGAACCGTCGTTTTCTCCCGGCAGGGCAGGCAAAGTCCGGAGGTCGAGTTCGTTGCGCGCGATCCAGTGGAGGCCGTGCGAGAGCTCAAGCAGGGCAGCGGTCTGGGCATCTGGTTATGCGGCGGCGGCGGTTTGGCTGAGTCACTGTGGTCCGAGATCGACGTGCTGGTGGTGAAAGTGAATCCGGTGCTGATCGGTGCCGGGATCAAGCTTTTCGATGGCGGCGGGTTCGACATTCGCCGGCTGCACTTGATCGACCATCAGGTGTACGACAGCGGAGTGGCGGTGATGACCTATCGCAAGGCGTGAAAACCCTTTGTCGACAAGGGAATCGGCCTGTCACTCTGGGGTTGTGATCACCTCCTGAGAGGTCGCTCGGACAGGGCGGGCGACCTCTCGTCCATGCCACGGAGTGCTCGGCGGGCGTGACCTCGCTCACGCCTGCCGAGCGTGCTCGCAGCTTGGTCAGCAGCGCAGACCGCAATGTGGGAACGACGCGGACCGCAGTCTGGCAACAGCGTGGACCGCAGTGTGGCAACAGCGTGGACCGCAGTGGCAACAGCGTGGACTGCAGTGCGGCAACAGGGTGGAGTGCAGCGTGGACGACGGATGCGGCGCGGGTTTCACCGCCACGTAGGATGGGGGTCGTGACTGCCCAGCCTGAGACCACCGTTTCGACGACGACCGCGCCTACGGGGAAGCGGGTTCTGCTCGCGGCTCCGCGTGGATACTGCGCCGGCGTCGACCGGGCCGTGGTGGCGGTCGAGAAGGCCCTGGATCTGTACGGTCCGCCGGTCTACGTGCGCAAGGAGATCGTGCACAACAAGCATGTCGTGCAGACACTCGAGCGTCGCGGCGCGATCTTCGTCGAGGAGACCGACGAGGTGCCCGAGGGCGAGACCGTGATCTTCTCCGCCCATGGTGTCGCCCCGGTGGTGCACCAGGAGGCGGCGGCCCGGCAGCTCAAGACGATCGACGCGACCTGCCCGCTGGTGACCAAGGTTCACATCGAGGCGAAGCGGTTCGCGGCCGACGACTTCGACATCCTGCTGATCGGTCACGACGGCCACGAAGAGGTCATCGGGACCAGCGGCGAGGCCCCGGAGCACGTCACGCTCGTCGACGGCCCGGCCGACGTGCCGAATGTGGTGGTGCGCGATCCGGAGAAGGTCGTCTGGCTGTCGCAGACCACCCTGTCGGTCGACGAGACGATGGAGACGGTGCGACGCCTGCGCGAGCGCTTCCCGTCGCTGCAGGACCCGCCCAGCGACGACATCTGCTACGCCACCCAGAACCGGCAGGTCGCAGTCAAGAAGCTCGCGCCGGAGGTCGAGCTGATGCTCGTCGTCGGCTCGCGCAACTCGTCGAACTCGGTCCGCCTGGTCGAGGTCGCCATCGAGCACGGCGCGAACGCCGGCTACCTGGTCGACTACGCCGACGAGATCGACGAAGCCTGGCTCGAGGGCGTTCAGTCGGTCGGCCTGACCAGTGGCGCGAGCGTTCCCGAGGTGCTGGTCCGCGACGTGCTGAGCTGGCTGGCCGAGCGCGGCTACGGCGAGGTGCAAGAGGTCACCACCGCCGAGGAGAGCCTGGTCTTCTCCCTCCCTCGCGAACTCCGCTCCGAACTCAAAGCCCGCGGCCTAGCCACCACCGGCGTCTCCGACCGCGCCTAACCCCAACCGCGCCTGACGGCCTCCACCCTGGGCCGCCTGACGGACCTGACCCAGCCCGCCTGCGGGCGTAAGCGGCACCGCCCAACCCGGGCCGGCCGGCCGCCTCAGGGACCTGCCCCGGCTGCCCGCGGGTGTAATGAGGCGGCCTGAGGGGCCCAACCCGCCCGCCTGATGTACCGAACCCGGGTTTGCCTGCGCGGTCCAATCCGGCCGCCCGATGGACCTGACGCGGCTGTCTGCGTGGGTGAGTCCGCAGCCCGCCGGGCTTAACCCGGCAGCCCGACCGGCCAATCCGGCGGTCTGACGGGCCAATCCGGCGGTCTGACGGGCCAAACCTGGCTGTCCGACGGGTCGACCCGGTTGTCTGTTGGCATTGGGTGGCCGCATGGCGGGGGTGTCCGGTCTAGGGGGCGTGCACGGTGGTTGTTTGGGTTGCGGTGACGGGGTTGTCGTTTGGGCCGCAGAAGGTTGCCTTGTAGGTGATCGTGTAGGTCCCGGGCCTGGCGTAGGTGTGGGCGGGCAGGCTGTAGGTCTGCGATCCGGTGATCTGTTGCTTGGCGCCTTTGCAGATGATGGCGCCGGCGTCCGAGCCGCTGTCCTCTTCGATCTTGTCGCCGAAGTGGTACTCCGTGCCGCCGGTGGCGAAGTTCAGGAATTCGTCCTTCCTGGACAAGGGATTCCCCACCTCGTCCAACGGCAGCATCACCGTGCCGGCCACCTTGATCGTCAGGGTCATCGTGCGCCCGGTCAGCTTTGGCGTCAGTGTCGCGGTCACCCCGATCTTGGGCGGTGCCGGCGTCGGCGTCGAACTCTGTACGGAACTAGGCGGTGGTCCGATCAACGGCGGCTCCGAGCGGATGTCGGTAACGTTGCTTAGGGCAACCACTGCCGCGACCGCGACGGCGGCCGCCACTGCGGACACTCCCGCCGTACGGCGTCGCTTGGCCTTCCGGATTCGGCCGAAGACCGCGTCCCGGGGCGTCGTACTCGGGGGCGGCGGGTCCGCGATCAGCTGCTGGAACCGGTGCTTCAGCTCGTCGGTCATCGGTCAGCCCTCCTGTCGGCGGTCAGTGGCAACGGCTCATCGGTGAGCAGATCGAGTTCGCGCAGTTTCGCCAGACCGCGCGAGATCGTGCTCTTCACCGTGCTGGCCGAACAGCCCATCACCGCGGCGATTTCGGCATCCGGCAGATCCTCGAAGTAGCGCAACACGAGCGCGGCGCGGGTCCGCCGTGGCAGGGTCGCGAGCGCCCGCAGCAGGCGGTCTCGCTCATCCACCGAGCTGTACGCCGAGGAGGTACTCGCCTCCGGGAGCGTCTCGGTCGGAGTCTCGCCCTTCCACTTGCGGCGCCACCATTGCGTACTGGTGTTGACCATCACAGTGCGGGTATAGCTCTCCAGCGCGTTCCCGTCGCGCAGAGATCGCCGGTGGAACCACACCTTGGTCAACGAGGTCTGCACCAGGTCCTCGGCCAGATGCCATTCGCCGGTCAGCAGATAGCCGAACCGCTGCAACGCGCCGAACCGCCCATCCACGAACTCGGCGAACTCCTCATCCAGCCCCGGGTCCATTCCGCTCCCTCTCGGTCACCACACGCTCCTGCCCACAAGCACTCGCTCGGCAATGTTCAGCAGTGTGATGACCCAGAGGGCCCAAAAGGTTGAGCGTGATCCACCCGAAACTCAACCGAGCCACTCACCCACAAGTCGACGACTCCCGCGCGGCCAGCGCGTGAAGCGGTTGGGCCGACGTCCCAGCCCTGGTCGTGTCCGGGGGCCAGCCGTCGCAGTACGTCATCGCTGGGCCGGGAGAGGACCCACCGCGTGGTGAGCGAACTCCACCTGTACTCCGGTCGACGCGTCAGGCTGACCGAACCGGGCGAGACCGGGTACGTGGTGCCGTGACGGTGAGGTCCGCCGAGTACCCGCGTCAGGTCCGTACGTCGTCGCCGACGGCCTCACGGTGCTGCAGGTCGACCACTCAGCAGACACCGGCACGTGCCAAGAACCCAACAGCGAACAGTCGACGGGAGTACGACAACCCGCCGCATTGGATGGTGCTGGATGCGCCACAGATGGCCGTCTTGGGTCTGTGTGCCGGCTGCGCTGGGTGGCCGTACCAGTACTCGAATGGTCTTGTATCACTAGCGATTCCCGTGCACAGTCCTTCAGTAAGGGTCGCGGGCAATGGTGCCCGCGAGGGGGAGGGGAAACACCATGAACGGTTTGCTTCGCCGTGCGCTCGTGACAGGAGTCGGCTCGATCGCGATCGTGGGAGTCGCCGCGCTACCGGCCAACGCGCACTTCTGCTTCAAGACTCACCTGAACGCCATGGCGGCACAGGGAATGGCCGGTTCGTCGAACTGGGTGTCGTTCGGTGATCTGGCAGCTCAGTTCATGCCGGATCTGTGTTCGGCGGGAATCGAGCACCTCGCCACGGCAGCCGGCGTGACGACGTCCACGCTGATCAACACCCACGGCACGATGGCCGGAGGCACGTTGAAGAAGGGCGCGGACGCGGGTACGAAGTCGATCTCGTACCTCAACTTCGAAGCACTCGACGCCGCGGTCCCGGCCGCGGAAGCACTCTGCGCCGGCTGATCTCCAGCAATACGCACGCAGCCCCGGCCCGTTGTCCACGAGCCGGGGCTTTCGTGGCTCAGAACAGAGGGCGAAGACTGGCAGAGCGACGTCCCGGCCGTGGTCGTGTCGGCGCGTGAAGCGGCCGAGATGGCATCGCGGGCGGAGTGTTGGGGAGAACGGCGGAGACGGGCGGCGTGGGTGGGTGGTCTTACGGGGTGAAGCGGGCAAGGACCATGTCCCAGCCGCGGTCGTAGCCCTTACGCGCGCGAGGTCCGTCGGGGCGGCGTTCCCAGCCGGTGTGGGTGAGCTCGACCTCGGTGCCATCGTCGACCTTGGAGAAGCGGACGGTGACCTGGGTCGCCTGGGTCGGATCGCTGCCGGGGTGCCAGGTGAAGCTGACCAGCGACGGCGGGTCCCAATCGGAGACGGTGCCCCAAGTGGCGATCGGACCGTCCTCGCCGTACTCGACGATCTTGCCGCCGACGGCGCCCTCGAACCGCACCTCGCGGGCCGCTTCGGCACCGACCGAGTGCGTGTCGAGCGGCCACCACACGGACATCTCGTCGGTGAATGCCCGAAAGGCCCAATCCGGCGCCGCCGCGACGACTACGGTCTTCACGAGCGGCGCGAGCTGCTGGTTGACGGTCATGGCTGCTCTCCTTCACGAACCCGGCCGGTTTCCGGCCCGGGGGAGGTGCGGCGGACGTGGTCGGCGAACGCGTCCAGGGCGTCGGTCCAGAACTGGTCGAGCCACAACCGCAGACTCTCCAGACCGTCCTGGTCGACGCGGTAGATGTTGCGGGTGCCCTGCGGTTCGTGGTCCACCAGGCCCGCGGCGCCGAGCACCTTCAGGTGTTGCGAGATGGCAGGGCGGCTGACAGCGACGTACTCGGTCAGGTCGGTGACCGAACGAGGTCCACGGCGCAGCGTCTCGAGGATCGCCCGCCGGGTCGGATCCCCGAGCGCGTCCAGCACTGCTTCGTAAGTGGCCACGAACGGTAAGTTGCCACTAACCAATCTGCGTGTCAAGGCCTGGCCAGCCGGTTTCGGGCTCCTCGGCGTCACCCCCAGCCCCTGAATCCGCGTCAGTGAGCGACTGGTTGAGCCAACGGCGGGTGTCGACCTCGCCTTCGGCCGCGAGCAGCTCGGCCGCGGTGATCGGACGGACGGACGCCTCGATCACCTCCATCGCGGCCAGCTCGGACTCCGTGACGTGCAGATCGCGCAGTTTGCGGGCGGTGACGAAGACCCGGCTCTCCAGCGAACCGACGGACCGGTTGTACGCGTCGACGGCCGACGTGAGCGAACGGCCGACCCGGTCGAAGTGCTCGCCCATCACCCCGAGCCGCTCGTACAGCTCGCGGCCGAGTTGGAAGACCTGCTGGGCCGATTCGGTCAGGGCCGACTGGTTCCACGCGTAGGCGGCCGCGCGCAGCGTCGCGATCAACGTCGTCGGGGTGGCGAGGATGACCCGGCGCTCAGCGGCGTACTCCAGAAGGGTGGGCTCGACGTCGAGCGCGGCCGACAGGAACGACTCGCCCGGCACGAACAGGATCACGAACTCGGGTGTCGAGGGCAGCCGGGACCAGTAGGCCTTTGCGGAGAGCTGGTCGACGTGCGTCCGCAAGTGGCGCGCGTGGGCGCGGAGGCGCTCGGCCTGGAACTCCTCATCCTGGCTCTCGGCCGCTTCGAGGAAGGCGGCGAGTGGCACCTTCGAGTCGACGATCAGGCTCTTGCCCTCCGCGAGGCGGACCACCATGTCCGGCCGGAGCAGGCCGTCATCGGTCACGGTCGAGGTCTGCTCGGTGAAATCGCAATGCGCGACCATGCCGGCCAGCTCGACCGTACGGCGCAGGTGCATCTCGCCCCAGCGGCCACGGACCTGGGGTTTTCGCAGCGCCATCGACAGCGAGGCGGTCTCCCGGCGCAGCGCCTCGCCGCTCAGACGCACCTCGTTGACCTGTTGGTGGAGCTGGCTCTGCCAGGCGGCCCGGCTCTGCTCCAGCTGCCGGAGCTGGGCGTGCAGCCGGTCCAGGCTCTCCTTGACGACGGCCTGGCCACCAGCCTGCTCGTTCATCGAGCGTTTCTCCTGGGTGATCTCGAGCAGCCGGTCCTCGGCCGAGTCACGCTCGGCGGTGGTCCGGGCCAGCTCGGCCCCATCCCGCCCGCGAGCCCACAGCACGCCGACTCCCGCCCCGAGCGCGAGCCCGATCAGGAGCACCACGAGCAACATCAGAAACGTCGTACCGGTCATGACACGAATGGTGACGGACGCCACCGACAGTTTCCGGCAACCGGGACAAAACGAGCGAAAACAGGAGTGACCCCGAGCCGGGCTCCCCTCCGGCCGGGGTCACTCGATTCCTCGCCGATAGTTGCCACCAACAACTTTTGGTCGGTCAGCAGTTCATGGCGAGGAAGCCGTAGCCCTTGGCCTTGAGCTTCTGCAGCATCGTGTCCAAGGCGGCGACGGTCTCGCTCCGGTTGCCGCCACCGTCGTGCATCAGGATGACCGCGCCCGGGTGGACGTTGTTCATCACGTTCTGCACGATGGCCGACTTGCCTGGCTTGGCCCAGTCGCGGGGGTCGATGTCCCAGAGGATCTGCTTCATACCCGCGGCCCGGATGTCGGCGCGCACCTTCGAATTCGTCGCGCCGTACGGCGGGCGGAAGCAGCGGGACTTCGGTCCGTCGAAGATCTCGTGGTGCCGTTTCTGCGCCCCGACCGCGGTCAGTTGAGCGTGCGAGATCGAGTGGTTGCCGATCGCGTGGCCCGCCGCGCGGATCTGCTCCTGCAGACCCGGGTGCTGCGCGACCATGCTGCCGAGCTGGAAGAAGGTTGCCTTGGCGTCGTATTTCGCCAACGTGGCAAGGACTTCCGGCGTCCAGGTCGGGTCCGGTCCGTCGTCGAAGGTGAGATACACGACCTTGCCGGCACCGGCAATGGTGCCCGCGGCACCGATCGGCGTACTCGGGGTGTTCGATGGTGTCGGTTCCGTCGGCGGCGGCGTTCCGACCGGGGTCGTGGCCGAGGCGGAGGTGGTGCGGGGCGATTTCGCACTCGACTGATGCACCAGGGCGAACGCGCCGATCGCGCCGACGACAAGTATGGCGGCGACAGCCGTGGTGATGAGTGTGACCAACTTGCGGGGCATGATGCTCCCTTGCGGATCGGGCGGTTTGTCCTCGGTAGATTGACGCGGCGCAACCGGATTGGGTTGGCGGCGGAGCATTGCGGGCACGTTGCAGATCTGCCTCGGCCTTGCGTACAAGGCTTTGGCGGCTCAGCGAAGAGGTGTCAGCAGCTCAGCGAACGGAAGACGTAGCCGCGGGCCTTCAGCGTGCGGATGACCTTGTCGAGCGCGATGACGGTCTGGGCGCGGTTACCGCCGGCGTCGTGCATGAGGACGACGGCGCCGGGCCGCACGTTCGCCAGCACGCGCTGGGCGATCTTGGTGGCACCCGGCCGGGCCCAGTCCTGCGGGTCGACCGACCACAGCACCTGACGCATCCCGGCGGCCTTGATCTCGGCACGGACTCGCGCGTTCGTCGCGCCGTACGGCGGGCGGAAGCACTTCGAGCGGACGCCACCGCGGATCTCCTGGCGCAACCGCGTGCGGGAGAGCCTGGTGAGGTTCGGATGCGAGACGGAGTGGTTGCCGATGGTGTGACCGGCGGCCCGCTCCTTGCGCAACAACGTGGGCTGCGCCTTCGCGTTGCGCCCGAGCACGAAGAACGTGCCCTTCACCTTGTGCTTGGCGAGCACGCCGAGGATCTTCGGCGTCCAGGTCTTGTCCGGCCCGTCGTCGAAGGTCAGATAAACCACCTTTGGCGCGGACGCGGACGCCGGTGCTGCAACGGGTGGCGGAGCTGCGGTCGCCTTGGTCTTCGACGCCGAATCGGCGGCCGCGGTAAGTCCCCCGAAGGCAACGGCGGCCGTGGCGGTCAGTGCGATCAGACCGACTAGTGCTTTCCTCATACTGCTCTCCCCCAAGAGTTTGCGTTCTACTCAGTGGTGGACGCCGTCCGGGCGGACTTTGTTGGTGGGCAGCGATGACGAATCGATCACGGTGGCAGCCGGAGTCGTGACCGACGCCGCCGTACCACGATGGTAGAGCTTTCCCTCCAGGGCCTTGACGCTCGCGACGAGCACGAAACTCATGCTCACCAGCAGGGCCCACGCGCCGAACTTCGCCGGGTGCACGAGCCGCCAGACGTTGACCTGGTCCGGGTAGTTCCAGGCGTCCAGGAAGGTGCCCGCGTTCTCCGCGATCCAGAGGAAGAACCCGATCAGCACGAACGACAGCGCCAGCGGCATCCGGTAGCGCTTCGGCCCGACCGTGTAGAAGACCCAGGCCTTACGCAGTACGACGAGCAGCAGTACGGCGATGGGGATGCGTAGATCCACGATCCAGTGGTGGGTGAAGAAGTTCGCGTAGATCGCCACCGCGAGCAGCGTCGTCGCTATCGGCCGGTAACCGCTGACGCGCAGGTCGAACCGCCGCCAGGCCTGACAGATATAGCTGCCGACAGCGGCGTACATGAAGCCGGCGAACAACGGCACGCCCGCCACCTTCGTGTACGCATCCCCCGGGTACGTCCACGAGCCGACTTTCACCTTGTACAACTCGAGGCCCAGACCGACCAGGTGGAACCCGAAGATGACGGCGACCTCGCGCCACGTCTCCAGCCCGATCGCCCAGAAACCGAGGGTCAGCGCGATACAGAAGACCAGCAGCGCGTCGTACCGGGGGATGGGCAACGGCGCCACCTGGGACAGTGCGAGCGCCGCGAACAACAGGATCGGGAACAGGCACGCGACCGCCTCGTTCCACCCGAACCGCAGCAGCTGCCTCATCGAAAGCACCCTAATCGGCAGGACAGATCATCGGCGTACCGGCGTGGAAATCCCGTCCTTCTGGGCGGGGAGGAAACGCCGGTCCCTCCCTTCAGGAAAGTGTCGGTGGCAGCCGCCACCATTGGTGGGGTGTCCCGGTACCGGCTTGTCCCAACCCCCGCGCAGGAGACCGCGCTGCTGGGACACTGCGGCCACGCCCGGTACGTGTGGAACCTCGGACTCGAACAACGGCTGATGTGGCGACCCGGACGGCCACCCACGCCAGGCCGACGTGGCGCAGGGCCGGCCAGCATGAGGGGTTCCGGATCGTCGGGCCACAAGCCCAACGGGTCGAGCGGCTGAACCGCAAGTGGGGCCGGGTGCTGGTGCCGAAAGCCGGCTGGATCAAATTCCGCTGGTCGCGCAAGATACCCGACGCCAAGTCGTACCGGATCACCCGCGACTCGGCGGCGCGGTGGCACATCGCCTTCGCCGCCATCCCCGACCCGATCCCGGCGCCCGGGACCGGTGAGGTGGTCGGGATTGACCGGGGTGTTGCCGTATCGGCGGCACTGTCCACGGGCGTGCTGCTCGCGTGTCCCGGGCTGCGTGCCAACGAACAGGCCCGGCTGAAGCGCCTCCAACGCCAACTCGCGCGGTGCCGACCAGGGTCGAACCGGCGCACCCGGATCAAGACAGCCATCGCCCGACTGAAGGCCCGGGAGACGGCTCGGCGCAAGGACTGGATCGAAAAGATCAGCACCTACATCGCTGAACGGTTCGATGTGATCCGGGTCGAGGCCCTCCGCATTCGGAACATGACCCGCTCGGCGCGCGGCACAAGCGAACTACCCGGCCGCAACGTGCGGCAGAAGGCCGGGTTGAACCGGGGCATCCTCGCTCAGGGCTGGGGACTGCTCGTCACTCGGTTGGAGCAGAAAGCACCCGGCAGGGTCGAGAAGGTCAACCCGGCTACACGAGTCAGACGTGCGCAGAATGCGGGCATTGCGCGTCGGAGAACCGCGAGAACCAAGCGGTGTTCCGATGCCACGCCTGCGGCCACACCGCAAACGCCGACGTCAACGCAGCACGCAACATCGCGGCCGGACGGGCCGTGACCGCACGCCGAGGCACGAGGTCTGTGCCGCTGAAGCGTGAACCACATCTCGCTACCTCCGCGTAGTGGGCTGGAATCCCCGTCGTTCACGGCGGGGAGGACGTCAACACAGGTTGGCCGAATCGCTTGCCCCGGGGTGATTCGGGCGGATAGACATCGTGCAGGGAGGAACGTGTGATGGTGGCGAAGGTGATGTACGAGACAGAGCGGCTGGTCGTTCGTGACTGGCTGGAATCCGACGGTGACCGGGTGTTCGACATCTACCGGCGCTGGGAGGTGTCACGCTGGCTCGGCGCCGAACCGCGCGTGATGACCGACCGCGAAAGCGCCTCCCGCTCGATCGAACGCTGGAACCAGCGCAACACCGATCCGACGTACGGCGTCTGGGCCGTCGAGGAACAGGCGAGTGGTGTGGTCGCCGGGACCGTACTGCTGGTGCCGTTGCCGGGGGAGTCGGGCGAGATCGAGGTCGGCTGGCACTTCCACCCGGACGCCTGGGGCCGCGGCCTGGCCACCGAGGCAGCATTCGGGGCGATCGTGCACGGCCGCAAGGCGGGTCTGGCCGATATCTACGCGGTGGTCCGGCCGGACAACACCGCCTCGATCGCGGTCTGCGGCCGGCTCGGGATGAAACCGCTCGGACTGACCAATCGCTGGTACGACGCGGAGCTGGAGCACTTCGTCATTTAGGGTCTGGCGGGGTGGCCGCGTAGGCTTGTCGCCCGTGGCACTCACCATCGGAATCGTCGGGCTCCCCAATGCGGGCAAGTCCACGCTCTTCAACGCGCTGACCAAGAACAACGTGCTCGCGGCGAACTACCCGTTCGCGACGATCGAGCCCAACGTCGGCGTGGTCGGTGTGCCCGATGCCCGGCTCGGGAAGCTGGCCGAGTTGTTCGGCTCCCAGAAGCAGCTGCCGGCGACGGTCCAGTTCGTCGACATCGCCGGCATCGTCCGCGGCGCCTCGGAGGGTGAGGGCCTCGGCAACAAGTTCCTCAGCCACATCCGCGAGTCCGACGCGATCTGCCAGGTCACCCGGGTCTTTGTGGACGACGACGTCACGCACGTCGACGGCAAGGTCTCGCCCGCCGACGACATCTCCACGATCCAGACCGAGCTGATCCTGGCCGACCTGCAGACCGTCGAGAAGGCGATCCCGCGGCTGGAGAAGGAGGCGCGGCTGAAGAAGGAGAACGCCGTCATCCTCGAAGCCACCCGCGAGGCGCAGAAGCACCTCGAGGCCGGTACGCCGATCATCGCCACCTCGGTCGACCGGGACGCGATCCGCGAGCTGATGCTGATGACGGCCAAGCCGTACATCTTCGTCTTCAACTGCGACGCCGACGAGCTGGCCGACGACGACCTCAAGAACCGGATGCGCGAGCTGGTCGCACCGGCCGAGGCGATCTTCCTGGACGCCAAGTTCGAGGCGGAGCTGGTCGAGCTCGGCGACGAGGACGAGGCCCGCGAGATGCTCGCCGAGATGGGTGTCACCGAGCCCGGCCTGGACGTACTGGCCCGCGTCGGTTTCGAGACCCTCGGCCTGCAGACCTACCTCACGGCCGGCCCGAAGGAATCCCGCGCCTGGACGATCAAGAAGGGCGCCACCGCCCCCGAGGCCGCCGGCGTCATCCACACCGACTTCCAGCGCGGCTTCATCAAGGCCGAGATCGTCTCCTTCGACGACCTGGTCGAAGCCGGCTCCATGAACGCCGCCAAATCCGCCGGCAAGGTCCGCATGGAAGGCAAGGACTACATCATGACCGACGGCGACGTAGTCGAATTCCGCTTCAATGTGTAGCCGATTCCCATCGAACCTCTAGGCCTCTCTGTATGCGCTGAGTGGTGGAGGGGTGGGCAGCGCTGGGACCATGTCAGGCGTGGACGACATCTACCCCTGCCCCTGTTGTGGATACCTCGTGTTCTTAGAGCCCACCGGGTCGCACGAGATCTGCTCGATCTGCCACTGGGAAGACGACGCAGTACAACTTCGCTGGCCTGACTGGGCCGGCGGCGCCAATCGCCCGTCCCTCCGAGAATCTCAGCGAAACTTCGTGCGGTTCGGAGCGAAGGAGGAGCGCTGCGTTAGCCACATGCGTAGTCCTGAGGTTGGCGTTCGTGTCGACGAGGGTTGGCGTCCGATCGACATGGAACGGGATCACTTCGAATCGCGAGGTGTTCAGGAGCGCCCATGGCCGGACGACCGCACGGTCCTCTATTGGTGGCGATCAACGTTCTGGAGACACAAATAACCGCCTGAGGCGAGGCCGCGCGGACGCGCCGGTCGGGCCGACCACACGCCGACACGACGGTCGCGAGGCGTTCATACGTTGTTCCAGCGCGCAACCTGGTCGAGTTCCGCTTCAACGTCTGACGGCGGCCGCCCTGCTTATCTCGTCGCTGGACCGTGGGGCTCGGAGGCGGGAGGATGAGCCGGGGAGACGAGGCGCTAGGAGAGGCGGATGCTCAACGGGGACAAGATCGTTTTGCGTCCGGTCCGAGAGCGCGACCTCACGGCCTTCATCGACGCTCATGTGGAAGTTGCCAACCGGGGAGAGTTCTTCCCGCTAGGGGTCCTGCCTGAGCCGGTTCTTCGGCGGCGGTACGCCGAGAATGGTTTCTGGGAGCGCGACGAGGGCACCCTCCTGATCTGGAGCCGGGACGACGCCATGGTCGGGCACATCGAGTTCTTCCGGCCGATCAACTACTGGGACGCCTACGAGCTCTCTTACCAGTTGTACGACCAAACGCACGCCGGCCACGGCTACACGACCGAAGCGGTCTGCCTGCTAGTGGACTACCTGTTCGGCGCGAAGAAGGTCAACCGCATTCAGCTGGTGATCGTGCCTGAGAACACCGCGAGCCTGCGAGTCGCCGATAAGTGTGGATTCCAACTCGAGGGCACAGCGCGCGGCGCGTTCTTCAATGGCGGCCGCAGCGTCGACGTACACATCTACTCACTGCTCCGCGACGACCCCCGCCCTTGGCACAGCCCCGCCTGACACGCCGATCCAGGGGGCTCGACCATTCTCCTCGTGATCACCCGCCAGTCGTTGCTTGGCTCCTCGAGTTCAGCTTCAACGTCTGACGGCTGGCCCTGCCAAGTTGCTGTGGCGGAGAGATGTCTCAGGCAGGCATGTCGACGGTCAGTCCGGCTGCCTGGGCGGCATCGGCTAGTCGTTTGTCGTAGGTGACGAATGAGGTGAGCTGCGAGCGGATGCGGAGAGCCGTTGCCAGGTGAATGGCGTCCAGGCTCCGCACGGTCGCTGGTTTCACGGTCTGGGCCAGAATGCGAATGCCGGCATCCAGTTCCACCAACTCGATCAGGTCGAGGACTGGGTGAAGTCGGGCAATGGCTTCTGGGGCGTGACGTGCCAGCGCCCGCGATGACTCGATCTCCGCCAGAACCGAACTCGTCCACCCGGTCTCCGCGCGTTCGTCGAGCCAGTCGCGCAATGCCTGCGTCTCGGCCTCGGCGTGGACGAGTTTCACCACGGCGGCCGATTCGAGATAGATCATCGGCCGTCGTCCTCGCGGTTGCGGGCGATCTCAGCGGCGATGTCGATGCCATCCGGTTCGCCGAGCGGCATCCGCAGAACAGCGCGACGCATCGCCGCGGCCCGCTCCTTGCGCAGTGCGGCTTCAAGTACGGCTTGGCGGATGGCCGCCGAGCGGGAGCTGCCGTCCTGGGTCAGAACATCCAGGGCGTGCTCGGTCTCCGCATCGCTGCGGATCGTGATGGTGTCAGCCATGCAGCCAACGTAAGACGTTGTGTCTTACGCGACAAGTCCTGCGGCAGGCACGATGGAGGCATTGGGCCACCATCCACGTCGGAGGCGGACTGTCGGTGTTGATCGACCACCTCATTTACGCGCAACCTGACCTCGACGCTGCAGTCGCCGAGATCGAGGACAGCTTCGGCGTGCGGGCTGCCGGGGGTGGCCAGCATCCAGGCAGAGGTACCCACAACAAGGTGCTCGGGCTGGGGCCGCGCACTTACCTCGAAATCATCGCGCCCGATCCACGGCAACCCGAGCCCTCGGGGCCACGTCCGTATGGCGTTGAGGGCATCACTCGTGGGCAGCTGGTGGGCTGGGCAGTCGCCTGTGACGACATCGAGGGTGCGGTGGAACGCGCCCGCTCCATGGGATTCGACCCCGGAGAGGTCGTGGACGGCCAGAGAGTCAGCGCCACGGGGACGTTGTTGCGCTGGCGGGTGACCCGCAATGCGAATACCGCCGGCCTGGTTCCGTTCCTGATCAACTGGGGCGACACCCCTCACCCTGCGGTCGATGCAACTCCCGGCCTCGTCCTGTCCTCCGTGCACGTGGAGCATCCTGAACCACGATCGCTCGCCACAGCCCTGGCCGCCGTGGGCGCGGATGTCGAGGTGCGCCAGGCACCGGAACCCGCGCTGGTTGCCCGCATCAATGGACCGCACGGCGAGCAGGAACTGCGGTAACTGGCCGGCATGTCGCCTGTCGACCACCCAGTGTCCGCAGCCACCTGCTCGACCAGTCGGATCCCGGGCGACGTTGAGGGCTTTGGAGGTGGTTAGGTGGTGAGTTGGCGCATTAGGGAGGCGTCGTCGCGGACGGCCCAGTGTTCTACGCCTTTGCCGTCGTCGAGGCGGATCATGTGCATCTGGTTGTACGAGAACGGACGTCCCGTGGCCGGCAGGCCGAAGAAGGTGCCGGTGTGGCGGCCGCTGTGGGTGCATCGCAGGGCGACCATGTCGCCATCGGCGACCACGTCGTGGATCTCCCACCTCTGGTCGCTGAACGCCTCGTTGAGAAGCCGCATGAACATCGTGATCCCGCCGAGACCAGGAGGCGTGCCGGGAGGAGCCTCGTGGTTGACGAACTGGTCGCTGACCACCTCGCGCAAGGCGGCCTCGTCGTTCGCCGGAAAGATCTCCTCCAGCACTTTGCGAGCGATCGCCTCGTTGTCGGTTCCAGTCATGGTCTCCACTCCTTCCGGCGTGTTATCCCGCTCTCACATATTGATGGTAGTAGCATTCTACTTAATGTCTGAGAGCGCAAGACCCCGACGCAAGTACGACGGAGCGAGGCGACGCCAGCAAGCGCAGGAGACGCGAGCGCGGATCGTCGCGGCAGCGACGCGGGTGTTCCTCGAGCACGGCTACACCGGCGCGACCATCCCGCTGATCGCGACCGAGGCCGGAGTCGCGCTGCAGACCGTCTACCGCGCGGCTCCGAGCAAGGCCGACCTACTCCAAGCAGCCGTCCTCGCGGCCGTCGCCGGTGGCTCGGGTCGGTCGGAGGTGCCTGTGGAGGACCGGCCTGCCGTCCGTGCGGTCATCGACGAGCCGGACCCACGTCGCCAACTCGCGCTCTACGCTCGTACGCAGCCCGGCATCTGGTCTCGCGTGGGGGCGCTGATGCGGGTGCTCGACGCGGCGGCTTCCTCCGAGCCCGCGCTCGCGCAGTTCAGGGACGCCCAAGACGAGCAGCGACTCGCCGGTCTAAGCCGGTTCGCCGGCCTGCTGGAGGAGCGCGGCGTCCTGAAGGAGGGACTAACGCCGCACCATGCGGCCGACATCATCTGGACGGTCTGCTCGCGCGGGACCTACGACAGCCTTGTCCTGGCTCGCGGATGGTCGCACGAGGAGTACGAACGGTGGGTGCGGGAGACGCTCCAGGCGGCGCTGCTCCCGTGACAAGTTCAGGTGGTTAGATGCCGGCGGCAAGGCGGGCGGTGTAGCCGACCATGACGGCCCAGAAGAGGCCGGTGTAGCCGCGTTCGCCGATGAGTCGGTTGAGTCGTCGGCCGAGCATCGTGGCGGCGAACATCAGTGGGACGCAGACAAGCGCGAGCAGGTATCCGTCCGAGGAGATGAGCGAGGCCTCGGTCCAGATCGCTGTTTTCGTGGCGTCGCCGACCAGTGAGATCAGCGCGAGCGCGCCGACGAGGTGGAGACGGTCGAGCTCGAGGTTCCGTACCGCGAGTCCTTTGAGTGGTCCCGAAGTGCCGCTGAAACCCGAGGTGCCGCCGGCTCCGAGCGCAAGTACGGGCGCACCGACTCGACGCAATCGGCTGAGGTCGAACCGTTCGGCGAGGAATGCGGCCACGAAGCTGACGATGACGGCGATAGCGACAACCTTTTCGGAGGCGGCGACGAAGAAGATCGCGCCAATCGCCGTACCAATCGCCACCAAGACGATGACCAGTGCAGCCTTCTTGAACGGCAGCGTCTTACGGTAGGCCCAGACCTTGAAGATGTTGTTCCCAGCCAGGATGAGAGCGGCCAGCGCCGTACCGGTCTTCGCGCCAAGCAACAACGCCAGCGCTGGTACCAGGATGAGACTGCCGCCATACCCCGCAGACGCCGACACCAGGCACGCCACGGCAACGGCGATGAGCACAAGCGGCACAACAGCTGGATCCATGGACTTCCCCCCACTACTTGTGAAGCAGGGCCCGGCTCGGAACACTGCGACATCGCCCCTGCCCCCAAACCAGCCCGGACCTGCCACTGTGCCACCGCCAGTAAGAACCGGCCACACGAAGGCGTGGCCGGACGTTGTGGGCACAGAGTTGTTCGGGAGGTGCGAGCACGCGCCCTGGACTGCGGGGAAGGCATGTCTACAGTCGTCGAATGGATGCATTGAGGGGCGCTATCAGCCTGCGGCTGGCGATGAGTCTGGACGGCTATATCGCTGACGATAAGGGTGGCTACGACTGGATCGAGCCGGTGCCGAGCCCGAGCTTGGACACAGCTCACCAGTTGCCTTTCGACGAGTTCCTCGATGATGTCGATGTCGTCGTCATGGGTCGACGCTGCTACGACCAGGGGCAGCACCGCGACTACGGTCCACTCGGCAAACGGGTCATCGTTGCTACGTCGAGGCCACCGCTAAGCGTGGATGGTGAGGAGTACGTCGAGTTCAGCCGAGACGTGGTCGGTGTGGTGCGAGCCGCGCGGGACCAGGGGCAGCACTGCTTCCTGTTCGGAGGCGGCCTTCTCGTCAGGTCCTTCCTCGAGGCGGACGCTGTTGACCGGCTCACCGTCGGAGTCGTGCCCATCTTGCTGGGCGGCGGCCGACGGTTGTTCGACGGCCGGCACCCCCGGCTGGGCCTCCGGCTCGTCGACTACGCCGTCCTGGATGGCAAGGCCCGCCTCGTCTACGAACGCCGCTGAAGCTAGATTCCGTGCGTGAGTGATCTAGGCATGGCAGTGGCTTGCCGGCGGTGTGGGCGAGAGGTCGCCAATCAGGCGGATTTCGAGATGTTCGAGCGGATGCACTACGTGTGTTTCCACTACGAGTTCGAGCATCAGGCTGACGCCGATGTCACTTGTGGTCTGGGCGGCTGCCCGTCGGCCGCGGCCGAGACGCATCGGGACCAATTGGTGGCGGTGATTCGAGAACTCGCCGTCGACTGGCAGGTCGGTACGCCCGCCAACTGGGGAAACACCGACCTCGGTGACTATCTGAGCGCGGTTGCCGAGCATCTTGAGCGAGGTGTTGGCGAGTTCGGTCTAGGCGACGGACGACCATGGAGCAGTTGGCAGCAGATGGCCGACGCCCTTCGACGCGCCGCAGCCGTACAGTTCTGAACTGGAATCCGAAAGAGTCGACGCTGACGGGGTGCTACTTCGGGTTCGTGAGGTACTTCTCGCACTTCTTGACCCGGGCTAACACCAGGTCAGTCATGCGCCCCGGAAGTGAGCTCTCGAGACTCTGTACCGCTGGATCTGCGGCGGCGGTCGCAAATGCGTCGGGCGTGGCGGCGAGGACGCCGGCCGCGCGAGATCGGACTTCGTCTTCAGGCAGATCCAGATCGGCTGCGAGGCGCTGCCAGGGGCTGCTGCCTGGATTGCTCCTGTAGTCGCTCCCGAATTTCATCGCGAGGCGCATCTTCTGCTGTGGAATGCCGTACGGCAGCGCGGATGCGACGTCATAGAAGGGCGCGAGCCTGACCTGTCTGTCCAGTAGCAGCAGTGAATAGTTCTTGGCGTGTGCGTCGGTGCCGGCGATCGCCCAGTTCCAGACGAGTGCATCCAGGAAGGCGCAAATGGCATCGTGCGATGCGGCGCGAGACATCGCCAGGCGGAACAAGCCGGCGACATCGGACGGCCCAGGACCACCTTCATTCTGGTACTTCCGCGCTGGGTGGATCCCGAGCGCCTGGCACAGGTCCTCCTGGTGCAGGCGACGCTGGTGTCCATCCCGCAGAGCACGGTCATAGCGGGCGACCACGATCGCGGTCTGGTCCTCGAACCGTTCGATGCTGGTGTGTACAGCCCGCAGTCCGGCGGCACGCATCGCCGACAGGCATAGGTGTTCATTCAAGTCGTGGTTGTCGAAGCCCTCGATGGCCGGCTTCAGAATGTGCGAGGTGGCCGCGCTCCCGTGCGGTTCACCCCACCGATCGCCGTCGCGCAGAAGCGCGGTCTTCGCCTGAGCTCCGGCCAGACTGAAGCGCCCGCTGTGGTTTGCCCCTAGCCATGCGGTGCTGTCCTCTTTGAGGTCGCGCAGGCGCTGCGCCACCATGGCCTCGGTTAGCCACTCGACCCCGGCCGGATCGGAGGTTGTCTTGATGGCTGCTGCGCGATCTGGTGAAAGGAGCCGAACGGCGCCTGGGCAGTCTTCGCCCAGGGGGGTGGATAGCAGTGAGAACGGCGATCCGGGGGAGACGTGGAAATCTCGTGACCATCGACTCAACACGGCATCGTTGTCCGGGAGAAGTCCCCACAGCCACGGTGTGATCTGAGCGTCGGCGTGCTGGCGGATCTGAGTCGGCATGGACACCGACACCGGTGTTGCCGAGTAGGCCGAGTCATATTCGAAGGCCAGTTTTCCGCCAGCCAGCCGAGTCACTGTCCCGGCGATGTCATCGCCCATCAGCAGGATGAGTTCCTTCGTGCTCATGGCTGTCCCCGGTCGTACTCCTCGATCAGAGCATCCAGGTCGACGACTGGCCCTGTGTCAGGTTTGGGACTCGGCGCCGATCCCGTGTCGGGAGATGCCAGGTCCAGGACGAGGCCGAGGGCTTCGAGGACAGACAGGACGCGCCCCACCTCAACCGTGGGTTTGCCTGCTTCGAAGTCGGCGAGCCACTGTCGGGAAACGCCTGCCCTTTTGCCGACGGAGGTCTGCGACAGTTTGAGCCTCTGGCGGCGGCCACGCGCTGTCGCACCTAGATCATGCGTGGTGTGGATCTGCATCTGCGTCCGCCCTCCATGTCGCCGTACGGCAACATTTGTCACATGTAAGCGTACGCGTACAAATGACGATTGTCACCGTACGTTTACATATGGCGGATGTAACCGTACGGCGACATTCGGAGGGCTAGGGGAGGGCGGTGGCGCGGGTGCGGTCGGTGGCTAGTTTTAGGGCGAAGGTGGTTAGGGCGGTGGCGGTTAGGTAGCGGTGGATGCGGGACCAGGTGGGGCGGGCGGCTAGGAAGGTGGCGAGGGAGCCGGCGGTGAGGACGAAGACGGCGTTCATGGTGATGCCGACGGCGATCTGGGCCAGGCCGAGGAGGAAGCTCTGCAGGCCGACGTGTCCGCGGGGCGGGTCGACGAACTGGGGGAGTAGCGAGACGTAGAGGATCGCGATCTTCGGGTTGAGCAGGCAGGTCAACAGGCCCATTCCGAACAGCTTGCGCGGGCCGTCTGGCGCCATCGGCAGTGGGGTGAAGAGGGTCGAGCCCGGGCGGAGGGCGGTCCAGGCGAGCCAGAGCAGGTACGCCGCCCCCGCGAGCTTCAGGGCGAGGTAGATCTGGGGGACCAGCGCGAAGACTGTGGCGATTCCGGCGGCCGCTGCCAGCAGGTAGATGAGGAAGCCGACGCTGACGCCCATGAGCGAGATGAGGCCGGCGCGGCGGCCCTGGGAGATCGAGCGGCTGACCAGGTAGATCATGTTCGGCCCAGGGGTGACCACCATGCCGAAGGCGATGATGGCGATCGCCGCAAGGGCACTGAAGCTGACCAGCACGTTTGCTCCTCAAGTCGGTGTCGTCGACGCTAGGCGGTCTACGGCTGGGCAGTCGGCATTTATCTAGGAGTGAGACAGCATGGTCGAGCGAGTGGTGGTGATCGGCAACAGTGGCGCCGGGAAGACTCGGTTCAGCCGACTACTGGCGCAGAGGTTCGACCTGCCGGTTGTGCATCTGGATACGCACTTCTGGCGCCCAGGATGGGTGCAGCCGGGTAGAGACGAGTGGCGGGCTCAGGTCGCGGAACTCGTCAAGAGTGACCGATGGATCCTGGACGGGAACTACACCAGCAGTCTGGATCTCAGGCTCCCACGGGCCGATCTGGTCGTGTGGTTGGACCTAGACCGCGTCACGTGCGAGTACCAGGCTGTACGACGTTGGTGGACCAATAGAGGCAAGGAGCGGGTCGACCGCGCCGAAGGTTGTCATGAGGCCATTGACTGGGAGTTCCTGACGTATGTGTGGCGCTTCCGGCGAGACGTGGTGCCGCGGATTGAGGTGGCTCTTGGCGACTTCCGGCCGGTGGTGCGGCTTAGGAGCCGCAGGGAGGTTCGGCAGTACCTGGCTAGGCTGTGAGTACCCCGGGGATATTGGCTGGCGCTAGGCCGGTCACACTTGGTTAAGTAGACCCGAGTTTTCGTACGCCGAGCGGTTTGTGAAGGAGACGGTATGAGCGACAAGCCCAGCAAGCCGGCAGCGGAAGACGATCTGCAGAAGAAGTTCCGCGAGGCCCTCGCCAAGAAGAACGCGCACCACGAGTCGCGACCCGGCAACGGGCCCCGGCACGAGGGTGTCGGCGAGGCGCACAACGACAAGCAGACCCGTCAGTTCCGGCGCAAGTCCGGCGGCTGATCCGCCACCTCGCCCACGAGCCCCGGGCCGCCCGCACCACGGCGGCCTCGGGGCTCGCTTATTGTCGGCGGGTGACTATTGTCGGCGAGTGACCGAAAAGCCCGGGCCCGCCGCCGTACCGCTGCACTTCGTGGTCAAGACGCGGCTGATCGAACTGCTGGACCGCCTCGGCGAGGGTGCCGCGCTGCCGCCCGAGCGGTCGCTGGCCAAGGACTTCGGCGTATCCCGCTGGACCATGCGCCAGGCCATCCGCGAACTCACCGCCGACGGCCGCCTGCGCGCGCGGCAGGGGCAGGGCACGTTCGTCGCGACGCCGAAGCTGATCCAGCCGCTCGCGCTGGTGAGTTATACCGAGGCGCTGCGGGCGCAGGGGCATGAGCCGAGCCGCGAGGTGGTCGGTTTCGACCAGATCCCCGCGGACGCCGTACTCGCGAGCCAACTCGGTATCGCCGAGGGTGACGCCATCCACCGGCTCGAGCGCGTTCTGCTCGCCGATGGCCAGCCGATCGGGTTGGAGACGACGTACCTGGCGGTGGCGCGATTCCCCACGCTCAAGCAGGTGCTGCGGCCGACGGGATCGCTGTACCGGTGCCTGACGGATGACCTGGGCGTGCGGTTCGGGGAGGGGGAGGAGGTCGTGGAGACGGTCATCGCGACACCCCGCGAGGCCGAGTTGCTCAAGGCCACTCAGTCGCTGCCGATGCTGTTGCTCAACCGGATCAGCCGCGATACCGACGGCCAGACGATCGAGGCGGTCCGCTCCCTCTTCCGCGGCGACCGCGTCGGCTTCAGGGCCACGCTCCGACCCTGAAGGCAGCCGCGCTTCGACCGTTAGCAGCCACGCTCCGACCGCAAAGTTCGGCCGCCATTCACCCGTACGTCACGCGCCGACCCGCAGAATGACATTGGTCCGGACCAATCTGAGGTCCAGAGCGATGGGAGATGCGGATGCGGGTGGTTGTGGTCGGCGGCGGCGTGCTCGGCACGTGGCATGCCTGGGAGGCGGTACGGCGCGGCCATCAGGTGGTCCAGCTGGAACGCG
Source organism: Kribbella sp. NBC_01245 (assembly GCF_036226525.1). Taxonomy (NCBI): domain Bacteria; kingdom Bacillati; phylum Actinomycetota; class Actinomycetes; order Propionibacteriales; family Kribbellaceae; genus Kribbella; species Kribbella sp. NBC_01245. Next base: position 7,715,662 of record NZ_CP108487.1, read on the forward strand.
AACAAGAAGGCCGAGGCGCCAGCGTGCGCAACTTCGGCCTCGTCTGGGTCAGCGGCCGTTCATCCGGCCCTGAGCTGGACGCCGCGCTGAGAGCACGCCAACGATGGGGCCAACTCGACGTCCCTGGTATCGGCTTCCGCCCGGACGGCTCGCTCACGGTCTGCCGTACCGACGAGGAGCTCGCCGTCGCCAAAGAGGCGGCCAACCACGCAGACGCCACGAAGCGCGGTTTCGAGCTCCTCGACGCCGAGCAGACGCGACAGAAAAACCCTGCCCTGCAAGGCGATCTCCTCGGTTCGCTATGGTGCGAGCGCGACGCGATCGTCGAACCGCGCAAGGTCCTGCCAGCGCTCCGAGCCCAACTAGACCAGGCCAACTACCGCTTCCTCAGCGGCCGTGAAGTACGAGAAGTTGCCGAGGGCAAGGTTCGCGACGACCACGGTGATACGCACGAGGCCGACGCCGTCTTCGTCTGCACCGGCGCCTGGCACAGCGGCTTGATCCGCGAGCTCGTGCCGAACCTGCCCGCCCGCCGCGTTCGCCTGCAGATGATGCAGACGGCCCCACTCGACTTACGCCTCACAACGGCCGTCGCGGACGCCGACAGCTTCCGCTACTACCCGGCCTACCAGGGCTGGCAGTGGCAAACCCCGCAGGCCGCAACAGCGCGGGACCACGCGATGCAGCTGCTGATGGTCCAGCGCGAGGATGGCGGTCTGACCATCGGGGACACCCACGAGTACGTCGAGCCGTTCGGATTCGACGTGCAGACCGAGCCGTACGACTACCTCCGGCAGGTCGTCGAGCAACTACTGGGCCGTCCGATGCCTCCAGTGGTACGACGCTGGGCCGGCGTCTACTCGCAGGCCGCCAACCCCGACGACCTGGTCGTACGACGTGAGGTGCTGCCCGGCGTGCGAGTGGTGACCGGTCCTGGTGGTCGGGGGATGACGTTGTCGCCCGCCATCGCGGAGACGAGTATCGAGGAGGCGGGCCTGTGAGGATCCAGCTGGCGGTACTCGACATGGCGGGTACAACCGTCGCGGATGACGGCCTGGTCGAGAAGGCCTTCACGTCGGCGATTGTTGCCCAAGGCATGGACGCAGAACCAATGCTCGATCACGTTCGCAAGACCATGGGCGAGTCGAAGATCACCGTCTTCCGGCATTTGCTGCCCAGCGAAACCCAAGCCCAGCAAGCGAATCAGGCCTTCGAGGTGGCGTACGCGCGGCTTGTCGACGAGGGGCATTGCCGGCCGATCGACGGCGCCGAGAAGGCGATTCGCCGGCTGAAGGACGAAGGCGTCAAGGTGTGCCTCACCACTGGGTTCGCCGAGATCACCCAGCGCCGGATCCTCGACGCGCTGGGGTGGGGCGACCTCGCGAATCTCACCCTCTGCCCGGCGCAGGCGGGGCGCGGCCGACCGTACCCGGATCTGGTTCTGACCGCGTTGTTGCGGCTCGGCGCCGATGACGTCCGGGCCGTGGCCGTCGCGGGTGACACCGCGTCCGATATCGCCGCGGGGACGAGTGCCGGTGCGGCCATCGTGGCCGGCGTCCTGACCGGTGCCCATAGCAACGATCAACTCGTCGCCGCCGGAGCGACGCACGTTCTCTCCTCGGTCCGGGATCTGCCGGACCTGGTCCTCAACCAGGAGTAATGATGTTCCGAAAGCTCGTTCTGCCCGTCGTTCTGCTTGCGATTCTGGCCGCCTGTGGCGGTACCAGTGCCGCCTCGCCGACCACCGTCACCGTCTACAGCGCGGACGGCCTGGCCGATTGGTATCAGGCCCGCTTCGAGGCCTTCACGAAACAGACCGGGATCAAGGTCCAGCTGGTCGAGGCCGGCTCGGGTGAGGTGGTCTCCCGCTTGCAGAAGGAGAAGTCGAACCCGCAGGCCGATGTCGTCGTCACCCTGCCGCCGTTCATCCAGAAGGCGGCCGCGGAGGGGCTGCTCACGCCGTACCAGGTGGCCGGGCGGGATCAGGTCAAGGGGCTCAAGGATGCCGAGGGCAACTATGTCGCGGTGGTCGAGAACTACCTCAGCTTCATCGTGAATCCGGCCCGTGCCGGGCAGGTGCCGAAGAGCTTCGACGATCTGCTCGACCCGCGCTACAAGGGCAAGATCCAGTACTCGACCCCGGGGCAGGCCGGCGACGGCACCGCCGTACTCCTCCTGCTGCAACTCCAACGAGGCAAGCAAGGCGCGCTGGACTACCTGAGCAAGCTGGAGGCGAACAACGTCGGCCCGTCGGCGTCGACTGGGAAGCTCCAGCCGAAGGTGAGCAAGGGCGAGATCTGGGTCGCGAATGGCGATGTCCAGATGAACCTGGCCTCGATCGCGAACGACAAGTCGGCCTTCCGCCTGTTCTTCCCGGCGCAGCCCGACGGCAAGCGCTCGACCCTGTCGATCCCGTACACGATGGGCCTTGGCGCCGACGCTCCGAACTCCGAGGGCGGTCGTAAGTTGATGGACTATCTGCTTTCGAACGAAGCCCAGCAGACCGTCTCGGCCGAGGCGTTCGGGCTGCCGGCAAGGGCTGACGTCACCCCGAGCGACGCGAACTTCACAGCGGTGCGCGAGGCCACCAAGGGTGTCGAGGTGATCCAGGCCGACTGGACCAAGGTGCTCGCGGACCTCGACGCGGACGTCGAGGCGTATAACAAAGCGGTCGCCGGATGACAGTCGAGCTCGAGGGCGTCACTGTCGACTTCGGTCGGACCCGCGCGCTGGACGCGTTCGACCTGACCGTGGCCGCGGGGGAGACCGTCGCGCTGCTCGGGCCGTCCGGCTCGGGCAAGTCGACCGCGCTGAAGGCCGTCGCCGGGTTCGTCCGGCCGAGCGCCGGCCGGATCCGGTTGGCGGGCAAGGACGTGACCGACGTACCGCCGAGCCGCCGGGGGATCGGCGTCGTCGTCCAGCAGTACGCGCTGTTCCCGCACATGCGCGTCGAGGACAACGTCGCCTTCGGCCTCAAAGCCCAGAAGAGCAAAAACGTCCGCGAGCGAGTCCAAGAGATGCTGACGATGGTCGGCATGACGGCGTACGCCAGGCGCTACCCACGCGAGTTGTCCGGCGGTCAGCAGCAGCGCGTCGCGATCGCGCGAGCACTGGCGATCCGGCCGCCAGTACTCCTATTGGACGAACCACTCGCGGCCCTCGACGCGCAACTGCGGGCAGACATGCTCGGCGAACTCCAGCGGCTGCGCCGGGAGGTGCCCGACGTCGCGATCCTGTACGTCACGCACGACCAATCCGAGGCCCTCGCCCTGGCCGACCGGATCGCCGTCATGCGAGATGCGCGACTTGTCGACATTGCCGCCGCGACCGAGTTGTACGCCGCGCCGCCGTCGGCCTTCACCGCGTCATTCCTGGGTGGCGCGAACCTGCTGCCGGTCTCGATGGTCGATGGCCGAGTCGAACTGGCGGGCCACACCCTGCCAGGCGTCGCCGCGGTTGCCCAGGGCAACCAGTTGCTCTGTATCAGACCGCACACGGTGAGGCTGGCGAGCGACGGCGGGTTGCCGGCGAGGCTGGTCGCGGCGCAGTGGAGAGGCGCGTCGAGTCGGTTGACGTGCGCCCTCGACGGCCTGGACGACGTACCGCTGCAGGTGGATGTGCCCGCGGACGGGGTCCTGCCGGAGGTTGGATCGCGGGTATCGGTGCTGTTCCCGCCCGAGGCCTGCAGGTTGGTGCCCGCCGATGGCCGCTGAGGTGCTGATCAGACCTGTTGCCCTCAGCACGCCAGCGCGCTCCAAAAGAGGCTGGCTTACCGTCCCACTGCTGGTCTTGGCCGGCCTGGTCGTCTACCCACTGTTGCTAGTGGCAACGGAGTCGTTCAGCGACGGCCTGACCACTTGGCGGGAGGTCGTCGGGTCGGTCGAGTTCCGCGACGCGCTGCTGCGGACGATCCAGATCGCGGTGTGCTCGACGATCGGCTGCCTGGTGGTCGGAACGTTCCTGGCCGTCGTGATCAGCTTCGTCCCGTTCCCCGGCGCGCGCTTCGTCTCGGGACTCGTCGACGCGATGCTGGCGTTGCCGTCGTTCCTCGTCGCGTTGTCGTTCACCTTCCTGTACGGCTCCGCCGGCGTGGTCGGGTCGTTGCTCGGGACAACGGGATTTCTAACCGCGCCTTGGGCCGTAGTACTTGCCGAAATCACCTTCTACACGCCGTTCGTGATGCGACCGTTGCTGGGGGCAATGGCCCAGATCCCGCGCGCACAACTCGACATCGCCGCGAGCCTCGGCGCCGGACCCTGGCGAGTGCTTCGGCAGGTGCTGTTGCCCGAGGTCCGACCAGCGCTGGTCGCCGGCGGCAGTCTCACGTTGCTGCTCACGCTGAACGAGTTCGGCATCGTGCTGTTCCTCGGCGCCCGCGATACGACCACCCTGCCGATGCTGGTGCACGCCAAAGGCATCGTCATGTTCGACTACCCGGCCGCGTGCGTGATCGCGATGGTCCAGGTGATGCTGTCGATCGGCCTGCACGTCGTACTGCGCGGGCTGTTCGCGAAAGGCGAGACGAAAGGGGAGAGCCGTGCTCGTCTGGACTAGGCCCGGGCGGTTCGTCGTCTGGTCGATCTTCGCCGTCGTCTTCGCAGTGCTGGTACTCGCGCCCTTCGTGGTCATCGCCGCGGCCGCATTCGCCAGCAGTTGGAACGGCGTACTGCCATCGGATCCGACCGCGGGCCACTTGCGCGAGGCGCTGTCCGGCGACCAACTGGCGAGCCTCGCGGTGAGCCTGCAGACGGCCTTCGTGGGCGGGCTGCTCGCGGTGGGGCTCGGCTCCTGGGCCGCGATCGCCCGGCAGACCGCGCCCGCGCCGCTCGGGCGGTTGGCCGACGCGCTGCACCACCTGCCGATCGCCGTACCGTCGGTGGTGATCGGGCTCGGTCTGCTGGTCGCGTTCAGCCGGCCGCCGCTGGTGCTCAACGGCACCCGATGGATCGTGGTGATCGCGCACTTGGTGCTGATGATCGCCTTCAGCTATGGCACGGTCTCGGCCGCGCTGTCGCGGATCGACGGTTCGTTCGCGCAGGTCGCCGCCTCGCTCGGCGCTTCGCCCGCCCGGGTGCTGCTGAGGGTCCGGCTGCCGATGCTGCTGCCCTCGATCATCTCGGCGGCGAGCCTGTCCATCGCGCTCTCGATGGGTGAGGTCGGCGCGACGATCATGGTCTACCCCGCGTCGTGGCGCACCCTGCCGGTGAGCGTTTTCGCCCTGACCGACCGGGGGCAAACCTTTGTCGCAGCAGCCGAATCGTTTGTCCTGCTGGTCGTGACCGTGGCCCTGGTCGTTGGTCTGGACCGGTCGCGCGGCCGCTCGGTCGAACGCTGAGGGTTGTGGTTCGATCAACAGAGAGTATGGTCACGCGGAGGTAACGATAGACGGGTGGTTCTGAGGTCTCGCGTGTCCCACCCGAACTCGAACCGGCGCCCGTGCGTCAGTAGGTAGGTGGTGGGGCTGATCAGCAAACGCAAAGCAGTGGCCGGTGTCGTTGTCGCGGCCGCGCTGCTGGCCGGGTGCAGTGACGTTGATCCCGACAGCGCGGGTGATCCATCGGCGAAGACGCCGGGCCAGCCGACCGCTGATCCGTCGACCACGCTCACGCCGTCCCAGAAGCCGCCCGCCGCCGCTCCGGTGACGAGGACCTTCCCGGCCCGGCTGAAGAACGGCAAACCGCCGCTGTTCATCGTCGTCTCGTTCGACGGCGCGGGCGATCTGCCGCTATGGACGCACTGGCGCAGCGTGGCCAAGGAGGTCAACGCGCGGATGACGTTCTTCCTGTCCGGGCCGTTCCTCTATCCCGAGTCGCGCCGCAAGGACTACAAGCCGCCGTACAAGAAACTCGGTGCGTCCGACGTAGGCTTCGGCGACGCCGCGAAAGTGGTGCCGCGCGCGGTGGCGCTACGGCAGGCGATCGGCGAGGGCCACGAGATCGGCACGCACGCGAATGGGCACTTCTGCGGGCCCAAGGGCATCAACAAGTGGACCGCGCAGATGTGGGACTACGAGCTGCGCGCGTTCGACCTGATGGTGCGGAACGGGCCGGGCATCGCCGCCGGCAAGCGACTGGCCGCGCCTTTCGATCCGACCACCGTCAAGGGCATGCGAACCCCTTGTCTGGAAGGCAATCGCGCCGCGTACCGCCAGGTGATGCGCAAACGCGGCATGCTGTACGACGCGTCCGACGCCGGGCTGATCGCGTGGCCGAAGCGCGAGGACGGCCTGTGGGACTTCCCGCTGCAGTCGGTCCACCTCGCGGGGACGGGCCGCAATACGCTGACGATGGACTACAACCTGTGGTTCACGCAGAGCAAGGCGAAGCCCGTGCCGATCGCGCACGCGCCGCGGCTCAAGGGCCAGGTCCTCGCGACCTACCGCAACGCGCTGGCCCGGTCGCGAGGCGCGGGGAATCCGCCGCTGTTCCTCGGCAACCACTTCAACCGGTGGAACAACAGCGTGTACTCCGAGGCGCTCACGACGTTCGTCAAGGAGACGTGCAAGCAGCCCGACGTGCGGTGTGTCAGCAACGTCGAGCTGATCCGATGGCTGGAGAAGAACGGCATCCCTAAACCGAAGGCCTAGTGTCCTGAGTCAGAAGTTCGTGCCTCATCTCCGGCGCCCAGGCACGCACCTCGCTGCGTTGTCGTCGGGTCACAATCGAAAAAGATTGCTCCCCTCCTCCGCCTTGCGATGCACGCACCTGGACACCGGAGCTAAGGCACGAACTTCTGACTCAGGACACTAGAGCTTGAGGTAGCCGAGGGCGTTCTGCCAGGTGCCGCCGGCGGCGATGCGGTCGAGGATCAGCCGCTGCAGGGCCGTGTCGCGGGGCAGCTTGTCCAGGTGGTCGAGATCGCGCGTGCGGAAGGTGAAGTACACCGCCGACTCCTGGTTGTCGCGCGGTTCGCCGTACGGCGTGAAGCGGCGGCCGAAGCGGACCATGTTCGACTCGGGCGGCAGCTGATCCAGCAGGTACGGGTCGAGCAGCCAGGAACTGAGGTTCGCCGTACGCACCGGGCGCTCGGGGAAGTGCTTCGCGAAGAACGCCCGGGCCAGGTCGAGGCTCTCGTCGATCGCGGCAGGCATCAGCGGGCCGGACTCCGGGATGTGCACGCCGATGATCCACTCGCCGGGCTCGACACCCGGTACGTCGTGGTCCGGCTGGTGCAGCAGGTACTGCAGGCGTCCGAGCTGGTAGAGCACGCCCGTCCACGAGGTGGTGATCCACCAGTGCGTCTCCAGGCCGAACTCGCCATGGGTCCGGCGGTGGACGTCGAGCTGCCTGCCGAGATCGGCCAGTGATGCCCAGCTCACCTCGTCGCTGATACCCCGGCTGCGGTGGAACGCGCGCACATCGTCGACCGTCGCCAGGTAGGCGGCGATCGAGATGTGCGGGTCGTCGGGCAGCGTCAGCTCGTCGTCGCCCGGGAACGTGCCGATCACCCGGCGCAGATCCGCCGCGAGGGCCTCGACCGCGGCCGGATCCGGATCAAGTCCTTCGATGGCCTCGCGGTCGGCGTCGGTGATGCCCAGCAGGCGGTATTCAGTCACTGCCTCACGTTAGCCGACCGGTCCTGTGCCCCAAGAACGGTTTTAACCCGCCGCGGTGTCGATGTGGCGGGCGAGCACCAGGTCGTTGTCGGTGATTCCGCCGGCCACGTGCGTCCAGACCCGGAAGGTGATCGTGGTCCAGCGGATGTCGATATCCGGGTGGTGATCCATCGACTCAGCGAGCTGGGCGACGGTCGCGACCAGGCGGATGCCGTCCATGAAGGTCGCCTTCTTGACGCTCCGCACCAGCGCCTTGTCCTCGACCTTCCACTGGGGGAGGTGGTCGCGCAGGGCAAGATCGATCTGGTCGTCCGTCAGCAGCTCAGGCATGCTCCCAGCTTAGGCCCTGCCGGACCGCTCGGCTGTGCTCGGCCGCCTAGTTCACCGCAAGGCCGCCTGGTTCACCGCAAGGGGATGGTCGTCGGGCGGAAGATGAGGACCAGGACCCGGAGGGCCAGGACGCCGCAGATGATGAGCAGGTTGTAGCCGAGCAGTTGGAAGAGGCTGACCTGAGGTGTGACGGTCGGCCCGCCGTCGATCCCGATCAGGAGGACCGCCATCACCCCCGCCGTGGCCGCGAGGATGGTGAGCAGGACCTGGTGCAGGAGGGCCGTCACGTGGCGGCGGTCGCGCTCGTCGGCCAAGAGGCGCACGTTCAGACCGAGACGGCCAGTCTCAGCCGCGGCGGCGATGCGGTCGATGCGCCGAGGGAGTCGCCGCAGCATCGGGAGCAACGTCGCGAGCTCCTCGGTCGCCGTACGGCGTAGTGCGTCCGGGGCGAGCCGATCGGTCACATGGGCGGACGCGTACGCCCGCGACGCCGCGACCAGGTCGAACCCGGGGGAGATGCGCGAGATGGTCCCCTCGATCGTGGCCAGTGCGCGGAACACCGCCGCGACCTCAGGTGGTACGCCGAGATCGTGCTGGGTGATGATCCGGAACAAGTCGTTGAACATCGCCGGCCCGAGTGCGGCGCCCGCGCCGAGATGACGCGCCATGAACTGTCCGACAGCGCGTTCGAGAGCCTGCTCGTCGACCGCATCCGGGCGATACACGATCTCGAGCAGCGCGTCGGTCGCCGCCACCGGATCGCCGTGGTCGATGGCCAGCAGGAATCGCTGCAGGGCCTCGCGCGTACTCGGATCGAGGCGCCCGACCGAGCCGAGGTCGAGCATGCCGATCCGGCCGTCGGTCAGCAACAGGAAATTGCCGGGATGCGGGTCCGCGTGGAAGACCCCGTCGATCGCGACCTGCCCGAGCAGGCAATCGAACAACGTTGACGCCAACTCACCGGCGTCCAGCCCTCGCTCGGCGATGGCGCTCGCGGCGCCGCCGAGTGGGATGCCGTCCAGCCTCTCCATCGTCAGGACGCGCCGGGTGCAGAGCTCCTTGTACAGCCGAGGTACGACGACGCTGCCCGCCGCGACCGCTTGCCCGGCCGATACCGCGGTCATGTTGCCGGCCTCGACGGTGAAGTCGAGCTCCTCGCGCATGGCGTCGGAGAAGCCCTCGGCCAAGGCGCTCAGGCCCATCGAACGACCCCAGTCGGTGTTGCGTTCGAGCATCCGGGCGAAGCGCCGCACGATGTCCAGATCGCGCTCGACGATCGGGGCGATACCGGGGCGCTGGACCTTGACGACGACTTCACCGCCTTCGGCCAGCGTGGCGACGTACACCTGGGCGATCGAGGCGGCGGCGAGCGGTTCGGTGGCGATATCGGCAAAGGCGAGAGCACCGAGCTCGTCCGAGAGCACTGCTCTCACTTCGTCCCAGGGCGCCGGGGTGACCTGGTCCTGGAGGCGGCTCAACTCCTCCGCGACGGAGGCCGGAATGACGTCGGATCGCGTCGAGAGGACCTGGCCGAGTTTGACAAAGGTCACACCCGCTTCGTCCAGAGCGAGCCGGAAGGACCGGGCCAGCTCGGCCTGGCTGGCGGCATCCTCCCGGCCCGGGCGACGCCGTCCGCGCAGATAAGGCCCGAGGCCGCGGCGGATGACGATGCGCAGGATCTGCAGATAGCGCCGCGTCCGCGCAATCCGGCCGCCGATGTCCCGGCGAAGATCGCGCACGCGCGGCAACGAACCGGTAGGCACCAGCGCCTCGGACAAGACCAGGAAGACCAGCCCGGCCAGGACCGACAACAACGTGGAGAGGGCAAGGAACCAGAAGGCCGTCGCGTTGCTGTACGGCCAGGGCGGTTCACCGGCAATCGCGCGCAGGATCGGGCTGAAGACGGCCAGCGTGATGATCGTCGCGATCGCGAGCCGGAGCAGCCCGAAGCGCACGCCGAGCAGACGTTGCGAGACCGGGACGAAAAGGACCATGAACAGGGCGAGATTGATCAGCCCCGTGATTCCCACCAACATGCGAACGACCCTAGACGTACCACCGGCCCGATTCGTCCCTCTGCAGGGTGAACCGGGCCGGTGAAAACGGAATCAGGCGCGGCGGCGGATCTTGTTGCCGAGCCAGACGACCGGGTCGTACTTGCGGTCGGCCACGCGCTCCTTCATCGGAATCAGCGCGTTGTCGGTGATCTTGATGTGCTCAGGGCACACCTCGGTGCAGCACTTGGTGATGTTGCAGAAACCGAGGCCGTGCTGGTCCTGGGCCTCCATCTGCCGGTCGGCCGCGTCGAGCGGGTGCATGTCCAGCTCGGCGATGCGCATCAGGAAGCGGGGACCGGAGAACGACTCCTTGTTCTCCTCGTGGTCCCGGATCACGTGACAGGTGTCCTGGCACAGGAAGCACTCGATGCACTTGCGGAACTCCTGCGAGCGCTCCACGTCGATCTGCTGCATCCGGTACTCGCCCGGCTTGAGGTCCACCGGCGGTGCGAAGGCCGGCACCTCCCGCGCCTTCTGGTAGTTGTACGACACGTCGGTGACCAGGTCGCGCATCACCGGGAACGCGCGCAGCGGCGTCACCGAGATGACCTCGTCCTCGGTGAACGTGCTCATCCGGGTCATGCACAGCAGCTTCGGCTTGCCGTTGATCTCGGCGCTGCATGAGCCGCACTTGCCGGCTTTGCAGTTCCACCGGACGGCCAGGTCCGGGGCCTGCGTCGCCTGCAGCCGGTGGATGATGTCCAGCACGACCTCGCCCTCGTTCACCTCGATGGTGAAGTCGTGCAGCTCGCCACCCTCGTCATCCCCACGCCAAACCCGGAACTTCCCTTGATAGGTCATCAGCAACCACGCTTCGCTCTGGTAGCCGATGACGTGACGTCGCTGTATTTATTGGTTTCCACGCTACGCGCGATCACGCCGGCAGCTCCTCTTCCGTGAGGTACTTCTTCAGCTCGTCGACCTCGAACAGCTCGAGCAGGTCCTCGCGCATCGAGGGCTGCTCCTTGCGCTCCACGGTGACCCGGCTCTCAGCGGTATCCAGCGAGCAGACCAGCAGCAGCTTGCGCCACTCCGAGTCCATGCCCGGGTGGTCGTCGCGGGTGTGGCCGCCACGCGACTCGGTCCGCTCCAGCGCCGCCTTGGCCACGCACTCCGACACGGTCAGCATGTTGCGCAGGTCCAGCGCGAGGTGCCAACCCGGGTTGAACTGCCGGTGCCCCTCGACCGTCATCTTCGCGATCCGGGCCCGGAAGTCGGCCAGCCGGCTGAGCGCCTGCTCCATCTCCTCGGCCTTGCGGATGATGCCGACCAGGTCGTTCATCGACTGCTGCAGTTCCTGGTGGATGGTGTACGGGTTCTCACCACCCTCCAGCTCGAACGGCGCCAGCGCCTCGGCGGCCGCGCGGGTCACGTCGGCCTCGTCGATCTTCGGCCGGTTGTTGCCCAGGGCATCGATGTACGACGCGGCGCCCGCGCCCGACCGTCGTCCGAAGACCAGCAGGTCGGACAGCGAGTTACCACCCAGCCGGTTCGAACCGTGCATACCGCCGGCCACCTCGCCGGCGGCGAAGAGACCCGGCACCCGCGACTGCGCGGAGTCCGGATCGACCTCGACACCACCCATCACGTAGTGACAGGTCGGGCCGACCTCCATCGGCTCGGCCGTGATGTCGACATCCGCCAGCTCCTTGAACTGGTGGTACATCGACGGCAGCCGGCGCCTGATCTCCTCGGCGGGCAGCCGGGAGGAGACGTCCAGGAAGACCCCGCCATGCGGCGTACCGCGGCCGGCCTTGACCTCGGAGTTGATCGCGCGGGCGACCTCGTCACGCGGCAGCAGCTCCGGTGGACGCCGGTTGTTGTCCGCGTCCTTGTACCAGCGGTCGGCCTCTTCCTCGGTGTCCGCGTACTGCGCGCGGAACACGTCCGGCACGTAGTCGAACATGAACCGCTTGCCCTCGGAGTTCTTCAGCACACCACCGTCACCACGGACCGACTCGGTGACGAGAATGCCCTTCACCGACGGCGGCCAGACCATACCGGTCGGGTGGAACTGGATGAACTCCATGTTGATCAAAGTCGCGCCGGCCCGCATCGCGAGGGCGTGCCCGTCACCCGTGTACTCCCACGAGTTCGAGGTGACCTTGAACGACTTGCCGACCCCACCGGTGGCCAGGATGACCGCGGGCGCGTCGAACAGGATGAACCGGCCCGACTCACGCCAGTAGCCGAAGGCGCCGGAGATCGCGTCGCCATCTTTCAGCAACTCGGTCACCGTGCACTCGGCGTACACCTTGAGGTTGGCCTCGTAGTCGCCGGTCTCCTTGAAGTCCTCCTGCTGCAGCGAAACGATCTTCTGCTGCAGGGTCCGGATCAGCTCGAGGCCGGTGCGGTCACCGACGTGCGCGAGCCGCGGATAGCTGTGACCGCCGAAGTTGCGCTGGCTGATCCGGCCGTCGGGCGTGCGGTCGAACAGCGCGCCGTACGTCTCCAGCTCCCAAACCCGGTCGGGGGCTTCCTGCGCGTGCAGTTCGGCCATCCGCCAGTTGTTCAGGAACTTGCCGCCGCGCATCGTGTCGCGGAAGTGGACCTGCCAGTTGTCGTTGGAGTTCGCGTTGCCCATGGCCGCGGCGCAACCGCCCTCGGCCATCACGGTGTGCGCCTTGCCGAACAGGGACTTGCACACGATCGCCGTGCGCTTGCCCTGCTCGCGGGCCTCGATCGCCGCGCGCAGACCGGCGCCGCCGGCCCCGATCACGACGACGTCGTAGGAGTGTCGTTCCAGCTCAGTCATTTGAGGTGCGAGTCCTGATTCAGTTGAAGAAGCGCAGATCGGAGAACCAGCCGGCCGAGACCGACATGATGTAGGCGTCGGTCAGGATCACGGTGAACAACGAGATCATCGCGAAGGTGCCGTGCTTGGGATTCAGCTTCGATACGAAAGTCCAGTACCGGTAGCGCAACGGGTGCTTGGAGAAGTTCTTCAGCCGCCCGCCGACGATGTGCCGGCACGCGTGGCAGGACAGCGTGTACAGCCAGAGCATCACCAGGTTGATCCAGATGATCAACGTGCCCAGCCCGATACCGAAGCCGCCGTCCTTGCCGTGGAAGGCCAGCACGCCGTCGTACACGTTGAGCAGACCGAAGACCAGCGCACCGTAGAAGAAGTAGCGGTGCAGGTTCAGCGCGACCAGCGGGAACTTCCGCTCACCGGTGTAGCTCTTGTGCGGCTCCGGCACGGCGCAGGCGGCCGGTGCGAAGAACAGCGAGCGGTAGCCGGCCTTGCGGTAGTAGTAGCAAGTGCCCCGGAAGCCGGCCAGCACCGCGAACGTGATGATGCTCAGCGGCAGGAAGACCGGGAACTTCGGGAACCACGTCCCGAGGTGGCTCGAACCCTCCACACAACTAGCGCTCACACAAGGCGAGTACAGCGGCGTCAGGTATTCGTACTCGTTGACCCAGTACCACTTGTTCATGAAGATCCGGACCGTCGCGTAGACGACGAAGAAGGCCAGGATCACACCGATCCGCAGCGGCGCGAGCCACCAGCGATCCGTGCGCAGCGTTTTCTGCCCGATCGAAGCGCGACCGGGTGCGTCAATACCTGTCGTCATCAGGGTGCGTGCCGGTCCGGTGCGCCGAAGCCTTCATGCTCCGCGTCGGTCCACATGGACGCGTCGTATTCCACGTCGGGGATCTCCTCGAGTTCCTCCGGAACAGGTCCGGGTCTGCGGCGGGGGTCGGGTGGGCCGAGTTCGGCCAAGTCATCGCTCAGCCGGGCCACGTCCGAGACCAGCCGGCGTACGCCGAGGGTGTCGCCGTACTCCTGGCTGAGTTTTCCGACGCTGGTGTGCAGGGCCTCGAGAGCGCGCTGCACAGCTGCCACGGTGGTGTTGCCGTCGCCCATGCCGACTCCAGTAAGGAAAGTGTTGCTGTGAGTATCTGGACACTCTGCCGTGGCCAGGCGTCTTTCGGAAGACTTCTCGGCACGGCGTGTTTCTAGTTAGGTAGACCTAATTTGCGCCATTGCAGTTGGGTGGAGTAATGGCACATATCCAGCCTGTAATACGGCCCGATTAGCGGCCGGCGTCAGTACGTCGACCAGGGTCCCCGCCGCGATCGCCCGAGCCGGGCCGTATCCCTGCCAGGACCAGTCGAGCAGTTCGCCGCCGAGCACCAGCGCGGGCCTGCCGTCGTACCGGACCATAGCCCCGTCCGGAAGTTCACCGACGGTCCCGGTCGTGATGCGCTGCCGCCGGGTACGCCGGTCGACGCGCTCGTCGTGCAGCCGGGCGTCCATCGCGGCGGCCCGTGGTCGCTCGGGAAGACCGGCAGCGGCGGCCCAGCAAGCGCCGTACCGGTTGAAATCGGCGCGCCGGCAGTACGCGCACGGGCGGTGTCCGGCGGCGAGCGCGGTCGCCTCGTCGAGGAAGAACAACGCGGTCCATCGCCCGGGCGGCATGGGGTCTCGCTGGACACCTTTCCATTTCAGGACACAGGTGATCCACGCTTTCGACCGCCAACGCGTCACGCCGAGGGTTCGATCCGGGCCATGCAAGGTGCCGCGATTACCCATCAACAGGCCCCGGCCGGTATCGGCGACGATGTCCTGAGTAGGCAGTACGCGATTCTGCAGCGGCATAGGCGCATTCTGGGCCACGGGGCATTCTGGTGCCACTGACACTTTTCGACCGGGGAAAATCGTGGCGGGAGGCAACTATTTCGTATTCGTCTGGCAGAGTTGCCTTTCGTGAATTCGTCGTACGGCGACCGCGAGGTCGTGGTGGGTGTCGCGCTGTTCCGCGACGGAAGGGTGCTCGCGGCCCATCGCCCGGGCAGTGCCGGTCGCGATGGCGGCTGGGAGTTCCCCGGTGGCAAGGTCGAGAGTGGCGAGAGTGACCAGGCGGCTGCGGTGCGTGAGATCCGCGAGGAGCTCGGAATCGACATCGAGGTAGGTGATCCGCTCGGTGCGGAAGAGCCGATCGATGACCGTTTCGTGCTGCGGATTTATTCCGCCCGGGTGGTGGCCGGGGAACCCGTTTCGACGGAGCATACTGAATTGCGCTGGCTGGCTCCGGAAGAGCTCGATCAGGTGCCTTGGTTACTGCCTGACCAGCCCTTCTTACCGCCCGTGCGCGGAGTGATACTGACTGAAATCTGATCCGTCACGATTCGGCTTCGACAAGGCCGCGAAGTGGCGTCCACAGTGCGAGATACGTAAGGTGCCCGATGGTCCGCTGCGACGAGGCAGAGGCCATTCGAACTGATCCGGAAGGACTGGCGAATCACATGACCTTGGGGGCAACTGAAGCCCAGTCGCCAGATGGTGGTCTGCCGTCTGATCACATCGCGGAGACCGCTGAGGCCAAGCAGATCGAGGGCCGCTCACTCGGCCAGATCGCCTGGGCCCGGCTGAAGAAGGACAAGCTCGCGGTCATCAGCGCGATCATCATCATCGTGGTGATCGCGGTGGCCATCTTCGCGGGCCTGATCGTCAAGCTCAGTGGTTACGGGCCGAACGAGTTCAACCAGTTGGACGCGAACGGCAAGTCACTGCTTGACACCAGGAACGGTGGCATCCCGAACAGCGGCCTCTTCGGCAGCGGGATGAGCCGCGAGCACTGGCTCGGCATCGAGCCGCAGACCGGTCGCGACATCTTCGCCCGGCTGGTCTATGGCACCCGGACCTCGCTGCTGGTGGCCCTCGGTGGCACCGTTCTGGCGGTCCTGATCGGCACCATCATCGGCATGGTCGCCGGTTACTTCCGCGGCTGGGTCGACACCCTGCTCGGCCGGCTGATGGACATCATGCTGAGCTTCCCGTCGCTGCTGCTGATCATGGCGCTGACGCCGGTGGTCGCCGATCGCGCGAAGGAGACGTTCGGCGTCGAGGACACGAACACGCTGCGCATGGGCGTGCTGATGTTCGTGCTCGGATTCTTCGGCTGGGCTTATCTCGCCCGAATCGTCCGAGGGCAGACGCTGTCGATCCGCGAGCGCGAGTTCGTCGATGCGGCGCGCTCGCTCGGTGCGGGCCCTGGGTATGTGATCTTCAAACAGATCCTCCCGAACCTGCTGCCGACGCTGCTGGTCTACACGACGCTGCTCATCCCGTCGTACATCACCGCTGAAGCGGCGCTGTCGTTCCTCGGTGTCGGCGTCAAGGAGCCCACTGCCTCCTGGGGCAAGATGATCGCCGACGCGTCCAACTGGTACGAGCCGGATCCGCTCTACCTCTTCTTCCCCGGCCTGGCGCTGTTCATCGTCGTGCTGGCCTTCAACCTCCTGGGCGACTCGGTTCGTGACGCCCTCGACCCGCGTGCAGGGAGAAGCTGACCGATGTTCCGGTACACCGTTCGGCGGTTACTGCAGATGGTGCTCATCCTCTGGGTGATCAGCGTCATCACGTTCTTCCTCTTCTGGGCCACGCCGGCCAACCCCGCTCTGCTGATCTGTGGCAAGGACTGCACGGTCGAGCGGATCGCCCAGGTCAACAAGGACTACGGCTTCGAAGACCCGCTGGTCGTCCAGTACGGCCGGTACATGGGTGGTCTGGTCAACCCCAACGGCCGCGAGCTCGGTAACGAGGGCTCGCAGATCCACTGCGCGTGGCCGTGCTTCGACCGCTCGCTGCAGAACAGCCTGCCGGTCTGGGATTCCATGAAGCAGTCGCTGGCTCCCACCGTGTGGCTCGCCACCGGGGCCGCCGTCCTGTGGTTGTTCTTCGGCGTGCTGCTCGGACTGATGGCGGCATTACGCAAGGGCAAGTGGCTGGACAAGTTCAGCGTCGGGTTGGCCTTGTTCGGGGTCTCGTTCCCGTCCCTGGTCTTCGGCTATCTGCTCATCTTCATCTTCATCGTGAAGCTGCAGGTCGTGCCGTTCCCCGATAATGCGAACTCCAGCCTGCTGCAGTCGAACCCGATCGACTTCCTGAAGTTCTACATCCTGCCCTGGTGCACGCTGGCGCTGGTTTTCGCGGCGCTGTACACCCGGCTGACGCGGGCGAACATGATCGACACGATGAACGAGGACTTCATCCGCACGGCGCGGGCCAAGGGCCTGACCGAGCGCAAGGTCGTCTTCAAGCACGGCCTGCGCGCGGCGCTGACGCCGATCGTCACCATCTTCGGTCTGGACCTCGGTGGTCTGCTGGGTGGTGCGGTCATCACGGAGCAGATCTTCAGCATCGAGGGACTCGGCAAATTGTCGATCAACGCCGTCCTGGGTAATGACCTGCCGGTGATCATGGGGGTCGTCATGCTCGCCGCCTTCTTCGTCGTCTTCGCCAACATCATCGTCGACCTTCTCTATGCCCTGATCGATCCTCGTGTCCGGCTGTCCTGACCGAGCTCGTCGATATTTCCGTACGGACGGAGCAGAACCACAGTGAGCAACACGGCAGTCGAAGCGGTCCCGCCGAACAAGGCGACCGGGCGCGCGTTCCTGGAGGTGGACAACCTTCAGGTCCGCTTCCCTACCGATGACGGAGTGGTCCGCGCGGTCAACGGGCTGAGCTTCAAGCTCGAGCGCGGTAAGACGATGGGCATCGTG
Organism: Kribbella sp. NBC_01245; assembly: GCF_036226525.1. Taxonomy (NCBI): domain Bacteria; kingdom Bacillati; phylum Actinomycetota; class Actinomycetes; order Propionibacteriales; family Kribbellaceae; genus Kribbella; species Kribbella sp. NBC_01245. The sequence continues at coordinate 7,733,116 of NZ_CP108487.1, forward strand.
GGTGAGTCGGGCTCGGGTAAGAGCGTGACCAGCCTGGCGATCATGGGCCTGCACAAGGGCACCCGCGCGCAGATCGAGGGCGAGATCTGGCTGGACGGCAACGAGCTGGTCTCGATGCGGGCCGAGGAGATGCGGCGCCTGCGTGGCTCCGAGGTCTCGATGATCTTCCAGGACCCGTTGTCCGCGATGCACCCGTTCTACCGGATCGGCGACCAGCTGGTCGAGGCGTACCTGGTGCACAACGACGTGTCCAAGGCAGTCGCGCGCAAGCGGGCCGTGGACATGCTGGACCGGGTCGGAATTCCCTCGCCGGACAAGCGCTACAGCGATTACCCGCACCAGTTCTCCGGCGGTATGCGCCAGCGCGCGATGATCGCGATGTCGCTGATGTGTGACCCCAAGCTGCTGATCGCCGACGAGCCGACCACGGCCCTCGACGTCACGGTGCAGGCGCAGATCCTGGACCTGATGAACGATCTGCAGAAGGAGTTCAACTCCGCGATCATCATCATCACGCACGACCTCGGCGTGGTGGCCCAGATGGCCGAGGATCTGGTCGTGATGTACGGCGGCCGAGTGGTCGAGTCCGGATCGGTGCGGGACATCTTCTACCGGCCTGAGCACCCCTACACCTGGGGTCTGCTGGGCTCGATCCCGCGGATCACCGGTGGCGGTGGCCGGCTGAAGTCGATCAAGGGGGCGCCGCCCTCACTGATCAACCTGCCGACCGGCTGCTCGTTCCACCCGCGGTGCGACTACCGGGAGTTCGCCACCAACGGCTCCTGCACCGCGGATGTGCCCGAATTGCTCCAGATCGGAGCCGAGGCGCACAGCTCTCGCTGTCACATCGACAGCGAGAAGCGCAAGCAGTTGTTCACCGAGCAGATCAAGCCGAACCTGTGACCTCCGGATCGGAAGCACGAGGAGATGTTGTGAGCACTTCCACGACGGTGGCGACTGAGCGGACCGGGCCCGTCAGGGGCGACGTCCTGCTCGAGGTGAAGGACCTGAAGCGGCACTTCCCGGTGACGCAGGGCATCATCTTCCAGCGCCAGACCGGTGCGGTGAAGGCGGTCGACGGGATCGACTTCACCGTCAACGTCGGTGAGACCCTCGGCCTGGTTGGCGAGTCCGGCTGTGGCAAGTCCACCACCGGACGTTTGGTGACCCGGCTGGACGAGCCCACAGCCGGCACGATCACCTTCCAGGGCACGGATATCACCCACCTGAGCCGGCAGAAGATGCGCCCGTTCCGGCGGGACGTGCAGATCATCTTCCAGGACCCGTTCTCCTCGCTGAACCCGCGTCAGACGATCGGTACGATCATCGCCGCGCCGTTCGACATCCAGGGCATCAAGACCGAGGGCGGCACCAAGAAAGCCGTCCAGGAACTGATGGCCCGCGTCGGTCTGAACCCGGAGCACTACAACCGTTACCCGCACGAGTTCTCCGGCGGTCAGCGGCAGCGCATCGGTATCGCCCGGGCACTCGCGCTCCGGCCGAAGCTGATCATCTGCGACGAGCCGGTATCCGCGCTGGACGTGTCGATCCAGGCCCAGGTGGTGAACCTGCTGGACGACCTGCAGGACGACTTCAACCTGGCCTACCTGTTCGTAGCGCACGACCTCTCGGTGATCCGGCACATCTCGGACCGCGTGGCCGTGATGTACCTCGGCAAGATCGTGGAGATCGCCGAGCGGGACGAGCTGTACAACCATGCCCGGCATCCCTACACGCATGCGCTGCTCTCAGCCGTGCCCGAGCCGGACCCGGACGCGGTCAAGCACCGCGAGCGGATCCGCCTCACCGGGGACGTGCCGAGCCCCCTGAACCCGCCCAGTGGGTGCCGTTTCCGCACCCGTTGCTGGAAAGCGGAGGACATCTGCGCAGAGCAGGAGCCACCGCTGTTGCAGATCGGCGCGCCGGGCCATTTGGCGGCGTGTCATTTCCCGGAAGAACGCGATGTCATCTGACCGCAACAGCGTGTAGCTGCTGAGGTGTAGATGTGACAAGGAAGCGATCACGATCCGGTCACTGGAACCGTACAGTCGTTGATCTGGCTCCCTGAACCGTGAGTAGATGACGGGCGTTCCACTCTCAGGCCGCCGTAATCCGGCGCCCGACGTACCAAGAAAGAAGGACAGGCATGGCTCACGCCAAGCGAGTCGGACCGGCAATTGCCGCTGGTCTCGCGCTTACCCTCACGCTGGCGGCATGCGGCGGGGGAGATAACAACGGTGGCGGTGGCACTGACCCCGGCGCTGCAGGTTTCAAGGGTGGCACGCTGACGATCTACCACGTCAACGACGTCGAACACCTCGACCCGGTCCGCAACTTCGTCACCGACTCGAACGCCATCGGCAAGCTGCTGACCCGCACGCTGACCGAGTTCAAGTACGACGGCAAGGCCAAGAAGACCGTCCTGGTGCCGGACCTGGCCAAGGAGTGGAAGTCGAACGACGCTCTTGACGAGTGGACGTTCACGCTCAAGGACGACCTGAAGTACGAGGACGGCACACCGGTCAAGGCCGCCGACATCAAGTACAACGTCGAGCGCGGTTTCTCCCCGGACCTGTCCGAGGGCTCGCCGTACCCGAAGGAAATGGTTGCCTGCCAGAAGGGCTACGCCGGCCCCTACACGGGCGGCAACAACGGCGGCAAGGGTTGTGAGGCCATCACGGCTCCCGACGACAAGACCATCGTCTTCAAGCTGCAGCGCCCGGTCGCCGAGTTCGACATGGTCGCCTCGATGAAGAACTTCTCGCCGGTGCCGCAGGCCAAGGACACCAAGACCCAGTACGACGCCCACCCGCTTGCGACGGGCCCGTACAAGATCCAGACCTACACCCGTAAGAAGGAACTGGTCCTGGTTCGCAACGACCAGTGGAAGCAGGAGAGCGACGAGCTCCGCACCGCGCGTCCGGACAAGTTCGTCTTCAAGTTCGGTGGCGACGAGTCCGTCGTCGACCAGCGCCTGATCGCGAACGGTGTCGCTGACCAGAGCTCCTTCAGCTTCAGCGGCATTCAGCCGCAGAACCTGCCGAAGACGAACTCGGCCAACGTGAAGGACCGCGTTATCGAGGGTGAAGACATTTGCCGTCGCTACATCGCCTTCAACCAGCAGAAGCCGCTGTTGAAGAACCAGAAGCTGCGTGAGGCTCTCTACTACGGCCTCAACCGTGTCGAGTACCAGACCGCCCGTGGTGGCGAGCGTCTCGCGGCTGTTGTCGACTCGATCGTCCCGGAGACCCTTGACGGCTACGAGGCCGACACCGTCTTCCAGGCCCCGCCGACCGGTGATGCCGCCAAGGCGACGGCTCTCCTGAAGGAGGCCGGCTACAAGGGTGAGAAGCTGACCCTTGGTACCGCAGACTCGGGTCTGGCCACCAAGGCCGCCGAGGCCGCGCAGGCGTCGTGGAAGAAGATCGGCATCAACGTCGACATCCGGAAGATCCCGGGCGACAACTACTACTCGACGCAGCAGAACGACGCGTCGGCGACCGACCTGATCACCGCCGGCTGGTGCTTCGACTACCCGAGCATCGCCTCGGTCGTCGCGCCGGTCCTCGGCCCGGACACCACGTCCGCCACGCCGAAGGCAGCGCAGAACAACTACGGTCGTTCGCTGGTCGCCTACGACAAGTTCAAGGCCAACTCCCTGATCAAGGACAAGGGTGAGGCGACCAAGGCGTGGTCTGCGCTGTACAAGGAGCTCATGCAGACCGCTCCGCTGGTTCCGACCGTGAAGGACCTGAACGTGTACGTCATCGGCGGCAACGTCGACAACGCGATTCCGGACCCGAACACCGGTGGTATCCCGGACCTCACCCAGATCGGCCTTAAGAAGGCCAACTGATCCGAGGTTCTAGCCACTAGCTAGACAAGCAAAGGGCGGTACCGGTTCTCCGGTACCGCCCTTCGCCGTTAGATCGAGGTCGGTAGCTTCTCCAGCTCTTCGGTCTGTGTGTATCCATGGTCGCCGAGTGCGGCACTGAGGTCATGCCAGAGCAGACTGGCGGCCCGCTGATCTGTGCCGATTGGCGCGAGCTCGATGGTCATCGACGTCAGACTGGCCCAGTCGATCCACAGCCGTCGGCGGACGCAATGGCCATTGACGCCAACCACGATCCGGATCGCGAAGTATCGCTCGGACTCCGGGCCGGTGAGGATCTGGCGGATGGTCGACGTGATCGCGAGCGGCTCGGCGTCCAGCCACTCGTGGACGTCCTCCTCGGTCGTCAGATCGGCAGCCTGGTGGTACCAGGCGGGATCCAGCCAGGCTTCGCGAGTCGGGTCCATGAACCCAGTAGCGATCGTTGAGCCGACTTGCCGGGCGGTGAGCTCGGGAAGTTCCAGCAGGCCGAGTAGCGCGAAAGCCTTGGCGGCGAGAACATCCAGGGCGTTGTCGCTCTCGGCCAGTTGGTCGATCGATAGGCCGAGGGAGGCGCGTACGCCGAGATGGCCGAGTTCGAGTCCGTCGAGACGACGATGTACGTCGGCTAGGCGCTCGGCCAGATGGCTGACAGGCCATTGGGGTCGGGAGGCGAGCCTGGCGCCGGCGATGCGGATGGCGAGCGGGAGGCCGCCGCAATAGGTCACGACATCCGACCAGGCGGGATCCGTCGTCAGCGGACGCCTCGAGAGCTGGGCGAGCAGGTCGAGTGACTCGTCGACGGGTGGTACATCGAGCTGGAGTTGCTCCGCGCCGGGGATCGACGTCAGGACCGAACGGCTGGTCAGGATGACCGCGCAGGTGGACGATCCGGGCAGCAACGGAGCGACTTGCGGTGCGTCGGCTCAGTTGTCGAGCAGGACCAACATGTTGCGCTTGGCAAGGATTGACCGATACAGGCCGGTGGCGGCGTCCACCTCATCCGGAAGGCTGGTGTCGGGAATGCCCAAGCTCGTCAGCAACTGCCGCAACCCGTCGAGCGGTTCGGTGGGCTTGGCCGGTCCGTGTCCGCGCAGGTCGACGTACAGCTGGCCATCTGGGAACTGGTCGAGCACCTGATCGGCGCCCTGGATCGCGAGTGCGGTCTTGCCGATTCCGCCCATGCCGGTGATGGCCAGCAAGGTGAGCCCAGGCCTGGCCGCCGATATGGTGAGCCGATCCACTAGCAGCGCCAGCTCGTCTTCGCGGCCGACGAAGTCGCTCGTTGCCAACGGCAACTGCCGAGGTCGCGACGGCCTCGCTCGAGCCCGCTGATCGCCTGCGCACTCATCCCAGCCCGCTCCGCAAGCTCGACCTGCGATAAACCCGCCGCGGTTCGGTATCGGCGTAGCAGGTCGGCGAAGATCATACTTCCGCCATCCCGAGCAGACCTTCGATGCTGCCCGTATCCGTGCCGTGTTCCTGACGGATGGCCAAGGCGGTCCGCCAATGACGCCTCGCCTCGGCGGCGTTGCCTGCCGCGTGGAGTGCATGACCGATATCGACCTCGACCGCCGCCTGGCGAAGCCTGTCGTCCTCGCGCTCAGCCAACTCCAGTGCGCGGCCGAGGCGTTCGCCTGCCTCGCCGAGTCGCCCTTGTTCGATGGCGACGCGGCCAAGCTCGTGCCATGCCTCGCTCTCAAGCAGCACCCGGTCGTAGGTCCGGGAAAGGTCCGCACAAGCTGCCAGGGCGGATTCGGCCGCCTCGTAGTCGCCGATCTCGCGGCTTGCCAGGCCGTGGGTCATATGAATGATGCACCGATACCACCCGTGCTCGGGATCTGCGAGGTGTGCAAGGCCCTCTTCGAATGCCGCTGAACCCAGGTCTTTGCGGCCGGTCTTCAGATGGAGCATGCCCAAGGCCATACACGCGAAGGCGGCCCTGCGAGGGAGCTGAAGTTGGATGGCCATCTCGCGCGCCTTGGCCGCGTAGGGGATTGCCTCTTCGTAGCGGCCGAGCCGTTCCAGCAAATGTCCCAGCGTCAGTAGGCAAAGGGCTTGCATGCCGCCGACACCAGTGATGTCCGCACGGGTGAGTGCTTGCTGCATTGGCGAAACGGCTTCCTCGTACCGTTCGAGTTCGCCTAATGCCGCACCGAGATCGTGCAACACCATTCCCGCTCCGAGGTGGTCTCCCGAAGCGATGGCTATCTCCCTCACTGCAGTCATCGCAAACATCCAGTCGAGCCATCGGCGCCGCCGGGTGTAATAGGCGTTCAGGCCGACGGCCAACCGGATGGCCAGCTGTTGCTCAAAGGCGGTCCCGGTGGCACCCCGCCGCAGCGTCGGCACGATGAGGTCGCGCGCGTCATCGAGCCACTCCATCGCCTCTGGGAGGTTCAACTCCATTGCAGAAGCCCACCAGTCGGGACTCAGCCATGCCTCGCGGCTGTCGCCATGGCCAGCGTGGTCGGAAACCCTCCATGTGACGGCCGACAGGCGTTCTAGCCATCGCACCCGTGCCGCGACTTGCTCGTCTGGGGTCAGGACTTCGTGGACGTGTTCGGCCGCTGCGACCCGGAGGAGGTCATGCAGTCGGTAGCGCTCGGGCGCTGGGCTAGCGAGCAGGTGTACGTCGACCAGTCGTTCCAACGCGGCGGCCGCATCACGCTCTGACCAGTCGGCAAAGGCGGCGATTTGGCGCGCACTGATCACTGGCGATTCGGCCAAGCCCAGCAGGGCGAACGCCTCTGCCGCCCGTACGTCGATCGGGTCGTCGCTCTCGCGGAGGTGGTCGATGGAGAGGTTGAGCGTCGCCCGGACGCCGATGCCGGCATCGACTTCCAGCTCGTCGAGACGGCGGCGTTCGTCCGCCAGCCGGCCGGCGAGGTGCGAGACGGGCCAGTTCGGGCGGGAGGCGAGTCTCGCGCCCGCGATCCGGATCGCCAACGGCAGACCGCCACAGTGCTCGACCACCTGCGTCCAGGCCGGGTCGTCCGACAGCGGCCGGCCGGCGACCGTGGCAAGGAGGCGAAGGGACTCGGCCAGTGGCGGCACTTCGAGAGGGACCCGGATGGTGCCGGCGATGGCGGGCAGATCCAGCCGGCTGGTCACGATGACCGCGCACCTGGCCGAACCGGGCAGCAGCGGCAGCACCTGCTGCGCGTCCGCCGCGTTGTCGAGGATGACCAGCATGCGCCGCTCGGCCAGCAGCGTCCGGTACTTCGCGACCGCCTGGGTCTCGTCGGAGGCCAACTCGTCCGGCTGGACCCCGAAGACCGACAGCACTTCGCGGAGGGCGTCGATCGGAGCCGTAGCCGTACCAGGGCCGAAGCCGCGCAGGTCGACGTACAGCTGGCCATCGGGGAACTGCGCCACCGACTCGTGCGCGGCCTGAACGGCAAGGGCGGTCTTGCCGACGCCGCCCATCCCGGTGATGGTCAGTACGCTCAGCGCGGTCGCCTCAGCGGCACCGACCAGCGCCTGGCGAAGGGTGGCGAGCTCCGACTCTCGACCGATGAAGTCCCGCGTGGCCAAGGGGAGTTGCCGGGGGATCGTCCGTTCCGGGGCAGGCGTTGAGACGGTGCCGGCCGTACGCGCGGACGTGGTGAGCAGGGTCGCCTGGTCGGCGGCGTTGAGGTCGAGCGCGTCGGCCAGGGCCAGCACGGTATCCCGGCGCGGATGACGACGAATGCCCCGCTCCAGTCCGCTGATGGCGGCAACGCTGAGACCCGCCCGCTCGGCGAGTTCGGCCTGTGACAAGCCTGCCGTGGTCCGGTAGCGGCGGAGGAGGTCGGCGAAGGTCATGTGGCGGCCATTCCGAGGAGGGCTTCGATGGTGGTTGTGGGTGCGCCGTTCTCCTGGTGGATGGCCAAGGCGGTGCGCCAGTGGCGGCGGGCTTCGGTGGGCTGGTCGGTGGCATGCAGGGTATGGCCGATGTCGACCTCGATCGCCGCTTGCTGGAGCCAGTTCTTCTCGCGCTCGGCCACGGTCAGGGCGAGGCGGAAGTGATCGAGTGCGGCCGGGTAACGCTCTTGCGCGAGGGCAACGCGGCCCAACTCGTGCTGCGCCTCGCTCGCGATCAGGGCGAGGTCGGTGCCTTCGCAAACCGCGATGCAGGATTCGAGGGCGGTGATCGCCTCGGCGTGGTCGCCGAGCTCGCGGCTGGTCACCGCGAGGTTCAGCAGGATCGAGGCCCGGAACCGCTGGTGTTCGGGATCCGCGAGCCACGCCAGGGCCTGGTCGAACTCCGCCAACCCCAGCTCCTTGCTGCCGACCTTCAGCTGCAAGATGCCCAGGCTCATACAGGCATAGGCGATTCGGCGGGGGAGTTGAAGCCGGAGATTCAGGTCTCGCGCTCTGATCGCATACGGGATCGCCTCTTGGTAGCGACCGACACGTTCCAGCAGGTGCCCCAGCATCAGCAGGCACAGACCCTGCAGACTTTCCTCCTCGCTCAGGTCAGCCTCATCCGCGCCTTGGACTACGAATGGGACGGCTTCCTCATAGCGTTCTTGTTCGCCGAGAGCCGCGCCGAGGTCATGCAGGACCAAGCCGGCCGCGATGTGATCACCGGAGGCGATGGCGATGTCCTTGACCTCGTTCATCGCGAGCGCCCAGTCGAACCAGCGGCGACGCTGCGTGTAATAAGAGTTGAGGCCGACGGCCAGGCGAATCGCCAACTCCTGCTCGAATGCCGTACCGGCGGCGCCTTGGTGGAGAGCCGGCACGATCAACTCCCGCTCATCGTCGAGCCATTCCAACGACTCCTCGTGGCCGAGGTTCATCGCGGAGGCCCACCAGTCGGGGCTCAGCCACGCCTCGCGGGTGGCGCCGTGACCCGCATGCTGAAGGGCTCGCCAAGCCACGGCCGACAGACGTTCCAGCCAACGCACCCGGGCGGCGGTCCGCTCGTCCGGGGTCAGGACGCGGTTGGCGTGTTCGACCGCCGCGACCCGGAGGAGGTCATGCATCCGATAGCGCTCGGGTGCTGGGCTGGCGAGCAGATGCACGTCGACCAGTCGTTCCAACGCGGTGGCGGCGTCCCGCTCCGAGCAGCCGGCGAGGGCCGCGACCTGCCGTGCACTGGCGTCCGGCGATTCCACCAGGCCCAGAAATGCGAACACCGCTGCCGCCCGTACGTCGATCGGGTCGTCGCTTTCGCGGAGATGGTCGATGGACAGATTGAGGGTCGTCCGCACCCCCGTACCGGCGTCGATCTCCAACTCGTCGAGCCGCCGACGTTCATCCGCCAGGCGTTCGGCCAGATGGGAGACCGGCCAGTTCGGCCGCGCGGCGAGCCTCGCGCCAGCGATCCGGATGGCCAGCGGCAGACCGCCACAGTGCTCGACCACCTGCGTCCAGGCGGGGTCGTCCGTCAGCGTTCGGCGGGCCACCGTTGCCAGCAGGCGAAGCGATTCGGCGAGCGGCGGCACTTCCAGCGGCACCCGGATGGTGCCGGCGATCGCGGGCAGGTCCAGCCGGCTGGTCACGATGACCGCGCACCTGGCCGAACCGGGCAGCAGCGGCAGCACCTGCTGCGCATCGGCCGCGTTGTCCAGCACGACCAGCATGCGCCGATCGGCGAGCAGCGTGCGGTACTTGGCCACCGCCTGTGCCTCGTCCGCGGCCAGCTCGTCCGGCTGGATGCCGAAGACCGACAACACCTCACGCAACGCGTCGAGCGGTGCCGTCGCCGTCCCCGGGCCGAAGCCGCGCAGGTCGACGTACACCTGACCGTCGGGGAACTGCGCCACCGACTCATGCGCGGCCTGGATCGCGAGCGCGGTCTTCCCGACCCCACCCATGCCCGTAATGGTCAGCACTCTCAGCGCTTCAGCTGTGCCGGCCAACGCCTGCCGCAGCGTGCCCAGCTCGGCCTCCCGACCGATGAAGTCGCCCGCTGCCAATGGGAGCTGCCGGGGGACTACCGCCGCGGGGAACACCGCGACCTGTGCGCGCCTTTTCGCCGCAGTGAGCAGCTCTGCCTGGTCAGGAGCGTTGAGGTCGAGGACATCGGCCAAGGCCAGCACAGTCTCCCGACGCGGATAACGGCGAACGCCACGCTCCAACCCACTGACAGCGTCCACACTGAGCCCTGCGCGCTCCGCCAAACCAGCTTGCGAAAGGCTGGCAGCACGCCGGTGTTGACGAAGAAGATTCGCGAAGGAAGACGGCATGGGTCAGTGCTCTTCCAGGAGGGCCTTGAGGGTGGGGGTGGGGATGGCGTGGGAGTGGAGGATGGTCTGGGCCAGGCGCCATTCGCGGCGGGCGTCGGACTCGTGGCCTTGGGTCTGGTGGGCGTCGCCGAGGTGGCGGCGGATCGTTGCTTCGCGCAACCAGTCGCCGTGTTGGCCGGCGATGGCGAGGGCTTCGCTGTAGTGCAAGACGGCTTCGGAGTGGTTGCCGAGGGCAAACGCGAGTAGGCCGAGCTCGTCCAGGGCCTCGGCTTCGGCGAGGCTGCCGCCCTCCGCGCGGAAGAGCGCCAGGCTCTGCTCGAGGGCCTCGGCGGCGGTCTGGTATTCGCCGGCCTCGCGATAGGCCACGCCGACGTTCATGGCGATCATGCCCTGGCCGCCACGAGGTCCGGCGGCGGCGCCGAGTGCCAGGGCCTCGTTGAACCGGTCCCGCGCGCGGCCGTTGTCCCCGGTCTTCAGGTAGAGCATGCCGAGTGCGAGACAGGCGTAGGCGGTCCGGCCGGGGTGCCCGACGTGGAGGCCGAGGCGGCGCGCGCGTTCGGCGTACGGGATGCCTTCGGCGTACTGGCCGTTGCGTTCGAGGGCGTGGCTGAGGCTGCTCAGGCAGAGCACCTGGAGGATGCGGTCGTCGGTCCGCTCGGCAGCGGCCACAGCCTGGTGCAGGCGCTCGGCGGCGTGTGCGTACTGCCCGAGCTCGGCCTGGGCAGCGCCGAGATCATGCAGTACGACGGCCTCGGCGATCGGGTCGTCGCCCTTGGCCACGAGGTCGACGACTGCCTGGTTGACGTGGAGCCAGTCGAGCCAGAGCTTCTGCTGCGCGTAGTACGCGTTGAGCCCGATAGCGAGCCGTATCGCGACCGCTGGAGCCGTCGAGGCCGTACGTCGTACCGTCGGGACCAGGGTCTGCCGCTCGGCGTCGAGCCATGCCACTACCTCGGCCTCGGTAGTGAGGTCCTCCGAGGGCTTGAGCCAGGCCGGATCCAGCCAGGCCTGCCGGGTGGCTCCGTGGGTGGCGAACTCGCTTGCGCGCCATACGACGGCCAGTAGTCGCTCTAGCCACCTGTCGCGGGCTGCGGCCTGCTCGGATGGCGTGAGCACTTGCTCGGCGTACTCCATCGCAGAGACACGCAGTAGGTCGTGCAGACGGTACTGGTCGTTGCCCTGGCTAGTGAGCAGGTGTACGTCCACTAGCCGCTCAAGCCCGGTGACGGCCTCACCCTCGCTGGAGTCGGCCAGAGCCGCCACCAACCGCACACTTAGGTCAGTGCCGTCGGCTAGCCCCAGGAGTGCGAAATACGCCGCAGCCTGTACGTCGAGGGGGTCGTCGCTACTGGCGAGCTGCTCGATCGACAGGGTCAGCGTGGCCCGCACGCCCGCGTGGTCGATCTCCAGCTCGTCTAGGCGCCGGCGCTCGTCAGCCAGGCGGTCTGCGAGGTGACTGACCGGCCAGTTCGGGCGGGAGGCCAACCGAGCCCCGGCCATCCGGACCGCGAGCGGCAGGCCACCGCACTGGTCGACCACGTCGGCCGCGGCCGGGTCATCGCCCAGCTTCCGGCCCGCCACCGTGCCGAGGAGCTCGATCGACTCCGCGACCGGCGGTACGCCGAGCTCAAGATGACTGGCGGTGAGACCGGTCAGGGAACGCCTGCTCGTCGCGATCACGGCACAACCCGGCGCCTGCGGCAGCAGCGGGAGGACCTGGTCGGCGTCTACAGCGTTGTCCACGAGCAGCAGGAGCCGTCGGCCCTCGACGAGGCTGCGGAAGCGCGAGGCGGCCGTTGGGAGGTCGGACGGGAGACCGTCTGTGGGCACACCGAGGGTGCTGAGGATGCTGGTCAGCGCGTCGAGCGGCTCCAGCGGGGGTCCGGGGCCGAATCCGCGCAGGTCGAGGTAGAGCTGGCCGTCGGCGAACAACCCGGCCACCTGGTGTGCCGCGTGGACTGCCAGCGTGGTCTTGCCGATCCCGCCCATCCCGGTCATGGCGATGACCGGCGCCCGCTCCGGCGTCTTGAGCTCCGAGGGCGCGTGCTCCGGCGTCGTACGGCTTAGGTGGTCGACCAGCTGGCGTAGCTCTGCGTCACGCCCGGTGAAGTCGCCGGCCGCGAGCGGGAGCTGCCGAGGCGGCACGAAGGCCGTCGGCGCGGTCGTGGCGGCTGGACGGCCGCGGCGGGAGGCGGCGGCTTCGAGGGCTGCGCGCTGGTCGGCGTCCAGGCCGAGGGCGTCGGCGAGGGCCGTCAAGGTGCTGCGCTGGGGGTAACGGCGGAAGCCGCGCTCGAGGGTGCTGATGGCCTCTGGGCTCAAACCGGAGCGCGTTGCCAGCTCGTCCTGGGTGAGGCCGCCGGCCTGCCGATGACGCCGCAACAGGGCCGCGAACTGGGAATCCATCCGCTCCCCTCCGCAAAAGCCGCAATTGTATGGGTGAACTGTACGAGTTGTACCTGTTACATCCCCTCCCGCTCTTCGAGACTTGTCCAGTCTGCTGACCGACTGGGGAGGAGAAGCGGATGACACTGCACCAGATCGAGGTGCTCGACCGGCATCAGGGGAAGCAGCATCAGGCGAGACCGGCGGAGGACGGCATGCTCACGATGACGCCACGGGTTGCGACGGACGATCTGCTCGGGCTGGTCCGTCCGACCGCGGGGGAGCCGGTCAACGGCATCCGCTGGCTGGATGGACGGGCCGAGATCCGGGCCGAGCTGGACCTGCTGGACGCGGGTTGTGGCATCGAGCGGATGGCGATGGTCGCCGACCTGCCGCCGGTTCGGTCACACTCCGTGGTCGCCTGGCGGACCCGGGGTGTCCGGGCCCGGACGATCCACCAAGTCGCGCCGCTGTCCGGCCGCGTGCTCGGGACGGATCCGGCCGAGGAGGAGGCCCGGGCGTTCCTGGCCGTCTCGGCGACGATGGTGATCGCGGACCGTTCGGCCGCGCTGGTCATCCAGCCGCCGGTGGAGACCGACGGCGCGCTGGCCTGGCGCGGGCTGATGATCCATGACGTCCGGCTGGTCGACCTGCTCTGCGAGATGTACGACGGAGTCTGGGAGTGCAGCCTGCCGATCGGGCTGGACGAGGGTGCCGAGCCGCGGTCGGAGGAGCTGACCGAGCGGCAGGAGTGCATCGGCCGCCTGCTCGCCACCGGCGCCAAGGACGAGGCGATCGCCCGCCGAATGGGGCTCTCGCTGCGGACGGTCCGCTCGGAGATCAGCAGGCTGACCGAGGCGCTGGGCGCGCGCTCGCGGTTCCAGGCGGGTGTGCAGCTGGCCCGTCGCTACGGCTGAAAAATACTGTCGGAGCAGGGACGTACGCTGGCGATATGACTGCACTCCCTGACCGCAGGCTCCTGCTGGTACATGCCCATCCGGACGACGAGACCATCAACAACGGTGTGACGATGGCGCGCTACGTGGCCGAAGGCGCGCACGTCACGCTGGTCACCTGCACCCTCGGCGAGGAGGGCGAGGTGCTGGTGCCGGAGCTGGCGCACCTCGCCGCCGACCAGACCGATGGCCTCGGGCAGCACCGGATCGGCGAGCTGGACGCCGCGATGAAGGAGCTGGGCGTCACCGACCACCGGTTCCTCGGCGGGCCCGGCCGCTACCGCGACACCGGGATGATCTACGACGACGAGGGCAACGCGGCCGTGCCGCTCGAGACCCGCGAGGACAGCTTCTGGCGGGCCGATCTGCTGACCGCGGCCGATGACCTGGTGAAGGTCATCCGGGAGGTCCAGCCGCAGGTTCTGCTGGCGTACGACGAATTCGGTGGTTACGGCCATCCCGACCACGTCCAGGCACACCGCGTCGCCATGTACGCCGCGGCGCTGGCCGCTGTCCCGTCGTACCGCGAGGATCTCGGGCCCGCCTGGGACATCGCGAAGATCTACTGGAACGCGATGGGTGAGAGCGGTCTGCGCGAGAGCCTGCGCAAGCTGCGCGAGTCCGGCGACACCACCACCTTCGAGGGTATGGATCCGGACGGGCCGCTGCCGCGTTTCGTCACGCCGGACCGGTTCATCTCCTGCGTGATCTCCGGCGGGGCGTACGTCGACCAGAAGATGAGCGCGATGAAGGCGCACGCCACGCAGATCACGCTGGACGGGCCATTCTTCGCGTTGTCCAACAACAACGGCAACGAGGTCTGGGGCGACGAGGCGTATGTGCTGGCCAAGGGCACCGCGTCTCCCGGGCCGGACGGTTTGGAGCGTGACCTCTTCGCGGGCCTCTAAACTGCTTGGGTGACGGCACCCGGAGGTCTCGACCCCAAGGCATTCAAGTCGGTGCTTGGGCGATTCGCCACCGGGATCACGATCATGAGCACGCTGCAGGACGGTGTCGCGCATGCGATGACGGCCAACGCCTTCACGTCGGTATCGCTGGATCCGCCGTTGGTGCTGGTGTGCGTCGACAAAGGTGTGCGGATGCACGACGCCGTACTGGCCTGCGGTTCCTGGGCCGTCTCGATGCTCAGCGTAGGCCAATGCGAGCTGGCCGAGCGGTTCGCGCACTCAGGGCGCGATCTGTACAGCCAGTTCGATGGTGTGCCGACTGTGCCCGGGCCGGCGACGGGCTGCCCGCTGATCGAAGGCGCGCTGTCCTGGCTCGAGTGCCGGACCTGGGCGACATATGAGGGCGGCGACCATACGATCGTGGTCGGCGAGGTGATCGCGCTGGGCGAGGGTGCTCAAGAGAGCGCGCTCACCTACTTCTCGGGCAAGTACCGGTCGGTGACCTGAGCAGACCCCTCGCTACCGTACGATGGGGCGTTGCATCTATCACGTTCGAGCAGGAGGACTCTGTCCGGTGGGGAGAAAGCAGCTCGCGGGCATTATCGCCGCGGCGGGGCTGGGAGTTCTTGCGGTCGGCTATGGGGCGGCCTTCGCCTTCACCGGAGACAAGGTGCCAGGGGACACAACCGTTCTCGGTGTGTCTCTGGGTGGCCTGTCCGAGGCTGAGGCCAAGGCCAAGCTGACCGAAGCAGTCAAGGACAAACTGGACACGCCTCTCAAACTCAAGGCAGGCGAGAAGACGGTCACACTCAAACCGTCCGACGCAGGCTTACATCTAGACGTCGACGCCACGGTCGAGGCGGCCGGCGCGGGCCGCAGCGCGAACCCGGCACGAATGTGGCAGGTGATGACCGGCGGTGAGGCGGTCGCGCCAGTGGTCACCGCCGACAAGGCCAAGCTCGACGCCGCCGTCGCCCGGGTCGCCAAGCTGATCGACCAGCCGGCCACGGAGGGGTCGATCACGTTCGACGACCTCAAGCCGGTGCAGCACGAGCCGGCGCCTGGCATCACGGTCGACCGCGAAGGCGCCGGTGACGCGATCACGAAGGGTTACCCGTTCGCGGGCGAGCCCGTCGCGCTGCCCGCCGACGTGACCGAGCCGGGCGCGGGGAACCCGGCCATCGCCAAGGCCCTCAAGGAGTACGCCGAGCCCGCCATGTCGGGCCCGATCCGGCTCACTGTCGGGGACAAGTTCGTCGACCTGAAGCCGGCCGAGTTGGCGCCCGCGCTGAAGCTCACCGGGACCAAGGACGGCCAGGTCACGCCCACGCTGGATGCGGCCAAGCTCGAGCCGTTGTTCAAGGAGCGCTTCAAGAACCTCGAGACCGAGGCGAAGGACGCGACCTTCAAGATCGTCGGCGGCAAGCCTCAGGTGGAGCCCGCGGTCGACGGCCAGATCGTTGCCCGGGACAAGGTTGTGCCGGCCATCCTGGCGACGCTGCCGAAGCCGCCGGGTGAGCGCAAGGTCTCGATCGGCCTGGGCAAGAGCAAGGCCAAGCTCACCACCGAGCAGGCCGAGGCGCTGGGTGTGAAGGAAGTGATGGGTGCTTTCACCACCTATTTCCCGTACGCCGAGTACCGCAACGTCAACATCGGCACGGCTGCCCGCAAGATCAACGGCACCCTGCTCAAGCCGAACGAGATGTTCAGCCTGAACAAGATCGTTGGTGAGCGCACCCGGGAGAACGGCTTCACCGAGGGCAACATCATCAACGGCGGCAAGTTCGTGCTCGACCTCGGTGGCGGTGTCTCGCAGTCGGCCACGACGACCTTCAACGCGGCGTTCTTCGCCGGTCTGAAGGACGTCGAGCACAAGGCCCACAGCGTCTACATCAGCCGCTACCCGGTCGGCCGCGAGGCGACCGTGGCCTGGCCGTCGGTGGACCTGCGCTTCCTGAACGACTCCGGTAACGGCATCTTCGTGGAGACGATCTTCAGGAAGTCGACGCCCGGCAACCAGGGCATGCTGACGGTGAAGATCTGGGGCACCAAGGTCTGGGACATCACCGCCGGCGCCTCCGAGCGGTACAACGGCCGTGCGCCCAAGACCGTCTACAACACCGAGCCGGGCTGCCGTCCGCAGGCGCCGACGGCCGGTTTCGACATCAAGATCTACCGCTACTTCGCGAAGAACGGCGCCCGGGTCAAGACCGAGTCGTTCACCACGAACTACAACGCGGCAGACCTGATCAAGTGCGAGCCGAAACCGACTCCGACGAAGCCGCCGACAACACCCGGCCCACCGAACAACCGCAAGCCGGGCGGTTCGGACCGCTAGACAGCACTGAGGCCGTAGTCCCTGGGACTACGGCCTCAGTCGGTTCGCGTGCGGTCCGCTAGTGGGGCGGCCGCAGGGCCTGCAGGCCTTCGGCCACTGCCCCGTACGTCGCCTCGTCGATGACCGCGCCTTCGCGACGGACGTCGTTCGCGTCGATCCGTAGCACCCGGTCCAGGCGCACCTCGCTCGGCCGGCCCTCCCGATCCCAGGCACCACTGCCGATGTCCTGCCAGACGCGCCCATGGCGGGCCTCGTCGGCGGCATCCCGGTCGTGGTCCTGACTGGTGAGGATCAGCGCGAGCAGCCAGTGACCGTCATGCCCGACCACCAGCACCGGCCGATCCTTACCCCGGCTGTGGTCATCCTCGAATGGCACCCAGGTCCAAACCACCTCACCCGGATCCGCCACCCCGTCATCCGGATGCGGCGCATACTCGAGCTTGACCCGACCCTCGAAATCCCCCACATACGAATCCGTCATACGCCCGACCCTAACGGCGGCGTCCGCTTTTCCTTTGCATTCATTCGTCGGAAACCGTCCTCTTGGCCCTAGCCGGATCAGCACAGGTCGGCGGCGGGAGAGGACGGCTTCCGACGAATGAATGCAAAGGAGGGTCAGGGGAGCGTGCGGTAGCGGTAGCGGTAGGCCTCGGTGAAGCTCAGGGTGGTGTAGGTGGTTAGGGCGGGGGTGTTTTCCTCGACCACCTCCAGGTAGGTGCGGCGTGCGCCCAGCGAACCGGCCCAGCGGGCGAGGCCGCGGAGTACGGCGGTGCCGAGGCCGCGGCGGCGGTAGGCGTCGCGGACGTGGACGGTGTCGATGCCGAGCCAGTGCCCGGTCATGGCACCACGCCCAACGGCAGCGATCTGGCCGTCGATGCGGATCGAGGCGAACCCCACCGGCCCGGTAGGACCTTCGAGCATCTGGCGACCGATAGCGGGCACCACCTCGGCGGTCGCGTCGTACCACTCGTCGTCGGGTCTGTCGGTCACCTGGACCTCATAGCCCGGATCGGCGTTCACCAGGTCTATCGAGGTGTGCAGGATCAGTACGTCGGACTGGTGCGGACGCGCGTCCACCCAGCCCTCGTCGCGTAGTACCTCCTCCAACGGGCTCCCGAGCACGGTCAGCGCCAAGGGCGGCAGCCGCCGGGTGCGGTAGAAGTCGGCCACCTCCGCGAGGGCTTTCTCCACCGGCATACCTGGATCGCCGTACGGCAGCAGGGAGTTCCCTCGGCCGGTCCAGCCGCCGGAGGCGCGGAGTAGCCAGTCACCGAGCTGGATCGTCTCGGCCGCTGGACGGTTCAGGCCCGTCGCGAGCAGGAGCTGGTCCCGGTCGACCCGGCGCAGGGGGATGGCCTGGATGGGCTTGGCCGCTTCCACCCGGTCGAGCGGAACGGCCTCCAGCGAGGCGTCAGCGCGCCGTACGACCAAGCCCTGACCGTCAAGCGCCTGCAGTACGCCGAGGACGTCCGTGCGGGTGTGGCCGTCTACGGGCTCCGGCAGGCGGTACCGGACCACGACACGGTGGCCGATATCACGGGCGGACAAGCCTGACACGATGCGGACTCCTGGCAGAGTGGGGCGAGTATTACCGTGATACTAAGACTGTCAGCACCACCCCAGTGACAGCTGTACCTGCGATCGCCGCCCGAACCCCGTGCGATCGCCGGCCATAGGAGGAGTACCAGTGACCTACGTCATCGCGCAGCCGTGTGTTGACCTCAAGGACCTCGCCTGCGTCGAGGAGTGTCCTGTCGACTGCATCTACGAAGGCAACCGGATGCTCTACATCCACCCGGACGAGTGTGTCGACTGCGGTGCGTGCGAGCCGGTCTGTCCGGTGGAGGCCATCTACTACGAGGACGACACCCCGGAGCAGTGGAAGGACTTCTACACCGCGAACGTCGATTTCTTCAACGATCTCGGCAGCCCGGGCGGCGCGTCCAAGATGGGCAAGATCGACAAGGACCACCCGTTCGTCGCGGCCCTGCCCCCGCAGGAGCACGACGAGTAAGCAGTCCTCAGTCTTCGGCCACGTCCACATGGACGTGGTCCAAATGCCGCAGCGTGTCGTTGTTTCCGGCACGCTGCGGCGCTTTGTATTCCCGCCAGCCGGAGCTCGAGCGCGTGCCCGACGTCCAGATCTTGTCGCTGAAGATCACCGTGGTGATGCCCAGCTTCTCGGCATGCGCGACCAGGTAGTTCGCATAGACCCAGCCCTTGCGGGTGTTCGCCTTCGAGATCGGCCGCACGAACACGTCCACCGCCCGGCCGTCGTAATGCGCCGAGCCCTCCATGTGCCCGGACCGCACGCCACCGGCCGCATAACCACCGGTCGGCAGCTTGCCGAAGGTCTCGATCAGGTTCTTCCGCACGGCGTCCGCGCGCGGCGTCAGTCCGTTGGCGCCGAGCTGCTCCGGGGCGTAACCGCCATGCCGGACCACACACGTGAACGCCGCTGCCACCTGCCCGGTCAGCGATGACGCGATCACGGCCGCGTCGTCCGCATGATCGGCATACGCGTCCGGGAAGGCACTGCGCTGGACCTTGTCCGCCGCGACCGTGACGGCCAGCTTCTCGTAGCCCTTGATCTTCACGAGCGCGTCGTAGAACTTGCCCGCGGCGTAATGCGGATCGCGGACCTGCGTCGCCGTACCCCAGCCCTGCGAAGGCCGTTGCTGGAACAGGCCGAGCGAATCCCGGTCGCCGTGGTTGAGGTTGCGCAGATCGGATTCCTGGTACGCCGTGGCGAGTGCGACCGTGACGGCCCGGACCGGCAGCCCGCGCCGGGTCGCGACGCCCGCGATGATCGCCGCGTTCTCGGCCTGGTCCAGGTCGAGCTCCACCTCGGTCGGACCGGCCTTGGCCAGGCACTGCTCGCGCAGCGGCACGGGCCCGATGCCCTCGCTGCCGAGCCACGCCATCGCTCCCGCGGCGGCGACGGCCGTCACGGTGAGCAATCCGGTGACCACGAGGAAGTGGCGTCCGTTCATCGGCATACCTCGCTCAACGCGCGGACGCCGTACCAGGGTTCCGGGTTCATGCGTTGGCGTGCAGCGCCTCGTTCAGGGTGATGCCCTGACCCTTGCGCGGCCGGGCCTCCACAGCACCACTGACCGAGTTGCGGATGAACAGCAGGCCTGGCTGACCGGACAGCTCGCGCGCCTTCACGACCTTGCCGTCCGGGAGGGTGACCTTGGTGCCGGCGGTGACGTAGAGCCCTGCCTCGACTACGCAGTCGTCGCCGAGGGAGATACCGGTACCACCGTTGGCGCCGAGCAGGCAGCGCTCGCCGATCGAGACGACCTGAGTGCCGCCGCCCGACAGCGTGCCCATGATCGAGGCGCCCGCGCCGATATCGCTACCGTCACCGACCACGACGCCGGCCACGATCCGCCCTTCCACCATCGACGTACCGAGGGTGCCGGCGTTGAAGTTCACGAAGCCCTCGTGCATCACGGTGGTGCCCTCGGCCAGGTGTGCGCCGAGCCGGACCCGGTCCGCGTCGCCGATCCGCACGCCACTCGGCACGACGTAATCGGTCATCCGGGGGAACTTGTCCACGCTCGTGACCGACAG
Source organism: Kribbella sp. NBC_01245 (assembly GCF_036226525.1). Lineage (NCBI taxonomy): Bacteria > Bacillati > Actinomycetota > Actinomycetes > Propionibacteriales > Kribbellaceae > Kribbella > Kribbella sp. NBC_01245. Next base: position 7,753,329 of record NZ_CP108487.1, read on the forward strand.
GTGCAACCCGGCGGCCCGCGCGCGCAGCCGGACCTGCTCCAGCTCGTCGACGGGAACGGGCCCGTGCGACGTCCAGGCGTTGTTCGGCAGGGCGCCGAAGATGCCGTCCAGGTTCAGCCCGTGCGGGCGGACCAGGCGGTGCGACAGCAGGTGCAGTCGCAGATAGGCGTCAGCCACATCCGCCGGGGCCTCGCCGAGGGTGATGACCGTCTGCACGACCTCACGCCGGACCTGGCGCAGCTCGTCCTTGCCCTCGGCGGCGACCAGTTCGGCCGGGGCCTTCGCGTCCGCGGGCGCCTCGCCGAGTTCGGGCGCCGGGTACCAGACGTCGAGAACGCTGCCGTTCTGGGTGACGGTGGCGAGGCCGAAGCCCCACGCGCGGGAGTGGAGGTTGTCAGTCATACCGAAAGCCTGCCAGATGTATGGGCAACAGTAGAATCCCGGTGGAGGCTACCTGATGGCTCAATCGCTCGTGCTGGATACAGACCTGGGTACCGACGTCGACGATGTGCTTGCGCTGGCGGTGTTGCTGGGCTCGCCGGAGCTCAAGCTGGAGGGCATCACCACGGTGTACGGCGATGTCCTGTTGCGGGCGCGGATGGCCAGCCGGGTGGCGGCCATCGCGGGTCGTTCGGTCGGACCGATCGTGCCCGGGATAGGCGAACCACGGTCCGGCCGCGAGGTGTATTGGCCCGGTCACGAAGGCGCGCTGATGAACGGCCTCGACCGCGAGCAGGTCAATACGTCGTACGACGCCGCGCAAGTCCTCGCCTCGGCGACCACCGTGCTGGCCATCGGCCCGCTGACGAATCTGGCCGCCGCGCTGGAGCGCGAGGATTCCGTGCCCAAGCAGTTGGTGCTGATGGGTGGCGAGTTCGTCGACGGCCAGGTCGAGCACAACATCCACTGCGACGTCGACGCGGCCGTGGTCGTGTTCGGTTCGGAGCAGCCGGTGACGATCATCGGGCTGGACCAGACCCGGCGGCTGCAGTTCGGCCTGCCGGTGGTGGAGCAGCTCGCCGCCGCCGGTGAGCTCGGCGCGCTGCTGGCCGCCGAGATGCGCCAGTACTGGGGATTCCGCGGTGAGAACCACAACGTCCCGCACGATCCGGCCGCCGCGTTGATGCTGGTCGAGCCCGACCTCTTCAGCTTCGAACGCGGCCGCATCGACGTCGTACCGAAAGGCCCCGACGCCGGCCTGACCCGCTTCACGCCCGACCCGAACGGCCCCCACCGCATCTGCACCGACCTGGACCCCCTCCGCGTCAACCGCGGCCTCATCACCCGAATCCACACCGCCTGCACGGTCTGAAAAACCAAGCGCGTCCATCGGCGCGAAGTGGTCTACTTGGCGGCCGGTACCGCGACCCCAAGGAGAGTTCACCATGCGCCCCGCCTGGCTGGACCCGGTCGAACCCGACGTGCTCGCGGCGACCGGAGCGACAACGGTCGACGAGTTGACCGGGGAAACCCTGCGGCAGTGGGGTTCTTCCGAGGTCTGGCGCCTGACGTCCGCGAACGGCCGCAGCGTCATCGTCAAGCGCGGAACCGACAGCCAGACCGCGGAAGCGAATGCGTACGAACAGCTCGTCATCCCGCTTGGTCTTCCTGCCCCGACGTTGTTCCGCCTGCACCGGGATGCTGACGCGATCATCCTGGTCCTCGCGGACGCGGGTGCGGCAACGCTGGAGCAACGGCCGAGCCGCGAGGGATACCTGGCCGCCGCGGAGTTACTCGTCACGATCGGGAGCGTCGCGGCTTCGCAGGCTCGGTCGCAGCGGCTCGACGGTCTCATCGGCCAGATTCCCGACGGCGAGCTGCGGGCGAAGACGCTTGCGCTCGCCGTACCTGCGCTGCGCGAGCTGGGGCAGACCTCTCCACACCGGGTCGTACACGGCGACTTCGTGCCAAAGAACCTGGTGTCCGACGGCGTCACTTGGACCGCGATCGACTGGCCCGCGGCGTACGTCGCTCCGCACCTGGCCGACCTCTACACGCTGACCCGGGAGGCCCGGAAGGACGGCGTCGATCCGGCCGAAGTGGTTGCCCACTACAACGTTGTCAGCGGCAACGACCCGGAGTTGACGCAAAAGCAGCTGGCGGTCGGGGGAATCAGCTTCACCCTGCAAGCACTGACCTGGATCGTCACCGAGGGACGCCGTACGGTGCCCGAGTCGCTGACCTGGATCGACGGCCTGCTCGCCGACCTGCGCGAGCTCACCACGACGCTGGAGAATGGGGTCATCCAATGAGGCTGCTCGTGCTCGGCGGCACGAAGTACCTCGGCCGCCACCTGGTCGAGGCCGCGCTCCGGGATGGGCACGACGTCACCCTGTTCAACCGCGGCCAGACCGGCCAGGGGTTGTTCCCGACAGCGAGCCAGCTGCGAGGCGACCGAAGCCGGCCCGACGCGCTGGCCGAGGGCGAGTGGGACGGCGTCGTCGACTTCTCCGGGTTCGTCGGCACGGACGTTCGACGTACTGCGGAATTGCTCGCGGACCGGGTCGGCCAGTACACGTTCATGTCGACCATCGGCGTCTACGCGGACAAGGTCACGCCGTACCAAACCGAGGCGGCGCCGCTGGTCGGTTGGCCCGACGGTACGGCGGATGACGCCTTCAGCATGGACGTCTACGGCGCACAAAAGGTGCGCTGCGAGCAGATCCTCACGGACGTACTGGGCGAGCGGGCGACGTACGTGCGATCCGGGTTCATCGTCGGGCGGTATGGCCCGGACTTCGGTCCGTGGGGCCAGCCACTGGCGGAGGGGCGGCAGTTGGATTGCGCCGCGCGTCCAGACCAGCCGCTCCAGTATCTCGACGCCCGGGACCTCGCGGACTTTCTGCTCAAAGTCACGGCCGAGCGCCGGCCCGGTCCGTTCAACGCGGTCAGCCCGACGCTGACGATCGAGGCATTTCTCGACGCCTGGCAGCGGGTGGCGCGCAAGCCGGTGCCGGTGGACTGGAACCCGGCGACCGACTATCTCGGCCTGCCGCATGACGGCAGTAACGACGGAACCTTCCAGCTGGACAACACCCGCGCTCTTAAGGCCGGCCTACGTGTGCGGGCTGCCGGGGAGACCGCCGCCGACTACATCGCGTGGATCCGCGAGGGCAACACCCCGCCACCACCGCCGCATTAACGCGGGACGGAACTGGCGCGGATGTGGAGCTGGGTCGGGAGGGTGACCGTCGACGGCGGACGGCCGGGTTCGGCGATGCGTTCCTTGAGTAGTAGGCCGGCGCGGCGGCCGAGCTCGTACGTTGGCTGGGCGACCGTGGTGAGCGACGGTACGACCAGCTTGGCCCACGGGATGTCGTCGAAGCCGACGATGGCGATGTCGTCGGGAGCGCGTAGACCTCGTTTGGCCAGGCACTCGAGCGCGCCGACGGTCATCAGGTTGTTCGCCACGAAGAGCGCCTCGGGCGGTTCGGGCAGGTCGAGCAGACTCTCCATCGCCTCGAACCCGCCGGCCTCGCGGAAATCGGCGTGCCGGACGAGGTCCTTGTTGGACCGGATCCCCGCACCGCGCAGGGCCGCGCGATAACCCGCCAGCCGGTCCATTGCCGTACTGACCTTGCGCGGTCCGGTGATGCACGCGATCCGGCGATAGCCGCCATCGATCAAATGGCGTACGCCCTCGGCCGCGCCGTGTTCGTTGTCGACCAGCACGGTGTCGGCGTCGACCCCGTCCACCTTGCGGTCGATCAGCACCATCGGCGTCTTGGCCTCGTGCAACTGCCGCACCCCGTCCGCCGTACTGGTCGGGGAGATCACCACGCCGGCCATCTGCTCGGTCAATACGGCCGACGCGTACGCCGATTCCTTGGCCGGGTCCTCGTCGCTGTTGCAGAGCACGACGTGGTAGCCCTCGGTCTGGGCGATGTCCTCCAGGCCGCGGACGAGTGAGGTGAAGAACGGGTTCTCGATATCGGAGATGACCACGGCCCACAGGTTGGTGCTGGCTCGGCGCAGGTTCCGCGCGACGCCGTTCGGGCGGTAGCCGAGTTTCGCCACGGCGGCCTGGACCTTCTCGGCCAGCACCGGGTCGACGTTGCGCCGGCCGCTCAGCACCCGGGAGACCGTGGCAGGGGAGACACCCGAGCTACGCGCCACGTCGTAGATCGTCGTCGTCATGCTCACTCCCGCGCTCGATCCCAGATCCGTCAGGACCAAGAATCTCACGGTCGCGTCGTTCAGGCGGGGAAGGCGGCCCTGGTGAGGAGCGCGAGCGCGTCGGTCCGGGCCGGGGCCGATGCGGCCGCGCCGCTGACCGTGGTGGAGAGCGCTCCGGCGGCGTTGGCCAGTTCCACGGCCTCGAGCAGTGAGGCGCCGGCCGCGATGGAGGCGGCGAGCGAACCGCAGAAGGCGTCGCCCGCGCCGACGGTGTCGATGGTCGCGACGTCGTGGCCGCCGATCCGGTGCTCTTGGCCGGCGGATCGGTCGAGCAGGTAGACGCCGCGGGAGCCGAGGGTGATCACGCAGCCTTGCAGGTCCCACTCGTCGGCAAGCCGGCGGGCGATCCGCGGCAAGGCATCCTCGTCGTCGCAGCTCTGGCCGGTGAGTTCGGCGGCCTCGACCTCGTTCGGCACCAGGATGTCGACCACGTCGGCCAGGCCGGCATCGACCGGTCCCGCCGGTGCCGGGTTGAAAATCGTGGTCGCGCCCGCGGCCTTGGCCATCCGGAGAGCGGTACGACTGGCCTCGACCGGGAGCTCGAGTTGGACGCTGAGCACGCGGCACCTGGTCAGTACGTCGGCCGCGGCCTCGACCTGAGCGGTACTGATCGCGGCGTTCGCCCGGGACACGATGATGATCGAGTTGCTGCCATCGGGGAGAACCACCGGCAGGCCGACACCGGTACCGAGCCGGGGATGCCGGAGCACCCGGCCGGTGTGCACCCCGTGATCGGCCAGCAGTGCGAGGAACTCGTCGCCATACCGATCGGCGCCGACCGTGCCGACGATCGCCGTACTCGCACCCATCCGGGCCGCCGCGACCGCCTGGTTCACGCCTTTGCCGCCGAGGAACTCCGCGAATCCCGTGCCGTGCAAGGTCTCACCGGGCAGCGGCCGCCGTTCCGCGCTCGCCACCAGGTCCTTCATGAAACTGCCCAGCACCGCGACGTCGTACGCCGTCATCAGTCATCCCCCAGTTCTTCGCCGTCTTCGTCGCCCAACTCGTCGCCCAGTTCGTCGCCGAGGAGCCGCCGGCCGAGCGCGCCGGATGGATGGAACCGGGCGAAGTCGGTCTGCGTGAAGTCCCGCCAGGCCACCAGCGCGCAGGCCAGGGCGTCACCCATCACCAGGGCGGCGGTGGTGGACGCGGTCGGCGCCAGGTTCAGCGGATCGGCCTCGCGCAGCACCATCGTGTCCAGCGTGTACGTCGCGAGCCGGGCGAGCGTGGACTTCTCCCCGCCGGTCATCGCGATCACCGGGATGTCCCGCTCGGCCAGCATCCGGGCGAAGGCGCACACCTCGGCCGTCTCGCCGGATGCGGACAAGGCGAGCACGATGTCCCGGCGCGTGACGGCACCGGAGTCGCCGTGCAACGCGTCGGCCGCGTGGATGAAGGTGGCGGGTGTGCCGGTACTCGCCAGCGTGGCGGCGATCTTCCGCCCGACCAGGCCGGACTTGCCGAGACCGGTGACGACGAGGTGGCCTTCGCACTGCGCGACGGCGGCCAGTACGTCGAGGAAGACGCCGTCGATTCGTCCGGCCAAGGCGAGCACCGCGGCCGCCTCGGTCTCGATCGCGGTCCGCGCGGCCGCCAGCCCCCGGGCGGTGCCGGCGGTGTGATCGGGCATTCGTTTGGCCTCGCTATCGACGGGTGATGAGAAATCGATTTCCCGCACCGTAGGCAAGGGGGTGGCTCTGTGTCAACGCAGCCACGACCTTGCCTGCAAGGGGAATCCGGGTCGCGCTGGAATCGGCGGTGGTTGGGTCTTGACCCGACTGGGGCTCGATCGTAGATTGCGGAGAAATCGATTGCCCATCCTGGAGGGCTTGATGTCAGTCACTCGCCGAACCGTGTTGCAGGGCGCCCTGGGTGCGTTCGCGGCCGGTTCTCTGCTCAGCGCCTGCGGTAACGATGCCGGTGGCAACGGCAAGGATCTCTCGTTCTGGAACTTCTACGGCCCGGCTGATGACAAGAATCCGCAGAGCACCTGGTTCGGCGAGATCACCCAGCGGTGGAACGCGAACAACGACGTGAAGGTCAACCTGCGCTACATCCCCGGCAAGGAGTACTTGAACGGCTCCGCGCTGCAGACCGCCTTCCAGTCCGGGCAGGGGCCGGACATCTTCCTGATCAGTCCGGGCGACTTCCTGCGCTACTACAACGGTGGTGTGCTGCAGGACCTCACGCCGCATCTCTCGGAAGAGGCCAAGGCCGACTACATCCCGGGAGTGCTCGACACCCGCATGGTCGACGGCAAGATCTTCGGCCTGCCGATGGAGGTCGAGCCACTCGCCTTGTACTACGGGCATGCGGCGTTCGAGAAGGCCGGTCTGTCCGAGGCGGATGTGCCGAAGACGTGGGACCAGCTACTCGCCGTTGCGGACAAACTGACGGGCACCAACAAGTACGGCGTACTGTTCGAGACTCTGCCCGGCTACTACCAGAACTTCACCTGGTACCCGTTCATGTGGATGGGTGACGGGGAAGCGGTCAAGGACGGCAAGGTCGCATTCGACTCGGCCGCGGCGGTGCAAGCGCTCAAGTTCTGGCAGGACACGGTCAAGGGCAAGATGGCGCCGCGCAAGCCGTTGGGGGATGGCGGTGGTGACATCGGCGCCAACCTCTGCTCGGGGGCCGTCGCGATGCAGCAGAGCGGGATCTGGTCTGTCTCCGACCTCAACGCCAAGTTCAAGAAGTTCGAGTACGGCCTGACGCCGCTTCCGTTGCCGGCCGGCGGTAAGGCCGTCACGGATATGGGTGGTTGGGCCTTCGTGGCTAACGCCAAGGGCAAGAACCCGGAGGCCGCCGCAAAGTTCTGCGCCTGGGCATTGGCCTCGACCGATGCCGAAGGAGTCGAGCGGCAACGCCAGTGGAACACCGTGGTGAAGACGAACCTGCCGCCGCGCAAGTCGGTCCAGGCTGCCGCGGACAAGGCCGGCTCGTTCGCGCAAGGCGCTTTGTCGACGTTCGCGAAGGACATCGTGCCGACCGGTAAGAGCGAGCCGCGGTACCCACCGGAGGTCTACAAGGCCGTGTCGGACGCGATCCAGGCCTGCCAGCTCGACTCGGCGGACCCGGGCAAGGCGGCGGCCGATGCCGCACAGCGGATCGACGCGTACCTGAAGACGTACCAAGGCGCGCCGATCATCTGATGACCACGCTTACTCGATCTCCATCCACTTCCAGTCGCGTCCATGCTCCTGCGTCGAAGACTCCGATGACGCGCAAGCGGCGGGAGGCGCTCGCGGCGTACGCGTTCCTGGCGCCGGACGTGCTCGGGCTGCTGGTCTTCGTCGCGTTGCCGATGCTGCTCGCGTTCGCGGTCGCCTTCTACAAGGTGGACGGTTTCGGCGGCTACCAGTTCGTTGGCCTGGGCAACTATCGGCTGATGGCGGACGATGCGCAGTTGCTGGACAGTCTGCGGATCACCGGGATTTACGTGCTGGCCTTTGTGCCGTTGGCCTTTCTGGTCAGTCTCGGCTTGGCCCTGCTGGTGCGGGATCACTTCCGCGGGATCGGCTGGGTTCGGGCTTCGTTCTTCCTGCCCAACGTGATCAGCCTGGTCGTGGTCGGACTGGTCTGGCAGTTCCTCCTGGTCGACAAGCAGGGCGCTGTTTCGGGTCTGCTTCGGCCGTTCGGGTTGGAGGATGTCTCGCTGCTGGGCACGCCTCAGCTGGCGCTCGCGACGTACATCTTGATCAGTGTCTGGTTTGTGATGGGCTACCAGATGCTCGTCTTTCTCGCCGGGTTGAAGGACATCCCGGCCGATTTGGAGGACGCCGCTCGCGTTGACGGTGCGGGCCGATGGCAACGATTCCGGTACGTCGTCTGGCCGTTGCTCCGGCCAACGAGTTTCTTCGTACTGGTCAACTCGACCATCGGCGCGGTGACGGGGTTGCAGGCGTTCGACCTGGTCTTCGTGCTGACCCGGGGTGGTCCGGCGCGATCGACTTCGACGGTGGTGTTCTACATCTACGAACAGGCCTTCACCTTCAACAACGTGGGCTATGCAGCCGCGTTGACGACGTTGGTGGTCGGGTTGCTGGTGCTCTGCACGGGACTGATGTTCGGTCTGACCCGGGGAGGTCGGTTCAGTGAGGACTAAGCGGGCTTGGTTGTTGCCGGTCGCCGCGCATCTGCTGGCGTTGATCACGGTGGCGCCGTTGCTGTGGGTCTTGTTCAGCGTGCTCAAACCGCCCGACGAGATGTTCTCGATGGGATGGCCGTCGAATCTGACGCTGGACAACCTCCAGTACGTCCTGCTGCGCATCCCGTTGCCGCGCTTCCTCTGGAACAGCGCGTTGGTATCGGTCGTGGTGACCGTGATCGCGTTGTTCTTCCATTCGATGGCGGCGTACGCGCTGGCCCGGTTGCGCTTTCCCGGCCGGGGGTTGATCTTCAGCGGCATCCTCTCGACGTTGCTGGTGTCGTTGCCGGTGATCCTGGTACCGCTGTTCCTGGTGGTGAAACAGCTCGGCATGCTCGACAGTTATGCCGGGCTGATCGTGCCGGCGATCTTCCATGCGTTCGGGATCTTCCTGTTGCGGCAGTACTACCTGAACATCCCGCGCGAACTGGAGGAGGCGGCCGACCTCGATGGCTGCGGCTATTGGCGTCGCTACTGGAGCGTCATCCTGCCGATCAGCCGGCCGGTGCTCGCCTCGCTCTCGGTGCTGTTCTTCCTGGCCAACTGGAACGCTTTCCTTTGGCCGCTCACCATCACCCGCAACCCGGACCTGCGGGTCATCCAGCTCGGGATCTCGGGAATGCAGGGCCAATACGCCTCAGCCTGGAACCTCATCCTCGCCGCGTCGGTGGTAGCCGCCCTCCCCACCGTTGCCATCTTCCTAGCCGGCCAACGTCGCCTGGTCGAAGCCATGAAAACCACCGGCCTCAAATGACGCCGCCTTCTTCTTGACCTCCCCGCGAGTGGTGCCAGGTTCGTGCACGCCTTCCCCTTCCCCCGCGAGTGGTGCCAGGTTCGTGCACGCCTTCCCCTTCCCCCGCGAGTGGTGCCAGGTTCGTGCTGGCCTTCCCTTCTCCCGCGAGTGGTCAGCTCTGACCCCTCTCTCGCGAGTGGTCGCCTCTGTTCGGTGGGCGGTTCGCCAGGAGGCGCCGCCGTGGGCGCAGATGTGACTACTCGCGGCTGGGAAGGGGTGGCGATCACGGCCAGGGGAGTAGGTCGGGATAGCCCGGTCGTCCGGCTGTGCGCCCGGCTAGCCAGGCGGCGTCTGTTGGTTTGAGTTCGAGCGGTACGTCGTTGGGCAGGCGCGGGCTGAGGAAGTCGAGTAGGTGAAGGCAGAACTCCGTCGACCACTCGTCGGTGGACGGCCCGAGATCCAGATCGGTCATATGGATCTCGAACTCCCGCCACGCGCAGTACGCCGTACCCAGGAGGTCGCCGTTCCGGTAGGTGACGGGCCGAGCCCAGTCCTCCGGCCCAGCCTTCTCCCAGACGCGCAGCAGCCCGGCCGTGTCGTCGAGCACGGCCTGCGCGAGTACGTCGGCTGGGCGTCCCGCGCCGGCCTCGATCCCGGCATCACGCCCGGGCCTGCCGCCGTCGTACACCTCGATCGTCTTGCCGGCGAGCGCGTACTCCGCTTGCCGCGTCATCGCGCGGCTGAAGTCCGAGATGTGCGTGAGCACATGCCCTCGTGACCACCCGGGCAACGCGGACGGCCCTCGCGCGGCCTCTTCGTCCAGCCCGGTGACGACCTCGGCCAGGCGATCAGCCGCACGGCGTACCTCATCGATCGGGATCACGAATCTCCTAATGGTAGTGGGCGGAACTGCCATTAGAAGATAGTCGAGGAGTTCTAACGGCAGCAAGCGGGTTTGCCATTAGGATCAGTTCTTGTGATTACAGGCATGGGAGTACGGGGCGTGTGAGTACAGGGCAGGTGAGTGCAGGGCTGCTGGCGTTCAACCTGGCGGCGACCATCCGGAATGACGGCCAGGGTGGCGTTGCGGACGGGCTGGATTCGCCTGCGAAGGTCGACGCTTGGGTGCTTGATAACGCAGACCTCGCGGGTCGGCTCGTCGGGGAGCTCGCGGGGGCGTTGAACCGCTTCGAGGCCGATGCGGAGGGCGTCGAGCGGATCGTCGGGGTGCGGCGGGCGGTTCGGTCCTTGTTCGCGCAGGTCGTCGGTCTGGAGGCGGCGAGCAAGGCGGACGCACAGCGACTCCTCGAGCCCGGAGTTGCGATCGCCCAACTCAACGACGCGGCGAAGGATCTACGCGGACCGCTATTGGAGTGGGCGTCGGACGGTCCGGTCCCGCGATGGGAGCCGGTCGAAGGTCTGGCCGAGCCGATCGACCTGTTGATCGCGGCCCTCGGCCGTTCGGGAGTCGGGTTCCTGGTCGGCCCGGACCGGGACCGACTGCGGGCCTGCCCGGCAGCCCGCTGCGTGAAGTACTTCCTCCAAGACGACCCCCGCCAAACCTGGTGCACCCCAACCTGCGGCAACCGCGAACGCGTAAACCGCCACTACCGCAAACACACCACCCCCTAAACCACCCACTCCGGCCCCGGGCCTGCCCTCCCGGCCAACGCCCCGCGCACGACGGCAGGTGGTGCGCGGCGAATGGCTATCGGGTGGGTGCCGAAGACTGCGACCGGTGAATGCCGCGCACGCGGTAGGTGGTCACGACGACTGGCGTTCGGGTGGTGCACAAGACTGCGACGATCGGTCCCAATTTGCCGCTCTTCTGCTACCTGTCAGGTGCAGGCGAGCTTGCAGCGGCAAATTGGGACCGATCGTCGCAGTCTTGAGGAGGCGTGCGTCCTTGGTCTTGAGGGGGCGTGTGCCCTCGGCGTGGGGAGGTGGCGCCGTTGCGTGGTGCGACCGCTCGCGGGAGGGGGCGTAGTGGCGGGTCAGATGTGACCGCTCGCGGGAGGGTAGGGGAGGGAGTGGGTCGGATGTGACCGCTCGCGGGGGAAATGAGGGGAAGGCTTAGCCTGAGGTTATGACGGTGGCGCGGTTCAAGGATCTGTGTATCGACGTGAACTGTCCGCGGGCGATGACGGATTTCTGGGGGCATCTGCTCGGGCTGACGTCGCCTGCGGACAATCCCGAGGTGCTGGTTGGGGATCGGCCGGAGAAGACGATCTGGATCAACCGGGTGGCTGAGCCGCGTACCGTGAAGCAGCGGGTTCATCTCGATGTCACTGCCGCGTCGATCGAGGCGCTGGAGAAGCTCGGCGCGAAGATGCTCAGCCCGATTACGGACGAGCAGCACTGGGCGGTGATGGCCGATCCGGAGGGCGGGGAGTTCTGCGGGTTCGTTCGCGAGCACGTTCCGTCGTACAAGTTGATGGAGCTGGTCGTGGACTCCGCCGATCCGGAGGCGCAAGCGCGTTGGTGGGCCGGGGTTGTCGGTGGTGACGTCAAGACCGAGCCGAACGTGCCGTGGTACTGGCTCGAGAACGTGCCGGGTTTGCCGTTCAGTTATTGGGTTTTCGTGCCGGTGCCCGAGCCCAAGACGGTCAAGAACCGGATCCACTGGGACGTCTCCGCCGACGAATTGCAGCCGGTCCTCGACGCCGGCGCCACCCTGCTGCGGGCCAGGGACGAGGAAATCAGCTGGAACGTCTGCGCCGATCCCGAGGGCAACGAGTTCTGCGTGTTCCTGCCCCGCCCGGCCGAGGGCGAAGGCGTCGCCTAACCGCTAACGGTAGGCCGGGCCGAAGAGACCGTCGACGTACGTCGAAAGGTCTTGCCCGGGCTCTGCTGCCACCTTAGGCTCGTATATCAGGAAATGTTTTCGAAATACCGAAGATAGAGTCCGCCCACTTTTGGAGTTTCGATGCCGGAGATCGCCCGCAGGCACTTCCTCTCGCTGTCCGGTGGTGTGGTGGCCACCGACTCGCGGATCCGGATCGACTCCGCGTCGGCGGCCGAGCTGCAGGTCACCGGCGACGTGCTGACCGACGACTTCCGCAGCCTCGGGTACGGCGTACCGGTCGTCGTCGAGGCCCAGCCGGTCGTGAACCCAGGCGACATCCGCCTCAAGCTCGCCACGATCCCCGACCTAGGCGCCGAGGGCTACGAGATCCAGGTCGGCTCGTCGATCGAGATCCGCGGCACGCGCAAAGGCATCTTCAACGGAACCCGCACGCTGCTGCAGTGGATCCGGCAGAACCGGCAGGTCCCGGCCGGCCTCGCCCGGGACTGGCCGCGGTTCGCCGAGCGGGGATTCCTGGTCGCCAACGCGCCGAAGACGTACACCCGCGCTTGGTGGTCGGGCCAGATCCGCGAGATGTCGTACCTGAAGCTGAACATGCTCTGGCTGTACGTCGGCTACGACACCACCCCGCTCGCCCTGATGAAGGACATCGCCGCCGAGGCCGCCCGCTACAACATCACGGTCATCCCGCAGTCGAACATGCCCGGCCATATGACCAAACTCCTGGTCGGCCACGAGGACTACGCGCTGCCGAATCGCGGGAACACGCTGGACCTCTCGAACCAGGCCGCCTGGGATTACGCCAAGGGCATCGTCACCGGTCTCACCCCCGAGTTCGATACGCCGTACTGGCATCTCGGGGCCGACGAGTACCTGGTCGACTTCACCCCGCCCGCGTTCCCCGTGCGGTACGACCTCTACCCGCAGCTCGGTCAACGGGCGAAGGCGTTGTACGGCTCGTCGGCGGTCGCGCCGGATCTCTTCTACGGCTTCATCAACGACGTCAACCAGGCGGTGCGCGCCGACGGCAAGACGATGCGGGTCTGGAACGACGGACTCCTCACCACCGGAACCCGGCCGGTCGACACCAACGTGATCGTCGAGCACTGGATTCACTGGCCCGGCCGGAAGACGCCCCAGGAGTTGGTGGATTCCGGCTACAAGCTTTCTAACTCCAACGGCGATTATCTTTACTACGACCCGAACGTGCGCCGGCCCGAGCCAAAGCCGATCTACGAGAACTTCCGGGTCGGACTATTCTCCGGCGGTCACACCGTGCCGGAGGACAGCGACAAGTTGCTCGGCGCGAAGATCAGCCTCTGGACGTTGCCCGACGTCGAGGAAGAGGAGTACCAGTCGTACCGGCTGGTCGAGCCGTTCCGCGCGTTGGCCCAAGTGCTCTGGGGATCGCCGAAACCCGCGCCGACGTACGACGGCTTCGCGCCGCTGATCCGGCAGCTCGGTCGTGCGCCTGGGTTCCCGCGACTGCAGAACACCATTTCGCCGGTCAACGGTCAGACCAGTGTCTGGCCGCATCGGGTGATCAGTGTGCGGTTCTACGACGACGAGATCGACCCGGCCACGATCCACATCGGCGTGGGCGGCAGCGAGGCGCCCACGCCCGGCACGACCCGGTACGACGCGGCGACGATGACGGCCACCTTTACGCCGGATCATCCCTGGACGTACGGATCGCTGGTCAGCGTGCAGTTGACCGGTAGGAACCTGTCGGGTCTAGCGATGACGCCGCGCTTCTGGAGCTTCCGGGCGGCCAAGAAGCCCACTACGGACTACCCGCGGTCTATCTGGAATGACGAGGATGGGCCGGGCGTAGAGACCTACTCCCAGGCCGGGCCGATTGAGCTGGGTGTGAAGTTCCGTACCGACCGGGACGGCGTAGTGCTCGGCATTCGCTTCTTCAAAGGGCCGAAGGACGTTGCGACCCACACGGGCACTCTGTGGGGGCCGAACGGCGCCAAGCTCGCCACTGGCACCTTTACGCACGAGAGTCCCGCCGGATGGCAGGAGTTGCGTTTCGGCACCCCTGTTCGCATCAGCGCCAATACGTCGTACACGGCCTCACGGAATTCTCCGGATGGCGTTTACGGCTACAACCACTACTACTTCGACGGTCGCGAGGCGCACAACGGCGTACTGCACGGAACGCTTGGTGTCTTCGGCAACGGCAGTAGTGTGCCCACAGAGTCGTACCGGGCTAGTAACTACTGGACCGACGTGGTGTTCGAGCCGGACGTCCAGTCGGTGTGGGACATCACCGACGTACCTGCCAACCGGTACGACGAGGTCGGCTCGCTAGAACTGGGTATGAAGTTCCAGGCCATCTCTGCCGGATCAGTCGTTGGCCTGAGGTTCTACAAGGCCGAAGGGGATACCGGAACGCACATTGGCAAGCTCTGGTCGGCTACGGGCGAACTACTCGCTCAAGCGACGTTTACCGGCGAGAGGGCCTACGGGTGGCATGAGGTACGTCTGGCCACTCCTGTCCGGATAACCCCGGGTACGACGTACGTTGCCTCGTACAACTCGCCAAACGCCATCTACGGCGCCACGTCAGGCGTCTTCACCAAGGCCAAGGAGAACGGGGCACTGCGTGGACTCGCGTCGGACGACTTCAACAACAACGGCAACGGCGTCTTCCACGTTGGCCAAGGCGGTTTCCCGACCGAGTCGTACAACCAGACCAACTACTTCGCGGACGTGCTCTTCGACAAGGACTAGCGAATGACCGTGATCACCAACGTCGAGGCGCTCGTGCTGGACGGCCGAGTGGAGTACGGTAAGCGCCTCGACGACGGGGAGATGGCCGGGCCGCGTTATGCCAGCCTGATCAAGGTCAGCACCGACGCGGGGATCACCGGCTACGCGGACGTCGACTCGCATCCGTGGATCGTGCAGGCCTTGGTCAACGCGCCGACGCAGATCCCGGAGTTCTGTGCGGGGCTGCGCGACGCCGTTGTCGGGCAGAGCGTGTGGAACCGGACGGCCTTGTGGGAAAGGATGTACCGGCATTCCTGGTATCACGGCCGCCGCGGCCCGGCGTTGCACGCGATGAGCGGGATCGACCTCGCCGTCTGGGATATCGCGGGCCGGCTCGCGGGACGCCCGATCCACGACCTGCTCGGTGGTGCCCGTCGCGACCGCGTGCTCGCGTACGCCAGCACGTTGTTCCGGGAGACGCCGGAGGAGATGCGCAAGGCCGCCCGGTCTTACCTGGACCGGGGATTCCGCGCGATCAAGTTCGGTTGGGGCGCGTGGGGTGCGGATCCGGCGCGCGATCGGTCGTTGCTCGCGGCGGTTCGCGATGAGGTCGGGCCCGACGTACACCTGATGGTCGACGGGCATCTCCCGGGCGACCTCTCCGCCGTACGACGGATTCTCGACGGGCTGGCGGAATTCGGCCTGCAATGGGTGGAAGAGCCGTTGCCCGCTGACCGCCCCGGCGACCTGGCCGCGCTCGGCCGGACGACCAACGTGCGGGTGGCGACGGGCGAACAACTCGGCGGGGTAGGGGAGTTCGAGGAGTTGCTCGCGACCGAAGGCGTCTCCGTCGTGCAGCCGGACTTGTCGAGGTGTGGAGGCTTCACGGCGATCCAGACAATCGCCCCGCTCGCGCTTGCCCGTGGTGCTTTGGTCGTTCCGCATGCGTGGACGTCTCAGCTTCTGACGGCCGCCTCGTTGCACGTCAACGCCTGGCTGCCAGGCCCGGTCTTCCAGGAATACAACGCCTCCTCGGCCCCCCTCGCCTCAACCCTCGCCACCGGCCTCGAGCTGGTCGACGGCCACGTCCTGCTACCGCCTGGCCCGGGCCTCGGCATCACCGTCGACGAGAACGTCGTCGAGGCCCACCGCATTCTCTAAAGGCGCGCGAGGGCCTCCACTCTCATCCGTTCATTCGTCGGAATGCGGCCTCCATGCACGTTGAATACAGGCCGTATTCCGACGAATGAACGGATGAGAGTGGTTATAGGCGGCCGGGGAGGTCGGAGGGCCAGGGGATTCGGCGTTCGGCTAGGCAGGGGCGGAAGGCTTCGGTTGGGCCGGCCATCAGGCGGTTGCCGGTGAGTCGGTCGAGGTCGGCGAGTTGGTCGGCGTAGTCGGTCCCGCTGAGTTGGCGGATGACGTCCATCTGGCTGCGGTGATACCGGATCAGCTCCGCCTTGCGCGAGGCATGACCCGGGCTCAGCTCGACGAAATGCGTCGCCTCGAAGCCATAGCCGGCGCCGGGATCGACGTACCAAATCCGCGGTACCGCGCCCAGTGGCGCAGCATCCATGGCGATTTCCGCCGAGGCGGCCGTGGCGAAAGCTGTCGTGGGGTCCGTTGGGAAGGACGCGAGGTTGGCGAACAACGCGGCGTCGGTGACGGCCTTCGCGGTGACGACGTGGTCCGCGTTGTAGTCGGTGGTCCAGTGCGTGATCAGTACGTCGGCCCGGGTGGACCGAATCGCGGCGAGCAGGTCACGCCGCAGCCCCGGATCGTCGTACGTGTAGCCGTCCTCCCGACCCAGGCAGACGTATTCCGCATCGAAGGCGGCCGCCACGCTCCGCATCTCCTCGTCGCGCACCCCGACGGCGTCCGCTTCCAAGACGTACGGCAGGCCTTTATCGCCCTTCGTCACGGTCACGAACGCGATCTCGTGCCCAGCCTCGCGAAGGCGCAAAAGCGTGCCGAGACAACGCATCTCGTCATCCTGATGAGCGAAAACGCACACGTACTTCATCACGCCTCACCCGGCAGCCGCGCCAGCGACACCGACAACCCGCCGTCGACGGTCACGAACGACCCCGACATGTACGACGCGCTCGCGACGAAGGCGACCGCTTCCGCGATCTGCGCGGCCGTACCCATCGCGCCGAAGGGCAGACCGGCCGAGGCCATTGCGAGGTGGTCCGCGCCGTACAGCTCGCGCTCACCCGGGGTCTCGATCCAGCCGGGTACGACGGCGTTGACGCGGATCCGGCGTGGCGCCCACTCGTGCGCGAGCGTCCGTACGACCTGGCCGAGTGCGCCGTGTGCCGCGTTATAGCCGACGCAATTCCGGAAGGGCTGCGTCTCGTGCAAGGACCCGATCGCGATGAGTGCGGCACCGTCTGACGCGCAGGCCTGGAAGAGGGAGAAGGCGGCGACCGGGCCGAGCGCGAGGCTTCGCAGCATCGACTCGCGGGTGAGGTCGGCGGCGGGCGCGTGCTCCTCATAGGCGAGGGCGTGTACGACGACGGCGGTTCGGCCGTGTTTGGCGATCTCCGCCGCGACCGTTTGGCCGAAGTCCGGGTCTTCGGCGTCTGCCTGCAAAACAAGCCCGCCGATTGCCTCGGCGGTGGCGGTCGCTCTCGCGAGATCCCGGTCCACGCACAGCGTCGCGTCGTACTGGCCGGCGAGCGCGATCGCGCACGCGGCGCCGATGCCACCACCCGCACCGGTGACGACGGCGATCCTGGATTGTTCTCCCATATCGGAGATAGTTTCAGAATCCCAGGTATAAGGCGAGGGCCGTTAGGGTTCGGGCTATGACTCTCGACCTCACTGTGTCCGGGCCGGATCTGGCCGTCGCGTTGATCGATCTCGAGTCGGTCAGCAAGAACGAGAAGGCCCTCGCGGACGCGGTCGAGACTGCCCTCTCGGCGTACGGACATCTCCAGGTGTCGCGGTTCGGCAACACCGTCGTCGCGCGGACGGACCTCGGCCGGGACGAGCGGATCGTGGTCGCGGGCCACCTCGACACGGTTCCGCTGAACGACAACCTGCCGGCCCGGCGCGCGGACGGCCTGATCCACGGGCTCGGCGCCTGCGACATGAAGGGTGGTGTCGCCGTCGGCCTGCGCCTCGCCGCGAACCTGCCCGCGCCGAACCGGGACATCACCTACGTCTTCTACGACTGCGAGGAGATCGCCTCCGAGTACAACGGCCTCGGCAAGCTCGTCGCGAATCGGCCGGACCTGCTCGAGGGCGTGTTCGCCGTCGTGATGGAGCCGTCGAACGCAGTCGTCGAGGCCGGTTGCCAGGGCACGTTGCGGGCCGAGATCACCCTGACCGGCGAGCGGGCGCACACCGCGCGTTCGTGGATGGGCGTCAACGCCGTGCACGCCGCCGGGGACGTGCTCGCGCTGCTCAAGGCGTACGAGCCACGCCGGGTGATTATCGACGGCCTGGAATACCGCGAAGGCCTGAACGCCGTCGCCATCACCGGTGGCGTGGCCGGCAACGTCGTACCGGATGTGTGCACGATTTCGGTGAACTACCGGTTCGCGCCGAACCGGTCGGAGGCCGAGGCCGAGGCGCATGTGCGCGAGGTGTTCGAGGGCTTCGACCTGGTCATCAGCGACTCGGCCGCGGGCGGCATGCCCGGGCTGGACCGTCCCGCCGCGGCCGCGTTCGTCGAGCTCGTCGGCGGCAAGCCCAGCCCGAAGTTCGGCTGGACCGACGTGGCCCGCTTCACCCAACTCGGCGTACCGGCGGTCAACTACGGCCCCGGCGATCCGTTGCTCGCGCACACGCAGAAGGAGTTCGTCCCCGAGGCCGAGATCGTCCAGTGCGAGGAGATCCTCACGGCCTGGCTCACCCTCGGCTGAACACCTTGGTCAATGAGGTGGCGAAGGCGTCCGCGTGGGCGCCGAAGCCGCCGTGGTCGCCGGGCAGGATGAGCGGCTCGGTTCCGAGCTCCCCGGCAAGCGCTAGCGCGGCGTGGTGCGGCGCCTCGCCCGCGGACGTCGTACCGGCCGCCAGGACGATCCGCGGGTGCCGCCGCAACGCGTCGAGGTCGGGGGAGTACCGGCTGAACGGCGCCACCTCGTAGCCGATGAACTGCGGGATGTTCGCCATCATCCGGCCCATCGCCTCCGGGCTCGGCTCGGCCTGCTGCTCTTGCTGGGTCATCCCGAGCGCAGCCGCGAACACGCCCATCGCCGCCTCCGGGCCGTCGCTTGCGAACGCCTGCTCGACGTCCTTCGCCATAGCCTCGTAGTACGCCGCATCGGGCAGTACGGCGAACGCTGGCGGCTCATGCGCTACCACGGCCTTGACGTGGTCCGGGTGGCTTGTGGCGAGCTCTAGCGCGATTAGGGCGCCTGAGCTGTTTCCGAAGACGTACGCCGGGCCTACGGCCTGCAAGAGCCTGTACGCGTCGTCTGCGTGCTCCTGGATCGTCTGAGGCGTCGGAGCGGCGTCTAGCGGGCTACGGGAGTTGCCGCGCCTGTCGTACGTAATGACCGTGTAGCGATCAGCAAGCGCTGTCGCGAGGGCGTCGTACCCCTCGGCGTCGTAGATGCCACCACAGATCAGTAGCAGCGCAGGACCTTCGCCGCGCGTCTCGTAGTACAGGGTGGCGCCAGGGACGGCGAGCGTGCTCATGGTGGTTCTCCTTCTCTCGGTGTCAGCCTCTAGTCGGAGCTGACCCGGAGTTCTTGACATCGCCACTTGGTCGTCGGGCCTGAGTCGCTCGGGGCGACTAACCTGGATGGCATGACGGATCCTTCCATTCACCCTGACCGGCCGCCCGAATCGCAGCGCGGGCCCGTCGTGATGCGGCGTAACCAGGTCCAGAACTCCACCTCGGAGCAGCGGCTGCTGGACAGTCGCGGGCCGTCGGACTGGGTCCACACCGACCCGTGGCGGGTGCTGCGGATCCAGTCGGAG
Organism: Kribbella sp. NBC_01245; assembly: GCF_036226525.1. Classification (NCBI taxonomy): domain Bacteria; kingdom Bacillati; phylum Actinomycetota; class Actinomycetes; order Propionibacteriales; family Kribbellaceae; genus Kribbella; species Kribbella sp. NBC_01245. Next base: position 7,772,847 of record NZ_CP108487.1, read on the forward strand.
TTCGTGGAGGGTTTCGGCATGCTGGCCGAGCTCGGCCCGGCGATCAGCGTGTTCGGCTCGGCACGGACCAAACCGACCGACCCGATGTACGCCGCGGCGGAGGAGACCGGCCGGAAGCTGGTCAACGCCGGCTACGCGGTCATCACCGGCGGCGGTCCGGGCGTGATGGAGGCGGCGAACAAGGGTGCCTCCGAGGCCGGCGGCATCTCGGTCGGCCTCGGCATCGAGCTGCCCTTCGAGAACGGCCTGAACGAGTGGGTCGACATCGGGATGAACTTCCGCTACTTCTTCACCCGCAAGACGATGTTCGTGAAGTACGCGCAGGGGTTTGTGGTGATGCCTGGAGGGTTCGGCACGCTGGACGAGCTGTTCGAGGCGCTCACGCTGGCGCAGACCCGCAAGGTCACGTCGTTCCCGGTGGTGCTGTTCGGGTCGTCGTACTGGGGTGGTCTGGTCGACTGGCTGCGCGAGACGATGCTGGCCGACGGCAAGATCGCGCCGCCGGACCTCGACATGTTCACTGTCACGGATGACGTCGACGAGGCGATCAGCTACATCGTGAAGTCCGGCGAGATGGCCGACGCCGCCGCCGAGGCCGCTGCCGCCGCTGCTGCCGCGGACGTCGCAGAGGGCGACAGCGAGGAAGCGCGAGCCCGGCGCGAGGCCCACCGCCTCGGCTCCGACGGCAGCTGACCCCCGCTCCGCAGGCCGTTCCCACGCTCGGCCGATGGTGCTCACGGACCGCGTGTGGGCCGGTTCCGGAACCGGGTGTGGGGCGGTTCGGCCGCGCCGGTTGTGCGACTGACCGGCCCGGCGTGGCACGATCGGGGCGTGATGTGGTTCTTCGCCCTCGTAATCGTCGTGCTGATCGGTGCTGTCGCCGTGGTCGCCTCCGGGCGCTGGGGTGGCATGGCCGAGGTCTACGACGACCGCCCCGACGTGCTCGTCCCGGCCCGCCGTGCCCTGACCGCCGATGACATCGAGTCTTCGCGCTTCGCGGTCGGCGTTCGCGGTTACCGGATGGACGAGGTCGACACGCTACTCGAACGCGTCGCCCGCGAAGTCGCCGAGCGCGACCGCCGCATCGCCGCCCTCGAACGCGCCCAGACCGTCCCGGCCTTCACCTACGCCGACGAGCCGGTAGCCGAGACCGCCCCGGCCGAGACCCCGCCCGCGGAGGCGGCCGAACCGGCCGAGCCCACGGCACCCCTCCCGACGTACCACGAGACCCCTGAGGTGGCTGAGGCCGCTCAGACGGCCGAGGTTGCCGAGACGCCGTACGAGACGCCGTACGAGGCTGCAGCGGTCGCCGAGGAGGAGCAGGGCCCGGCGACGGTCACACCCGAGGCGGACGACGCTGGCACGGTGTCCACCGAGGTGTACGACGCGGGCAGCATCTTCGCCCCCGAACCGTCCCCGGAGCCCAAGCCGGCGCCCGAGCCCGTCGTGGAGCTCCCGGTCGCGGAGCCCAAGCCGGTCGCGGGGACCAAGCCGGCCGCGGAGCCGGAGACGACAGAGTTCGACGCAATCGGGGAGCCGGATGCGGCCGAGGTCGACGACGCATCCGTGACCCGGCGGCACTGACCCCATGCCGAACTCGCCGGAGCCGAAACCCCCGTGTCACGCGGAGGCTTCCGTCGAGGTCGCCGTCGGTGCGCACAAAGTCTGGAACGCGGTCGTCGATTGGGACATCCAGTCCACCTGGATGCTCTTCACCAAGGTCCGTGGGACCGCGAACGACGGCCAGGGCATCGGCGGCGGGGTCGCGGCCCGCACAAGTGTCGGTCCCTTCGGATTCACTGACAACATGGTCATCACCCACTGGGAACCACCCCTGCGCTGCAGCGTGAAACACCTCGGCAAGCTCGTCCGCGGTACCGGCGACTTCATCGTCACGCCCATGGCCTCCGGCACCCGCTTCACCTGGGCCGAGGACGTCATCCCGCCCTTCGGCAAGTACGGCATCGCCGCCTGGCCGTTCATCCGCCCCTTCTTCGAGCTGATGATGCGAATCTCGCTCTCCCGCCTCGTCTCCGTGGTCACGGCCCGATGACCGTGGCCGGCCCTGACGGTCTGCCGCGCTGCACCTGGGCCTCCTCGTCACCCGACTACGTCGCCTACCACGACAACGAGTGGGGCAAGCCGATCCGCGACGACCAGGGCCTGTACGAACGAGTCAGCCTCGAGTCGTTCCAATCCGGCCTCTCGTGGATCACCATCCTCCGCAAACGCCCCGCCTTCCGTACGGCCTTCGCCAACTTCAACCCACAAGTGGTCGCCGAATACGGCCCAGCGGACTTCGACCGCCTAATGGCCGACGTCGGAATCGTGCGCAACCGAGCCAAGATCAACGCCGCCATCACCAACGCCAAAGCCCTACTGGCCTTGGACCCGGGCGAGTTCACCGAATTGCTCTGGTCTTTCGCCCCACCGGAGCGACCGGCCCCCCTCACCAGCGAGGACATCCCCGCGATCACCCCAGAATCGATCGCGATGTCCAAAACCCTAAAGAAAAACGGCTTCGTCTTCGTAGGCCCAACCACCTGCTACGCCCTGATGCAAGCCACCGGCATGGTCAACGACCACCTAGCCACCTGCATCTCCCGCTAGCCAACCGAGCCCACGGAGCGCCCCCGTGCGCTGCCTGTGGACAGCGAGCCCACGGCGCTGCGAGGCGAGCGTGTGCGGGGAGGTGTTATTTGCCGGTGAACGTCGGGGGTTGTTTGGCTACGAAGGAGGCGACGGCGTTTTGGTGGTCTTGGGTGTCGCCGGTTAGGCGCATCATGTCGCCTTCGAAGGCCAGGGCTTCGTCCAACGTGTGGGTGGCGGAGTAGGCGAGGGAGAGGCGTACGGCGCCGTAGGCGGCGGTCGGGCCGGACGCCAGCTTCCCGGCCAACGCGGCCACCTCGTCAGCGAAATCCGCGGCCGGGACCACTCGCGTCGCCAGGCCGAGCTCAAGCGCCTCGGCGGCAGGCACGGTCCGCGGGAAGTACAGGAGCTCGGTTGCCTTGGCCTGGCCGATCAGACGCGGCAGGGTCCACGAGATGCCCGTGTCGCAAGACAACGCAATCCCAGTGAAGGCCAGGTTGAACCCGGCCGTATCAGCCAAAACCCGGAAGTCGCACGCGAAGGCCAACGACGCGCCGGCCCCGGCGGCCACACCGTTCACCGCGGCGATGACCGGCTTCGGCATCTCCGCCAAAGCCTTCGCGATGGGCGCGAAGTGGTCCGGCACGGTGTTCCAGAGGGCGTCCATGTCGTTAGCCGCCAACAGCTGGATGTGCTCCTTGAGGTCCTGCCCCACGCAGAACGCCCGCCCGGTGCCGGTAAGCACGACACACCGCACCGACTCGTCCTCGGCCGCGAGTTGGACGGCCGCCTTGAGCTGCTCCTTGGTGGGCGTGTTCAGCGAGTTCATCGCGTCCGGCCGGTCCAGGGTGATGGTGCCGATGCCGTCGGCGACCTCGTACCGGACAGTGATGTCACTCATCGTGGCAGATCCTCAGCTCTCAGTGATCGATGGACAGGCAGGCGTCGACGAAACGCCCGGCCGCGGGAAGAAGTCGATTCGCGTGGAAGTCGAAGAACTCCGCCGCGCGTGTCCCGGCCCAATCGGCCGGCAACAGCTCGGGTGGTAGCCCCGGGTCGCGGAAGAGGAATTTACGCCACTCGTGCACCAGCTTCGACCGGGCCGCGAAGGCTTGCTCGTCGTCGGCATCGGGGCCGGCGGCATCGACCAGGGCCTTGGCCTCGTTCAGCCAGGTGTCGTACGACGCGCCGAGGTCGTCGAGTTTCCAGACCCGGCGGGCGAACGCCACGGCATCACCGTCGACGGGCGCGCGGAAGCGGTCCGCTGGCAGGCCTTCGACCTCGAGCACCTGGTCGACCTCGCTGTCGTGGCGCAGGCCGACCCAGGCGCCGTCGGACAGCGGAGCCCAACCCAGGAAGGAGAGTTGCGATTCGAGCTGGTCGAGCCGGCGCCGGTTCGGGATCTCGCGCAGGATGCCGAGGTGCCAGTGCCGATCCCAGTCGCCGTCGCCGGTTCGGTAGATCCGGGCGGCCGCGTCGTCGAGGCGGCGGCGCGCCCGGGCGGTCAGGCCGTATCCCGGCTGGCCGTCGATCCGGACCGGTTCCAGCCAGCCCTGGCGGACCATTCGGGACACGGCGGTACGGACGGCCGGCGGGTGCACTCCCAAGGGCGCGAGCAGCCGGACGAGGGCGGCCACAGGGGCTCGCGCACCACGCGCGCGCAGGTGGTCGCCGTACAGGTCGAAGAGGGCTGAACGGGCGTGCACGTGCCCGAGTCTGCCGTATGGTGCACGGCTCTGGCCCGTGTTCGGGGATAATGGGTGTCGACACACACTGCGATACGCGCCCACGGCGCATCACCGCACGGCGCCTGCACCCGGGAGGCCGAGTGGTGTCGTCGCTTTATGGATGAGGCTCTACCCGATGAAGAAAGGGGTGCGCGCATGGCGGCCATGAAGCCGCGGACGGGCGATGGTCCGCTCGAGGTGACCAAGGAGGGTCGGGGCATCGTGATGCGGGTTCCGCTCGAGGGCGGCGGTCGGCTCGTCGTCGAGTTGAACGCCGATGAGGCGACCGAGCTCGGGAACGCGCTGAAGGCCGTTGTCGGCTGACGCGACCGCGTCGGGGCGCACCCCCTGTACTGGTGACTTTGTTGTACCTGTGAACGTTTCGGCGACCCCGGTGGGTGCTATCCGGCACCTGTCGGGGTCGTTACGGTTGGCTGCACCCGTTTCGTGACAGCTCTGGACATGTGAGGTTTCTGGTGGCTCGTCGTACCCCTGCACGCACCATCGCACCGGCCGGCCCGGTCGTCGTCTGGCAGCCCGGTCTGCCCGTGCACGGCTCCGCGAGCTGGGTGGTCCTGGTCACCGAAGACGGCCTGCCCGATGCGGCGAAGGACGCCGGCGAGCGGCTCGGGGTGGACCTGGAAAGGTTGCTCGAGGCCCTCACCGGGAGCGGTTTCAGCCCGGCCGCCGGACGCACCGCGACGTACCCCTTGCTGGCCGGTGACGCGGCCGAGGTGATGCTGGTCGGAGCGGGCGAAAGCACCCCGCGGGACCTGCGACACGCCGGAGCGGCGATCGCGCGTTTCGGCCGTGGCCGGGATGAGCTGACCACCGTCGTTGCCGAGGGCATCGACGACGCCGGGCTGCAGGCCTTCACCGAGGGTCTCGTGCTCGGTTCGTTCACGTTCCACCGCAAGACCGTGGACCCGGGCAAGCCGATCGTCGAGCGCGTCGTCATCACTGACGGCACGGACAGCACCCGCGACGAGGTGGTCGAGCGCGGCCTGGTGATCGGCCGGACCGGCTGCCTCGCCCGCGAGCTCGCCACCACGCCGTCCAACGAGAAGGACCCGGCCTGGCTGGCCGCGCGGGCCACCGAACTGGCCAAGGCGAACGGCCTCGAGGTCACCGTCTGGGACGAGAAGCAGCTCGCCGCCGACGGTTTCGGCGGCATCCTCGCGGTCGGGCAGGGCTCGATCCGGCCGCCGCGGTTCATCCGGCTCGACTACACCCCGCCCGGCGCGAACAAGAAGACGCCGTACGTCGTGCTCGTCGGCAAGGGCATCACGTATGACACCGGCGGCCTGTCGCTGAAGCCGCGCGAGTCGATGGTCTCGATGAAGCGCGACATGACCGGTGGCGGTTCCGTCATCGCGACGATGGCGGCGCTGCGCGACCTCGGTGCGAAGGTCCGCGTCACCGGCCTGATCTGTGCCGCCGAGAACATGCCGTCCGGTACGGCGTACCGCCCGGACGACATCGTGCGGCACTACGGCGGCCGGACCACCGAGGTGAAGAACACCGACGCCGAAGGCCGGATGGTGCTCGCGGACGGCCTGGCCTACGCCGTCGACGAACTCAAGCCCGACGTACTCGTGGATATCGCCACCCTGACCGGTGCGATCAAGATGGCCCTCGGTTCGATGCTGTACGGCGGTCTGTTCGCGACCGACGACGCGCTCGCGGACAACCTGGTCGAGGCCGGGTTCATCGCCGGCGAGCAGCTCTGGCGGATGCCGTTGCCCGCGGCGTACGAGGACTACATCTCCACCCCGGTCGCCGACGCGGTGAACTCGTCGAAGGGCCCTGGCTCGATCACGGCCGCGCTCTTCCTGAAGAACTTCAGCGGCGGTCTGCCCTGGGCCCACCTCGACCTGTCGAGCATCGCGGAATCGCCGCGCGACGAGTTCGAGTACTCCCTCGGCGCAACCGGCGCGGGCGCCCGCCTACTCACCACCTGGCTCACCTCCGAACACCCCACCGCCGGGATCTGATGCCCGACGACCTGGCCCTGCTCGTCGCCGAAGTGGACCTGATCTGGGGCGTGGCGAACCTCGGCCGCGAGCCCGACGCGCCGTACGTCGTGGTCGCCGACACCGGCGTCGAGCAGCAGCTCGTGGCGAACCCGGACTACCCGGTCGAGCCTGCCGAGCTGGCCGCCATGGTGATGACGAGCAGCCCGGCGTATGCGATCGAACCGCCGCTTGTCTACGAGACGTCCGCCGAGGTGGTGCTCTCGGGCGGTCCGGTCGAGCGTCTCCGCGACCTCAGGCCCGACGAGTGGAAGCCGGAGCACTGGACCAGCCTGCTTGCCGGGCGCCATGGCCCTTGGGCAATGCTGCTGAAGGACGGCCGACTGGTGGCGACCTGCCACGCGGCCCGCTTCCAGGCCACGGCGGCGGAGGCCGGTGTGTGGACGGCCCCGGCCTACCGAGGCCAGGGGTTCGCCGCGGCCGTCACGGCAGCCTGGGCCAAGCACCCGGTCCTCCGCGGGCGGAATCTCTACTACAGCACCACCGAGGACAACATCTCCTCCCAGCGCGTCGCCGCCCGCCTCGGCCTACGCCCGCTCGGCCACCTTCGCAAATACGCTCAGGTTTAGGCGTACTTGGCCCAGACCCGCGCGATCTTGGGGTAGGCGGCGCGGGCGGTTCCACTGTGGTCGACGTCGCCCATCGAGTGGATCCGGACCTCGGCGCCACGGCGGATGAACGTCGTCGCGCAGGCGGTGGCATTGGCCGGTACGACGTCCGCGTCGGCCGTACCGGTGTAGAGGTTGACCGGCACGCGCGGGGTCCAGTCGCGGCAGATCCGATCGGCCTCGCGCAGACCACGCAGGAGCGCGCCGGACGGGTTCACCAGTTTCGCCTTGAACTCCGGCGTGAAGAGCTCGTCCGGCGTCGGCGGGAGGGCTCGAGCGATGTCCTCGACCTCGTGGTAGCCGTCGAACAGGTCCTCGACCCCGTCCACGGTGAAGGCCTCGCGCGGGTCGTCGTACAGGCCGACCGTGCGATCCCACGCCGTCACGAAGTACGCCAGGTAGAGCACCGCGACCTGCGGGTTCACCGAACCGTCGAAGACCGCGGGCATCTCGACGTTCTCGATGTCGAACGGCCCGGCGACGGCCTCCAGCGCGCCCAGCCGGAAGCCCGGAACCTCCTTGTTCTGCAACGCGCGTCCGACGCTGAGGGTCGCCCGGCCGCCCTGCGAGAAGCCGGTGACGAGCACATCCCGCTTCAGCTGTACGCCGTATCGCCGGGCGAAGGTCCTTGCCGCCAGCAACAAGTCGGTCGAGGCCGTGGTCTCGGTCCGGGTATCGAGGTACGGGTGCCGCCCGGGCCCGACGCCAAGCCCGAGGTAATCCGGCGCGACCACCACCAGGCCGGTGCCCGCGAGCATCTGGGCAGCCGCCCGATCCGGCCCGGCCGTCATCGAGGCGACGAACCGCTTCGTGCCGTTGGTGCCGTGCAGGTACTCCGCCACGGTCAGCCTGCCGCGCCGCCCATCCGGCAACGCGACCAGCCCGCTCGCCGTGGTCGGACGGCCCGACGGATCGATGGTGCGATAGACGACCCGGTACGTCGTTACGCCGAACCGGGCATCGGGTGCGTCGGTGAAGCCGTACGCCTTCGCGGCCTCGGTGACGGCGCGCGCCGACAGTTGGTCAAGCTTCACCGCGGAGACGAACTGGCCTCGTATGCCTTGAATCTGGCTGATCGAGACGTCGGCGACCGGTGGAGCCGACGTGGTGGCGAAGGCGGCGAGGGGGCTGAGGGCCAACGTCGCGATCAGCGCGGTGGCGGTGGTCTTGGCGAGGAAATTGGTCATGCCCCAACCCAAGCCGCGCCACGCTTTCGCCGCGATCGGCTCAACTCCCCAACAGTGGTGGGGATAACTCCCTTCCTTCTTTGCGTTCATCGGTCCCAAATCGCCCTCTCAGCCCAGCGGACCTGTGCAGGTCAGCGGCGGGTGAGGGCGATTTGCGACCGATGAACGCAAAGAAGGCGCGCGTCAGCGGAGGGAGTTGTAGAGGGCGACGGTTTGCTCGGCGACGGCCTGCCAGGCGAAGTGGGTGACGGCGCGCTCGCGGCCCGCGCGGCCCATCGCCTCGGCCTTGGCGGGATCGGCTACCAGGGCGTTGATCGCGTCGGCGAGATCCCGCTCGAAGCCGGGGATGTCGTTCTCGTCGTACGTCACCAGCGTGCCGGTCTCGCCGTCCGCGACCACCTCGGGAATACCGCCGACCGCGCTCGCGACCACGGCCGTTTCGCAGGCCATCGCCTCCAGGTTCACGATGCCGAGTGGCTCGTAGACCGACGGGCAGCAAAAGGCCAGCGCGTGCGTGAGCACCTGCCGGACCTCCTCGCGCGGCAGCATCTCCGACACCACGAACACGCCGTCGCGAGTGGCCTTCAGCTCGGCGATCGCGGCGTCGGTCTCGGCCTTCAGGTCTGCGGTGTCGGCCGCGCCCGCCAGCAACACCAGCTGAACCGACGGGTCGAGCCGCAGACCCGCGCGGAGCAGATGCGGCACACCCTTCTGGCGGGTGATCCGCCCGACGAAGGTGACGTACGGCCGGTTGAGGTTGACGCCGAGCCGTTCCAGCACATGGGTCGCCGGATCCGGGTGATAGAACTCCGCGTCGATGCCGTTGTAGATGACCTTGACCTTGTCCGGGTCGATGCCCGGATAGCAGTCGAGCACGTCTTCGCGCATGCCGTTGCTCACCGCGATGACCGCATCGGCCGACTCGTACGCCGTCTGCTCGGCCCACGACGACAACGCGTAACCGCCACCGAGCTGCTCCGCCTTCCACGGCCGGCGCGGCTCGAGCGAATGCGCCGTCACCACGTGCGGTACGCCGTACAGCAGCTTGGCCCAATGGCCGGCCATGTTCGCGTACCAGGTGTGGGAGTGCGCGAGCTCGGTGCCCGCGATCGCGCCGGTCATGTCGAGATCCGTGGACAGCACGCGCAGCGCCGGGTTCGCACCGACCAGGCGCGCGTCGTCCTCGGAGTGCGCGACCGCACCGAGACGTGGTTCACCCATGCAATGCACGTTCACCGTCAAGAGTTTGCGCAACTCGCGCACCAGAAAGTCGACATGCACCCCCGCCCCGCCGTACACGTCCGGTGGGTACTCACGCGTCAGGATCGAGACATGCATAGCCCCGACCCTAACGCCAGCCGCCCGCTCGAGTGTCGCCATCTCGTCCACCAGTCGTCACATCTCAGGTAGCTTTCCGGCATGGGCGCCTGCCCGTCGTCGTGGCGTCAGGTTGTGCGGGTTGGGACCCAGTAGCGGAGTTTGCCGTGCCGGTTGTCCTCGAACTCGCCGCCGCACGCCTCGATCACCTTGCGGGAGGCGTCGTTGTCCTCGTCGCAGGTGACCAGGGCCGGGTCGATGCCGAGTTTGGCCGCGAACGGCAGAGACTGCTCGAGCATCTGGGTGGCGTAGCCCTGGCGTCGGGCGGACGGCCGTACGACGTACCCGATGTGGCCGCCCAGTTCGTGGAGTTGGGGTGTCAGTTCGTGCCGGATCGACAGCCGCCCGAGCCATTCGTCGCCCTCGACGAACCAAAGCGACGTCATCGGCACCAGATGTGGCAGCCGGGCCCGGAACGGATCGGCTTGGGCCTTCAGCTCTTCCACCAGCTGCGCGAATCCCTCCGGCGTACTGACTTGTGAGCGGGGGATTTGCTCCTCGGTGAAGCTGTACGCACCCATCCAGCGCTCGTCCCCGGGCTCCAACTCGTCCCACGCGGCCAGGTACGACCGGTGGACGGCGACGGTGGGAAGAACGAGACGGGCCATCCGCCCATTATGGTGCCCGGGGTTTTCCACAGACACTCTGAAGTGGGTTATGGAATCCGGCTTGCGCGGCTAATGTCTGGGCATGGCGAAGGCACCCAGAGTTCTCGGAATCGTGCTGGCCGGCGGCGAGGGCAAGCGGCTGATGCCGCTGACGGTCGACCGGGCCAAACCTGCTGTGCCCTTCGGAGGTAGTTATCGGCTGATCGACTTCGTCTTGTCGAACCTGGTCAACGCGGGCTATCGCAACCTGTGCGTGCTGACGCAGTACAAGTCGCACTCGCTGGACCGGCACGTCACGCTGACCTGGCGGATGTCGACGTTCCTCGGCAACTTCGTCACCTGTGTGCCGGCGCAGCAGCGGCTCGGCCCGCAGTGGTATCAGGGCAGCGCGGACGCGATCTACCAGTCGATGAACCTGATCAACGACCACAAACCCGACATCATCGTGGTGTTCGGCGCGGATCACGTCTACCGGATGGACGCCTCGCAGATGGTCGCCGCGCATATCGAGCACGGCGCCGGCGTGACCGTGGCCGGGATCCGGGTGCCGCGGGCGACCGCCTCGGAGTTCGGCGTGATCAAGACGGCGGACGACGGCGTGACGATCGCGGAATTCCTCGAAAAGCCTGCCGAACCGCCGGGTCTGCCGGACTCGCCGGACGAGACGTTCGCCTCGATGGGCAACTACGTGTTCAGCGCCGACGTGCTGGTCGACGCCCTGCGCAGGGACGCGGAGAACCCGGCCTCCCGGCATGACATGGGCGGCGACATCGTGCCGATGCTTGTTGCCGAGGGCAAGGCCAATGTGTACGACTTCAAGGACAACGACGTGCCCGGCGCGCTCGACCGGGATCGCTCGTACTGGCGGGACGTCGGTTCGCTCGACTCGTACCACGAGGCGCATATGGATCTGGTCTCGATCCAGCCCGTCTTCAACCTCTACAACTCGGACTGGCCGATTTTCACGTCACATCCGCAGTTGCCGGGTGCGAAGTTCACCGACGACGCGACCGTGGGCGAGTCGATCACCTGCGCGGGCTCGATCATCTCCGGCGCGGTCGTCGACCATTCGGTGCTCGGCGCGAACGTGCTGGTCAGCTCCGGGGCCAGGATCGAGCGCTCGGTGATCATGGACAACTGCCGGATCGGCGCGAACGCGGTGTTGCGGAACGTCATTCTGGACAAGAACATCGTCATCCCCGACGGCTTCCAGATCGGGGTGGATCCCGAGCTGGATCGCGCTCGCGGCTTCGTCGTGAGCGCCGGGGGAGTGACGGTGCTCGGCAAGGACCAAGTCGTCACGCTGGACCCGACATGACCGACGAACCCGGGGCAGCCAAGGACGCCGGCAAAGCCGAAGGCGCCAGCACGACCGAAGGCGTTGGGTCGAGTGAGGCCGAGGCGCGGAAGCTTGACGCGGGCGATCCGGGGCACCGGGAGCTCTTCCACATCCCGGCGGCGGACGGCGGCGATCACCCGGAGGTGGCGTACTTCGCGGGCAACTCGCTGGGGCTCCAGCCGAAGGCCACTCGCGACGAGCTCTTGGCAGACGTCGACGCCTGGGCACGACTCGGCGTGGAGGGACACCTGGAGGCCGCGCGACCCTGGTTGTCGTACCACGAGTTGCTGACCGGATCGGCGGCGCGGCTCGTCGGCGGGCTGCCCAGCGAGACGATCGTGATGAACTCGCTGACGGTCAACCTGCACCTGCTGATGGTGTCGTTCTACCGGCCGTCGGGACTGCGGCGACGGATCCTGATCGAGGACTCCGCCTTCCCGTCCGACAGCTACGCGGTTCGCAGCCAGGTCCGCCTGCACGGGCGCGATCCGGACGACTCGGTGGTGCGGTTGCGTCCGCGCGAGGGCGAGAACACCCTGCGCACCGAGGACGTGATCGATCAGCTGACACCCGATATCGCGTTGGTGCTGCTCGGAGGCGTCAACTACCTCACCGGCGAGCTGATGGACATCCCGGCGATCACCGCCGCGGGCCATGCCGCGGGCGCGATCGTCGGCTGGGATCTGGCCCATGCTGCCGGGAACGTTCCGTTGTCCCTGCACGACTGGAACGTCGACTTCGCCGCGTGGTGCTCCTACAAGTACCTCAACTCCGGTCCGGGTTCCTTGGCTGGAGCGTTCGTCCACGAGCGGCACCTGGCCGATCCGACGTTGCAGCGTTTCGAAGGCTGGTGGAGCACCGAGGCGGCGACCCGGTTCGAGATGGCCGCGGTATCGCGCCCGCCCGCGACCGCCGAGGCGTGGCAGGTCTCGAACCCGCCGATCTTCTCGATGAGCCCGGTCCGTACGTCGCTGGAGCTCTTCGACAAGGTCGGCATGCCCACTCTTCGCGAGCGCAGCGTCCGGCTCACGGCGTACCTCGAGAAGTTGCTCGACGAGATCGTCCCGACCCGGCCGCTCGAGGTCATCACCCCGCGTGCGGCGGACCAGCGCGGTGCGCAACTGTCCCTGCGCATCGGTTCCGGCAAGGCGGGCGAATTGGCCCACAGGTTGCGCCACGAGCATGGCGTGATCGCCGATGCCCGCGAGCCGGACGTGCTCCGACTGGCGCCGGTCCCGCTCTACTCGTCGTACCACGACTGCTGGCGCGCTGCCGTGGCGCTGGCCCAGGCCGTGCCGGAGGACGCATGACCGTCGCGATCGTCGGAGCGGGCCTGGCCGGGAGTCTGCTGACGTGTTTCCTCGCTCGCCGCGGGGTTCCCGTCACGCTGTACGAGCGCCGGCCGGATCCCCGCGAGCAGCAGGCCGAGCGCGGTCGTTCGATCAACCTGGCGATCTCCGAGCGGGGTCTCGACGCGCTGCGGCGGATCGGTCTCGCCGACAAGGTGATGGCTGACGCGTTGCCGATGAAGGGCCGGATGATCCACCCGGTCGAGGGGCCGCTCGACTTCCAGCAGTACAGCGTCTCCGGCGACCGGGCGATCAACTCGATCAGCCGTGGTGCGCTCAACAACGCGCTGCTCGACGCTGCCGCGGCCGCGCCGGGCGTGGAGATCCGCTTCGAGCACCGCCTGGTCGGGCTCGACCCGAAGACGGCCCGGATGACCTTCGAGACACCCGACAGAACGGTCGAGGCGGAGTCCGACGTGGTGCTGGGGACCGACGGCGCGGGCTCGGCGGTTCGTGGCCGGCTGGTCGCGGACCACCTGGTGGACGAAGCGGTCGACTTCCTCGACTACGGCTACAAGGAACTCACGATTCCACCAGCGGCCGGGGCTTTTGCGTTGGACCCGGGCGCCTTGCACATCTGGCCGCGCGGTACGTCGATGATGATCGCCCTGCCGAACCCGGACCGCTCTTTCACCTGCACGCTGTTCTGGCCCAACGGCAGCTTTCCGGCGCTGGACACTCCGGCCGCGATCGAGGACCACTTCCGCACGCACTACCCGGACGTCGTGCCGCTCGCACCCGACCTCGTCGACGACTACCAGCAGAACCCGATCGGCGTGCTCGGCACGGTCCACACCGCGCCTTGGCAGGCCTTCGGGCGGGTCGGGTTACTCGGCGACGCCGCACACGCGATCGTGCCGTTCTACGGTCAGGGCGCGAACTGCGCGTTCGAGGACGTCGTCGAGCTGGACCGCTGTCTCGAGGACTCGGACGGCGAGTGGGCTCGGGCGCTGCCGCTGTTCGAGCTGCGCCGCCGTGAGAACACCGAGGCGATCGCGGAGATGGCACTGGCCAACTTCGTGGAGATGCGCGACAAGGTGGCGTCGCCGGTCTTCCGGCTCGGCAAGCGGATCGAGCATGCGCTGGAGCGCGCGCTGCCGGGCCATTACGCCTCCCGGTACGAGTTGGTGTCGTTCTCCACCACGCCGTACGCCGAAGTGCAGCAGCGTGTGCGTCGCCAGCACCAGGCCCTCGCTGGAGTGGTCCTGCTCGCCGGCCTGGGGCTGGTCGGTCTGACGAGGAGGCTCCTCCGTTGACGCTTTGGCATCCGGATCTGCTCGTAGGGCGGCCAGGTGGTTCGCCTGGTCTGTTGCAGAACTACGTCGGCGGCTCGTTCGTCGGCGGCAAGACGTTCCCGAAACTCAGCCCGGTCACCGGCGAGACGATCGCCGAGGTGGCGGAGGCCGACGAGGCGACCGTGGACGCGGCGGTGTCGGCGGCCCGGCAGGCGTTGAACGGGCCCTGGGGCCGGATGAGCGAGCAGGAGCGCGCCGTCGTACTCCGGAGGGTCGCCGACGAGCTCGAGCGGCGTTTCGACGACCTGGTCGCGGCCGAGGTCGGCGACACCGGCAAGTCGGTATCGCAGGCGCGCACGTTGGACATCCCGCGCGGCGCGGCCAACTTCCGCGCGTTCGCCGACATCGTGGCCAGCGCCTCGACGGAGTCCTTCAGTACGTCGCTGCCGGACGGCCGACGGGCGCTCAACTACGCCGTCCGCAAGCCCGTCGGCGTGGTGGCGATCATCGTCCCGTGGAACCTTCCGCTCCTGCTGCTGACCTGGAAGGTCGCGCCGGCCCTTGCCTGCGGCAACAGTGTCGTCGTCAAACCGTCCGAGGAGACGCCGTCGTCCGCGACGGTGCTGGCCGAGGTGATGGCGGCGGCCGGTGTGCCCGAGGGCGTGTTCAACCTCGTGCACGGCTTCGGCCCGTCCTCGGCAGGCGAGTTCCTGACCCGGCACCCGGGGGTTGACGCGATCACCTTCACGGGCGAATCCGCGACTGGCAGCACGATCGCCAAAGCGGCCGCGGACGGGGTTAAGGCCGTCTCCTTCGAGCTCGGCGGTAAGAACGCCGGCCTGATCTTCGCCGACGCGGACCTCGACGCCGCCGTGGAGGGATCCGTCCGCTCGACCTTCACCAACGGCGGCCAGGTCTGCCTCTGCACCGAACGCCTGTACGTCGAGCGCAGCGTGTACGACGAATTCTGCGCGCGCCTCGCCCAACGGGCCACCGAACTCCCGTACGGCTGGCCAGCGGACGAGTCGACCGCCAACATGCCGCTCATCTCGTCGCAACATCGGGAGAAGGTCCTCGGCTACTACGACCTGGCCCGGGCGGAAGGCGCGACCGTGTTGGCCGGTGGCGGCGTACCGTCATTCGACGACGCGCGGGATGGCGGCTGGTACGTCCAACCGACGGTGCTGACCGGCCTGGCCGCCGATGCGCGGACCGCCACCGAGGAGATCTTCGGCCCGGTCTGCCATATCGCGCCGTTCGACACCGAGGACGAGGCCTTCGCGTTGGCCAACGACAGCCAATACGGGCTCGCGGCAACAGTCTGGACCCGGGACGTAGGTCGCGCCCACCGCGCCGGCGCCCGCCTCGACACCGGCATCGTCTGGGTCAACACCTGGTTCCTCCGGGACCTCCGCACCCCCTTCGGCGGCATGAAAGCCTCCGGCGTAGGCCGCGAAGGCGGCACCCACTCCCTAGCCTTCTACTCCGAACTAACCAACGTCTGCGTAAACCTCGACTAACCACCCGCGCCTTTCCCTGCGTCGATTGGTCTGGATTTGCCCGCTACAGCGGCGGGTCAGTTTGGTCGCGGACGGTCTGCGGGCAAATCCTGACGAATCGTCGCTAATGCCGGTCCACGAAGAACGTCCGCCGGGGCTTCTGGCGGGTAAGACTCCGGGGGGAAGTAGTGCGTGGTGCTGGATTAGCGTCGATTGGTCAGGATTTGCCCGCCTCAGGTTGGTGACCGGACGACCCGCCGCTCCAGCGGGCAAATCCAGACCAATCGACGCAGAGTGAAGGCGCGGGCGTCGGCGCAAGGGGAGGCGCGCGGGCGTCGGCGCAGTGGGGCACGTGGGGGAGTGGTGCGTGGTGGCGGGTTTTCGGGGGCTGAGGGAGGATGCTGGGGTGACGGATGCGCGGGTGGTGGCGGGGAAGGCGGTGCCGCGGGGGCGGTTTCCGCATGTGAAGGTTGCGGGCGGGTTTGCGTATGTGTCCGGGACGAGTAGTCGGCGGCCCGACAACACGATCGCGGGGGCCGAGGTCGACGCGTTGGGGACGACCACGCTCGATATTCGCGCGCAGACCCAGGCGGTGATCGAGAACATTCGCGACATCCTGCAGGCGGTGGGCGCGGACCTCGGCGACCTCGTGTCCCTCACGACGTACTTGGTGAACATGAACGACTTCGGCGGCTATAACGAGGTCTACGCGGAGTTCTTCGACGAGACCGGGCCGGCGCGCACCACGGTCGCCGTACATCAGTTGCCACATCCGCATTTGCTGCTTGAGATCCAGGCAGTCGCGGTAGTTCCCCCCGACAAGGAGAGGTGATCGCAGATGGCAGAGGTCAACTTGGACGCCACCAGCTTCCCCGGCTGGATCGAGGAGAACAAGCACCTGCTGAAGCCGCCGGTCGGCAACAAGCAGATGTTCCCCACCGGCGACGACTTCATCACGATGGTGGTCGGCGGACCGAACCAGCGCACGGACTACCACGTCGACCCGTACGAGGAGTTCTTCTACCAGGTCAAGGGCACGATGCACGTCAACGTGATGACCGACGACGGTCCGGCCAAGGTGGAGATCAGCGAGGGGCAGATGTGGGTGCTGCCGCGGAACATGCCGCACTCCCCGCAACGGCCCGAGCCGGGGTCGATCGGACTCGTGATCGAGCGGGTGCGCGAGGAAGGCACGCTGGAGAAGTTCCGGTGGTACTGCGAGAACTGCAACGCCATCGTCCATGAGGTCGAGCTGCAGGTGCGCGACATCGTCGAGGACCTGCCGCCGGTGTTCAAGGCGTTCTACGACAGCGAGGACGCGCGGACGTGTCCCAGCTGCGGCACCGTCCATCCAGGCAAGGGCTAAGGAGTGGCGGTCGACGTACACACTCACCTCGTCCCGAAAGGCTGGCCCGATCTCGCGGCCGCTTGTGGTGCGGGGGAGTGGCCGTGGTTGCGGATCGACTCCGAACGCGCGGCGATGATCATGGTCGGCGAGACGGAGTTCCGGCCGGTCGGCGCGCAGGCGTGGGATCCGGCGACCAGGCTTGCCGATATGGATGCCGACGGCATCGAGCTGCAGGTGGTGTCGCCGACGCCGGTGTTCTTCTCGTACGACAAACCCGCGGACCAGGCCGGCAAGGTGGCCCGGATCTTCAACGACCGGACGCTGGAAGTCCTGGCCGGTACGACGGACCGGCTGATCCCGTTCTGCCAGGTGCCGCTGCAGGACCCGAATGCCGCGTGCGCCGAGCTCGACCGGTCCCTCGCGGCTGGGCACGTGGGCGTGGAGATCGGGAACCACGTCGGTGATCGGGATCTCGACGACGAGGGCGTGGTGATGTTCCTGCAGCACTGCGCGGAGGTCGGCGCGCCCGTGCTGGTGCATCCCTGGGACATGCCGGGCGGGCCGCGGCTCGATCGGTGGATGGCGCGGTGGCTGACCGGGATGCCGGCCGAGACGCATCTGTCCGTGCTGGCGATGATCCTCGGTGGGGTCTTCGACAAAGTGCCCGAGTCGTTGCGGATCTGCTTCGCGCACGGTGGTGGCAGTTTCGCGTTCTGGTTGGGCCGGGTGGACAACGCCTGGCATCGGCGCGGGGATTTGGTACGCGGTCAGTCGTTGAACCCACCGAGCCAGTACGTCGACCGGTTCTTCGTGGACTCCGTGGTGTTCGAGGAGCCGGCGCTGCGGTTGCTCGTCGACACGCTGGGGGAGGACCAGGTGATGGTGGGCAGCGACTACCCGTACCCGCTCGGCGAACGCCCGGTCGGCAAAGTCGTGCGCGAGGCGTCTTTCCTTTCCGACGTACAGCGCGAGAAACTCCTCTCCACCAACGCCTTCCGCTTCCTCGGCAGGTCGGATGGCTGAGGATCGCTCGGTGCTGTCGCGTCCGGCAGCGCCGCCTGACAGCGTGCAGCGTTACGGCGCTGAGGCGGATCACCTGGTGGACCTCTGGACCGGCGACGAGCGTGCCACCGACCGCCCCCTCGTCGTACTGGTGCATGGCGGATTCTGGCGTCCCGAGTACGACCGGACGCACCTCCACCCACTGGCCGGAGCCATAGCCGCTGCAGGCTGGTCGGTCGCGTCGATCGAGTACCGCCGCGACCCCGGCCGCCCGGACCACACAGTCGACGACGTACGAACCGCACTGGCCAACCTGCCCGCACTCGCGACCGGTCTCAACACAGACGGGACAATCCTGCTGTCCGGCCACTCCGCAGGCGGCCATCTCGCCCTATGGGCCGCCTCCTGCTGCACCGGACTCCGCGGCACAGTCGCCCTAGCGCCAGTAGCCGATCTAGGACTGGCAGAACGTCTGAACCTCGACGACGGCGCCGTGAGCGACTTCCTAGGCGTTGCCGCGGCCACCCGCCCCGACCTCGACCCGGTCCACCTGCAGGATCCACTGGCACCGGTGACGATCCTGCACGGCACGGAAGACACCCTCGTCCCGCTCGACCTATCCGCCGCGTACGCCGCCGCCCACCCGGCCACCCGCCTTGTGCCCGTAAAGGGCGGAGCCCACTACGAGGTGATCGACCCAGAGAGCATCGCCTGGCCGCTACTCCTCGCCGCCCTGACCGAGCTGGTCTAGTCGGGGCGTTTGACGGCCGCAAGTAGGCCGTCGCCGACCGGAAGAAGAGCCGAGACGAGGTCGTCGTCTTCCCGGATGGCGCGGATCAGGTCGCGGATGGCGGTGGTGTCGGGGTCGCGCTGGGCCGGGTCGGCGACTCGGTCGTGCCAGAGGGCGTTGTCGAAGGCGACGACGCCGCCGGGGCGCAGTAGGCGGAGGGCCTCGGAGAGGTAGCCCGTGTACTCCCGCTTGTCCGCGTCGCAGAAGACCAGGTCGTAGTGCCCGTCGGTCAGGCGCGGCACGACATCCAGCGCCGAGCCGGCGATCAACCGGAAGCGCTGCGACGGGATGCCCGCGTCCAGGAAGGTCTTGCGGGCGAGGCGCTGGTTCTCCGCGTCGATGTCGACGGTCGTGAGCGTGCCGTCCGCGCGCATTCCGCGCAGCAGCGCCAGCCCGGAGACGCCCGTGCCGGTACCGATCTCGACCACTGCTTTTGCGCCGACCGCGGCGGCCAGCAGGGTCAGCGCGGCGGCAGCACCCGGGCCGATCGAGGACACGCCACTGTCCTCGGCGGCCGCCCGGGCGCCGGCGACGACCTCGTCCTCACCGACGTACCCCTCGGCGTACGCCCAGGATTCTGGCTTGATCCCCGTGATGATGCTGCCCTCCTCGAAACCCCGCGCCTCCCGCGGTCGATGGTGTCCGTGGTGCTGCTGATACTCCCCGAAACCTACGGGGAAACCTACGGCGAAGCCTAGTGCCCTGTTAGTAATGGGCGTTCCACTCCCGCACTACCTGTTCATTCTTGTTCGTAGCCTCTTATACTGAGCAGATATGATCGGCTTTTCGGAGAGATCCCCACAAGATCCGAAGAGATCCGGAGAGATCTCAGGGAGAGGAGGCTGCGCGTGACTTCGCCGACCGCGGTCTCATGCCCTGATGACGTCGATACCTGCCTCCTTGAAGACGGTCAGCTGGGACTCGTCGGCCTGACCGTCGGTGACGAGCGTGTCGATCTCGGTCAGTTCACAGATGCGCGCAAATGCGCGTTGGCCGAGTTTCGAGCTGTCCGCGACCACGACCACCTTGGCCGCCCGGCTGACGATCAGCTGGTTGATGTTGGCCTCACCCTCGTGATGAGCGGTGGCACCGGTCTCGTCGATCCCGTCGACACCGATGAACGCGATGTCCAGCGACAGGTCGGCCAGGATGCGATGCGACAGCGGCCCGATCATCTCGTACGACTGCGGTCGCGCGACGCCTCCGGTCAGCACCATCTTCACGTGCGGACGAACGATCAGCTCGTTGGCGATGTTCAGCGCGTTGGTCACCAGCGTGAAAGCCGGTTCGCCGTGTTCGGCGGACAGCTCCGGCCGGGTCGCCAGCGTGCGCGCCACCTCGGAAATCGTCGTACCACCGTTCATGCCGATCACCATGCCGCGGCGAACCAGCGTGGACGCGGCCTGCGCGATCCGCTGCTTCTCCGAGGCGAACCGCGCGGTCTTGTAGCGCAGCGGCAAGTCGTACGACACCGCGTTCGCGACCGCGCCACCCCGGGTCCGGGTGAGGAGCTGCTGTTTACCGAGATGGTCGAGGTCCCGCCGGATCGTGGCCGCGGAGACATGCAGCTGCTCGGCCAGTTCGTCGACGTCGATGGCGCCCTTCTCGGCGAGCGCTTCGAGCAAGGTGTTCAGGCGTTCATAACGCTTCACCCAGGCTCCTCCTTCACACGTTCGGTCAGTCGGATGACTGCCGGTTCGCACCATTCGATCATGTTCGAGCAGTTTCGACCATCACCATCAGTGGAGATCTCATGACTGACACCTCTTATGTGAGCGCGGAGATCCGCACTCAGCCCGATTTGTGGCGGCAAATGAACGACTCGATTGCGCAATACGCAGCGATCCTGCCCGGTGCGGGACAGCGCGTAGCCGTCGTCGGCTGCGGTACGTCCTGGTTCATGGGCATGGCCTACGCCTGCCTGCGGGAGGACAGCGGTCAGGGCCTGACCGACGCGTTCGCAGGCTCGGAATTCCCCTTCGGCCGGCCGTACGACGCGATCGTGGTGATCAGCCGTTCGGGTACGACGACCGAGGTGCTCGACCTGATCCGCCGGACCGAGCTGCCCACGATCGCGATCACCGCCACCCCGGGCTCACCGATCGTCGAGCTGGCCGATCAGACGATCATGCTCGACTTCGCGGATGAGCAGTCGGTTGTGCAGACCAGGTTCGCCACCACGACGCTTGCACTCTTGCGCGCGTCCCTCGGTTTCGGCGAGGACCTGGTGCAGGCGGCCAAGGACGCCGAGCACGCGCTGACCGTCGACGTGACTGAACTGGCCGCGCTCGAGCAGGTGACGTACGTCGGTACGCGCTGGACCGTCGGCCTGGCCCACGAAGCGGGTCTCAAGCAGCGCGAGGCCGCCGCCGCGTGGACCGAGGCCTACCCGGCGATGGACTACCGCCACGGCCCGATCGCCATCGCCCAGCCCGGCCGTGGCGTCTGGATCTTCGGCGAGGCGCCCGCGGGTCTGCTCGACGACGTCGCCGCGACCGGCGCCACGATCGTGCACCACCCGGACCTCGACCCGATGGCGTCCCTCGTGATCGCCCAGCGCGTAGCCGTCGCCAAGGCCCTCTCCCTCGGCCTCAACCCCGACCAGCCCCGCAGCCTCACCCGCTCAGTAATCCTCGCCTGACCCGCTGTTCAGACCCGAACAGCGGCCGTGACGGGGGAGTCGAGCGCCCACCCGAGCGACCCGTAGAGCCCGAGCCCGTCCTCGGTCGCCACCAGCACGCCCCGGTCCACACCCCGCTCGACGGCGGCCCGCTCGAGCGCCGCCATCACCGTCCGCCCGAGCCCGCGCCGCCGATGCGCGGGCTCGGTCACGACCTGGTCGACGGTCATCGCGCCCCTCGCGAACGCCCCCTGCCCCCGCGCGGCGACCTCCCCATCCGCGGCGACGACCCGGACCTCGACCAACGGCCCATCACCCGCCACCTCCACGCCGTACGTCGTCTGCTGAGGCTCTGGTACGACGCTGAGGCTCTTGCTCATCAAGAATTCGGGCGGCTCGACCCGCCATCCGGCCGGCAACGCCTCGCGAACGACCTCGGGTTCGGCGCACACCTTCAGCCAGCTCCCGGTCTGCTCGAGCCTTTTCGCGAGCTCCGGCACCACGCGTACGTCGTACCGCGGCAGCACATAGCGAACGACCTGGCCGGGCCGCCCCACGTCGACCCGCAGCCCCTCCACCACCTCGACCGGCATCGCCGTACCGCGCGAAACCGCCCACCCGAACGCCCATTCCCGCACCAGTTCGTCAAGATCCATGGCGCCACTGTTCCCCATGGCACCGACAACCGGGATTAGGATCGGGCCGACCCTGGGGTCCGGGGCGAACCGGCGTGGAATGGGAGTGCGTGTGAGTCACACCGTGGTTGCCGAGCTGGTGGCGAACGTCTGGAAGGTGACCGCCAAGGCCGGGGATACCGTTGGACCCGAGGACACGCTGGTGATCCTGGAATCGATGAAGATGGAGATACCGGTGCTGGCCGAGGTGGCCGGCACAATCGTCGAGATGAAGGTCGTCGAGGGCGAGGTTGTCAACGACGGCGACCCGATAGCCGTCATAGAAGAAGACTGAACTTCGGCTGAGAAGCCGGACCGCCGGGAACTTCGCCGTGGAACGCGACGTTCACCACCCGTACAGCCGTACAAGACATTCAGGGTAAAGCCCGGGTGTCCCCGACGTGCGCAGAGGACGGTGAACGCGGCACCATGGTGGTCACGCTCATTGCACCGCAGATCGCGGATCGCAGGACGGGAACACAGGGAGGCAGCGTCGTGACAACACCCGACACCGCCTCTGCCGGGCTGCCCCAGCCCGCTCAGGCGCTGCCGAGCTGGGACGAGATCGTTCGCGATCACTCGGCCCGGGTCTATCGGCTGGCTTACCGGCTGACCGGTAACAAGCACGACGCGGAGGACCTCACCCAGGAGGTCTTCGTCCGGGTTTTCCGGTCGCTGTCGTCGTACACGCCGGGCACGTTCGAGGGCTGGCTGTACCGGATCACCACGAACCTGTTCCTCGACGGCGCCCGCCGCAAGCAGCGGATCCGCTTCGACGGTCTGCCCGAGGACGCGCACGACCGGCTGCCGGCCCGCGGGCACGGCCCGGCGGAGAAGTACGACCACGACTCGTTCGACCACGACGTGCAGAGCGCGCTGGACTCCCTTCCGGAGGACTTCCGCGCCGCCGTGGTGCTCTGCGACATCGAGGGCATGACCTATGACGAGATCGCCGACGTCCTGGACGTGAAGCTCGGAACCGTGCGTAGCCGCATCCACCGCGGCCGTTCGATGCTGCGCAAGCACCTCGAGCACCGGGCGCCGCGCGACGGACAGACCCGGGTCAGCGGCCCGCCGGCGGACGGCGCCCGCGACCCCCTCACCGCCGGAGGTGACGGCCGATGACCAGTCAGCACCCGCTCGACAAGCTCAGCGCGGCGGTCGACGGTGGGCTCGACCACGAGACCCGGGAGAAGGTGCTCAGCCATCTGGTCGGCTGTGACGCCTGCCGGGCCGAGGTGGACGAGCAGCGCCGGCTCAAGGCCCGCATGCTCGAGCTCGATACGCCAGGCCCCTCCGAGGACCTGATGCAGCGGTTGCTCGGCGTGCCCGCGTTCTCTACCGAGCCCCGCGAGGAGGTCCGGTCCGTGCTCACGCCCGCGGTCAGCCTCAGCCCGCAGCGTTCCGTCTTTCCGGCCGCGAGAACCGGTCAGACCCGCCCCGGCGGTCAGCGCCCGGCCCGCACCACCAGGCGTCGTACGACGGTGCTCGGTGCCGCTGGTTCGGCCGCCGCGGTCGCAACCCTGCTCGGTACGGCGTTCGTCATCGGTGATCCCGCTCGCGAGCAGCAGCCGCCGTTGCTGCAGCCGCCGGTGAGCAGCTTCTCCGCGGACTACGCGAGCACGATGACCGGTTATCCCTTCGGCGACCCGGCCGTTCTGCTCACCTCGCTGAACGGTCCCGCCTTCGCGAATCAGGGGTCGGTACTGCTCCAGCCGGCGGCTTCCTCCGGCCGGTAGTGATGGCCACCTCCACCAGGAACCTGTCCCGCGTCGCCGTTCTGGTCAGTACGGCGCTGCTCTCGTTCGGCCTGCCCTTGCCGCAGGCCCGGGCCGAGCAGTTGCCGCCGAGCGAGCGGGCGGATTCGCCGAGCGCGATCAAGTGGCTCGAGCGGGCCGCCTCCGCGCCGGACCGGGTCTCCTTCCACGCCACCCAGCAGGTCACCTCGTGGGGGCCGCAGGGCGCGAGTTCGGCGATGCTCGACGTGGTGCATGCCGCGCAACAGGGCTCGCAGATCACCGTGCTCGGGACGGGCGAGTCCGACGGGGTGAAGGCGTTCATCCAGCGCACCGGGCATGCCCTCGGGCCGACGGTCGACGGTGGACCGCTGTCGTTGCTCAAAGCGACGTACGAGCTGGTCCTCGCGGGTGAGGCGAGCACGATCGGGCGGGCCGCCGTGCTGGTCGAGGCCCGGCGCGACGACCAGACCCTGGCTGCACGCTTCTGGATCGACAAGGCGACGGGCCTACTGCTGCAGCGCCAGCTCTACACGGTCGACGGCTCGAAGGTGGTCCGCGCGACCGTCTTCACCGCGCTGGATGTCGGGCCCAAGCAGGAGTTCATGAGTCACCTGCCGCCGATGCTGCCCGATGGCGACGAGCCGCCGCTCGGCACCGGCGAGGCGGGCCGGCTGCGCAACGAAGGCTGGAACTGCGCCGACCAACTGCCCGCCTCGCTGCGGTTGTACGACGTGCACACCGACGAGGCGGCCGGGTCGATCCAGTTCGCGTACTCCGACGGCCTGTTCAACGTGTCGGTCTTCGAGCAGCGCGGAGGCCTCGATCCGGCCGCGCTGACGGGCTACACGGCCGCCACGACCCACGATGGCGCTCCGGTCTACGTCCGCTACGGAATGCCGTCGTACGCCGTGTGGGAGTCGCGCGGCATCGTCTACACCTTGGTCGGCGATATCCCGTTCGACGTGATGGATCAGGTCGTCGCGGCCTTCCCGCACGAGCTGCCGGAACAGCCTCGCGCCATCGACCGGATGGGCAAGGGACTGGCCAAGATGGCGTTGTGGCTCACGCCGATGGGTGCACTGTCGTCAAAGCTGGGATAATCGTAAAGAACGGGTGCTGGACAGACCCGCGACCAGATGAGACGACGACGTGAGGTGGGCCCGATGAGCTGGCACGATTCGGAGCCGACGACGCCCATCCCCACCAATCCCGACCCGAATTTGCGGCACCGCCCTGAGCCGAGGCCCTACCTGCACGCCCAGCAACAGGGCGCGCAACAGGGCCCACCACAAGGCCCGCCACAGGATCCGACCTTCAGGCCGGTCTACCAGGGACAGGCGTGGCCGACGGAGCGTCGAGGCATGTACGGCCCGCCGCCACCGCCGCTCCAGCCGATCCAGCCATGGCACCAGCAGCAGGCCATCCCGTTCGGCCCGCCGCCTTCGAGCGGCAAGAAGAACGGCCGGGTCATCGCCCTGGCAGCCGTCGTCGCACTCCTGGTCGGCCTGATCGGCGGAGCCGCCGCCGCTCTCGCCGTGGTCGCGCTCGACGACAACGTGGCCGTGGAGCCGCCCGCGATCGGTAATGGCGCCGCCCCCAGGCTGCGCACCGGTTCCGTCTCGGCCGTGGCCGCCAGCCTGTTGCCGAGCGTCGTTCAGCTCAAGGTGCAGGGCGGTGAGGACGGCGCCACCGGTTCGGGCTTCGTCATCGACGGCGAGGGCCACGTCCTCACCAACAACCACGTCGTCTCCGCCGCGGCCCAGGCCGGCGGCAAGATCCAGGTGGTCACGGACAAGGGCACGACGGCGACCGCGCGGCTCATCGGCCGCTCCCCGGCGTACGACCTGGCCGTCGTGCAGGTGACCGGCCTGTCCGCGCCGGCGGTCCAGTTCGGCCGCTCCGACAACGCCGTGGTCGGTCAGGACGTGCTGGCCATCGGTTCCCCGCTCGGCCTCGCCGGCACGGTCACGGCCGGCATCGTCTCCGCCAAGAACCGGCCCGTCACCGCGGGTGGCGAAGGCGAGATCTCGTACATCAACGCCCTCCAGACCGATGCCGCGATCAACCCGGGCAACTCCGGCGGCCCGCTGGTCGATATGACCGGCCGCGTCATCGGCGTGAACTCGGCCATCGCCACCGTGCGCGGCAGCACCGCCGGGACCAGCGGCAATATCGGTCTCGGCTTCGCCATTCCGATCGACCAGGCCCGCCGGACCGCGCAGCAGCTGATCGCGACCGGCAAGGCGTCGTACCCGGTGATCGGGGCCAACGTCGACATGCAGTTCGAGGGCGGTGCCAAGGTCACCGGCGTGAGCGCCAGTTCGCCCGCACAACGGGCCGGGCTGCGGGCGGGCGACATCATCACCGCGATCGAAGGTCAGGGCGTCACCAGCGCGGAGGCCCTGATCGTCGCCATCCGTGCCCACCAGCCCGGCGAGAACGTGCGATTGAGCTACCAGCGAGACGGTCAGGCGAGGCAGGTTTCGGTCAAGTTGGGCCAGCAGACGGGCTGACCCCCGTTCGGCCTTTGTCAGCGGCTACCCTGGCTGCGGTCCGCCCGCACGGCGCGGCCGATCGGGAGTGAGTGAGGAGCGGACATGTTCGGCATCGGGGTTCCCGAGATGATGGTGATCGGTGTCGTCGCCATTCTCGTGTTCGGCCCGGACCGGCTACCGGAGTTCGCCCGGACGGCCGGCCGCCTGCTGCGCCAGATGCGGCAGATGGTCAGCAACGCCCAGAACGATCTGCGCAACGAGCTCGGCCCCGAGTTCGCGGACCTGGACGTGCGCGATCTCAACCCGCGCAGCTTCGTCCGCAAGCACCTGCTCGAAGGTATCGACGATGACGACAACGACGCGCTGGACAAGCCCGTCGCGTCGTCCGTCGACATGATGAACGGCCGGCCGCGGCTGCCCGCCGGCCAGCCCGCGCCGTACGACTCGGAAGCTACTTGATCCGGTCGTAGACGACCTTGTCGTCGATCGTGCCGTCGCCCAACGGGAAAGCCGCCCGCTCGGTGCCGGCCAGCTCGAACCCGGCCGACTCGGCAACCCGCCGGGCGGCCTTGTTCGTCGCGGCGGTCGCGATGACCAGCCTGCGACCGCCGAAACCGCCCGCCTGGGCCGACGTGAAGTACCACTCGGCGATCCGTCGGATGGCGGCGGACATCAGCCCGCGGCCCGCTCCTTCGGGATGACCCCAGTAGCCGAGCTCGCCCTCGCCCACGAAGGTGCCCTCGGCAGGTGGCGCCGCCTCGGATAGGCGGAACAGCGTGACGTTGCCCAGGGCAACATCCGTCGCCGGATCGGCCACGCACCAGTTGAACCGCAATCCCTGCGCGGCCTGCAACCGGACGTGGCCGAGCAGCCAACGAGCCGCGCCCGCGTCGAAGGGCTGCCGGATGAACGGCAGGAAGTGCTTGGTCGCGTCGTTCGTCCGGGCCTCGCTCATCCGGGGCAGTTCGTCCTCACGCCACTCCCGCAGCCGTACGGCGGAAGACTCCAGCACCGGTACGTCGAACCAGGGCGTCTGCGGCTCGCGAGCGTCATCCCGGCCGAGCCACCCGGTCCAGGCGTCCTTCCGCACCCCTCGCTGCACGAGCAGGTTCGGAATTGTCGCGCCGAACTGGAAACCCGTCGCCCAGGCCACTCGCCGCGAGCCCCAGTTGCCGACGTGCGCCCGCCACTGCACGACGGCGAAGCCCCGACTGGTGAATCCCCACTCCAGCAGCAGCGCGACCGCGCGCTGGGCGACACCGGCACCCCGGGCCCAGCCGTCGAGCCCGTACGCGAGCTCGGCGGTGTTGCCACCCTCTGGCCGGAGTTCGACCGAACCGGCGAAGCGGCCGTCGTACTCGACGGCGAAGATGAACGCGGTCTCGGTCTGCCAGGCGGCCGGAACCCCCTTGGTGAGCCGCTCCAGCGCCTGCTGCTCGCCGTACGACAGAGGCACGCTGGTCCAGCGCACGCTCTCGGGGTCATTGCACTGGGCAACGAGCCCGGCGGCGTCGTCGGCCCGAGGCGCTCGCAGAGTGACTACACCATCGGTCAGAACCGGTACGTCCGCAGGAAATTCCACCCGCAGAGTCTCGCCCGGCCTGACCCGCCGGGCAAACCGATTAGCGGCCGGCGGGGGAGAGGCCAAGCTGGCGGCCGAGCAGGCCGCGGGGTTTGCCGCCGAGGCGGTCCGCGATCTGCGCGAGCTCCATCGCGGCCGGGGTCTCGGGATCGGCCATCGCCAGCGGCTGGCCGTTGTCGCCGCCACTGCGGAGGCGCTCGTCCAGCGGGACCTGACCCAGCAGCGGGATCGGGTAACCGAGGCGCGTCGACAGGGTCTCCGCGACCCGGGCGCCACCGCCGGAGCCGAAGATCTCGATCCGGTGCTCGGGGCCACAGTGCGGGCAGGGCAGGAACGACATGTTCTCGATCACACCGGCGACCCGCTGGTGCACCATCTGCGCCATCGTGCCGGCGCGCTCGGCCACCTCGGCGGCGGCCTCCTGCGGCGTGGTCACGACGATCACCTCGGCGCTGGTCAGCCGCTGGCCGACCGAGATCGCGATGTCTCCGGTGCCCGGCGGCAGGTCGAGCAGCAGCACGTCCAGGTCGCCCCAGTAGACGTCCGCGAGCATCTGCACCAGCGCGCGGTCCAGAATCGGGCCACGCCAAGCGACGACCTGCTCACGCTTCGGCTTCAGCATGCCGATCGAGATCACCTTCACGCCGTGCGCGGGCACCGGCATGATCATGTCCTCGACGGAAGTGGGCCGCTCGTCCGCGACGCCGAACATGGCGGGGATCGAGTGACCGTAGATGTCCGCGTCCAGCACACCGACGGACAGGCCGCGGCGGGCCATCGCGACGGCCAGGTTCACCGTTACCGAGGACTTGCCGACGCCACCCTTGCCGGAGGCGATCGCGAACACCTTGGTGAGCGAATCCGGCCGGGAGAACGGGATCTCCTTCTCCGCGTGGCCACCGCGGAGCTGGGTCTGCAGGGCCGCTCGCTGCTCGGCCGACATCACGCCGAGCTCGATCTCGACCCCGGTCACGCCCTCGACCTTGTTGACGGCGGCAGTGGTATCGCGGCGCAGCGTGTCCTTCATCGGACAGCCGGACACGGTCAGCAGGATTTTGACCGCGACAACGCCATCGGTCCGCACGACAACGGACTCGACCATGCCTAGATCGGTGATCGGTTTCTTGATCTCGGGGTCGAGCACATTCCCGAGCGCCGCGGTCACCTGGTCAACAGTGGGGGACATGTCCACCAGGCTACGCGCTGTCTCCTACTCACCCCACCACGGTCCATGTGACGTTCGTCGGCACCCGGTACCGTGACCGCTGTGCCTGTCGTCGCCGTAACGGTCTGCCCGCATCCCCCGATCCTGGTGCCGCAGGTCGCGGCCGGCGCGGCTCACGAGACCGCTGACCTTCGGATGGCCGCGATCGGGGCGGTCAAGAGCCTGGCCAACCTGGACGTCGTACTGATGATCGGCTCCGGCCCGGCCACCGGCGCGGAGTTCGGCCCGGGCCAGACCGATATGAGCGCGTACGGCGCGCGCGAGGTCGAACTCGGCATCGAGCCCAACGCGCCCCTCTCGCTACTCATCGGCGCCTGGCTGCTGCGCGAGGCAGGCGTTTCCGCGTGGTCGGGTCTGACCGTCGCCGGCGACGCGGCCCCGGCGGACTGCCTGGCCCTCGGCCGGGAGCTGGCGGCGGACCCACGCCGGATCGGCCTGCTGGTGATGGGCGACGGCTCGGCTCGGCAGAGTGAGCATGCTCCCGCGCATCTGCATCCACGCGCGGTCGCGTTCGACGACGTGGTCGCCGCGGCGCTCGCGACGGCCGATACCGCCGTACTGGTCGCGCTCGACCCGTTCATCGCCGCCGAGGTCCAGGCGGCTGGGCGGGCGCCGTGGCAGGTCCTGGCCGGAGCCGCCGAGGGGCGCGACTGGAACGCGCACCTCGACTACTCCGCGGCGCCGTACGGCGTGGCCTATTTCGTCGCGCGCTGGACCTGAACCTCAGGCAAGGCTTGAGAGGCTTCGGCCTCGGTTTCGAACGGCCCGGCCCAGCGGCAGGCGGCATCGCCGACAACCCAACCGTCCGGCGCCTCCCACACCACCAGCGCGGGCCCGCCTTCGAGATACACCGCGTCAGTTCGCACGAACCGGTAGCCCTCGGGCGCCTGCGCCTGGAGCCACTCGAACGCCTTCTCGGCCGTCGCCGCCAGCAACTCGGCATTCGCGGGATCGGCGAGCGTATGCACGCCGCACAACCGGGTGTGGGTCGGCCGCAACTCGTTCTGCCAGAGCCGCACCTGCAGCTCCTCCGGCCCGGACAGGCGACGGCCGAGGATGCGGGCGAGGCCGACGATGTCGAAGTTCAGCTCGTCGGGCGTACGGCGTCGACCGGGCTGGAGCGGTTCGCCCGGCGCGGTGCCGCGGGCGGTCCACGGACCGACGTGCCAGCGGGTGAGCGTCACACCAACCCCCGGCGGATCCCGGCCGGCTGGGCGCTTCCACGCAGTACGGCGACCATATCGAGGGTCTGCCGGGCCGCGGCCACGTCGTGCACCCGGAACACGCGGGCGCCGAGCCAAGCCGAAACCGTCAACGCCGTCAGGGTGCCGACGGCACGTTGCGACGGCGGCCGGTCCAGCGTTTCGCCGATGAAGTCCTTGTTCGAGACGGCGACCAGCACCGGCCAGCCCGTCTCCACCAACTCGTCCAGCCGGCGGGTCAGCTCGAGCGAGTGCAGGCTGTTCTTGCCGAAGTCGTGGGTCGGATCGATCACGATGCCATCGCGCCGAACGCCCAGGGCGACGGCTCGCTCGGCCAGACGGCTGACGGTCTCGACCACATCCGCGACGACGTCCGCATACGCGACGCGATGTGGATCCGTCCGCGGCACGGCACCACCCGTGTGACTGCAGACGAGGCCCGCGCCGTACTCAGCGGCCGCCTCGGCGAGCTCGGGATCGGCGCCGGACCAGGTGTCGTTGAGCAGGTCCGCGCCGGCAGCGCAGACCCGGCGGGCCACCCCGGCTCGCCAGGTGTCGACCGAGATCACCAGGTCGGGATGCCGCTCGCGCACGGCCGCGACGAAGTCCACCGTCCGGCGGATCTCCTCCTCCTCGCTGACCGGCTCGCCGTATCCCGCCTTGACCCCGCCGATATCGATCAGGTCGGCGCCATCGGCAACAGCGCGATCGACGGCCTCGAGCGCGGCGTTGTCGGCGAAGGTCGCCCCACGGTCGTAGAACGAATCGGGCGTGCGGTTCACGATCGCCATCAACGCGAACTGCTCCGGGGCGAACGTCCGTTGTCCCAGCCTGAGAGTCACTTCTTGTACTCCGGTCGCTTTCCGTCGGTCGGGGCTTCCAGGTCGTGGAGCAGGGTTTTGAGTTCGGAGCGCAGGAAGTCGCGGGTGGCGACCTCGCCGACGGACATGCGCAGCGCGGCGACCTCGCGGGCCAGGAATTCCATGTCGGCGCGGGTGCGGGCGTCCACGTCGCGATCGCGTTCGTACTGGACCCGGTCGCGAGCCTCTTGCCGGTTCTGCGCGAGGAGGATCAGGGGTGCGGCGTACGACGCTTGCAGGCTGAGCGCCAGCGTCAGGAAGATGAACGGATACTCGTCGAAGCGCAGGCTCTCCGGCCCGACGATGTTCCAGGTGACCCAGAAGAGGACCGTCGCGGTCATGTAGACCAGGAACTGGCCCGTGCCCAGGAATCGCGCGATCCGCTCGGACAACCGGCCGAACGCGTCCGCGTCGTACGCCCGGCGCCGGACCAGCGTGCGGCGTAGCTCGCGCGGAATGTCGAGCCGGTCGGCCGCACGGGTCAGCCGGCGATCCCGCTGCTCATCGGTATTCCGCTCGTCACGCGCCATCATCGCGCCCCCTCCTCGCCCAGCGACTGCTCCCGCCAGTCCTCAGGGAGCAGATGGTCCAGTACGTCGTCGACGGTCACCGCCCCCAGCAACCGTCCCTCCTCGTCGACCACCGGCGCCGCCACCAGGTTGTACGTCGCGAGGTACTTGCTCACCGCCTGCAGGCTGTCATCCGCGCGCAAGCCGTCGAGATCGGTGTCGAGCACGCCCGAGACCAGGGCGGACGGCGGTTCGCGCAGCAGGCGCTGGATGTGCCCGACGCCGATGAACCGGCCGGTCGGCGTCTCCAGCGGTGGACGGCAGACGTAGATCATGGCGGCGAGTGCCGGACTGAGATCCGCGTTCCGTACATGCGCGAGGGCGTCCGCCACGGTGGCGTCGGCGGCGAGGATGACCGGCTCGGACGTCATCAGACCACCCGCGGTCCGTTCCGAGTACGTCAGCAAACGTCGTACGTCTTCGGCCTCGTCGGGCTCCATCAACGTCAGCAGGCGCTCGGCCGTATCGCTAGGCAGCTCCGCGATCAGGTCGGCCGCGTCATCCGGGGACATCTCCTCGAGCACGTCGGCGGCGCGCTCGGTGTCCAGGCTCGCGAGGATCTCGACCTGGTCGTCCTCAGGCAGCTCTTCCAGTACGTCGGCCAGCCGCCCGTCGTCCAGGGCGCCCGCGATCTCGCTGCGCCGCTTGGACGACAGCTCGTGCAGTACGGCGGCGAGGTCGGCCGGCTTCATCGTCTCGAACGCGGCGAGCAGATGCGTCGCGCCCTGGCCCTCCTCGATCACCGCGAACCCGGTCACCTCCGACCAGTCCAGCACGTGCGTCTGGCCGCGGCGGCGGAACCGCTTCGCGCTCTCGGTGACGGCGACCTTGGACAACACCCAATCCCTGGTCCGCCACTGCTCCATCGCGGCGTCGAACACCACGGCCGACGTACCGGTCTCGCGAATGGTGACGGTCTTGTCGAGCAGTTCGCCGAGGACCAGCACCTCGGTCGGCCGCTGCTCGAAGCGGCGCATGTTGACCAGGCCGGTGGTGGTCACATGCCCGGCGTCGACCGAGGTGACCCGCGTCATCGGCAGGAAGATCCGCCGCCGGGTCGTGGTGTACACCTCCAGCACCAGGCCGAGCACTCGCGGCGGCTGCGTGTCGTGCCGGAGCATGACGACGACGTCGCGAACCTTGCCGACCTGGTCCCCGTTCGGGTCGTAAACGGGAAGACCGGCCAGCCGGGCGACATAGACGCGCGACGGGGCTCCGCTCATAAGCGAAGGCTAACCCCTCACGCCGAACCGGACCGGCCCACGCGCCCGTGCGGCGGTGGACCGGCCAGTGCCGACGGGACCTCAGTCGAGGGTCATCGCCGGGTCGGTGGCGGCGGCGATCAGCTGGGCTTCGGTGACGTCAGGCTTGGTCAGGGGCGGACGGGTGAGCTTCTCACCCGCGGCGTTGCTCCCCGTGGCGAAAACCGCGACGGTGACCGTCTGGCCGTCAGGACGAACGTAGTAGGCGACCCGACTCTGGACGTTCTTGTACGAAACACCGTTGTAGACGGTGTCCTCTGTCGTCTCGCCGACCTGGACCTTCGTACCGTCGGACAGTGTCTTCCAGGTGCAGCCGAACTTGAGGATGCTCGGTGCTTTAGCCTCTGGGGCGCAGTAGACGTTCAGCCCCTTGGTCTTGGTCACCTCGATCTGCAGGCTTCCGGTACCACCGCCTTGCTTCCAGGGCCCGAGGGTCGTGATCCCGACCAGCGGTTTGCCGGCAACATTGGGGTCGTTCTCACTGGCGCCAAGACGTGTCGAGCTGTACTTGTGCTGCGGGTCGACATGCTCGCGTACCGCCGCGCCGTGGGCGGCCGACAGCTCCTCTGGCGTGGCAGTCGCTCCGGACGTGAGTGGGGAGCCTGCGGCCCCCGCATCATCACCGAGCTGGCCGACGATGGTGTTGACTCCGATCGCCGCCATAGCGACCGCCGACATCGCGGTGAGCCCGACGCCGAGCCGACGTCGCCGAAGCCGGGAGCGACCGCGTTGGATGTCACCGGCCGCGTCGAGGCTGGTGAGCTCGGTCCAAGCCGTGCTGCCGGCCATCCGGTCCTGCAGATCTTGTTCGTTCATGCTGATTCCTCCGCCAGTTCTTCGATTCGGGTGTCGGTCAACTGACGCCGGAGGTTGTCGAGTGCCTTGGAGGATTGGCTCTTCACCGTGCCGCTGCTGATCTGCAGGTCAGCAGCGACCTCCTCGATGGTCAGCCCAAGCCAGTACCGCAGAACGAGAATCCTGCGCTGCCGGGGACCGAGGGTGGCCAGTGCCTGAACAAGCTCGTCCCGGTCTTCGCTGCCGAAGGGGGATTCCGCCGGAGTGTCCGGTAGTTCCGCGGCGGGTCGCTCCTCCCGCCGCCACGGCCGGCGGTGGGCGTCGATGCTCGCGTTCACCAGAATGCGGCGTACGTAGGCGTCCTCATTGCCACTACGCCGGATTCGCGGCCAAGCCACGTAGAGCTTGGCAAGAGCGGTCTGCACCAGGTCCTCCGCGGCGTGCCGGTCTCCGCACAGTAGGTAGGCCGTCCCCACCAGACGTGACCTGCGTATCTGCACGTACTCGGAGAACTCCCGGTCCCTCTTGCCACTTCCCAGCATCGGCAGGCCTCACCCTCGGTAGATCAGTTGACGACCGTGAATACGGAGCCCCTACCGAGAATGTTGCCTAGAACGCTAAGAAAGTTTGGGACGGCGCTTAGACCGTCGGTGCAGCGTGAACGGCCTCTTGCCCTTGGTGGTCGCCGAACTCCCGGGAGGCGTCTCCGCCCGCTCCTGTTCGTCGTACCGCCCGACGGCCTCGGTGATCTCTCCAGTCGGTTCAAGCACCAGGAGATCCGCCGAGGCCTTCCAGCGTTCGAGCTGGTTGTCGAGGTCTGAGGCGTTCAGACGTTCCGTACGCAACACCTGTGCGGCAGCGATCCACTCGTCCGA
Source organism: Kribbella sp. NBC_01245 (assembly GCF_036226525.1). NCBI lineage: Bacteria > Bacillati > Actinomycetota > Actinomycetes > Propionibacteriales > Kribbellaceae > Kribbella > Kribbella sp. NBC_01245. The sequence continues at coordinate 7,807,436 of NZ_CP108487.1, forward strand.
CCCGGGCTCCAGGCGCCGTACTGACGCCTTCCAGCTGGCGAGGCGGCTAGTGGCGGGCTTGGCCGGTACGACGACCTCAGCGGATCCGGCAGCCGCCAACCCCGGCAGCGGCTGCTCATCCCCGTCCGAGCCCTCATCCCCGTCAGAGGCCTCTGAGGCGTCTGAGCCATCAGCGAGTACGACGTACGTGCCGTTAACCGTGGCGAACCAGGCCGGCGCCGGCCGACGTCCGTCCCAGGACAACCAGACCAGCCCGGCCTTCTTCATCACCCCGGCGATCTCCGCCTCGACCTCGCTCACCCGGCCAGCCTAGACCCCCGCAGTCTCGCGAACCGGCTCAGCCGCGGCAGGCGACTCGTCCGGCTGGAGGGCTGGACGGGTCGGCCACCAGAAGCGCTCGCCGACGTCGATGGCCAGCATCGGCACCAGCAACGGCCGTACGACGAAGGTGTCGAGCAGTACGCCGAGGGCGATCAGGATGCCCATCTCCGTCATCGACACCAGCGGCAGCACCGCCAACGCCAGGAACGTCGCGGCGAGCACGATGCCCGCGCTGGTGATCACCCCACCCGTGACCGCCAAGCCGTTGATCACACCCTCGCGATGACCGTGTTTGGCGACCTCCTCCCGGGTTCGATGGGCCAGGAAGATGTTGTAGTCGACCCCGAGCGCCACCAGCAGTACGAACCCGAGCAACATCCACGAGTCGTCCACCCCGGCGAATCCCATCGGCCCGGAGAACAGCAGCCACGAAGCACCTACGGCAGCGCCGAACGACAGCACAACGGTTGCCACCAGCAACAAGGGTGCGACCAGGGAACGCAGCAGCAGGACCAGCACGATGACGATCACACCCAGCACCAACGGCGGCACCCAGGTCCGGTCATGGTCGGAGGCCGTGGCGATGTCGTACGCCGAGGCGGGTTCGCCGCCGATCTTCGCGTCCGCGCCGGGTACGGCGTGTACGGCCGCGCGCAGACGCTCCACGATCGGCCCGGTCTTCTCGGGATCGGACTCGGTCAGTACGGCGGAGATCTTCACCAACTGGCCATCCGTCGACTTCACGGGCGGCGCGACCTGGCCGACGCCGTCGGTAGCCGTTGCGGCCGCGGTCACCGCTGATGCCGACGAGGCGTTCGCGACGATCTCGGCCGGGGCCGCCTGGCCGGACGGGAAGTGCTTCTCCATCATCTGCTGGCCGACGACCGCGTCAGGGGTGTTGCGGAACTGGTCGGCGAATCCGAGGCCCGTGTCCACCGTGAACGCGGCTACGCCGAAGGACGCCAGCACGGCCGCCGTACCGACCCAGACCAGACGCGGACGACGGGCCGCACGACGGCCGACGGCACCCCAGGCAGTGCGGGTCTCGTTGACCTCGGTGTGCGGGTGCGGGCGCTTCGGCCAGAAGACCCAGCGGCCGAAGACGACCATCAGTGCCGGCAGCAGGGTCGTGATGGCGAGGAGGGCGCAGACCACGCCGACGGCAGCGACCGGGCCGAGACCGGCGTTCGAGGACAGGTCGGCGATCAGCAGGCAGAGCATGCCCAGGGCAACGGTCGCGGACGACGCGATGATCGCGGGACCACTGCGGTGCAAGGCGACGGCCATCGCGTGATGCCGATCCTCGTGTATGTGCAGCTCTTCCCGGTAACGGGCCAAGAGCAACAATGCGTAGTCCGTGCCGGCCCCGAAGACCAATACTGGAAGGATTCCCGCGGTCTGCCCGTTGACCGTCAGGCCGGCGTTGTCGGCCAGCAGATAGACGACCGACATCGCCGTGACGGTGGCGATCGCGGCCGAGATCAGCGGCAACATCCAGAGCACGGGACTGCGGTAGATCAGCAACAGCAGGATCGCGACCACGATCGCGGCGGCCGCGAACAACGTGGTGTCCGTGCCTTCGAACGAGCTGACAAAGGCCTCCATACCACCGGCCGGACCGGAGACCTTCGCCTCGAGACCAGGTGGCGCGCGGTCGGTCAGCTTCTGCAGCTCCTTCACCTGGTCGAGCGCGTGCTCGTCGCTCAACGGCACGGTCAGCAGCATCGCCTTGCCGTCCTCGGACGGGATCGCCGGCGGCATCGCGCCGACCGCCATCGGCGTGACCTCCTGGCGGTTCTGCTCGATGACGGCCTTGTCGGCGGCGGTCAGACCCGACTCGCGCTGATAGACGATGACGGCCGGGACCAGGTCGGAACCCTCGAACCGGGCCAGCAACTCCGTCGCGGCGGTCGACTCGGCGCTGGCCGGCAACCAGGCCGCCGCGTCGTTCTTCTCGACCTCGCCCATCTTGCCCGCAAGGGGGCCTAGGGCAACTATTGCGACGATCCAGGCGACCAGTACGAGCCACTTGGTCCGGCGGCCGGCGATGAACGACGCGACCCTTCCCGGTGGTGCGAGATGGGCGGCATCCACTGTGGTGGGCGCGGCACTGGGCGACTCGCTGGGCACACGGGTATCCATGGCAGTACTCCTCGAGGGCAGGGCGACTCGGACCCGTCGAGCGTCTCGCCCGCGCGGCCGCCACCCCATCCGGTAACACCCCTGCCATCCCCGGGCGTGACCCCGGCCACATCCCAGGCCTCGGGTGAGGGATGTCACCGGGTCGAGGCGGGGTCTTTCGCCGTACGCTGCCGGACAGAGACAGATCGCGACGATGGAAGGTACGGCGATGGCTGAGCAGATTCCGGCCGGTAAGGCGTTGCGGTCCAGGCGTTCCTGCCTGGCCACACCCGGATCGAACCCGCGCTTCCTGGAGAAGGCCAAGGGGCTGGACGCCGACCAGGTGTTCCTCGACCTGGAGGACTCGGTCGCGCCGATCGCCAAGGTGGACGCGCGCAAGAACATCGTCGCCGCGCTGAACGAAGGCGGCTGGGGTTCGAAGATCCGGGTCGTGCGGGTGAACGACTGGACCACCGAGTGGACCTACGCCGACGTGATCGAGATCGTCTCCGGCGCCGGCGCGAACCTCGACTGCATCATGCTGCCGAAGGTGCAGACCGCCGAGCAGGTGGTCGCCCTCGACCTGCTGCTCACCCAGATCGAGCGCGTGCACGGTCTCGAGGTCGGCCGGATCGGCATCGAGGCCCAGATCGAGAACGCGCTCGGCCTCACCAACGTCAACGCCATCGCGCAGGCCTCGCCCCGGGTCGAGACGATCATCTTCGGCCCGGCCGACTTCATGGCCAGTATCAACATGAAGTCCCTGGTCGTCGGCGAGCAGCCCCCGGGGTACGACGTGGGCGACGCCTACCACTACATCCTGATGCAGATCCTGATGGCGGCGCGGGCGCACGGTAAGCAGGCGATCGACGGCCCGTACCTGCAGATCAAGGAGCTCGAGGGCTTCCGCCGGGTGGCAGGGCGGTCCGCGGCCCTCGGTTTCGACGGCAAGTGGGTGCTGCACCCGGACCAGATCGCCGCCGCGAACGAGGTCTACTCGCCCCGGCAGGACGACTACGACCACGCGGAGAACATCCTCGACGCGTACGACCACTTCACCTCGGCCGCCGGTGGCGCGCGCGGTGCGGTGATGCTGGGCGACGAGATGATCGACGAGGCCTCGCGCAAGATGGCCCTGGTGGTCTCGGCCAAGGGTCGCGCGGCGGGGATGGCCCGTACGAACGTCTGGCAGCCGCCGGCCTAGTTAGGGGGCGGTCAGGTCCTCGGCGGGTCCGTCGGGGGCCTGGTTGCCCTTTTCATCGCGAGGTACGACCGCGGCGGCTTCGGCGATGGCTCCGATCGTGAAGAGCAGCCCGATCGCGATCGCCCCAAGTAGCAGCCAGTTGGCGCCATGAGTCGCACGCTGGATCAGCAACTCCGCCAGGATCACCAGCCAGGTGATGGCGAACGCCAGGCCGCGACGATCACGGCCGACGATCGGATGGTCCTTGGACGCACCGCGGAACTGGCCGCGCGACCACCACAGCATCCCCGCGAAGGCGGCCAAGAGCAGCAGCGGCCCGATCCACCACCACCGCGGCTGGTCGTACTCCCCGATCGACACGATCATGAGGAACACGGCGAATCCGGTCAAGAACACCCAGACCGCGCGCATGGCCCGTTGCCAGAGCGGGATTCCTGGAGCTGCCATGTCGGCATGTTGCCAGAGTTGAGGCCGTTTGTCGGGCACGCCACTTCGGCCGGGTGGTGCCGGTCACTGCGCGTTGGGTAGACCACCGGCCATGCTGGACCGCGATACTCGGCAGTAAGGGTTCTAGCGGTACGACGCGACGAGAAGGCGAGCAGCGATGAGCAGGTTGCAGCAAACCGAGGGGCTGACCGATATCCAGGAGGAGATCCTGAAGACGGTCCGGGCCTTCGTCGAGTCCGAGATCATGCCGGTCGCGACCGAGCTGGAACACAAGGACGAGTACCCGACCGAGATCGTCGAGGGCCTCAAGGAGCTCGGGCTGTTCGGCCTGATGATTCCGGAGGAGTACGGCGGACTGGGTGAATCCCTGCTGACGTATGCCCTCTGCGTCGAGGAGATCGCGCGTGGGTGGATGAGCGTCTCCGGGATCATCAACACGCATTTCATCGTGGCGTACATGCTGTTGCAGCACGGGACTGATGAGCAGAAGCAGAAGTACTTGCCGCGCATGGCGACTGGTGATGTGCGTGGCGCGTTCTCGATGTCCGAGCCGGGGTGTGGGTCGGATGTTGCGGCGATCAAGACGAAGGCTGTCCGGTCGGGCGAGGGGTATGTCGTCAACGGGCAGAAGATGTGGCTGACCAATGGTGGGTCGGCGAACCTCGTGGCCGTGTTGGTGAAGACCGATGAGGGCGCGGAGTCGGTCTACAAGAACATGACGACGTTCTTGGTGGAGAAGGAGCCTGGGTTTGGTGAGGTCCGTCCGGGGCTCACGGTGCCGGGGAAGATCGAGAAGATGGGCTACAAGGGGGTTGATACCACCGAGCTGATCTTCGACGGCTTCGAGATCGAGGCTGAGCAGATTCTTGGTGGGGTGCCGGGTAAGGGCTTCTACCAGATGATGGACGGCGTCGAGGTCGGGCGCGTGAACGTGGCCGCTCGCGGTTGCGGTGTTGCTCGGCGGGCTTTCGAACTCGGCATTTCGTATGCCCAGCAACGCGAAACCTTCGGCAAGAAGATCGCCGAACACCAGGCCGTCCTGTTCCGCCTGGCAGACATGGCAGTAAAGGTCGAGGCGGCCCACGAGCTGATGGTGAAGGCCGCCCGCAAGAAGGACTCCGGCCTCCGCAACGACTTCGAAGCCGGCGTGGCCAAGTACTTGGCCAGCGAATACTGCAGCCAAGTGGTCGAGGACTCATTCCGAATCCACGGCGGCTACGGCTTCTCCAAGGAGTACGAAATCGAACGCCTCTACCGAGAAGCCCCCATGCTCCTCATCGGCGAAGGCACCGCCGACATCCAACGCATGATCATAGGCCGCCGCCTCCTAGAAGACTACAAACTCTGACCCCCACCACCACTCCAGCCACCAAAGGGCGACCAACCGGTGAAGGTGGTGTCACTGGACCGGCGACGATTGGGCGCATCTCGCGCCCTACTCCCAGCAGGGTGGGCGTGACTTATAGGAAGGCTTTGAACGGATGGGGCGCGAGATGCGCCCAATCGTCGCAACATCAGCATCCGGATCTTCGAAGACTGCCGATCAGAAATGGTCCTGTATTGCGGCGATTCGGCGCATCTTGTACCCCCAACCATCCAAAGACATCGCGTCAGATGACGAGCCCAACCACACGACACTAGGGGGCACAAGATGCGCCCAATCGCCGCCGTGCAGTGGCTCCACCCTCATCATGATCCGCCCTTGCTGGCCGGCGCCGTGGCGGCACCCGCCTCATGATCCGTCCGTTTGGTGGCCCCTGGGGGTTAGCCGGTTAGGCGTTGGGGTGGGGGGAGGGTTCGGGGGGTGCCGGAGCCGTGGCCGGAGAGGAGCCAGATGCCTAGTTGGGTTACTTCGTGGAGGACGGAGGCGCCTGCGCGGCGGGTGGTGATGAGGCCGGCTTCGCGGAGGACGGTTGCCTGGTGGGATGCGGCGGCGGGGGAGATTTTGCAGCGGCGGGCCAGTTCGGTCGTCGTACAACCCGAAACGGCAGCTTCAAGAGCAGCCGCACGTGTCGAGCCGAGGAGCGATCCGAGAGCATCCGAGCCACTGGTCGTCTCGATGCCAGAAGGGCGCAGGATGCCGGGAGCGTGCTGGATCGGGTAGACCAAGATCGGCCGTAGCTCAGGGTCCTGCAGCTTCGTGGGTGCCCGCCAGCAGAAGGCCGACGGCTGCAGCTCGATGCCTCGCCCATCCAAATAAAGATCCCGGTCGTTCATATCGAGCACCTGCAACACAGGCGGTGCCCAGCGCACGCGCGGATGCAGCGTGGACAGCAGCTGATCCACCCCATGCCGCGCCAACGACTCGCCCCGATGGCTGTGATCGGCACTCACATGCGTCCCGATCGACTTCCAATAAGGCGCGATCGCCGCGTCGTGGTACGTCCGCAAGGCCCGCCCCAGCCGGTTCATCGCCACGCGATCGCCAGTGGCAAGCTCACGCGTCCAAGGCGACACCGGCCGGTACTTACTAAGCAACGCAAGCTGATTCCGCACCGTCTGCCGCGGCGTCGACAGCGTCATCTCCAGCGCGGTTTCGAAGTCCGACGGAGCCTCCGCCGGCGTCAGAAAGTCCGGCGAATATCCCCACGCCGGAGTGAGCTCCAGCAGCAGCCGCATCTGATCCGGCGCCACCGTGGCGCGCACGTGCCGACGCCAGTCCTCGAAGACGAGCCGGCCGTCCTGGTGCTGCAGCATGTGCAGGCTGAGCAGAATTTCCCATAGTGGTGCTGGACTCGTCGAGACCGTCGTCCGTGCGAGGTCCCGAGGAGTGAAGTGAATGCGAAGCACGACGCTCTCCTCCCGGCTACCGGCTCTTTGCCATGCCCCCATGCCGGTCGGTCGCTGACCGTGAAGACCCGCTGACCGAACGCGATGATGAAGGCATTCAAGCAAAGCGCCGGGAGCATTCACAAGCACGGATGCCCAGAGCGGCCCTAGCAGTGCTGGCCATGGCACGCTGTTGCCAAGAACAGAAAGTTGTGGCAAGTACCTGCCATGACCTGAACCCGCGCCGGGTTAGACCACTTTCAGAGCCAGCGGTTCCGCTTGAACAACACGTACAACGTTGCACAAGCCACCGCCATCACGGCCAGGACGACGAAATATCCGTACTCCGTACGGGTCTCCGGCATGTTCTCGAAGTTCATCCCGTAGACACCCGCGATCATGGTCGGAACGGCCAGGATCGCAACCCAGGCGGAGATCCGGCGCATGTCCTCGTTCTCCGCGACCTGCACCTGGGCCAGCCCGGCCTGCAGGATCGACGTGAGCAGTTCGTCGAACGCGGTGACCTGTTCCTTCACCCGCAACAGGTGATCGTCCACATCGCGGAAATAGGTCCGGGTCTCGTCCGTGATCAGCGGGTGCCGCCGGAAGGCCAGCACCCGCATCGGCGCGGTCAGCGGTGCCACCGCCCGTTTGAGCTCGAGGACCTCGCGTTTGAGCTGGTAAACCCGCTCGATATTGCGCCAGCCGCGCGGGGAGAACATCTCGGCCTCGATCAGGTCGATATCGGCCTGGACCCGCTCGGCCACGTCCAGATACGTGTCGACTACATGGTCGGCGATCGCGTGCAGCACGCCGCCGGGGCCGGAGCCGAGGCGCTCGGGATCGGCCTCGAGCTGCTGGCGCAGGCCCTTCAACTCACTGTGATCGCCGTGCCGGATGGTGACCACGAAGCCGGGGCCGCAGAAGACCAGCACCTCGCCGCTCTCGACCACCTCGGAGGTATCGGTCAACGTCGTATGCGGCACATACCGAACGGTTTTGAGTACGGCGAAGATCGTCTCGCCACGGTCGCCGTACAACTCGAGTTTGGGGCGTTGGTGCGCCTCGGCGGCATCCTCGAGCGCCAGTTTGTGCAGGCCGAACTCGGCGCCGACGGCCGCCAGCTGGTGCGCGTTCGGCTGGAAGAGGCCGATCCAGACGAAGCCGTCGCCCCGCCGGGCCCGGGTCAGCGCGTCGACGTACGAGCCGACGCCGCTGTCCCGATGGCCCTCGCGGTAGTAGGCCCAGTCGACCAGCGCGCCGTCGAGCTTGCCGTTGGCGACGATGTCCACCGGTACGCCGTTGCCGCGACGGGATGGGCGCATGAAGACACGTCCGACCCGGCGTGTCGCGTCCATCTCTCCCACCTCCGTCGATGTCTAGGCGCGAGGCTACAACGTGTCGTAACCACGTGTCGGGGATGATGGGGGAGAGAGCTTGATGAGAGGAACGACGATGACCACGCAGGGCATGCCCGGGATGGACCCCAGGCCGAGCGGATTCACGATCGGCACGTACGACACGTACCTGGAGGCGCAGCGAGCGGTCGACTACTTGTCCGACGAGAAGTTCCCGGTCGAGCACACCACCATCGTCGGCAACAACCTGCGCCAGGTGGAGAAGATCACCGGCCGGCTGACCTGGGGCAAGGCGCTCAGTGCCGGTGCGGCCAGTGGTGCCTGGTTCGGTCTGTTCGTCGGTTGTTTGCTCGCGATCTTCGCTCCGGCCGGCTCCAGCGCACTCGCCGCCCTCGTCACCGGCTTGTTCCTGGGCGCGCTGTTCGGCACCACCTTCGGCGCGATCGGCTACGGCCAGCTCCGGGGCCGCCGCGACTTCACCTCCCGCACCTCGGTCGTCGCCACGACGTACGACGTGCTGTGCGACCACCGGTTCGCCGAGGAGGCCCGCAACCACCTGGCCAAACTCGCCCTCAAGGGTGAGGTCTCGCCCCGCCTGCCCGATCTCCAGCAGCCCCAGGGCCAGCCGGGCCAGGCGCAGGGACAGCCGGGCCAAGCGCAGGGCCAGTGACCAAGGCAACACCGCAGGGGTGAGCGGCCCCACTCCGCTATCGGGCCCGCTCCGGCAGCATGGTCTACCCAGCGGTAACGGACCAGGAGGACGCATGCAGTTCGGACGTAGCTACGAGGAGTTCGAGGTCGGCGCCGTCTACAAGCACTGGCCCGGCAAGACGGTCACCGAGTACGACGACCACCTGTTCTGCCTGCTCACGATGAACCACCACCCGCTGCACCTCGACTCGAACTACGCCGAGCAGACCACCCAGTTCAAGCAGAACGTGGTGGTCGGCAACTACATCTACTCGCTGCTGCTCGGGATGTCCGTGCCCGATGTGAGCGGCAAGGCGATCGCCAACCTGGAGATCGAGTCGTTGCGCCATGTCGCGCCGACCTTCCACGGCGACACCATCTACGGCGAGACGACCGTCCTGGACAAGTGGGAGTCCAAGTCCAAGGACGATCGTGGCGTCGTCTACGTCGAGACCAAGGGCTACAAGCAGGACGGCACTCTCGTCTGCGTCTTCAAGCGCAAGGTGATGGTCCCGAAGGACTCCTACCTCGAAGCCCGCGGCGGCGAGCAGCCCGGCCGCCCCACCCTGATCGAGCCCACGAGCTAGTCCAGGAACAGCTCGATCACCGGTACGGCGACGTCCGGGCGCTGGATCGGCAAGTGGAGCGTGAGCGTCCCGGCGGGCTGGCCTCCCATGGTCGTGTTCTGCGCCGCCTGATTCGGATCCGCCACCGTGCACTTGATCTCGGACGCGTCGTGCAGGAGTTGCGCGTACCGGACCTTGCCGGCCATGCCAGGCAGGTGCACGTGCTGCATCGGCCACGCGAATAGGTGCAGATAAAGGCGGTCCCCGCGCTGCGTGTAGCGGCAGTCCGGCGGCGGCGTGAATTCGCTCGGGCCACAGCCGCGCACCGACCGCTCGTGCTGCCGGAACCACGCGCCGATCTGGTCCAGCGTGCCGACCGCGCGCGGGTCGAACTCGCCTCGCCCGGTCGGTCCGACGTTCAGCAACAGGTTGCCGCCCTTGGAAACCGAGTCGATCAGCATGCGCACCAGCAGATCCGGTGACTTCCAGTTCAAGTTGTCCCGGTCGTAACCCCAGCTCCCGTTGAGGGTCTGGCACGCCTCCCACACCACCGGTACGCCGTCACGCGTCATCGGCCCGGCCGGCTGGTACTGCTCGGGCGTGGTGAAGTCGCCCGGGATGTCCAGCCGGTCGTTGATCAGGATGTCCGGCTGGAGCTCCCGCACCATGGCCATCAGTTCCTCGGAACGCCAGTCGTCCTTGCCCTTACCGAACCCGGGCCGCCCGTCCTCGAAGTCGCGCCCGGGGTAGGAGAAGTCGAACCACATGATGTCGATCTGCCCGTACCGCGTGAGCAGCTCGCGCACCTGCGCGTGCAGGTAGTCGGTGTACGCCGTGATGTCCCGCTCCGGCCACTCCGGCTCGTCCCGCTGCGGATGGTTCAGGTCGTACGGGAACGACGGGTGATGCCAGTCGATCAGCGAGTGGTAGAACCCGATCCCAAGCCCCTCGGCCCGGCAGGCGTCGACGAACGGCCCGACCAGATCCTTGCCGTACGGCGTTTTCGCGACCGTGTAGTCCGATACCTCCGAGTCCCACAGGCAGAAGCCATCGTGGTGCTTCGTCGTGAGTACGGCGTACTTCATCCCGGCCGCGCGAGCCGTCCGGGCCCAGGCGACCGGGTCGTACAGGTCCGGGTCGAAATGGTCGAAGTAGACCTGGTACTCCTCATCGGTCAGGCGTTCGCGGTTCTTGACCCATTCGTGCCGCGCGGGTAGTGCGTACAACCCGAAGTGCACGAAGAGACCGAATCGCCAGTCGGTGAAGCTCACGCATTTCCTCCTTATCGGCCGCCGAGGCCGGTTACGAGCAGTCCTCGGACGAGGTGCTTTTGCAGCGCGATGACGAGTAGCACCGTCGGCAACATGGCCAGTACGGATGCCGCCATCATCAGGTTCCAGTGGGTGCCCTGCTGGCCGATGAACTGGGCTAGTCCGAGCGGCACCGTGCCCTTGGTATCGACGCTGTTGGTGATGATCAACGGCCAGAGGAAACTGCCCCAGAAGCCGATGAACGTGAAGACAGTCAGTACGGCGATCGCCGGCCGCGCCAACGGCACCATGATGCGCAAGAACGAACCGAAAGGCCCGCAGCCGTCGACCCGCGCCGCCTCCTCCAGCTCGGCCGGGACGGTGAGGAAGAACTGCCGCAGCAGGAACGTGCCGAACGCGGTGAACGCCCACGGCAGGATCAGCGCCCGGAAGCTGTCCACCCAGCCGAAGGCCTGCATCAACCAGTACATCGGCACGATCAGCACTTCCTGCGGCACCATCAGCGTGCCCAGGAACACCACGAACAGGCTCTCGCGGCCCTTGAACCGCAACCGCGCGAACGCGTACGCCGACAGGCTCGACGCGACGACGACCACCAGCGTGCCGATCACGGCGACCAGCAGGCTGTTCAGGAAGTACGTCGCGAACGGTGCGAAGGTGAACGCGTCCACGTAGTTCTGCCAACGCACCTCCGAGCCGATCAGGTCGGGCTTCGGCGTGAACACCTCATCCGCCGGCTTGAGCGAGGTCGCGACGGCGTACACGAGCGGTCCCATGAAGAGCAGCGCCACCAGGACGAGCAATACGTGCGAGACGATCCGCCTAGGCGTCATAGTGCACCCACTTCTTCTGGCCGAGGAACTGGATCGCCGTGATGCCCATGATGATGACGAAGAGCACCCAGCCGGCGGCCGAGGCCAGTCCCATGTTGAGGAACTGCCAGCCCTGGTCGTAGATGTACATCACCAGGGTCTGAGTGGCGACGCCCGGCCCGCCTTGGGTCAGGATGAACGGCTGCGCGAACACCTGGAACGACGTGATCAGCGTCATCGTCGTCGCGAAGAAGATCGACGGCGTGATCATCGGCAAGGTGATGTACCGGAACCGGGCGAAGGTGCTTGCGCCATCGATCTGCGCGGACTCCAGCTGCGAGTGCGGCACTTGGTCGAGCGCGGCCGAGAAGACCAGGAAGTTGTACCCGAACCCCTGCCAGACCGACATCGCCACGATGGCCGGCATCGCCCACGCGGTCGAGCCGAGGAAGTTCGGCGCGTGCACCCCGAACAGGCTCTGCGAACTCGTGTCCAGCAGGCCACCGGGCTGGAACAGCAGCCGCCAGACCATCGCGTTCGCGACCATCGGCGTCATCACCGGGATGAAGAACAGCACCCGGAAGGCCTGGCGACCCATGATGTGCGGGCCGAGCCAGACGGCCAGCCCCAGCGAGATGACGACGTTCAGCGGCACGTACAGCACCACGAACAAGCAGGTGTTGAGAATGACCCGGCGAAAGATCGGATCGTTCAGCAGCTCGGCGTAATTGCCCAACCCGCGGAACGTCCGTTCGCCGAACACCGGCCAGTCGAACAGGCTGATTCCCAAGGCCATCGCGGTCGGGAACAGGGTGAAGATCGCCAGCCCGGCCAGGCTCGGCCCGACGAACACCCACGCTCTTCGCGCCTCGGCTCGTCCGAGTGCTGCCGCCATCAGCCGGCCTGGTCCTGCACGGTTTTCAGCACCTGTTCGGCCGTCTGCTCGCCATTCAGGGCCTGTACGCCGAATCGGTTGAGCAGGTCGGACGCCTTGACCCAGTTCTTGGTGGTGACCAGCGGAATCGAGTTCGCGGAAGCGAAGTCGAGCGTCTCGCGGGCGCCCTGGATGTCGGCCGCCTGGTACCAGGCGTCGTGCACCTTCGGCCGCGACGGATACGCCCGCCCGGCGGTGGCGAGTTCCTTGAGCGGCTGGTCCGCGGTCATCGACGCGATCGCCTGGAACGCGGCGTCCGGCGTCTTGCACGACCGGGAGATGCCGAAGCCCGAACCGGCCGTGAAGGTCTTCGAGCCACCCGGCCCGGCCGGTATCGGCGCGATGCCGAGATCGAACTTGGACTGGCTCTTCGTACTGAGCACGGACCAGGGCCCGTCGATCATCATCGCGGCCTTGCCCGAGGTGAACTGGGTCGACTGGAACTCCGTGTTCTCAGCCGGCACTTGCGGTGCGACCTTGTCGGTCCGGACCAGGTCGGTGAACTGCTGGAAGCCCTGCACGAACCCCGGTTCGGTGAGCGCGAGCTTGCCGTCCTTGATCGGTTCGGCGCCGGTGGCGGACAGCACGAAGGAGGTCACGCCGAGATCGCCCGGGGTGACGACGATCCCGTACCGGTTGTTGGTGGTGAGCTTCTTCGCCGCCGCGCGGAACTCGTCCATCGTCCAGCCCGGCTTGGGATCGGCCAGACCCGCCTGCTTGAACAGCGTGCGGTTGTAGAACACAACCATCGGCCCCGAGTCGTAGGGGATGGCGACCTGTTTGCCGTCGGACTTGAGCCCGTCGAGGATCGGCTTGTCGAAGTCCTCGGCCTTCACGCCGTACTTGGCCATCAGGTCGTCCAGCGGCAGCATCGCGTTGCCGTACGACGTGAGGCGCAGGCTCTGCATGCCGATGATGCAAGGCGCCTTGCCGCTGGCGAGCAGCGTGCCGATCTTCGACCAGTAGCTGTCCCAGCTGGTGCCCTGAAGTTTGACGGTGATGCCCGGGTGATCGGTGTGCGCGTGGTCCGCCACCTTCTGCCACGCGGTCTGGTCCTCGGTCCCGCTGACCCAGAACTGCCAGGTCAGATCCGCCTTGTCCGAGGCGGCGGGTTCGCTGCCGCCACCACAGGCGGCCACGGCGGTGAGGGAGACGGCGGTAAGAGTGCTGACCAGCATGCGCCGGATGGAGAGGGTCATCCTGACCTCCAGTGGAGCGATCGATTCATCCGATCTTTGAGGGGCGCGCCCGGTAGAGTCAATGGTTCAGCCAGCAAAAAGTCCGATCATATTCGGGGGTCATAGGCGGCAGATAGGGCTTGTGGACATCAGAAGCGGCCAGGACATCGGATGAATGATAGTCCACGCTGCTCTGATAGATCGGATGTATCTGACCGGGAGGGCCAATGCGTGTCACCGATGAGGCGATCGAGCAGATCAAGCGGATGATCGTGACGGGAAAGCTGCGGCCCGGTGACCGGCTGCCCCGGGAGGCGGATCTGGCGGCCCGGCTCGGGCTGTCCCGCAGCTCGCTGCGTGAGGCGGTCAAGGCGCTCGCCCTGATCCGGGTGCTGGACGTTCGCCAAGGGGACGGCACCTATGTCACCAGCCTGGAGCCGGCGATGCTGTTGGAGACGATGGGCTTCGTCGTAGACCTCCACCAGGACACCTCGGTGCTGGAATTCTTCGAGGTCCGCCGCATCCTTGAACCGGCGGCCGCCGCACGGGCCGCCGTTCAGATGACCGACGAGCAGATCGGGGTCGCCCGCAAGCTGCTGGACGAGCTCGGCCCGGAGCCGTCCGTGGGGGAACTACTCTCCTCCGACGTCGAGTTCCACCGGCTGATCGCGTTCGGTAGCGGCAATCGCGCGCTCGCCTCGATCATCGACAGCCTGCGCCAGCCGACCTTCCGGGCGCGGGTCTGGCGCGGTCTGACCGAGACCGACGCCATCGCCCGCACCCTGGCCGAGCACCGCGCGATCCTGGACGCGATCGCCGACCGCCAGCCCGAGGTCGCCCGCTCCTGGGCGACGGTCCACATCGCCGGCGTCGAACACTGGCTCCAACACGCAACCTAGGCCCTATGCCTTTCACTTACGGTTTGAACTCCAGCAGGACGGCGGACGGCATCGGCAGCGTGAGTTCGACCGTGTTGCCGTCGGCAACGATCGGCCGGGTGGTGAGCGCGCTGCGTTCCGCGAGCGCCTTCCACTGATCGTCCGAAGGCCAAACGCCAACCCCGAGATCAGCCGCGGCGGCCGCGACGTCGCCCACACCGGTCGCGAGAGTCGTCGCGGTCACCTGCCAGGACTCGTCGAGCCCGGCCACGTCGAGCCGGATCGTGCGGGCCAGTTCCGCCGCACCATCGGCCTTGGTCTGGTCGAGCGTCAGGTTCCACACCAGTACGGCGACGCGGTCGCGATCGCGCGAGGCCCACGCCTCGATCAGGCTGCCGCCACCATCACCGCTCATCGCCACCGGAAGCTCGACCGGGCCGAGCCGATCAAGCAACGACAACGCGTGGAACCGCGGTTTCGCGAGCCCGCCAACGGTCAACAGGCCGAATCCGCCATGCAAAAGCTTCGGCGGCCGCCCCAGTTCCTCGAAGTGGTCGGACGCCACCCAATAGGCGAGCGCCTCGACCCGCCCGGCCGCCGATCGCATCCCGCGCAGCAGGAAGATCCCGGCGAACACCGAATCGCTGATCGGGTTGAAGTGCGTCGGCGTGACACCCCATTCGGTCCACAGGATGCGGGCATCGCCAAAGCCGTGCCGGTCGAGAGAGGCCCGTACGTCCAAGGGCGGCGACCCGTACGTGTGAGTCGTGACGAAGTCCACCGGCGAACCGCTCGAGGCTGCGTGCGCAAGCAGGTCGTCCACCCAGCCGGCCGCGGCGGAGGACGGCCCGCCCACCGACAGCCCGTCGTCGACCGAACGAACGGCGGCCGCGGTCACGTCGTACAGGCGCAGCCATTCGGCCTTGGTGCCGGACCAGAAGACCTCGAGATTGGCCTCGTTCCACACCTCGAAGTCCCAGTGCCGGACCTCGTCCAGGCCGTACCGATCGACCAGGTGCTGGACGAGTTTCTTGATCAGCAGACCCCACCGGTCGTAGTCCTTCGGCGGCGAGATGATCGCGCCGTACGCGAAGACGGTCTTCGACGGATCGCTAGCCAGGTCGCGTGGCATGAACCCGAGCTCCACCACGGGCCGCATCCCGATCGCCAGGACTTTGTCGTAGATCGCGTCAACCACGGAGAAGTCGTACGCCGCCGGGCCCTCGGTCTCGATCCGCGTGTCGTCGTGGAAGATCGCGTGCGCGCGGACCGTCCGTACGCCGAGCTCGTCGTGCATCCGTCTTAGCGCGCTCTCGAGTTCGGCGCCGATCCGCTTGCCGCCGGTGAGGTCCTCGCAGAGCAACTGGCTGAGCCGTTCGCTGCCGACCATCGGGACCCAGGGCCGGTGCAACTCGATGCCCTCGGCAACGGCATCCACGTGAATCGTGACCACCGGAGTTTCGTTGCTGAGGGCAAGTGGCGTCGCCTCGACCTGGTGGCTGGGACGACCGCGTGTGGTCACCTCCGGCACGCTCGCCACGGCATACCTGTACGTCGTACCGGGGGTGCAGGTGGTGTCGACGTACGGGCCGGATGGGACCGAGAGCACGTCCCCGCTGTGGTGGTCCACCGGCATGAGCTCGCCATCCGGCGCCACGCATCGGAGGATCAGATAGCCCACCGCGCCTGGGACCGGCGACCAGTCGATCGTCACCTGACCGACGCCGCCGACCGCTGCCACGCTTGCCGGCGGATCCAGGTCAGGCAGTTCGAGGCTGCTCTGGTCGCTGCGCAGGGCGATCCGCTGCTCCCAATCCGTACGGGCGTCTGACGTCATCAGCGCTCCAGTCCGGCGGCAAACACCTCTTGCCCGATCAACGGCCGGATCCGCCGTTCGACCTGGCCCTGGCTGAAGTTGCGCCGGATCACGTTGTTCGCGAAGACGTTGCCCAGGGCACCCATCACCATGGCCTGGTCCAGGGACAGATAGCGCTTCGCGATCCGGCCGGACTTCACCGCGACCGAATCGTAGAACCCGCCTTCGCCGTACGCCTTGAGGTTCCGCTCGATCCGCCGCAGGTTGTCGAACGCCTGGCGCGGTGCGTACGGCATGGCCAGGAACGCCGCGTGCGGGGTCACCACGCCGTCGCCGAAGGTGGGGTTCGGGTTGGTGCCCTCGCGGCAGCCCTCGAAGCCGCGGTCGAAGTTGGTCGCCTCCACGTCCGACGGGTACCCACCCGGATCCATGCCGATCGCGTCCACCCCGTAAACGGCGTACCCACCGAGCGGGTTCGAGGCGGGGGAGAAGCCCCAGTAGCCGTACCTCGCCTCGTCCAGGCCGTGCTCGATGTGGGCTCGCACGGTGAGTGGGTGGTTGACGCCCCAACTGCGCGGCGCCCAACTGGCCTCGGGTACGAACAGGTCCGGCATCAACGCCTCGAACATGTCGCCACCCCAGGACGGGACGATTCGCATCCCTCGGTACGAGTAGGCGCCTTCGAACACGTCGATCCCGTGATACGTCCGGTGCACCCCGGTCGCCTTCTGCTCCAGCCAGGCCCAGTCGCATGAGTCCGGGAAGACGCGCTGGGTTGCGAAGTAGTGCGCGGGCGGAATCTGGCCGCGAGCAATGCCGATATAGCTGGCGATCCGTGGCTCGGTGACCGCGATGTCGTAGTGGAACTTGCGGTAGTACACGTCCGGCCCGACGCCGGCGTGATTGCCCTTGTCGGTCTCCTCGTCCGGCGGCGACGTCTCGAAGAACCCACCACGCAAGAGTCCGGCCGCCACCCCGGGCCGGGCCGCCGGGTTGTAATAGTAGGCGAAGTTCATCTTGTCCAGGAGGGATTCCGCCAGCTGCCGCACCCGTGGTTCCGCGTTACGCACAACCATCAACGCGGCCGCGAACCACCCGTTGTCCACGCTCGACACGAACGGCGTGATCGGCCGCGTCCCGTCCGGATCGACGTACAGCACCTCACCCGTCGCCTCGTCATACCAGTTGAAGAACATCCCACTGGCCTCGTGATGATCCACCCTCGCCATCGTCCTGAGCGTCTTCGCCATCCGGCCATACGCCTCATCCCGCGAGATGATCCCCAACTCCCGCGCCACCACCGCACTCCACAAATACCCACCAATGTTCGTCGGCGACGTATACCCGCTGCGGACGGGACTGGTCACCGAGGCGCCAATATTGTCAGCCGGCAACCCAGTGGCCTCATCCGTCATCGCCACCAAACTCCGCCACGTATCCCTCGCCCACCTCTTCCAATCATCGGGCCCTTGTGACGCGGCGTGTCGTGCTTCATCGGTCCCTTGTGACCAGGCCTGCTGCGTCGTGAGGGCGCTGGCGGCGGTGCCGGCGAGCAGGGTACGGCGGTTGATGATGGCGGTCATCTCTCACTCCAAACGGGTTATTTGAGACCGGTGATCGCGATGCCCTTGGTGATGTGCCGCTGGAAGGCGATGTAGATCAGCAGCACCGGTACGACGACCACGACGGCGCCGGCCATCAGCAGTCCGTACCGCTGGGCGTTCTGGCCGGTCGAGTAGAGGGCCAGCGCGACGGGCAGCGTGTACTTGTCCTCGGTCTGGGCGATCACCAGTGGCCAGAGGAAGTTGTTCCAGGAGCCGAGGAAGGTGAGGATGCCGAGTGTGGCCAGGGCCGGCCGGCACAACGGCAACATGATCCGTACGAAGATGCCCAGTTCGCTCGTGCCGTCGACCCGGCCCGCGTCCATCAGGTCGTCCGGCAGCCCGGCGAAGAACTGCCGCATCAGGAACACGCCGAATGGCGAGACCAGGAACGGCAGGATCAGACCGGGATAGCTGTTCTGCAGACCCGCGTTGGTGACGAGCACGAACAGCGGTACGAACGTCACCATGCCCGGCACCATCAACGTCGCCAACACCAGGACGAACAGCGCGTTCCGGCCGCCGAATCGCAGTTTGGCCAGGGCATAACCGAGCATCGAGCAGAAGGTCAGATTGCCCGCGGTGACGAACAGCGCGACCACGGTCGAGTTGAGGAAGTACCGCGGGAAGTTCGCCTTACTCAGCAGCTCGCTGTAGTTGCCGATGGTCGGTGCCTCCGGCAACCAAGTCGGCGGCACCCGGAGCAGCTCGCCGTCGGTCTTGAATGAGCCGAACAACATCCAAGCAAACGGCGCGACCACTACGACGAGGCCCGCGAAACCGATCAGGTAGATCCACCAGCGGCGCATCTACTTCTCCCTCAGCAGCCGGAACTGGATGAAGGTGCAGACCGCGATCACCACGAACAGGATGTAGCTCATCGAAGCGGCCAGCGAGTAGTTGCCGAAGCCGAACTGCTGGTAGGTGTACATCGACACGGAGATCGTGCTGTTCAGCGGACCACCTTGAGTCATCACCAGCGGCTCCTCGAAGAACTGCAGATAGCCGATCCCGGTGGTGACCGAGGTGAACAGGATCGTTGGCCTGAGCAACGGAATGGTCAGATGCCGGAATCGTTGCCAAGGGCCCGCACCATCGATCTGCCCGGCCTCCTCGACGGTCTGCGGGATGCCCTGCAGACCGGCGAGGAAGATGATCATGGCCGAGCCGAAGTTGCGCCAGACGGCCATCATGATCAGCGACGGCATCGCCCAGGTCTTCGAGGCGAGCCAGTTCGGCCCGTCGATCCCGACCCAGGACAGCACCGTGTTGAGCAGACCCGAATCCGGATGCAGCACGAACCGCCAGACCACCGCGACGGCCACGATCGACGTCACCACCGGCAGGTAGTAGCCGACCCGGAACAGGCCTTGGAACCGCTTGACGCCCTTGTCCAGCAGCACCGCCGCGGCCAGCGCGGCGACCAGGGTGAGCGGCACCCCGATCACCACGAAGTACGCCGTGTTGAACGCGGCCTTGCGGAACGTCTCGTCGGACAGCGCCTTCAGATAGTTGTCGAACCCGACCCCGTTGACCGCGAACGGCGTCCGCAGATCACGTTGTTTGAGATCGGTGAAACTCATCCCGAGCGAGCCCAGCACCGGGCCTGCCGTGAAGGCGCAGAAGAGCGCGAGAAACGGCAGCGCCAGGACCCAGGCCGCGAAGGTCTCGCGGCGAAGGCGCATCAGCTACCGGTTCCGATCGCGGTGGCCTTGGCCTGGATCGCCTTCGCGGTTTCGGCGGGGGACAGGCCGGACTTCGTCAGCTTCTCCACCTCGGTGTCGAAGGCGCTCGCGACCTGCTCCCAGTTCACGATCGCGGGCGGCGCCTTGGCGTCCTCGAGCTGCTTGCCGAAGACGGGTAGCAGCGGGTCGGACGCGATGCTCGGGTCCTGCCAGCTCGACTTCACCGCGGGCAGGTCGGTCGACAACTTGAACCACTCGGTCTGGGTCTTGGCGTCGCTGAGGAATTTCACCAGCTTCCAGGCGCTGTCCTTGTTCTGGCTGTTCTTGAACACGACGAAGTTGCTGCCACCGACGAACGACGTGGCGGTCTTCTTCTTCGGGATCTGGAACACGCCGATCTTCTCCTTCATACCGGCGCCGCCGAGCTTGCTGACCGAGCCCGCCATCCACGGACCCGAGATGAACATCGGCACGCTGCCGTTGACGAACTGCGACTCGGTGGCGTTGGCCGGCAGATCGGTTCCAGCCAGCTTCTCGGTGAAGAAGCTCTGGTAGTACGCCAGCGCCTCCTGCATCTCCGGGGTGTCCAGCGTGAACTCCTTGTCACCCTCAGCCGTTATGGAAGCTCCTGCCGACCAGGCGAACGGCATGACCGTCTGCCACGACCCCTGTCCACCCGGTTGAAGGTTGATCCCGTACTTCGCGCCCTGCGCCTTCATGGCCTTCGCCATCGCCTTGAGCCCGTCCCAGTCGGTAGGCGGGGCGTTGATTCCAGCCTTGGCTGCAAGGTCTTTCCGGTAGTACACGAGCCGGGTCTCGACGTCCAGGGCACGCCGTAGCTAGTGCCTCCGACCTCTGTGGTCTCCTGTGCGCCGGGGAAGAACGCACCGGTGTCTATGCCGGTTGGAGTCGGGTCTAGCGCGCCGAGATCCGCGAACTCACCCATCCAAGTAGTGCCGACCATGGCGGCGTCTGGCAGCGACTGGGCCGTGATCGCGGTAGTGAACTTGTTGTGCGCGGCATCCCACGGAATCGCCGTCACCTTCACCTTGGCGCCCGGATTCTGCTCCTCGAAGGTCTTCACCAGCTTGGGCAGGTGCTCGCCCTCGGTACCCATCGCCCAGACGGTGATATCGCCGGTGGCGGGCCCTTCGGAGATCGTGGTGCTGGCTTGTGGTGCTTCACCGGTGTCCTCCGCGCGCCCACAGGCGGCGAGGGCCAGCGTGGTGGCAAGGAAAATGCTGACTAGCCGGGCGGATTGCGTGACCATCATGTCTCCTCGTTCGATGCCTCTGATTCCCCCGGTTGCGTGCCACAGCTGGTGCGCAGCACGATCTGCGTCGCCAGTACGTCGTTGCGGGTGCGGTTCCGCTCCCCGGTGATGCGTTCATGCAGGCGTTGCGCGGCCAGCCGGCCCAACTCGGCCATCGGCTGACGAACCGTGGTCAGCCCGGGCGAGACGTACCGCGCGGCCATCACGTCGTCCCACCCCGTCACCACGACTTCACCCGGTACGCCGATCCCCTTGGCCTGCAGGGTTTTGATCGCCGCCAGCGCGAGCTCGTCGTTAGCGCAGACAAGCCCGTCCGGCCGGCTTTTGAGGGTCAGCCAGTGCTCCGCCATGGCAGCACCGGCCTCCTCGGTGAGCGGCAACTGCTCGGGCTTGGGCGCCGGCAAATCGCGCTTGCGATGTGCCGCGGAAAAGCCCTTGTACCGCTCAGCGACGTCGTACCCGCTGTTCGGATCCCCGACGAAGACCAGGTCTTTCCGGCCACTCGCGAGCAGCCGACGCGTGAGCTTCTCGGCACTACCGGCGCTCTCGGTGCGGACCGAGTCGCATCCGCTGACCGGGGGATGAGCCAGCAGTACGACGGGCACGCCCGCCTGGCGCAGGCCTTTGACCGCGTCGAGGTTCAACGCGTTGCCGTGCACGACGATCCCGTCGACGCGGCCGGCGAGTTCCCGCAGGGCCCGGCCGGCCTCGTCGCTGCGCCCATGCGTGACGGTGATGATGACGGATTGCCCGCGCTCACCGGCCCAGCGCTCGTACCCCATCAGGAGATCGCCGTAGAACGGACCGGCCAGGTCGGGCAGCACCAGCCCGTGCGCCTCATGCCGGTGGACCGCGAGGCTCCGAGCGGCTCGCAGGGGAACGTAGTTCAGCTCCCGGGCGGCCTCGGCCACCTTGAGCCGCGCCTTCTCCGACACCGGCCCGGTGCCCTGCAACACCCGCGACACCGTGGCGATCGAGAGCTTCGCCAACGCTGCCACGTCATAGATCGTCGCCGGGCGGGACGGCATGTTTCTCCTTCTGGGGCAGGAGTGGAAGCGCTTACAGTTTTCGACCTTGCCCGTTTCCGCGCCATTGGTCAAGGCTTCGGCGCGAATCATGCGACGATGGCTCGGTGACCTCAGGCGAACGCGACGACAGACTTTGGCTGGTCCGCCACGGCGAGACCGAGTGGAGCAAGAACGGCCGCCACACGTCCACCACGGACCTGCCGCTGACCCCGGAAGGCGAGAAGACCGCGGCCACGTTGCGCGAGCGATTGGCCGGGCACAGCTTCGATTTGGTCCTCACCAGTCCACGGGTGCGCGCGCGTCATACCGCCGAGCTCGCGGGCTTCCCCGACGCCGAGGTCGACGAGGATCTGGTCGAGTGGGACTACGGCTCGTACGAGGGCATCACCACGGCCGAGATCCGCAAAACCGTGCCGGGCTGGACCGTCTGGTCATCGCCGGTGCCGGGTGGCGAGACTGCTGCCCAGATCGCGACCCGCCTCGACCGCGTCAACCGCCGCATCGCCTCGGTCGACGGCGACGTACTCGTCTTCGGCCACTCCCACGCCCTGCGCGCCCTCACCGCCCGCTGGCTCGAACTAGACGTCACCGAAGGCCGCCACTTCGTCCTCAACACCGCCACCATCTCCACCCTCGGCTGGGACCGCGGCTCCCCCGTCGTCCATCACTGGAACATGTAAGTCAGCCCGGGAGGGCGTTCCACTGGGCGAGGGTGCTGGCCAGGAGGGTGGCGGTGGGGAGGGCGTCGAACTCGTCGCGGTTGACGAAGCGGGCGTCGCGGGCGTCGTCGCCGGGTGTCAGGGTGCCACCGGTTCGCTCCGCTTCGTAGTCGCGGATGACGTAGAGCACGCCGTTGGGGCCGTCGCGCTCGACGGTGCCGACCAGCTCGCCGACCTCGATCGTGATTCCGGTCTCTTCGGCCACTTCGCGGGCGACGGCGACCGGATCCGACTCGCCCGGTTCGACCCGGCCGCCGGGCAGCGACCAACGGCCCTCATCCGGGGCGTGACCTCGCTGAATGAGCAGTAGCCGGCGCTGGTCGTCGTATACCAGGGCGCCGACGCAGTCGACCGACGGGCGGTCCGGATCCGTGTCCATGGTGGAAAAGGGTAAATGTCGTCGGTGCGCGCCGATAGCATTAGAGCTGACACTTGTCCATAGAAGGGCTGCGACCTCCTCGTGCGCATCGACCTGCACACCCATTCGAACCGCTCGGACGGTACCGCGCCGGTCGCTGACCTGATCGCGAAGGCCAAACGGGAGGGCCTGGACGTGATCGCGGTGACCGATCACGACACGGCCGACGGCTGGGTCGAGGGGCGCATGGCCGCGGAGGAGGTCGGAGTCGGCTTCGTGCCGGGGATCGAGATCTCCTGCAAGCTCAACGGCACCAGCGTGCATCTTTTGGGGTACATGCCTGATCCGTCGTTCGGGCCGCTGTCCGACGAGCTGACCTTGGTTCGCGAGGGCCGGACCGACCGGGTGCCCGCGATCGTTGCCCGCCTCAACGCGGTCGGCGTCAGCCTGACGGTCGACGAGGTGCTGGCCCAGGCGACCGGGACGCCGTCCGTCGGGCGGCCGCACGTCGCGGACGCGCTCGTCGCGAACGGCACGGTCGCGAACCGTGGCGAGGCGTTCGACCGGTTCCTGGCCGACGGACGTCCCGGACATGTCACGCACTATGCGATCGAGCCGGGCCGGGCCATCGAGATCGTGCGCGCCGCCGGTGGTGTGCCGGTGATCGCGCATCCGTGGGGCCGGTCGAGCCATCGGGTGCTCAAACCCGAGGTGATCGAGCGGCTCGTCACCGACCACGGCCTGGCAGGGTTGGAGGTCGACCATCAGGACCATTCACCCTCGTCGCGCGAGATGTTGCGCGGGATCGCGAAAGAGCTCGGCCTGATCGTGACCGGGTCCAGCGACCACCACGGCCTGGGCAAGGTCGATCACGAGCTCGGCGTGAACACCACCGCATTGGATCAGTTCGAGTTGCTGCTCGCGCTGGCCAAGTCGAATGCCGCGGCGAGTGCGGCCAACCCACCAGAGGCCTATCTGCCGTGAACGACGTCATCAACCTCGGCCTGCTGTCGGAGGTCTTCGTCACGCTGTTCGTGATCATGGACCCGCCTGGCACCGTGCCGGTCTTCATCTCGCTGACCGCCGGTCAGTCCCGCGCGGTGCGTAAAAAGGCCGCCTGGCAGGCCGTATCCGTCGCCTTCGGCGTGATCGTGGTCTTCGCCGCCTTCGGCCAGCAGATCCTGCACAACATGGGCATCACGCTGCCCGCCCTGCAGGCCGCCGGCGGTCTGCTGCTCCTGCTGATCGCGCTGCAACTGCTGACCGACACCGCCGAGGACCCGGTCCAGACCAAGAACGTCAACATCGCTTTCGTTCCCTTGGGTACGCCGTTGCTGGCCGGTCCTGGTGCGATCGTTGCCACGATGGTCTTCGTGCAGCGAGCCGACGGGTCGTTGCCGGACGTGGTCGCCATTTCGGTTGGCATCGTGCTGATCCACTTCGTGATGTGGCTGACGCTGCGCTTCTCCGGCCTGATCATGAAGGTGCTCGGCGAGAACGGCGTTCTCCTGGTCACCCGGATCGCCGGTTTGTTGCTGAGCGCAATCGCCGTCCAGTTGGTCGCCGACGCGGTCGCCGACTTCATCCGGGCGGGCTGAGGCATGCTGCCCGGGATGCCGGCACGGCTCTTCGTCGCCACCCCGACCAAACTGCTGAACTTCGCCGACTGCAAGCGGAAATACCGCTACACGTACCTCGAGACCCCGCGTCCGCCCAAAGGTCCCGCGTGGGCGCACAACACGGTGGGCGCCACGGTGCATGAGACCCTCGCGGACTTTTGGCGTTGGCCTTCCGGACGACGTACGGCGGTCGAAGCGGTCAACCGGCTCCGGTCGAGTTGGCGGCACGAGGGCTTCCGCGACGAGGACCAGTCGGCCCGTTGGCGCGAGCGTGCCGCGGACATGGTCGGCCTCTACCTCAAGGACATCGACCCGTACTTCGAGCCAAGAGGCGTCGAGCGCACGGTCTCGTTCACGACTGCCCGCGCCAGCCTGCGCGGCCGGGTCGACCGGATCGACGAGCGGCCCGCCCGCGACGGTAGTGGCGGCACGGAGCTGGCGATCGTCGACTACAAGACGGGCCGTCGCCCGCTGACGCCGACCGACGCGCGGTCTTCTTTGGCGATGGCGCTGTACGTCCTTGGCGCGCGCCGCGTCCTCCGCCGAGCGTGTACGCGCGTGGAGCTGCACCACCTCCCGACCAACACGATCGCCGCCGCCGACCACGACGACGAGTCGCTCGCCCGGCACCAGCGCCGCGCCGAGTCCATCGCCGACGACGCGGCCGCCGCCGAAGCCCGCTGGCACGCCGGCCTCACCCCAGCCGAAGCCGACGAGCTCTTCCCACCCGAGCCGTCCGCTCTGTGCGGCTGGTGCGATTTCGCCCGCATCTGTCCCCAAGGCCGCCGAGCCGCCCCCACCAAAGAGCCGTGGGCCGGCCTCGACGAGGGCGACGGCCCACCCCTCATCACCGACGACCTCTGACCACCTCAGCGGTCTTCGGAATCGGGTTGACGGGTTTGTGCGGGCGGGCGTAGCGTCCCAGGTCTTCCTTTGACAATTGGCACGGCCGCCATCCGTGCCGCAACAGTGGTGTCCTAACCCCCGGGTCCTGACGGATTCGGGGTATTCGCGCGTGCTCTTATTTCCTTGGGAAGGAGGTTTTGATGGGGTTGTACTGGTCGATCGCGACACGCTCGTTTCGCCGCTTCTCGACCTACCGGATCGCGACGGCGTCCGGGATCTTCACGAATACCGTGTTCGGCTTCATCTTCTGCGGGGTCTACCTGACCCTGTGGGATCTGCGGCCTGGCCTAGGTGGGTACGACGTCTCCAACGCGATCACCTTCGTCTGGCTGCAACAAGGTTTGCTGATGCCAGTGGGAATCTTCGGCGCCTCCACCACGAGCGAGCTGGGTGAGCGGGTCCGGACCGGCGAGATTGCCGTGGACCTCTACCGGCCGGCACACCTGATGGCCTGGTGGATGTCGATCGACGCGGGCCGGGCGGGCTTCCAGTTGCTGGTGCGCGGGGGAGTGCCGTTGCTGGTCGGCGGACTCGTCTTCGACCTGACCTTCCCATCCGAACTGCTGCAGTGGCTCGGGTTCGTCGTGGCGGTGTCCTTCGGGATCACGGTGAGCTTCGGTCTGCGGTATCTGGTGGCGTTGTCGGGCTTCTGGATCACCGATTCCAGGGGCGTGGAGAACTTCGCGATGGTGCTCTCGCTGTTCTTCTCCGGCAGCATTCTGCCGCTGGTGGTCTTTCCCGGCTGGATCGGTGAAGTGGCCCGCTCGAGTCCATGGGCGGCGACTCTGCAGGTGCCGGTCGACGTCTGGCTCGGGCGGAATCCGGGTGGTCTCGCCAGCGCGTTGTGGTTCCAGCTCGGCTGGATCGCCGTACTGCTGACGGCCGGTTGGCTGGTCACGTCGGTCGCGACGCGCCGGGTGGTGATCCAGGGTGGCTGAGCCTCGAGCACTTCGGCGTTGGTCGCAGCAGGTGCTGCTCTGGCCGGCGCAGTACTGGATGCTGATTCGGATGTGGGTTCGCTCCGCGCTGGCCTATCCGTTGTCGTTCGTGCTGATGCTGATCAGCGGCATGCTCATCACCGGTACGGACTTCTTCGCGGTGCTGATGATGTTCTCGCACATCACTGCATTCGGTGGGTTCACGCTCGGCGAGATGGCTCTGCTCTACGCGACGGCCGCGATGGCCCTCGGTATCGCGGACCTCGTCACCGGCTCGATCGAACGCGTCGGCCAGCGGATCCGAAGCGGCGAACTCGACGTCTACCTGATCCGCCCGGTGCCGGCCTTCATCCAGGCCGCCGCGGACAACTTCGCGCTGCGCCGGCTCGGCCGTCCGATGCAGGCGAGTGGCGTACTGATCTTCGCCCTGGTGAGTCTTGACCTGGATTGGACCCTGGCCAAGATCGCCCTGCTCGTCTTGTCGATGATCACCGGCAGCATCATCTTCGCCACGATCTTCGTGCTGGGAGCGGCATTCCAGTTCGTGGCGATCGACTCGGCGGAGCTGGCGAACTCGTTCACCTATGGCGGCCAGCAGCTGACGCAGTACCCGCTGGCCATCTTCGGCAAGGAGATCCTGCGCGCGGTCACCTTCGTCGTACCGCTTGCCTTCGTCAACTACTACCCGGTGCTGTATGTCCTCGGGAAGCCGGCGCCACTCGGCCTGCCCTCCTGGACCGGACTGCTGGCAGCACCCGTCGCCGCGCTGATGGTCGTGGTGGCATCACTGGCCTGGCGGGGCGGACTCCGTCGATACCGAAGCACCGGGAGCTGACCATGCCAACCAATGAACCTGTGATCGAGCTCGATAACGTGTCGCGGGCGTTCACCGTCCGGTCCCGGGTGGGGTTGCGCCGGACCAGCCGTGAGGTCCGGGCCGTCGACGGCCTGTCCTTCTCGGTCCAACCCGGCGAGATCGTCGGCTATATCGGCCCGAACGGTGCCGGCAAATCCACCACCATCAAAATGCTCACGGGCATCCTCGTACCGTCCGGCGGCTCGATCCGCGTGGCAGGAGTCGACCCGTCACGGCACCGGCTGAAGCTGGCCAAACGCATCGGCGTGGTCTTCGGGCAGCGCACGACCTTGTGGTGGGACCTGCCCCTGCGCGACTCGTTCGCCGTGCTGCGCAAGCTGTACGACGTCCCGAAGGCGCGCCACGAGGAGAACCTGGCCACCTTCGTCGAACTGCTCGACCTCGGCGACCTCCTCGACGTACCCGTGCGGCAGTTGTCCCTCGGCCAGCGCATGCGCGGCGACATCGCGGCCGCCCTGCTGCACGACCCGGAGATCGTCTACCTGGACGAACCGACGATCGGCCTTGACATCATCAGCAAGGCCCGATTGCGCGAATTCCTCAACCAGGTCAACGCCGAACGCCGTACCACTGTCATCCTCACCACCCACGACCTCGACGACATCGAGGCCCTCTGCACCCGGGTGATGGTGATCGACCACGGGCACAAGGTGTACGACGGCACGCTCGAAGGCCTTCGAGCCAGCCAAGGCGCCCCGCGAACGCTGGTGGTCGATCTAGCCGCCTCGACCGATCCGATCAGCATCGACGGCGCCACCGTGATCAAGGTCGATGGTCCTCGCCAATGGCTCTCCTTCCCGGCCGGCACCTCCGCCGCCCCACTCGTAGCCCAGGTAGCCGCCAACTACCCCCTCGTCGACCTCTCCGTAGCCGAACCCAGCATCGAAGAAGTAATCGCCCGCATCTACGCCTCCTAGCCCAAGTCGCCCCCACCCGAGTCGCCCCACCCGAGTCGGCTCGGCCCGAGTCGGCTCGCCCGAGTGGGCACGGACCAAGTCGGCTCGGCCCGAGTCGGGTCTAGTTCAGGTCGGCGACTGAGGCGGCGAAGACGGTCTCGGGGGAGAGGGCGTCCGGGTCCGATCGCCATTTGGCCAGTACGTCGGCGTCGGTCTTCTCGTCGAGCAGGCCGACGTTGTCGGCGATGAGGCGGGTGGCTTCGCCGACGCCGATCTCGGTGTAGCTGTAGTCGCTGATGAAGAAGTAGTCGTGCCGAAGGCCTTCGTTGCGGTGGAACTTGCCGGTGTTGACCACGTAGGACCAGATGTCCTCATCGATCAGCGCCAGCACCCAGACCGACCGCTCGTCTTCCTTGGCGAGATAGAGCTTCGTCATGTGATCATCCTGCCGTCCTGTACGTCACCTCGTGGCCTTCGGGTCGCCCGGTCCGCGGATGGATCCGGGGATCGGCCGCTGAATCCGGCGGACCGCTCGGCGGATTGCCCAGCAGACTGCCTGGCAGATTGCTCTGCAGACTGGGTGGGGGATTGTGCGGGAGGTCGCTCGGCTCGCGAGGTTGCTTGCTTGCCGTAGCACCGCGCCGCAACGGCCACACCGTGGAGCTCGGTGAGCTGCTCGATACCCGTCGGCGTCGCCATCTCGGCGGACAGCCGGATGCACTCCGCCCGCGCCTCGCTGCGCCGTTGCCCGGGTTGTCGCGGATCACGCTCCACCTCGTACAGCCTGGTCGTTCGCGCTTTCACCTCAGCCGATTCGGGCGTGTGGAACTGAACCTCCACCTGCTGCCGAGTCGGGTCTCGCATCACGACGTGCACCCCTTTGTACCGGCTGCCGTCGAGGTAGGAGTGGTGCGCCGAATCGACCGTCCAGCCGCGGTCGACCAACCGATCGACGGTCTGGCGGGTCGAGTCCACCAGCGTGTCCGGTGAGGTGGCCAGGACGGTATAACGCAGGACGTCATCGGTCAGCGCCGGGCGTTTTCGCTGGGACGCCGTCCAGAACTTACGCGCCAGCGACTCCGGCCCCTTGACCCGATGATCGAGCTGGTGGGCTTTGTCGCCAGGCTGGATCGCCGCGACGAGATCCGCGGTGACCTGGTCATGCCGCCCGATGGCGGATCGCAGCAGTCCGAGTGCTTGTCCTGTCGCACGCGGGCCGAAGGCGGTCACAAGCTCCGCCTTCGTAGGCAGCGGATCACCCCAATCGAGCGGATGGTGCCGGGACATCAAGGTATGCAGCGCCGCCGGCTCGGGCAGCTGGTGGAATGGCTCGGACATCGGACCCCCTTGGTCGTCTGGTACAGAAAAAATACGAGGATTCGGCCTGCTGCCGTGGGGCTTTCTCGCGATCTGTGGATAACTCGCTTCCTGATCAGGGACTGGAAAAGTGTGGGAGTGGCCCAACCGGATGGAGGTTCGCGGGGTAGATAGGGTGTGGCGACGATGATCGATGAGCCGAGCGCATTGACGGCTCCGCCCGATGACGGACCGGAGTTCGTCGAATGGGTCCGGCCGCACCTTCCCGCGATGGCCCGGTTGGCCGCGCGGCTGGCGGTTGGAGCGGACCGGGACGACATCGTTCAGGAGGCGCTCGCGCGGGCCTGGTCGAAGCGGCAGCAGTACGACGCCACCCGCGGTTCGGCTTCGGCCTGGTTGATGGCGATCACGGCGGATCAGGCCCGGAAGGCGGCGCGACGGTTACGACCGATCGCCGAGCTCGATGACGAGCGCGCCGAGGCCGAGGGCGATCCCGTCCGGCTCGCGGATCCGGATGCCCGGATGGACGTCGCCAACGCCTTGACCGGGTTGTCGGAGCGGCAACGGCTCGCGGTCGACTGTTTCTACTTCGCGGACTTGTCGGTGGCCGACACCGCCGCGGTGATGGGTTGCTCCGAGGGCACCGTCAAATCCACTCTTTCCGACGCGCGGGCCCGCCTGCGCTCGATGCTGGAGGTCACCGAATGAACAGGTCCGACGAGGTCGATGACCTGCTCCGGCAGGCTGGTGCGCACTGGCGTGCGGAACAACCCTCGGCACCTGAGCCGGATCTCGCCCGCATCACCGGTACGACGCGTGCTCGCGGGCCGCGGCGTTGGGTGCCGGCCCTTGCGGCGGCGAGTGTTGCCGCCATCGCGGCCGGCGCGCTGATCGTCCTGCCCGGCAACAAACCCGCCGACCCGGCCGCCGTGCCGCCCAACGCGTCCGCGAGCAACGGCAGTAACGGAAGCAACGCGAGCAACGGCAACAACGACCTGCGGGTCCGGGACGGGGATCTGGTCGAGGCCGAGGGCAGGGTCATCGCCGCGCCGGGACAGCCGGTGATCTTCTGCGCGCCGTTCGCCGAGATCCTGATCGGCAAGAAGCCGGGTGACGAGGCTCCGTCGTGCCCGCTCGGCAACCGGGTGGTGCTGACCGGTCTCGACGTCAGCAAGCTGACCGATCTGGTCAAGGGCGTGCGGTTCGACTCGATTCGTGTCACCGGTTTGTGGCTCGGCGGCACGATCGCGGTCCAGCAGCAGCTGCCGATCCCCGGCGTCACCACCGAGGATCCGACTCAGCCCGACTTCCTCACCGACGTACCGTGTGCGCCGCCGGTCGGAGGCTGGAAACCTGGCACCGGCGAGCAGTTCCCGACGGCCATGACCTCGTATGTGAGCAGCCGGCCGGATCAGTTGGCGGAGCTGTGGCTCGGCTGGCCGGACGGTGTTCCGGGTGGCACAGGCGCCACCGCCGGGAACAAGCCCAGCGTGGCGGTGGTCGAGGTCGTGCAGGGTGACGTCGATCAGGTGCGGACCGATCTGGCCAAGGTGTACCGCGGCAACCTCTGCGTCGCGCGGGGGAAGTACAGCCAGACTGTCAGTAGGAGCGTGCAGACCCAGCTGGACGCTCTGGTGGGGGACCCGAGCCTCGGGATCAGCAGCGCCGGATCGGTGATGGGCAGTCGGCGGGCCGAGATCGACCTGACCGTCGTCACCGAGAAGGTGTGGGCGGCGCTGAGCAAGGTTGGCATCGACAAACTCGACCTGCGACCCGCCGTCCGCCGCATTCGCTGACGGCTCGAACAACGCACAGAGCAACGAGCGGCGGCAAGCTGCTCGACCTGGATCTAACGGTCGGGCCTTGCTGTCGCTCACCCCATTCGAGGCTCGTCGAAACAATGCCGTCGCATTAGCACCCCGTGCAATCGTGATTCCGGACTCGGCTCGGGGCCGCTAGTGAGGGCGACGGTGAACGTTGTGCGTAGAGGCAAATCCCTATTGCAAGGATCACTGGCGGCGCTGATCGCGCTATCAGTGACGGCGATCGCCAACACGACTGACCACCCGCAAGCTGTTCCGGCCGTCAGGGCTGCAGTCGCAACACAGACAGTCCTGGACCTTCCAGCCAAGCCGAACACGTTGCGGAACCCACTCCGAGAAAACGCCGCTGATCCCTGGATGGTCTACGACAACGGCACCTACCACCTCCTCTACACCCACGGCGACAAGCTGGTAGGTGCAAGCGCCACCTCCGTCACAGGCCTGTCGACGGCACCACAGCAGACACTGTGGACGCCAACCGCCGGAGAGTCCTGCTGCAACCTCTGGGCGCCAGAGATCCACAAGCTGAACGGCAAGTGGTACCTCTACTACACAGCCGACAACGGCACCGACGCCAACCACCGGATGTTCGTCCTGGAGTCGGACCAGCCCATGGGCCCGTACGTCTTCAAGGCGAAACTCGACACCGGCCCGTTCCACTCGATCGACGGCTCGGTCCTGAAGCTTCCCGACGGCCGGCTCTTCCAGGTCTGGTCGAGCGGCCGCTCCGACGGGCAGCACCTCTACATCGCACCGATGAGTGATCCCTGGACGATCAGCGGTCCGCCCGTGCTCCTGGCGAAGGCGGATCAGCCATGGGAGCGCAACGGCCGCCTCGTCGTCGAGGGCCCGGTCGCCCTCATCCGGGACGGCCGGGTCTTCCTCTACTACTCCGGCAGCGCCTGCGAGACGCCCGACTACGCCCTCGGCGTACTCGAGCTGACCGGCCCCGACGTACTCGGGCGATCATCCTGGACCAAGTCGCCCGCACCGGAGTTCCGCCGGAACGACGCCGGCTGGGTGTTCGGCACCGGGCACAACGGCTTCTTCACCTCGCCGGACGGCAAGGAGACGTGGATCGTCTACCACGGGGTGACCAGCTCGTCGGGTGCCGTGGTCGGGAGCTGCAGCACCGGTCGCTCGATCCGGATCGGCAAGGTCACCTTCGACGCGTCCGGCCGTCCCCAGCTCGGACAGCCCAAGGCTGCCTGGCAGACGATCTCCTTGCCTTCCGGCGATCCAGGTGCCGAGATCGTTGCCGACAGCACCTTCAAACTGCTGCCCAAGAACAACACGGGCAATGCGCTCGATGTCGTCGACTGCTCGACAGCGGACGCCGCGAACGTACGGCTTTGGCTGGACGTCGGAAGCGCCTGCCAGAAGTGGCGGCTCGAATACGTGGGAGACAGCTCGTACAAGTTGCTGGCAAGTCATAGCGGCAAGGCCCTCGATGTCGCGGGCTGCTCGGCGGACAACAACGCGGACGTCATCCAATGGCCGTACTGGGGTGGCGACTGCCAGGAGTGGTACCTGGACGCCCTGCCCGACGGCTACTACAAGATCACGTCGAAGGTCGGCGGTAAGGCTCTCGACGTTGCCGGATGCTCAACGGCACACGGAGCCGACGTGCGGGTGTGGCCGTACTGGGGCGGCGCCTGCCAGCAGTGGAAGTTGGTGCGGGTATGAAGCGCCTCGCCGCTGCCCTGACCGGGTTCGCCGTTCTCGTCCTCGGCCAGCAACTCCCGGCCGCCGTTCCCGCCGTTCCCGAAGCCCCAGCTCACGTCGAGCAGGTAAACCCGGACGTCAAGACGCGCAAGAAGGGCATCATTCCGCCTGGCGGCATCACGTCGTCGAAGACCGGCGGCAATACGATCGACAGCGAGTTGCGCGAGGAAACGCCGCGCGCGGACGGCTGGCGGCATTACGACTCGCGCAAGCTGGTCGAGCGCCTGAAGGCGATGAACGTGAACACCTATCTCTTCGGTATCTGGGAGGCGCCGACCGACTGGGACGACCTGCGCAAGGAGTTCGCCCCGCTCGCGAAGGCGGCCGGCATCGACGTCTGGGTGGACCTGGTCCCACCGTCGGAGTGCCAGGCTGATCGACCCGAAGGCCCTTATCTGGAAGGGTATTGCTCGCGTCCGTACAAGCTCGACTTCATCGCCTGGGCGCGGAATATCGCCACCTTGTCGCTGCAGTATCCGAATATCAAGGCCTGGCAGATCGACGACTTCCTCGTCGCGTAGAACAGCGACCTGTTCACCGAGCCGTACCTTGCCCGGATCAAGGCGACCCAGGACGCGATCAACCCCAACCTCGGCTTCCTCACCACCATGTACCTGTGGGACTACACCCCGGCGCACCTCACCAAGCTCGCGCCGTACATCGACGGCGTGCTCTTCCCCTACCTCGGTGGTTCGCAGAGCACGACGGACCCGCGGTACGTCGAGGCGCAAATGGACGAGCTGCTCGGCAAGCTGACACCGCTCAACCTCGACCTGATCCTGCTGGCATACACCGATCGGTTCCTCGACGCAGCCCTGCCGCCAAGCCCGGAGTACGTCGCGGAGGTGCTGCGTCGAGCCGCGCCGTACGCCGCTGACGGGCGGATCGGTGGTGTGGTGGCCTACGGCGCGCCCGTCAACTACGACCGCCGGCCGACCATCGCGTCGAACAACCTCGCGCAGACCGGCAATGGACGCCTGAGCTTTGCCCAAGGCAACTACGCGCACGCCGCGGAGGGGAGCTTCTCGGAGGTCTACCAGCAGGTCGACGTCGATCCGGCGGCCGCGTCGTACAAGCTGTCGCTCTCGACGTACGACCAGGTCAGCCGTACGCCGGCGAAGTCGGGCCAGCTCTTCAAGGAGGTGCTGGTCGATGACCAGGTCGTCTGGCGGTCGGACGTCGCCGACGAATTCGGGTGGACCTGGGCGCCGGCCGAGATCGACCTCACGAACGCGCTGCGCGGCAAGAGCACGGCCAAACTGAGCCTCAAGTTGTACGCCGAGAAGGCGACTCAGCATTTCCCGATCGACGTCGGGTTCGACAGTCTCAAAGCGACGGGCTTCACCGTAAGCAACCCGGGTTTCGAGGACAACAACCCGGACACGCGCGTCTGGCAGTTCAAGCAGCTCAGTCAGACCATCTACGGCTCGATCGACCGGTGGAGCGAACACCAGGCCAAGGACGTGTACGACGTCATTGCCGCGCACTTCGGCGGTCTACCCGTGCCTGGCATTCCGTCGACGCCGTCGGCGCCTATCCCGGCGCTGCCGCGCACTGGTGCGCCGTACCGGCCTGGAGCTGCTAATGCCGTTCGTAACAGCGCGATGTACGGCAAGGGCCGGTTGAGCTTGTTCGTGCCTGAACGGACTGCGACGGGCACCTCCACCTGTGTCTGGGCAGAGCAGTGGGCGACGGTCGATCCCAACTCGCCGCGGTATGAGGTGTCTTGGCACGACTTCGACCAGTACGTCGGCGGGCTGCCTGACTACCACCTCAAGCAGGTGACGATCACCAACAGCAAGGGCAAGAAGCTGCTGACCAGTATGGACGTCACGATCGATCCGAACCTGTGGATGAACGGCCAAGGGCTGTGGGGT
Organism: Kribbella sp. NBC_01245; assembly: GCF_036226525.1. Classification (NCBI taxonomy): domain Bacteria; kingdom Bacillati; phylum Actinomycetota; class Actinomycetes; order Propionibacteriales; family Kribbellaceae; genus Kribbella; species Kribbella sp. NBC_01245. The sequence continues at coordinate 7,842,443 of NZ_CP108487.1, forward strand.
CCGGTGGACGTCACGCAGTTCGCCAAGGGCGAGTCGAAGGTCCTGCTGCAATTCGCTCTCTGCGAGGCGAAGGGGGTCGGCGACTACATGGTCGACGTCGGCTACGACAACATCGAGACCGTCGGCCTTTCCCTGGTCAACGGCGACTTCGAACGAGGCACCACCGGCTGGACCATCATCGACCCCCACCCGGGTATGGAAGCAGCGGTCATCACCGCCCCATAAGTCGAGTCTCACCAGCGGCGGACGCGCCAGATCGCGAGCAGAACGAGGACGAGAGCCAATCCGAGGAAGATCCCGGTCTCGATGAGCTGGAAGTCCCAGAAGCGGGATGCGGGGTGGTAGCTGACGGCTTGTCGGAGACCGTGCTGGGCAAGTGTCGCGTCGTCGACGAGGCCGCCGCCGAAGAGGTGGAATTCGTCAGCGTCAGTGAGCCGGTTCCCGTTGGGTCCGACGAGAAACGAGTCGAGCACCCAGTTGTTACCGTTCCTGATCTCTTCGGTGAGGGTTCCGGTGCCCGGTGCCGGATCGACTGTGGTGGTAGGTGTCATGTACCGCGGCCGCAACCAGAACTCAACGAAGAGCCTGGTAGGAAGGAAGACGGCGAGAGCCACGGCCATCGCTGGAATGATGCGCCTGATGACCGCGCCGGCCAGGATGCCGACAGCCATGGCCAGCAGGAAGTAGCCGGCCAGAACCGGGGCGGTGTAGTTGAATCGCTCGACGCTGAACGCGGAGGTCACCACGGGCCGCAGCCACCAGCCGAGCACAACGCTGAGAGCTATCGCGGCGGCGGCCACCCCGCTGAGGACGAGTGCGAGTGTGCTGACGACCCAGCGGGTCCGTGGAACGGCCTGAGTCCACGCCAGCTGCCAGGTCCCACGCTCGTACTCGCGGGCAAGCAAGGGCGCGCCGATCAGAACTGCGACCAGCACGGGCAGGAAGTTCAGTTGACCAGCTGCCTGCATCGGGAGCCCTGCGAACTCGCTGCGGAAGGCGTCGATGAGGCGCGCGCAGGCGTCGGTTGTGTCGCCGGCCTCGTGGCAACCGGCGACGCCCTGTTGGTGGTAAGCGTCGTACATCGGAATGCCGGTGATCAGGGCGACGGCGCCGAGCACGGCCAGGACAGCGCCGATAGCGGCCGCTTCGGCTCTGTGCTGGCGCCACGTGAACCACGTCATGTCAGTGCCTCCCGTTGCTCATGAGGTCGCGAGCGCCGGGCGGAGGCCGCCTGGTGGAGATAGGCCAGCACGAGCTCCTCCAGGCCGATCGGATGGGATTCCCATCCGGGCAGCACCGGGCTCCCGTCGGTCCGGACAATGGCGGTGGAGTGCCGATCGCCGCGGGTCACCTGCACCACCTCCGGCGCCGTGTCCACTAGTCGATCGGACGGGCCCGTCAGCAGTCGGTGTGCGGCCAGCAGGTCATCGATCTCTCCGGCGACCTCGATCTGCCCGCCGGCGAGAACGATCAGGTAGTCGCAGACCTGCTCGAGCTCGGCGACGATGTGGGACGACAGCAATACCGTGAGGCTGCCCTCGGCGACGGCGGCCATCAATGTTTGCAGGAACGCATGCCGTGCGAGCGGATCCAGTCCGGCGGCGGGTTCGTCGAGGATCAGCAGGGCCGGCCGCTTCGCCAGAGCCAAGGTCAGGGCGACCTGGGCATGCTGACCGCCGGAGAGCGCCTCGGCCCGTTGGCCGAGTGGAATTCCGAGGCTGTCGAGTCGCGACTCCGCGAAGTCCTGATCCCAGCCGAGATTTAGCGACCGTCCCATCCGCAACAGTTCCCGCACCCGGAGACGGTCGTAGAGCGGGTGTTCCTGGGCGACAAAGCCGACCTGGGCGAGGGACGCCGGCGAGTCCGCCCTGGCCGGCGCTCCCAGCACCGTGATGGTCCCTTCGGTCGGCCGGAGCAGCCCAGCGGCCAACCGAAGGAACGTGGTCTTTCCCGCTGCGTTCGGCCCGACCAGCGCGATCACCCGCCCTGCGGGCAGGGCCAGCTCGCAGTCACGAAGAGCCCACAACGATCGGTAGCGTTTGCCAAGACCGGACGCCTCCAGCACAGGGGCGCTCATGCCACACCCTCTTGTGCCAGCTCATGGTTGGCGGTTGAGAAAAGCGCCACAATCGCCTCCTCGTCCAGACCTGCCTCGTACGCGCTCCGCAGCCATTTCTCCAGTCCGCGGCGCAACGATGTGTACGTCGCGGGTGTCACAGTCACAGCGGGCGCGGCGGTGATGAAGGTGCCGACGCCCGGCCGGGACGCCGCCAACCCTTCCTGCTCGAGCTGTCGATACGCCTTGGAGACCGTGTTGGGGTTGATCGCCAACTGCTCCACGGCCTCCCGGATCAGCGGCAGCTGGTCGCCCTGCTGGAGATACCCCAGCAGCACGCCCTGCCTGACCTGGTGAACGAGCTGCAGATACGGCGGCACCCCTGATCGTCTGTCCAGCCGAAACGCGAACACCGGTACCTCCAGAGCCACTATCGCTATTCTCCTACGAAGATAGTAGAACTATCGCGAAGTGATCCGTCAAGGGTTCGGGGTTGGGTCAGGACGTGAGGCGGGGGAGCGCTTTTTCCAGCAGGGTGGTCAGTTCGGCGCAGAGGTCGCCGCGGGGTTCGTCGACGGCCAGGGTCATGCGGAGGGCGTCCTTGTCGTGTTGGGTGACGGAGCTGCACTCGATGACCGGGCCGCCGGGTTCGGTGAAGCCGCGGGCGGCGACGTACACCTCGCGGTCGGCGATGGTGCGCGGGGACGCGTTCCAGACTTCGCCGAGGGCGCTCGCCTGGCCGTATGCCATCAGGTCGGTGCGCAGGGAGGTGCCGTCGGACGTCTCCCAGCGGCAGGCCTTGTCCTCGCCATCACCGGGCTTCGGGAATCCTTCCTCCAGTTGCCCGGGGAGTTCGCCGGTCTGGATGAGGGAGCAGAGGTCCGCCGCCTTCGGCTTCGAGCAACCGGCGCTGAGCACCACCGATGCCGTCGCGATTGCCGTCAACAGGACCACTCCGAGCCGCCGCATGTTCGCCTTTCCGTCGGACGCTGACCGGGACGACCTTAATGACCGACTACTCGCCGCCTTGACGCGACCCGGTCTGCAATCCCGGCCGGAGGCTAGCGCCGTAGGCCGTGACGGGAAGCGAGCAGATTCGAGGAGCTTCGAAAGGATATCGATTTCCCGAGCGTGCTGAGAGGGTTCATTCGACCCTGGTTCTCTCCCGGAGGCAGCCTGATGGAACGACCTGGACGGATCATCCTGACCGCGCTGGCGGCGACGCTGGGCCTACTGGTGCCGGCCACGCCGACCGCACCCGCCTTAGCCGCGGACCAGACGGCCGCCACGACCCAGCAGCTGGAGAAACCGGTCGGGTGGGATGCCCTGCGCAAACTCGACCGGCTGCCGTATCTGGAGCCGGGCGTGAGTGCGCGGCAGTTCTCCAGTTTCGGCCGGGACGGGACCAACGACGACGGCTTTGTCGGCACCTACTCCTGCCTACGGCCGATCGCCGCCGGCTGCGTGATCGCCGAGGACAGCGGTCCGGGCCAGGTGGACTCGATCTGGTTCACCCGGATCCGCAACGACCAGCCCGACGTGACCGATACCGGCACGATCAAGATCACCCTGGACGACCACGTCGTGCTCAACCGATCGCTGACGGACGTCACCAACGGCGCCGCGGGTGCGCCGTTCGTCCATCCGCTGGTGGCGAACAACGCCCAGTCCTCGGGTGGGTTCCAGATCAAGGTCCCGATGCCGTATCGCCAGTCCATGCAGGTGGTCGTGCAGCACAACCCGCTCTTCTACCACGTGAACTACCGGCACTTCCCCGACGCGGAGGGCGTGACGACGTTCAACCCGGCCGACCCGGCGAACGACGTACTCGCCAAACTGCGCGCGGCCGGTACGGCGGATCCGAAGCCGACGTTGCCCGGGGCAACTATCGCGGACGCGACGAAGGCTCTTGCGGCCGGGCAGGAGGTGCCGTTCGCGGCGCTTACCGGGCCGGGGTCGATCAGCCAGTTGCGGCTGCGGTTCGCCGGGGTGGTGCCGTCCGACGCGACGCTGGCGGGCCTTCGGCTTCGGGTCAGGTTCGACGGGCGGACGCTGGTCGATTCGCCGGTCGGGGAGTTCTTCGGCACCGGGCTCGGGGCGTACGACGTGCGCTCGCTGATGTTCGCCGTCGACCCGGCCGCGGGTGGCTGGTTCACCACCTGGTGGCCGATGCCGTATCGGGAAGGCGCGACCGTCAGCCTGGTCAACACCACTGGCCAATCCATCGCAAACGTCCAGCTCCAGGTGACGAGTGCGTCCGACAGCAAGTGGACGAACGACCTCGCGCCCGGCGGCCCCGCGGCGTATTTCACGACCGTCTCGAAGGCCGGGCGGACCACGTTCGGCGAGGACTGGCAGGTGGCGGACGAGATTGGCCGCGGAAAGTTCGTCGGCGTCACGCAGACGATGGCGGCGGCGCCCGAGGCGGGGAGGACGCGCGGATACCTCGAGGGTGACGAGCGGATCCACGTTGATGGCGCGGCCGGTCCGGTCCAGCACGGCACGGGTACGGAGGACTTCTACGAGGGCGGCTGGTACTTCGGGTCAGGCCGGTTCAGCGCGCCCTTCAACGGCAACACCGGGCACGAGGTCGGGCAGTTGGGTTGTCCGCAGGAGTGCGATGGCGTCTATCGGTTGATGCTGGTCGACTCCGTGCCGTACAACTCGGCCTTCCGGTTCGGCATCGAGCACGGCCAGTCGAACGACATCGCCGGCGACTACGGCTCCACCGCCTACCTCTACACCCAGCCGACTCCCAGCACCCGGCAGACCGACGTACTCGATGTCGGCGATGCGGCGGCCCGGGCGGCGCACGCGTACGGCGACAACGGCACGCAGGCGGAGCTCACCACGGCGTACGAAGGGGATCTCGACGACCTCCAGGTCTGCGACCAGGTCCGTTCGGGCACCGGGCCGATTTCGTTCAAAGTCGCGGTCGATGCGGCCAATGCGGGTGTGCTGCTGAAAAGAACGAGCGACCAGGCCCGGGCGTACCAGGAGGCCGCGGTGAGTGTGGACGGCACGCCCGTCGGCACTTGGCGGCAGCCGCTCGGCAATGGCGGCTTCCGCTGGCTGTCCGACGAGTTCGCACTCCCGGCCTCGGCCACCGCGCGCAAGACCAGCATCACCGTGCAACTGACGCCGGCCGGGGCAGTGCCGTGGACCGCCGCCCGGTACGTCGCCGCCAGCCTCGTCACGCCGTACGTCGACAGCGTGGCGCCGACCGCGGTGAACGGGCTCACGGCCGCCGCGCGTGAGCGGTCGATCCGGCTCGACTGGCAGCCTGCGGGCGATGACTCGGGCGTTCCGTCGTACCAGGTGCAGTCGGCGACAAGTGCGACCGGTCCGTGGCAGACGATCGGCCGGACAACCGTGACAGTCTTTATCCACAAGGCCTTACCGGACGCGCAGCAACGGTTCTACCGGATCGTCGCAGTCGATGCCGCAGGCAACAATGGGCCAGCAGGCGAGGTCGTGACCGCGACGGTCAAGCGCTCGACCAGTACGGACGCCAACGGCGACGGCAAGGACGATGTGGTGACCTTCACCCGGGGATCGCTCGGGGACGTCTACGTCTCGCGGTCGGACGGCACGCGGTTCATCGACAACGGGGTCGCCTGGAACGACTGGTTCGCGCCGTGGAACGAGGTCCCGCTGACCGGTGACTTCAACGGCGACGGACTGGACGACATCGTCACGTTCACCCGAGGCGCTGCCGGGGACGTCTTCGTGGCGCTGTCGGATGGCGGCCGCTTTGTCGGGGACAGCTGGAAGTGGCACGGGGACTTCGCCTTCGACGCGGAGGTGCCGGACGTCGGGGACTTCGACGGCGACGGTCGCGACGACCTGGTCGTGTTCACCGGTGGCACCAAGGCGAGCGCGTTCGTGGCGCTGTCGAACGGCCGTGGCTTCGTCGGTACGGCGTGGAAGTGGCACGGGCATTTCGCCCTCGGCGGGGAGATCCCGGCGGTGGCCGACGCGAATGGCGATGGGCGCGACGACATCGTCACGTTCACCCGGGGCGATCAGGCCGATGTGTTCGTCGGCAAGTCGACCGGCGCCGGGTTCGAGGCCGCACCGAAGTGGCACGACCACTTCGCCATGGGGACGGAGTGGCCGCAGCCTGGGACACTCCGTCCCTGACGATCACTTGTCGTGGAAGAACTCCACCAGCAATCGAGCGGTCGCCTTCGGCTGGTCGATTGCCGGGGAGTGCCCGGCGTCCGGCACCACCTGCGGGCTGATACCGAGGACCTCCGCCATCGTGTCCTGGATCGGCCGCGGCCAGCCGTCGTCCGTCTCGCCGTACACGACCTGCGCGCGGACTCCGCTCTTCGCGAGCTGGTCGGTGCGGTCCTCGGAGTCGAGTAGCCGTCGGGTGATGCTCGCCAGGCTGACCGGCGCGTTCGCGGTGAACCGGCGGCGCAGCCAAGCGGCGATGTCGGCCGGCGGCTCGACCCACGACGGGTCCTTGCGGTCGTGCTCGAGCTTCAGGCTGTACACCTGGTCGATCGGCAGGTTGTCCAGGCCGTACGCCAGCATCTCCAGGCCTTGGCGCTTCGCCTCGTCGGCGAAAGCGGCCGGGCCCGAGCAGAGCAGCGTGATCGTCGAGAACACCGAGGGGTCGGTCAGCACGGCCTCGCGCGCGACCAGCCCGCCGAACGAGTGCCCGACCAGCTGGCTGTAGCCGCCGAGCGCCTTGCTCATCGCGACCACGTCCGCGCCGAACTCCGCCAGCGTGTACGACGCGGGGTCGTCCGGGCCGGGCGTCTCGTGCTGTCCGCGCTGGTCCACCGCGACCGCGCGCCAACCCCAGGCGGCCAGCTCGGCGACCAACGGGGTGAAGTCCTCCTTGCTGCCGGTCCATCCCGGCACCAGCAGCACCGTGCCCAGCGGAATGCCGATATCCGGCACGGCCTGGAGGGTCGCGAACGAACCCCGATCGGTATCGAGCGTGGCGGGAACGACCCCACCCGGCAACGTCAGACTGCGCGGCGTACTCACGGGGACAACCGTAGCCGGTCGTTCCGGCGCGCTGACGTACACCGGGGCGGGTTCCGTACGGCAGAATGTGGCGCGATGGCCCGGGTGCTCGCGGTAGCGAACCAGAAGGGCGGCGTGGCCAAGACCACGACCGTCGCTTCGCTCGGTGCTGCGCTCTCGGCCATGGGGCAGCGCGTGCTGCTGGTGGACCTCGATCCGCAGGCCTGCCTGACGTTCTCCCTCGGCTTCGACCCCGAGGACCTCGAGACCTCGGCCTACGAGGTGCTGCTCGGCTCGGCCCGGCTGAAAGACGTCGTGGTCACCTGTGAGGAAGGGCCCGACCTGCTGCCGGCGACGATCCAGCTCGCCACGGCCGAGGTCAAACTCGCGGGTGAGAGCGGCCGCGAGCACGTGTTGCGTACGGCGCTACGGCCCGTCTCCCCGGCGTACGACTGGATCATCGTGGACTGCCCGCCCACCCTCGGCCTGCTCACGGTTGCCGGGCTGTCGACCGCGACCGACGTACTGATCCCGCTGCAGTGCGAGACCCTCGCGCATCGCGGCGTCGGCCAACTGCTCGACACGATCCACGACGTCAAACGCCTGACGAACCCGGCCCTGCGCGTCCTCGGTGTCCTGCCCACCTTGTACGACGGACGCACCAACCACGCCCGGGTGGTGCTCGACACGATCGCCGAGTCGTACGGCCTGCCGGTGCTGTCGCCGGCCATCCCCAAGTCGATCCGCTTCGCCGAAGCACCAGCGGTTGGGCGAAGCATCCTCACCACGTCGAGCCGCTCGGCAGGGGCCGCGGCCTATCGTGAGGTCGCGGCCGGCCTGCTGTGAGCTACTGGGTCTCTTGGGGAACCACAGGTTGAGTGGCGGGACGGCGGTTGCGGCGGATGACGAACCAGAGGGGTATCCCGATGAGGGCGACGGTCGCCACGAAGGGCAGCACGGCGCCGACGGCGGTGAGTAGGCCGGAAACCGTTGTGGTGAAGGCGTTCCAGCCCTTGCTGAGGCCGGCCAGGAAGCCACGGTCGTCCTTGTTCTCGGGCGGCACCTCGCCGGGACGGACCAGGGTGACGGTGATGGTGGCGAGTTCGGTCTGACCTTCGAGCGCCTTCTGCTTGGCCAGCAGGGCTTCGAGATCGGACTCGCGGCGGGTCAGCTCGGCCTCGACCGAGACGATCTCGCCGATGGTGTTCGCCTTGGTGAGCAGTGTGCGCATCCGGTTGAGCGCGGCCCGCTGGGTGGAGATCCGGCTCTCGACGTCGACGACCTGTTCGGTCACGTCGGTCGACTCCTGGCGGACCTCTTTGACCTTGCCGACCTCGGCCGTCAGCCGCCGCACGGTCGCGTCGTACGCCGAGGACGGAACGCGCACGACCAGCTGAGCGGTGCCCGCCTTGCTGTCCGGATCGAAGCCGCCGTGTTCGGAGGCGATCATGCCGCGTTGACCCGCGACGATCGCGGCGACCTTCTCGCGAGCGGGCGTGATTTCGCCGGCCTCGATCGTGAGGAAGCCGGTGCGCACGATGGATCGCGTGAACGCGGGCTGGGAGCCGCCCTTACCGGCGGTGTCGGGTTTGCCGGCTTCGGTGTTGCCGGTCGTATCACCGTTCGTTCTGCCGCCGGCCTGGTCGGACTGGGGCTGGGCGGCGGTGCCGCTGTCCGCGGTCGACTCGCGGTCCGAGCCACCACCGCAACCGGACAGCAGCACGGCCGCGGTGAGCATCAGCCCGGCTACCGCGGCCGGATATCTCGTCAGTTTCATGGCCGACCTCCGGGTCTCACTCGAATGGTGCTTTCGAATGAGGACGCACGGAGGTGCCCGGTTCGTTGCAGTGCTGCCGAATTACTCCGGAGCGGTGAAGGTGACCTCGGTTGCGGCCTTCTTCCGGATCCGCTTCGGCTTCTCCGCCGGAGCGTCCGCGGCCGCACTGTCAGCCGCCTCGGTGTCAGCCGCTGAGGTGTCAGGCGCCGCATCGGTCTGTGCTGCCTTAGCCGGTGCCTTCTTCGCCCGCGAACGCTTTGCCGGTGCCTTCTTGGCGGGCGCGGCCTCAGCCTCGGCCTCGGCCTCGGCCTTGCTCGGCTCGGCTTCGGTGAAGGCGGGCTCCGCCTTTGCCTTGGCGGCCTTCGCCTTGGGCTTGGTCGTCTTCGCCGCGGCCTTCTTCGGCTTCGTCGGCTCGGCCTCGGCCGCAACTGGCTCGGTGACAACCGGCTCGGTCGCGACAACTTCGGCCGGTGCCTCAGCTGCGGGCGCGGTCGATGCCGCCGTACGGCGAGAGCGGGTCCGCGGCTTGCGGGCGGGCTGCTCCTCCGTGGGCGCGTCCTGCGTCACCACGGCCTCGTCGGTCGCCGGCTTGGCGTCCTCGGTGACCGGCGTGGCGTCGGTGGCCGGAACGGCGTCGGTTGCCTCGGTCTTGCGGCGGCGACTACGGGTGCGCTTGGGCTTGACCTCGCCGTTCTCGCTGGTCACCTGGGCCGGAGCCTCGGTCACCACGCTGGCTGCGGGAGCGTCCGTGGTCGTCGTGGTGCCCTCGAGCGGCTCGCCGGCACGAAGGCGGCGACGGGTGCGGTTGCGATTGCGGGACGGACGATCCGACTTCTTCTCGCCCTGATCCGCCTGCTTCTCAACGCGCTCGCCACGGTCCGAACGATCGCCGCGACCGGACCGGTCCGAACGAGCGGAGCGGTCAGAGCGGTCAGAACGATCAGAGCGGGCGGGCCGCTCCTCGACCTTGGCCGGCACGATCCGGCCCTTGGCCTCGGTCGGGATGCCGAGGTCGTGGTAGAGCTCCGGAGAGGTGGAGTACATCTCCTGCGGCTCGTCGTACGGCAGGTCGAGGGCCTTGTTGATCGTCTTCCAGCGAACCAGATCCGCCCAGTCGACGAAGGTGACCGCGATACCGCTCGCACCGGCGCGACCGGTCCGGCCGATCCGGTGCACGTACGCCTTCTCGTCCTCAGGGCACGTGTTGTTGATGACGTGGGTGACGCCCTCGACGTCGATACCGCGAGCGGCGACGTCGGTGCAGACCAGTACGTCGATCTTGTCGCCGCGGAATCGGGTCAGCGCACGCTCACGGGCCTGCTGGTTCAGGTCGCCGTGAATCGCGGCGGCCTGGAAACCACGCTCGATCAGATCGTCGGTCAGCCGCGAGGCTTCGCGCTTGGTCCGGCAGAAGATCATCACCCGGCCGCGGTCCTCGGCCTGCAGGATGCGGGCCACCACCTCGGGCTTGTCCAGCTCGTGCGCCCGGTAGACGAACTGCGCCGTGGTCGGCACCATCTCGGTGGAGTCGTGCGACTCGGCCCGGATGTTGAGCGGGTGGCGCATGTGGGTGCGGGCCAGCCCGATCACCGCGGACGGCATGGTCGCGGAGAACAGCATCGTCTGGCGCAGCTCCGGCGTCTTGCGCAGAATGCGCTCCACGTCGGGCAGGAAGCCCAGGTCGAGCATCTCGTCGGCCTCGTCCAGCACCAGCACCTTGATGTGGCTCAGGTCGAGCACACCGCGGTTGGCCAGGTCGAGCAGCCGGCCGGGCGTCCCGACCACTACGTCGACACCCGACTTCAGCTTGTCCAGCTGCGGGTCGTAGGCGACACCGCCGTAGATCGTCAGGACGCGCACGGTCCGGACGGTCGACGCCGTCTCGAGGTCCTTGGCGACCTGGATCGTCAGCTCACGGGTCGGGGTGACCACCAGCGCCTGCGGCTTGCCGGGGGCGGCCAGTTCCTCGTAGTCGGCCTCGCCGGGGGAGATGGTCCGCTGCAGCAGCGGGATGCCGAAGCCGAGGGTCTTGCCGGTACCGGTCCGAGCCTGGCCGATCAGGTCGGTCCCCATCAGCGCGATGGGGAGCGTCATTTCCTGGATCGGGAACGGCTCGATGATGCCGACGCGATCGAGCGCGTCACAGATCTCGGGCAACACCCCGAGCTCTCTAAAGGTGGTCAGGCTGATCGCCTCTCACATCTCTGTTCGGGCCTATTCAGCCCATTTTTCGGATACAGCGTTCGGACACAAAAAACATGGGCCGGGAGCAGCCGCGCAGGCGCGTCACCGGCGAATCACCGTCCAGTGTACCGGGACCAGCGTCGCGTCCGGCCGATAGTGTGCTCGCCATGACCGAAACGACGGCCTTCGACGACCCCGCCTACCGGGCCGCGGCGGTGGATCTCCTGGGTGTTCTCGCGTACGGCGAGCTGACCGCCTTCGAGCGGATCGCCGAGGACGCCAAACTCGCCCCGACCCTGAATGACAAGGCCCAGCTGGCCGCCCTGGCCACCACGGAGTTCGGCCATTTCCAGCAGTTGCGGGACCGTCTGGTGGAGCTCGGCGTCGACCCGATGGAGGCCATGCAGCCGTTCCAGGTGCCCCTCGACGCCTTCCACGACCACACCGCGCCGTCCGACTGGCTCGAGGGCCTGGTCAAGGCGTACGTCGGTGATGGTCTGGCGAACGACTTCTATCGCGAGGTCGCGGCGTACGTCGATGCCGGCACGCGGGCGCTGGTGCTGGAGGTGTTCGCCGAGTCGGGTCAGGCCGAGTTCGTGGTGGACCGCGTCCGCGCCGCCATCGAGGAGGACCCGAAGGTGGGCGGACGCCTCGCGCTCTGGGGCCGCCGCCTGGTCGGCGAAGCGCTCAGCCAGGCCCAGCGCATCGCCGCCGACCGCGATCCGCTGGCCGCCCTGCTGGCCGGCAGCGTCGACCGCCCTGGCCTGGACCTGGCCGCCATCGGCCGCATGTTCACCCGCCTGACCGAAGCCCACACCGCCCGCATGAACGCCCTCGGCCTGCAGGCCTGATCAAAAGCCAACCGGCCGCCACCCGTAAGGGCAGCGGCCGGTTCGTTCGTTCAAACAGCCAAATTCAGACGGTTAAATCGGCTAAGCCTTCTTCGACCGGCCGGTGACCGCGGCGGCGACCATGACCAGTACAGCGGCGGCCAGCACGCTGATCACCCATCGCCACCAGTCGATGCCCTTGGTATCCGTCCCGCCCAGGGCGTCCCACAGCCAGTAACCGATCAAGGCACCGCCGACGCCGCAGATCAGAGTCAGCCAGATCGGGATGTTGTCCCGGCCCTTAGGTGCGACCCACTTGCCGAGCAGACCGATGATGAAACCAAAGATGATGGTCCCGATGATCTCTCCCATGGGGAGCCTCCTTGCGAGTGAAGTTCAGGTCACCCTCACAGGTGGCCACTCAACCTCATCGTGCCCGCTCAGTGGCACAGAGCAACAGGGACACGCCAACTGGTTTGGCCTCAATCCGGCTGAGTCAGGAGGCGCCGAAACCCACCGGGCGGACGGTCTCCGCGCCGATCTCGACGTAGGCCAGCCGGTCGGCCGGGACGATGATCCGGCGACCCTTGTCATCGGTGAGCGCCAGCAGACCTTCCTTGCCGCTGAACGCGTCCCCTACCGCCTGCTCGATCTCCGACGCGCTCTGTCCGCTCTCCAGCACCAATTCACGATTGCTGTGCTGGACACCGATCTTGACCTCCACGAAACCCTCCGGGCACGTCATCACCGGCGGCTCTCGCCGGTCCTGAAAATGAGCCTATCCGGTGCCACGGACGGAACCCGCACGCGTCCGCCCAGAGCAGAAGCCCGGGCAGAAGCACGGCGCTAGATCGGGTCAGCCTTCAGTACGCGGGAAGCCGCGGATGCCGCGCCAGGCCAGTGCCGAGACGAGGTCGGCGGCCTGCTGCTGCGCGAGTGACGGGTTGTCCGACGCGAGCCAGTAGCGGGCGCTGACCTGGGCCATGCCGACGAGGCTGACCGCGAGCACCATCGACTGCTCCTTGTTCAGCCCGGCGTCCGCGCTGATCACCTCGGAACAGGCCTCGGCGCACGCGTGGGTGACCCGGTCGACCCGCTCGCGCACGGCCGGCTCGTTGGTCAGGTCGGACTCGAACACGAGCCGGAACGCGCCCTGCGCGTTCGCGACGTACTCGTAGAAGGCGTGGATGGTGGCCGCCACCCGTTGCTTGTTGTCCTCGGTCGAACGCAGCGCTTCCCGCACGGAGGCCACGATCGCCTCGCACGAGGTGTCCAGCAGCGCGAGGTAGAGGTCCAGTTTGCCGGGGAAGTGCTGGTAGAGCACGGGCTTGGAGACCCCGGCCCGTTCGGCGATGTCGTCCATCGCGGCGGCGTGATAGCCGTTCGCGACGAACACTTCCTGGGCGGCCTCGAGCAGCTGGGCGCGGCGGGCCAGACGAGGCAGGCGGCTGCCACGCCTAGGCGCGGTCTCCGGTGACGTCGACACGACGTGCTCCTTCAGTGGTCGGACCGGCGAGGTCGGTCACCGGGTCGTTCCGGCGAATCCTACCTAGCGGTAGACGTCCGGTCATCCGCCCAGGTCAGGAAGTGGTCATTCCGGTAGTGGGCGAGGGTCGTCGTACAGGCCCTCGAGCACGTCGCCATGCTGCTCGATCCGGGCCAGTACGTCGCCCGGGAGGAAGACCAGATCGCCCGGATCCGACGCTTGCGCGACCTCGTCCCAGTCCAGCGGCGTGGAGACCCGCGGCTCGTCGCTGCCGCGCAGGGAGTACGGCGCGAGCGTGGTCTTCGCGGAGTGGTTCTGACTCCAGTCGATGAACACCTTGCCCGGCCGCAACGCCTTGGTCATGGTCGAGGTGACGGTCTCGGGAATGGCCTCGGCCAGCTGGTCGGCGATCAGTTTGGCGAATTCGCTGGTCTTGCGCGACGAGGCCGGCTTGATCGGGACGTAGAGGTGCATGCCCTTGTTCCCGGACGTCTTCGCCCAGCACTCCAGCCCGAAATGATCGAGCAGATCCCGCACGGTCTGGGCCACGTCGCAGCAGTCGATGATCGTCGCACCCGGTCCCGGGTCAAGGTCGAAGACGATCAGGTCCGCTGTCGGCGATTTGCCGTCGGCCGAGTCGCCGATCCGCCATTGCGGCACGTGCAACTCGAGCGCGGCCAGATTCGCCAGCCAGACGATCGTGGCGATGTCGTCGGCCACCACGAAGTCGGCCTCGTCGCGGCCGGTGGAACTACCCGGCGTCGGCAGGGTCACGGTCCGCACCCAGTTCGGCGTACCGCGGGGTGCGTTCTTCTCGAAGAAGTACGCCGCGCCGGTTCCGTCGGGCCAGCGTTTCCGGGTCAGCGGGCGATCGCGCAGGTGGGGGAGCAGCACGGGCGCGGCCTGGAGGTAATAGTCGATCACCTCGGCCTTGGTGAAACCCGTCTCGGGATAGATGACCTTGCCGAGATTGGTCAGCTTGAGCAGCTGGCCGTCCACTTCGGTCGTGAGTTGCTGCGGCATACCCCCAGTCTTGCCCACCCAAAGCCAAGTGGTCAGCACCGGAGGTTCGTCGGCGCCGACCACTTTGGCGTGGGGTTAATCTGGACGAGTGGCAAGTTACTCCGAGGTAGTGGGGCGCGAATCCGTCGCGCTCGCGGCGCGGGAATGGCCGACGCGTTCGGTCCAGGTTTCGGGCGTGCCGATGCTGGTTCGGGACGTGCCGCAGGACACGCAAACTGAAGACACCGCGCTGTTCGTCCACGGGCTCGGCGGTTCTTCCACGAACTGGACGGCTCTCGGTTTGCTGCTGGCCGACAGGGTCCGCGGTGTCGCGATCGACCTGCCGGGCTTTGGCCGTACGCCGCCACTAGGTGGTCCGGCCGGTATCGCGGAACATGCCGAGACGCTGCTGGAATTCATGGACGGCGAGTTCGACCGACCGGTGCACCTGTTCGGCAATTCGATGGGCGGCTCGATCGCGGTCATGATCGCGGCCCGCCATCCGGAGAAGGTCGCCTCCCTCACGCTGGTATCACCCGCGATGCCGAATCCGCGGCCGTCCGTGGTGTCGGCCTGGTTCATCGCGTTGTCGGCGCCGCGGTTGGGGCCGGCCGTGTTGCGGCGTTCGGCGCAGTTGCCGTTCGACCGGCGGGTGAAGGCCGCGATGTCGATGGTCTTCGGCGACCCGCGTTCGCTGCCGCCCGAGTTCGTCGCGATGTACGAGGCCGAGTTGCGTCGCCGCGACGAGCAACCCTGGATCACGGACGCCGTACTGGCTGGAGCCCGGAGCATCGTGCAGTCGCAGTTGGTGCCGTCCAAGCGATCGTTGTGGGCCGATGCGGCTCGGGTGACCTGCCCGACCGTGCTGGTGTACGGCGGCCGCGACCGGCTCGTCGACGCGGGGATCCGGGTCCGTGCCCAGCAGACCTTCCCGAACGCGCGTCTGCTCTATCTGCCGCAATCGGGCCACGTCGCGCAGATGGAACACCCGGACCAGGTCGCGACGGCCTTCCGGCAGCTCATCCGGTCCTGAGTGCTCATCCGGTCTTGAGTAACGGGCCCGAGCGATAACCGAGGGCCAATCGAGACGTTCACGGACAACTTTCACTCGACGCTTGGAGTCCTTCCAAGGACGCACAAGTACAGAGCTGAAAGTGAGGCACACCTGTGGGTGTTTTCGGCAGATCCGCTGGTGGGGTGGCGATCGTTATCGCCGCTCTGCTCGGCACCACTTTGACCACTCCGGCGGCCGCCGCGCCGGGGCCTGGCGGTGGCACCAACCAGGAGAGCAAGGCCTGGTCGATCGATGCCAGTGGCAACGGTCTTCGCATCACCCTGCGGCTGCCCGAGGCGATCGGGCTGCGCGCCGCGCTGCCGTTGCTCGCGGTGGACGGCCGCCCGATCGGTGTGGCCCGCCAGTCCGCCGACGGCAAGACGCTGACCCTGGTCACGACTGACTCGTCGGTGCTGGGCGCTAAGAAGGTGGAGCTGGTCTGGTCGACCGAGCTCGGCAAGGACGGCGCCGCCCGCCGTTCGCCGCAGACCGGTGCCGACTGGTCCAAGGCAGCGCAGGGCAAACCGCTGCCGGTCGATCCCGGTTCCACTGGCAAGTTCAAGGTCGACACCTCGGAGTACAACCTGGGTGACGAGGCCGTCTACCTGTCCGGGATCAAGGCGAAATCCGAGCTCCGCGGCAAGGTCTACACCCCGCGCGGCGCCACCGGGAAGCGTCCGCTGGTGGTGTTCCTGCACGGCCGGCACGGCTTCTGCCACGGCACCTGGCCCGATCCCGAACCGGCCAAGCCGTGGCCGTGTCCTGCCGGGACGAAGGCCACGCCGAGCTACCGGGGGTACGACGCACCAGCGAAGGCCCTCGCCAGTCACGGCTACCAGGTCGTCTCGATCAGCTCGAACGCGATCAACGCGTACGACGGTGACGCCTTCGACTCCGGCGCGTTCGCCCGGGCGGAGCTGATCCTGAAACACCTCGACCTGTGGCGGAAATGGTCCACGATCGGCGGCAGCCCGTTCGGCAAGAAGTACGTCGGCAAGGTCAACCTGGCGAACGTCGGGCTGATGGGCCACTCCCGCGGCGGCGAGGGCGTCGTACGGGCCGCCTTGCTGAACGCCGAGCGCGGGGCCAAGTACGGCATTCGCGCGGTGCTGCCGTTGGCGCCGGTCGATTTCGCGCGGGCCACGCTGCCGGGTACGGCGATGAGCGTGATCCTGCCGTACTGCGATGGCGACGTGTCCGACCTGCAGGGGCAGCACTTCCACGACGACACGATGTACGCCGCCGGCGGTGACCGGGCCGCCCGGTCGACCGTGCTGGTGATGGGCGCGAACCACAACTTCTTCAACACCGAGTGGACGCCGGGGCAGTCCGAGGCGCCATCGGGTGACGACTGGTGGGGTGAGGAAAAGGCCGAGCCGTGTGGCGGTAAGGCCGCGGCCAGGCTCAAACCGCTCGAGCAGCAGGCGGTCGGGCGGGCGTACATCGCGGGCTTCTTCCGGCTCGAGCTTGGTCGCGAGACCGCGTTGCTGCCGCTGCTGGATGGCTCGAGCACCCGCGCGGCGTCGGCCGGCCGGGCGATCACGCGAGTCGTTGCGCAGGCTCCGGCCACCAACCGGTACGACCTGGCTCGGCTCGACCGGCCGTTGCCGGCGGGCTCGATCACTGGCAAGGCGACCGCGAAGGTCTGCACCGGGATGGCGTATCCGCCGCCGTCGCCGTTGAAGGCCATGAGCAAAGCGCCAGCCAGCCCATGTCTGGTGCATGAGAACAGCTCGCTCTTCCCGCACTGGACGCCCGCGGCCTATTCGCCCGAGGCGCCGACCACTTCGGTCACACAGCTCAAGTGGACCGGCACGGATGGCGTCATGCGGTTCGCCCTGCCCGTCGGGAAGCGCGACGTCCGGCGGTTCGCGGCGTTGAGCTTCCGGACGGCGCCGGGGCTGGAGGTCAAGCAGAAGACGGACTTCACGGTTCGGATCGTGGATGGCAAGGGCAAGTTGGTCGACCTGCCGGTGTCCGCGTTGAGCGATGCCTTGGTGCAACTGCCGGGCAACGAGGGCTCGATTCCGAAGACGATGTTACGCACTGTGCGGATCGCGCTCGCGGGGCTGAAAGGCCTTGATCTGAAGGACATCCGGTCCATCGAGTTCCGGACGAACAAGGCTGCCACGGGTTCGGCGTACATCTCGAATCTGGCCTTATCCAAGGCCGCGCTGAGTGTCTCGGCGCCGTCGACGTTGCCGCGCCTTTCGGTGAACGACCTGGGCACGATCAAGGAAGGCGATACCGGCAGCCAGACCCTGACGTACACCGTCAAGCTGTCGCGGCCGAGCGCCGTACCGGTCACGGTCAACGCCGAGGCGGCAGCGGACTCGATCTACCGCAGTGCCGGGGACGAGCCCGTGTACAGAAAGCTCGTGTTCAAGCCGGGACAGACGACTCAGCAGGTCTCAGTGCGAGTGGACGGCAACACCCGCGACGGCTATGACCAGCGGCTGAGTCTGGTGTTGTCGGCACCGACGGGCGCCATCGTCGGGCAGTCGTTCGGTCAGACTCTGGTCCTGGACGACGATCCGGACGCGGTCCTGACGGTCGGCGACGGCGTGGGAACGGAAGGCGGCATGATCCGGTTCCCGATGAAGCTGTCCGGGCCGAGCGACAAGTTCATCTACGCCGCCGGGCGCCTGGCCAGCGGTACGGCGATCCTGGGCAAGGACTTCCGTAGCTCGCAGGACCAGGGTGGAACGCCGCCGGAGACCCAGGAGTTCGGCAGCCTTCAGCAGGGCGAGACCGAGGGCTGGGTGGAGGTGCCGGCGCTCGCCGATACCGAGGCCGAGCCGGACGAGAAGTTCACCTTCACGGTCACCGAAATGAACGGCAAGCAACTGCCGAAGCCCCTGGTGCTGACGGGGACCATCCACAACAAACCCTGACGCTTGCGCCTTCCGGACGGAACGCAATTGAACCGAAGGCCAATCGAGATGTGCGGTGGCAACTTTCTCACCAGTCTGAGAGTCCCTTATAACGAACCATTCAGGCTGAGAGAGAGGCACACCTGTGGGTGTTTTCGGCAGATCCGTCCGGGGGGTGGCAGCGGGCGTCGTCGCCGTGCTGCTGACTTCGCTGGCCGTGCCGGTGGCGGGGGCCACCAGCACGGCGTCGGCGAGGTCGAACAGTCAGGTGGGGCAAGGTGACGACTGGACGGTGAAGCCGGCAGCCGGGGGATTTCTGATCACCAAGCGCCTCGATGCGCCGGTGCGGATGCGTGCCGCGCTGCCGCTGCTGGCCATCGACGGCGTGCCGGTCGGGGTGGCCCGCCAGTCGCCCGACGGCCGGACCCTGACCGTGCTCAGCACCAACCCGGCCGTGACGACCGCCAAGTCCGTCGAGCTGATGTGGTCGAGCGAGATCAACGAGCAGGCTGGCCGTTCGACCGCGTCGACCGAGAGCCCGGATTGGTCGAAGGCCGCGCTGGGCAAAGCGCTCGCCGTGGACCCAGGGTCGACCGGTCGGTTCAAGGTCGACATCTCGGAGTACAACCTCGGCAACGAGGCGCTCTTCCTGTCCGGCATCAAGGCGAAGAGCGAAGTGGCCGGCCGGGTCTACACCCCGCGCGGCGCGACCGGGAAGCGTCCGCTCGTCGTCTTTCTGCACGGGCGCCACTCGGTCTGCTACGGCAAACAGTCCGGCCCGGATCCCGTAAAGCCGTGGCCATGCCCGAAGGGCCAGAAGGCCATTCCGAGCTACAAGGGGTACGACGCACCCGCGAAGGCTCTCGCCAGTCACGGCTACCTGGTCGTTTCGATCAGCGCGAACGCGATCAACGCCTACGACGGTGAGGTCTTCGACGCCGGCGCACTCGCCCGCGGGCAGTTGGTGCTCGCTCACCTAGACCTGTTCAACAAGTGGTCGACCGTTGGCGGCGGCCCGTTCGGCAAGCGCTATGTCGGCAAGGTCGACCTGCGCCGGGTCGGGTTGATGGGCCACTCCCGCGGCGGCGAAGGCGTCGT
Source organism: Kribbella sp. NBC_01245 (assembly GCF_036226525.1). NCBI lineage: Bacteria > Bacillati > Actinomycetota > Actinomycetes > Propionibacteriales > Kribbellaceae > Kribbella > Kribbella sp. NBC_01245. The sequence continues at coordinate 7,861,786 of NZ_CP108487.1, forward strand.
ACGGGCCGCTTTGCTGAACTCCGAGCGCGGCCGGAAGTACGGCATTCGCGCGGTGCTGCCGCTGGCGCCGGTCGACTTCGCGCGGGCCACGCTGCCCGACACCGCGATGAGCGTCATCCTGCCGTACTGCGATGGCGACGTGTCCGACCTGCAGGGGCAGCACTTCTACGACGACACCCGTTACTCCGTGACCGGCGACCGCGCGGCGCGATCGACCGTGCTCGTGATGGGCGCGAACCACAACTACTTCAACACCCAATGGACGCCGGGCCGATCGGTCGCGCCCTCGTGGGACGACTGGGGTGGCGCGAGTAAGACGGCTCCGTGCGGTTCGGCGTCCGCGCCGCGGCTCAAGCCGACCGAGCAGGAGGCGGTCGGCAGGGCGTACATCGGGGGCTTCTTCCGGCTCGAGCTCGGTGGTGAGTCGGCGCTGCTGCCGCTGTTCGACGGTTCGACGACTCGGGCCGCCTCGGCCGGGCGAGCTGTTGTGCGCGTCGTTTCGCAGGCGCCGGCCAACCGGCGGTATGACCTGGCTCGGCTCGACCGCGCGCTCCCGGCGGGTTCGGTGACGGGCAAGGCGGTTGCCCGGTTGTGCACGGGGCTCAAGTTCACCGAGCCGCGAGGCGGGCATCTGGCGGCCAACACGGCCAGCACGGCCAGCACGGCCAGCACGGCTTGCCGTACGACGGACGACCCGTCGCAATTCCCGCACTGGACTCCGGCGGCGATCGCGGCCGTGGCGCCGACCACGACGGTGACCAACCTGAGCTGGACCGGGACCACCGGGTCGATGCGGATCAACCTCGCGCCGAAGCTGCGGGATGTCCGTCGCTTCTCGGCGTTGTCGTTCCGCGCGGCGCCGGATGCGAGTGTCCGGCTGAAAACGGACCTGACCGTCCGGGTTCGCGACGGCAAGGGCCGCGTGGTCGACGTACCGGTGTCCTCCGTCAGCGACGCGTTGTCGAAGCTGCCGGGGCAGAACCGTGGCGGTCTGCCGAAGATGATGTTGCGCACGGTCCGGATCCCGCTCACGTCGCTGGCCAAACTCGACCTGCGCGATATCCGGTCGGTTGAGTTCGTCACCAACAAGGCCGCCACCGGCTCGGTCTTCCTGTCCGACGTGGTCTTCTCGAAGCCGTGGATGAGCCGTCCGCAGCCGCCCGCGCAGCCGATCGCCTCGGTGAACGACGTGACCATGAAGGAAGGCGACAGCGGTACCAAGTCGGCCGTCTTCACGATCAGGCTGTCGAAGGCATCGCGCGTGCCGGTGACCGTCTTCGCCGAGACCGCCGGATGGTTCACCGACGTGGTCGGCGCGACGGCTCGCCGGGTGGTGTTCGCTCCAGGCGTGACCACGGTGAAGTTCGCCGTGCCGATCCACCCGAACAAGCACGATGGCGAGGACCAGCGCTTCGACGTACTGCTGTCGAACCCGACCCAGGCGATCGTCGGCGACTCGTTCGGCGCGGGCAAGGTGCTCGACGACGACCCGCCGCCGATGGTCCAGATCGGCCCGGGCGTGGGCACCGAGGGACCGGAGAAGACGGTCAGCTTCCCGGTCAAGCTGTCGCTGCCGTCCGACCGCGGCGTGCAACTCACCGGTGAGCTGATCAGCGGCACGGCCACCCTCGGCAAGGACTTCACCAGCCCCGAGGACGACGGGGCGGGCGTTCCGGAGAAGCCCATCTACGGTTTCGTCGCCGAGGGCAGCACCACCGGCGAGATCCTGGTCCCGATCACCGACGACCGCCTCGCCGAACCCGACGAAACCCTCACCCTCAAGATCACCGCCGTCGACGGCGGCATCCTCAAAGTCCCCACCACCTACCCAGGCACCATCCACGACAACGACTGACCCGGTATATCCAGTGCCTGCGCCGGAAGCACCGAAGAATTTCCGGCGCAGGACACCGACGACGGCACCGGCTGACTGACTAGGCTACTGGCCATGCCATCGGACCTTGAGCGGATCGCCCAGGGACTGATCGACTACCTCGACGCGAACCCGCGCCTGGCCGCGGAGCTTGGCGCCGCGGCAGCACAATGCCAGCAGTTGGCAGTGGAGGTCGCTGAGCTGGCGGTGATACTGCCTGAGGCGGCTGCTGCAGCCGAGTACCTCCAGCAGGCCGCGAATGACTGCGGCGAGGCAGCACAACTGTCCTCCCGTGCGACTGTGATCGGGCACAACTGGGCGGTTGAGGCGGTCGGCGCCAGTGGCCCGACCGTAGGTGATCGACCGGGCTCGCAGGATGCAGCGGCCGGCAACAAGCCTGAGTCTGCATCGCCACCACAGAGCCCGGACGCCGCGGACTCACCGTCGCAGCCTGAGCAGATTGAGCTGAACTTCGGCGACCTGCTGGTACCCGATCCTGGTGCGGCAGACGATAAGGCCCAACCTTCGACAATCGAGTTGTCGACCAGCGACCTGGAGCACCGACGCGTTCTGAATCATCCGCCAGGCAACGCGACGATCGTGGTGGACGGCCGATTCACCTATAGAACTGATGAGCGTGGCCGTGTCATCAGCGCTAACGCGATTCTCGACATTGTCGACGTGAAGCATCCTCGGGACGTGGCAGCGCAGCGCAAGCTGATTGGGAAGCTACCCGGCGACCACGCGGGTCATATCTTCGCCCGCATCTTCCAGGGACCGCTAGGTTCGCTGAACCTGACAGCGATGGAAGGCGCGAAGGTCAACCAAAGTGCATACAAAACCTTGGAAAACCGATGGCGACAATTGATCGAGAGCGGCAACGAAGTCGAGGTCTTCATCGAACTGAAGTACCTAGGCGATAGCGTTCGGCCTGACCGCATCCAGGTCGGCTACAGCCAAGACGGCAAGGTCCGATGGACCACGATCCGTAACACCCCACGACAGCAAGGAGGCCGCGACGGTGGACAGCGAATCTAACGAGCGCCTGGTCGCCGTGGGCAAAGCCCTGGTGCGGGCCGCCCCAACCGCATGGACGAAGCTTGAGCTGCACGTGACCGGAGCGGGCGGAATGACCGAGACAGCCCTTGACATCCACCATCCCGACAACACGATTGACCAATCAGGGGCACTGGATAGCGACGGCCGCGAAGCGGTTCACGACCTTCGGGAATCGATGTTCCAGCCCGGCAAGGGAACCTGGTTCAACGCCACGTTGACCCTCGATCGAACCGGCAAGTTCAACGCCGAGTTCGACTACGACAACGCCCCGTTCGATGGTGTTGCCGACGCTGAGCTGCTTGTCGAAGACCAACAGTTGTTCCCACGCGATCCGGCGAACCTCCCAAACTGGCATCCGTCCGCAAACAGCTGACCTTAGCCGGTCACGCGTCTAGGCCGCGCCTGACCGCGGCCGACGGCACGCCGCTCTGCTGGACGCCGCTCAAGGCAAGTGGGCGGGCACGGTACGGAGTCCGGGATTTGGGCTGGAAACGTCCGGGATGTGCACCATGTGGACGGGTGCGGGGGAGGGTTGGGGAGTGGGGGACTATGGGGGTATGACACTTCCACCCCTGGTTGAGCCGGCTGACGAGCTGACCATTGACGAGGTGCGGCGGTATTCGCGGCACCTGATCATTCCCGAGGTCGGGATGGCCGGGCAGAAGCGGCTGAAGAACGCCAAGGTGCTGGTGATCGGCGCCGGTGGGCTCGGCAGCCCCGCTCTGCTCTACCTGGCGGCGGCCGGAGTCGGCACGTTGGGCATCGTCGAATTCGACACCGTCGACGAGTCGAACCTGCAGCGCCAGATCATTCACGGCCAGTCCGACGTCGGTAAGTCCAAGGCCCAGTCGGCCAAGGACTCGATCCTCGAGACGAACCCGTACACCAATGTCGTTCTGCACGAGGTCCGGCTGGACAACGACAACGTCTTCGAGATCTTCGAGCAGTACGACCTGATCGTCGACGGCACCGACAACTTCGCCACCCGGTATCTGGTGAACGACGCCGCGGTGCTGCTCGGCAAGCCGTACGTGTGGGGCTCGATCTTCCGGTTCGACGGGCAGATCAGCGTGTTCTGGGCCGAGCATGGCCCTTGCTACCGCTGCCTCTACCCCGAGCCGCCGCCTCCCGGCATGGTGCCGTCGTGCGCCGAGGGCGGCGTCCTCGGTGTGCTCTGCGCCTCCGTCGGCGCGGCCCAGGTCACCGAGGCGATCAAGCTGCTCACCGGTATCGGCGACCCGTCGCTCGGCCGGCTGAACATCTACGAGGCCCTCGACCTGAACTGGCGCACCCTGAAGGTTCGCAAGGACCCGAACTGCGCCATCTGCGGCGAGAACCCGACCGTCACCGAGCTGATCGACTACGAGAGCTTCTGCGGTGCGATCACCGAGGAGGCGGCCGACGCCGCGGCGGGCTCGACAATCTCGGTCAAGCAGCTGAGCGAGTGGATCAAGCTCAAGGACAACGGCGAGAAGGACTTCCTGCTGGTCGACGTCCGCGAGCCCAACGAGTACGAGATCAACCGGATCCCGGGCGCGGTGCTGATCCCCAAGGCCGACTTCCAGACCGGCGTCGCGCTGGAGAAGCTGCCGCAGGACAAGCAGCTCGTCTTCCACTGCAAGTCCGGCGTGCGGTCGGCGGAGGTGCTGGCCATCGCCAAGGGCGCAGGCTTCTCCGACGCCGTGCACGTCGGCGGTGGCGTGGTGGCCTGGGTCGACCAGATCGACCCGTCCCAGCCGTCGTACTGACCCTGCATCAACCGAAGAAGGGCGCCGCGGATCTCCTTCCGCGGCGCCCTTTCTTTCTGTACGTCGTACGTCGCTTAGCGGAGCAGGCGGTTTGCCTCCCGCAGGGTGTTCGCGGCGACCTGGCGGCCGAGGGTGACGCCGGTCGTATCAGCGGTGCGGGTGTGGATGCCGGACCAGACCCGGGCGTCGACGTTTTCCTCGGTGAGCTTGCGCCACGTCGTGTAGGTCCGGGTGACGCCCGGCGCCGACGGGCTGCCGATCGTGTACGGCTTGGCCGTCCGCGGCCCGACCAGCGTGGTCAGCACCTGCTCGGCTGATCCGGAATACGTGGTGTGGCCGCTGGGGTAGTCCGGGTGGGCAGGAGTGGTGTGGTGCGGCGTCCAGGTGGCGTCGCCGCCGGCCCGGATGGCTGTGACGGGACGCCAGCGCAGGTAGGCGTACTTGGTGTCAGAGGTGGCGATTTGCGTGTCCACCGCTGCCACGTGGAAGAGCGCGACGAGCTTGGCCCGGTCGGCTGGGGACTTACCGGTGGTCTCGGTTAGCGCTACTCGCACGGGCTCGGTGTAGAGGACGTACGACGAACCGAGCCAGAAGACGGCCGTGTCCGTCTGGGCTTGCGTGCGGGTGGTGCTTCCGGCTGAGCCGACCGTACGTACCTCGGTGAGGTCGCGGTTGTAGCGAGCCGACCCGAGTGCCGGAGGCGGCCCTGGTCGGTACTGGTTCGCACTACGCAGCAGGAAGGGCTTGGCGACCCTGTTGCCGTACTGCGTGGCTGGAGAGTTTGCGGGCGGTGTGGGCTGCCAAATGCCTGGAGCAGCGGGTGGTGGGGTGAAGGGCGCGTTCACCGAGGCCGGGTCTAGCCCGTCACCTGTTCTTGAGGTCAGCACCGCCTTGGCTTGTCGCCGTCCTTCCGCGAGACCGGTGGACTCGGCGGAGCCGTCGGGGATCCGCGCCAGCGTGGTGGCGAGGGCCTGGTCGAGTTGGGCGGCGCGGGCCGGGATGAGCGTGACCAGCGTTTCGTGTACGGCGCCGGCGAGTGCGGCGTCCTGGTAGTCGCGCGTAGCGGCCGGTTTGTGCAGCAGGGCGCGGGTGGCGGCGAGCCAGCCGATCGCCCAGGTCCGGTTGTTGGTGACCTGGGTGGGCGCGCCGGCGGTGGAGATCGTGCTCGCGGTGACGTCGTACCACTCGAGTGCGACGTCGGTGCGGGCCGTGGGGTTGGCCGCGGCGGGGGTGATGGCGATGGCTGTGGAGAGGGCAAGGGACGTGAAGATGCCCAGCGGGCGGTGACTCATGAATGCTCCTTGGAAAGGCGGGACGAGCAGGCGGGGCTGAAGGTGCTTGGGCACGGTCAACAGCTGGCACTGCACGTGCGCATCAGGTCGATGTGGCGACGGGCCACTAACCAGACGGCTGCACTCATGGCCGAAATCATGGCATGCCGACGACACTGCGTGATGGGCGTTTTACTTGATGGACAAACTTGACTTTGGAAATCTCCAGTTGGACTGTCGGTGCGGCCGCGTAATCTCGGAACATGTGCAGAAACATCACTCCGCTCCGGGGCCTTGAGCCGGCCGCCACCCCGGAAGAGATTCAGGCGGCCGCGATGCAGTTCGTTCGCAAGGTGGCCGGTGTGAGCAGCATCAGCGCCACCACCAGGGAGCCGCTGGAGCGTGCCGCGGCCGAGATCGCGAAGATCACCACCGCGCTGCTGGAGGAGTTGCCCGAGCGCCGGGTGCCACCGCAGACCGTGCCGCCGCTGCGCCGTCCCGAGGTCAGAGCACGCCTCGGCCTGAGCTAGGCGTTTTTGGAACGGGGTTCCACCAGGCGGCCGGGCGGTATACGTTTTCCGCATGCGCTTCGCGATCAAGACCCGGCCCGAACACACCACCTGGGAGCAGCTCCGCGATGTGTGGATCGCTGCCGACGAGTTCGAGATCTTCGAGTCCGCCTGGAACTGGGACCACTTCTACCCGCTGACCGGTGATCTGACCGGCCCGAACCTCGAGGGCTGGACGACGCTCGCGGCGCTGGCGCAGGCCACGAAGCGGATCCGCCTGGGCTGTCAGGTCAGCGGCATGATCTACCGGCATCCCGCGGTGCTGGCCAACATGGCGGCGACCGTCGACATCATCTCCGCGGGTCGGCTGGAGCTCGGCGTCGGCGCGGGCTGGAACCAGCTCGAGTGCGACGCGTACGGGATCGAGCTGCCGCCGCTGAAGGAGCGGTTCGACCGGTTCGACGAAGGCGTCGAGGCGATCGTCGGCCTGCTCAGCGACACCGTCACGAACTACGACGGCCGGTACGTCAAACTCACCGATGCTCGATGCGAGCCCAAACCCGTGCAGCGCCCGCATCCGCCCATCACGATCGGCGGCAAGGGCCCGAAGCGAACGCTGCGAGCCGCCGCCCGATGGGCCCAGCAGTGGAACGTGATCGTGCCGAGCGTCGACGAATGGCTGCCGCTGAAGGAGATCCTGGTCGGCCACTGCGACGACATCGGCCGCGATCCCAGCGAGATCACGTGCTCGGTGAATGTCCGGATCGACCCGGAGCAGCCGCTCGAGAACGCCGTCGCGGAAGCAGCGACGTACCAAAAGGCGGGTGTCGACCTGATCGTCATGAACCTCCCGCACCGGGCTGCCCCCGAGACACTGGAGCCGCTCGCGAAGGCGCTCGCGACCCTGTCCTAAAGGACAGGTTTTCCCTGCGGAGCAAGGGATGGCGGGCATCGGCACGCGTTGACAGGATTCGTCGCAACCTCGACGAAAGGGTTCCCGTCATGCGACGTTTCCTCGCCGGTCTCGCCATCACCGGTGCTTTGCTCTCGACGACCGCGATCACGGCTGACGCAGCACCCGCGCGGGTGTACGGCGAGCAGGCCGTAACCGCTTGCGAATACTGGAACGCGGCGAAGTCGAACTACGTGAACATCCGGTCCTGGCACTCGACGTCATCCTCGATCAACGGGCAACTCCAGAAGGGCCAGCGGTTCTGCCTGGTCGGTACGCAGACCTGGCCCGAGCAAGACGGCCACATCTGGGTCTACGGCTACAGCTACTCGTCAGGCATTCGCGGTTGGGTGGCGTCGGACCTGCTTGCCTGGCCGTGAGGAGTGCCCCTTCGGCACTAGTCTCAGGTGGGTGGAGATCAGTCCTGAGGACCTAAGCCGCTGGCATAGCGCACTGGCCGATCTGGCCGACGTGCGCGACTGGAGCCGGCTGTGGGGGCCTGACGGCGACGTGCTGGTACTGCGCGACAGAGTTGCCGCTGCGACCGGCTGGCTACCCATGCCACCCGGGCCGTCCATCGACGATCGCCAGCGCTCCTGGGGCTTCGACACGCCCAGGAGCACGGTGATCGACGTACATCCGCAGAACGCGCTGGTCCGGCTCAAGCAGGCATTGGTGGCTCGGGACGTTAGTGACGAGCAGGAGTTCGCAGAGGCTGTAGCAGTCGCTCTACCCCGCTGGAGCCGCCTTGTCGCGGCTGCAGCAGTTGTACTTGGGCAAGAGCCATTCCTGTCCGAACCAGCTCTCGAAGACACCAGAAGGCTGGCTGTTTGGCAGCGACCGGGTGCCGAGATCCGCCTGGCCTGCAAGGCGCCCGAGTGGTACGACGAGGAACTGCCGGGTATTACGTTCGCGCTCTCCGTCCACGCCTCGGCTCGATGACCACCCGCCTGGCCGACGGTTCGGAGATCCGGACCCGGGCGAAGGCCTTGCAATGGCTGGCCGAGGGGATCGAGGCGAGCCGGTCCGGGCGGCCGCCGTTCGACCTGGGTGCGCCCGACGGCACGCGGCGGTTGCTGTACTCGGGCAACGTGATCGACCCGGCGACGAACCAGACCGTGCCAGTCGATCCGTCCAGGCCCGCCGAGCCGGGCAACGAACTGCACTCCGGCGCCGTGGCCCGCGCGATCACCAACGAACTGCCAGACACGATGACGCTGGAGCAGACCCGGGACGGTGGCCTGGCGGACGGCCTGCGCCTGTACGAGGACGGCACGCATGCGCCGTTGCCGGGTGGGCGGACCGATACCGACCTGCGCGAACGCGGTCGTAGTGTCGCGGGCGGTCAGTTGCGGGTGCTGGACGGATTGGCGCCGCCCGGAAGCAGCGCCGTACCGGCGACGAACGGCGAACGTCCGGCCGCGTATCAGCGTGGTGCCGGGCGGAGCCAAGGGATCGAGAGAGGCTGAACGGGTGGATCGGGAGGAGTACATCGAGGCGGTGCTGGTCGCGGTGGAGTCGATTCCGCCCGGCCAGGTGGCGACCTACGGCGACATCGCGGCGTACGTCGGGCAGGGTGGACCGCGGCAGGTCGGCGCGATCATGCGGGAGTACGGCGGCGGGGTGCCGTGGTGGCGCGTGATCCGGGCCAGCGGCGTACCGGCCGAGGAGGTCGGCGACGAGCAGATCCAACGCCTGCGCGGCGATGGCGTGCGGGTCACCAACGGCAAGGTCGACCTGAAAAGCACCCGTTGGCGGCCGTCCTCCTGAGAGTCTGTCGGCCATTGTCGGTGGCGGATGATGGGATGTCCTGGTGACCGCCCGAACCAGCTCCCGCTATCGCCTGGTCCGGCCGTCCGCGCGTCCGGCCGGCGGCCTCGTGCAGGCGCCGGTGCTCGATGCCGACCAGCAGTCCGTCGTCGACCATCCAGGCGGGCCGTTGCTGGTGCTGGCCGGTCCCGGCACGGGCAAGACCACCACCCTGGTCGAGGCCGTGGTGGACCGGGTCGCCAACCGGGGCCTGAATCCGGATGACGTGCTCGTGCTCACCTTCGGGCGCAAGGCCGCGACCGAGTTGCGCGACCGGATCACCGCGCGCCTCGGGCGGACCACGCGCGTGATGCCGTCGTTGACGTTCCACTCGTTCTGCTACGCGTTGCTCCGTAGGTTCACGCCGGCCGACGCGTTCGACGTACCACTGCGGTTGCCGTCCGGGCCCGAGCAGTCGTCCCGCTTGAGCGAGGCCCTCGGCGGCAGCCGCGAGGTGGGTGCGGTGCGTTGGCCGTCCAGCCTGCATGCCGCGCTGAAGACGCGCGGTTTCACCGACGAGGTGCAGGCGGTGATCGGCCGCGCGCGCCAGCTCGGGCTCGACCCGGAGGACCTGTCCGCGCTCGGCCGGTCGGCGGATCGGGCCGAGTGGGTGGCGGTCGGCGACTTCTTCGAGGAGTACTTGCAGATCCTCGACCACGAGCAGGTGCTGGACTACTCCGAGCTGATTCATCGCGCGGTGATCCTGGCGCAGCAGCCGGAGGTCCAGGCTCGGTTGCGGCAGGAGTTCAAGGTCGTTTTCGTCGACGAGTACCAGGACACCGATCCCGGTCAGACCCAGCTGCTGCAGGCCATCGCGGGGGACGGGCGCGATCTAGTGGTCGTGGGCGATCCGGATCAGTCGATCTACACGTTCCGTGGTGCCGATGTGCGCGGGCTGATGCGATTCACCGACGAGTTCCGCACGACCTCGGGTGGGCCCGCAGCTCAGATCGCGCTCGGGACAACTCGCCGCTTTGGTACGACGCTGCAGCGCGTCTCGCGCAACGTGGTGAACCGCCTCGGCGTGCCGGGCACGCTCGATCGCGAGACGTTCGAGCGGTTCCGTGATCCCGACGCGAGTGGCTGCGTTTATGGCCCGGGCAAGGTCGAGGCCAACCTCTACTCGACCAGTGGCGCCGAGCTCGAGCACATCGCCGACCTGCTTCGCCGGGCGCACGTGCAAGACGGAGTCGGCTGGCACGAGATGGCCGTGCTGGTCCGTTCCGGGAAGCACTCGATTCCGCCGTTGCGTCGGGCGCTCGCGGCCGCGGGGATTCCGGTCGACGTGGCGGGCGACGAGTTGCCGCTATCGCGCGAGCCCGCCGTACGGCCGATGCTGCTCGCGCTTCGGGCCGTCGCGGACCCGGCCACGCTGACCGTCGACGTAGTGCGGGCGCTTGCCTTGTCGCCGTTGGGCGCGATGGACGCCGGCCAGCTGCGGCGATTGGCCCGGGACCTGCGCAAACACGATCGCGAGCGGGCCGCCGGGCAGCGCCTGCCCCGACCGTCGGACGAGTTGTTGCGCGAGGCGCTGCTCGAGCCGTTGCTGCTGGACGAGCAGGCGTCGACCGCCGCGGCCCGATTTGTGGCGCTGGGTGAAAGGTTGCTCAAGGCAAGGAATATCGTGACCGCCGGTGCCGCGCCGGATGAGGTGATGTGGTCGCTGTGGTCGGAGTCGCCCTGGCTGCGCAAACTCCGCGCCCAGTCGAACAGCGGTGGCGAGGTGGCCCGCGCGGCGAACCGGGATCTCGACTCGCTCTGCGCGTTGTTCGACGCGGCGAGCCGGGCCGAGGAGCAGGTCGGGTTCAAGGGCGTGAGCGCGTTCCTGGCCGAGCTGGAATCCCTCGACATCGCGGGTGACAACCGATACGACGCGACGTACCGCGAGGCCGGCGTACAGCTCATGACCGCCCATCGGTCCAAAGGCCTGCAATGGCGATTGGTCGTGGTGGCCGGTGTGCAGGAGGGGCAGTGGCCCAACCTGCGTCGGCGCGGGTCGTTGCTGGAGCCGGATCGCCTTGGTCGCGAGGGCTTGATCGAGCCGCTGTCGGCGGGGGCGTTGCTGGCGGAGGAGCGGCGGCTGTTCTATGTCGCGATCACGCGGGCGAGGCAGCGGTTGATCGTGACGGCGGTGCAGGCGCCCGAGGCCGACGGCGACCAGCCATCGCGGTTGCTCGCCGAGCTGGACATCCCGTTGAAGCTCGTGCCCGGGCGACCGCGCCGGCCGCTGTCGCTGTCGGGTCTGGTGGCGGATCTGCGCTGCGTGCTGGCGGATCCGGCGTCGTCCCCGGCGCTTCGCCGTGCGGCCGCGGATCGCCTTGCCCAGTTGGCCGGGGCCTTCGACGAGCGAGGGCATGCCCTGGTGCCGACGGCCGATCCGTCCCGCTGGTGGGGTGTGCGCGATCGGACCGAGGCCGAGCGCCCGGTGGTGGATCCGGATCTGCCGGTGCCGTTGTCGGGCAGTGCGCTGACCACGATCGTGGATTGCCCGCTGCGTTGGTTCCTGGAGCGCCGGGCCGGTGGGGAGACCGCTGGTACGACGGCGATCGGGTTCGGCATGGTCCTGCATACGCTCGCGGACGCGGTCGCCACCGGCACGCTGCCGGCCGACGCGAACGAGTTGAGCGGATGGCTCGACAAGGTGTGGAGTCAGCTCGACTTCGAATCCAGCTGGATCTCCGATCGCGAGCGAGGTGAGGCCGAGCTGGCGCTGCGCCGGTTCGTCGCCTGGCACAAGGCGCGGCCGGATCGGACGCTGCTCGGATCCGAGGTGCCGTTCGAGGTGCTGTTGCCGGATGCGGACAAACCCGAGGTCCTGGTGAAGGGCCGGATGGACCGGGTCGAGGCGGATTCCGACGAGGCGATCCGCGTGATCGACCTGAAGACGGGTCGTACGACGCCGACCAAGCCCGCGCTCGCGCGACACGTTCAGCTCGCGATCTACCAGCGCGCGATCGAGTCCCGCCAGTTGAAGCACCTCCCCGAGGACGCGCGCAGCGGTGGTGCGGAGCTGGTCCAGTTGCGGCATGACGACAGCGGTCTGCCGAAGGTGCAGGGGCAGGCGCCGCTGGAGCCCGACGAGAACGGCAAGACCTGGCTGGACGAGGCGGTGGACGAGGCGGCCGCGATGGTGCGCAAGGAGGAGTTCGTGGCCAAGCGGAATGACGGCTGCGCCCGGTGCCAGGTGCGGCCGATGTGCCCGATTCAGCCCGAAGGCCGGGAGATCGTCTGATGCGGGTGACGTTGACGACGCCGGCGGAGCTCTGCGATCTGCTCGGCATTCCCTTCAGCGATCAGCAGTTGCAAGCCATCACCGCACCACTCTCGCCAGGCGTGATCGTGGCCGGTGCGGGTTCGGGAAAGACGACGGCGATGGCCGCACGCGTGGTCTGGCTGATCTGCACCGGACAGGTCAAACCCGAGGAAGTGCTCGGTCTGACCTTCACGAAGAAGGCGGCCAACGAGCTCGACGTGCGGATCCGCGACGATCTGACCAAGGCCGGCGTACTGGGTCTGCCGCTGCGGTCCGACGTCCCGCCCGTGCTGGCCGCCCATCTGCGCAGCGGCCTGGACGAGGTGGAGGAAGCAGGCGAGCCGGTCGTGTCGACGTACCACGCCTTCGCGGGCGCGCTGATCGCCGAACACGGGCTGCGGTTGGGCCTCGAACCGGATGTGCGCGTCCTCGCCGACGCGACGCGATTCCAATTGGCGGGTCGGGTCGTACGGCGATCTGATGGGCCGATTCGCTTTGCCTCACACCATGTGCCGACCCTCGTGAACAGCCTGCTCGCGCTCGACGGCGAGCTGGCGGATCACCTCGTGCGCGCGGAGGACATCCGGTCGCATGACGAGGCTGTCCGGTCCGAGGTGGCTGCCGCGCGGAAGCAGACCGTCGAGGTGAAGAAGCTGGCCGAGACCGCGTTGAAGCGTGGGGAGATCCTGCAGCTCGTCGAGGAGTATCAGGCGTACAAGGTCGAGCGGGGTGTGGTCGACTTCGCGGACCAGATGGCGCTGGGGGCGCGGCTGGCGGAGGAGTGTCCTGAGGTGCCGGTGATCGAGCGGGCGCGGTTCAAGGTCGTGCTGCTGGACGAGTATCAGGACACTTCGGTTTCGCAGCGGCGGATGTTGACGGCTTTGTTCACGGGTCCGTCTTCTGAGGCGGGTCGCGGGCATGCGGTCACGGCGGTGGGTGATCCGTGTCAGGCGATTTACGGCTGGCGTGGCGCGTCGGTCGCCAACCTGGACGAGTTCCCCTTGCACTTCCCGCAAGTGGACGGGTCGCCTGCCCATCGGTACGTCCTGAGCGTGAACAGGCGATCCGGCAGCGCCATCCTGGCCGCCGCGAACCAGCACGCCACCGAGTTGTACGAGCGTCACCCCGGCGTCATCCCGCTTGAGGCGCCGTCTAACGCGCCGACTGGTGCCATCACCGTTGGGTTGTTCGAGACGCGCTCGCAGGAGATCGAGTGGGTCGCGGACTCGATCGTCGCCGCGCACAAGACGACGGGCCGCCGGTGGAAGGACATCGGTATCCTGATGCGGACGAACGTCGATCTGTCCGCGGTGCACGAAGCCTTGATCTCGCGGCGGGTCCCGGTCGAGGTCGTCGGTCTTGGCGGACTGCTGGCGCTGCCCGAGGTGGTCGACGTCGTCGCCACCTTGCAGGCGGTCAACGACTTGACGGCGAATGCGGCGATGCTGCGCATCCTCACCGGACCGCGCTATCGGATCGGTCATCGCGACCTCGCGCTTTTGGCCAACCGGGCACGAAGGCTGGCCGACTCGGGAGATCGTCCGGCCGCGGATGACCTGGTGGCGGCGCTCGACGCGGCCGTCGCCGGGATGGACTCGACCGAGGTCATCTCGCTCGCGGAAGCCGTCGACGATCCGGGCCCGGAGACGTGGGGGTATTCGGCCGAGGCGTTGGTCCGGTTCAAGGAGCTCTCTCTTGAACTGCGCGAGTTGCGCGCGCATGCGGGGGAGCCGTTGCTGGACCTGGTCCGCCGGGTGATCTCGACGATCGGGCTCGACGTCGAGCTGACCGCCACCCCGGCGCACGTGGACGCGGGTCGCCGGGATCATCTCGCCGCCTTCCTCGATGCGGTCGGGAGTTTCGTCTCCACGGACTCGAGTGGTTCGCTCGACGGCCTGCTCGCGTATCTCGCGGCCGAGGAGGAGTACGCAGCCGGGCTCGACCTCGCCGTGCCGAGCGAGGCGGACTCGGTCAAGCTGCTCACCACCCATCGGTCCAAGGGGTTGGAGTGGCCGGTCGTCTTCGTACCGACTTTGGTGAACAAGGTCTTCCCGAGCGACCGCGGCCGGGAGAAGTGGACCACCAACGCGAAGGTGCTGCCGTGGCCGTTGCGCGGTGACGCCGACACGTTGCCTGAGATTGGGGATTTGTCGAACGCTGGACTGAAGGACTTCGCCGAGGCGTGCAAGGAGGTCAACTCGCTGGAGGAGCGCCGCCTTGGGTATGTCGCGTTCACGCGTGCCAAGGAAGTGCTGATCGCCACGGGCCACTGGTGGGGACCCACGCAAAAACGCCCGCGCGGCCCCTCGTCGTACCTGGAATTGCTGCGTCGGCACGCGGGCGATCGCGTCGTCGCTTGGGCGGAGACGCCGGACCCCGAGGTGGAGAACCCCGAGCTCGCCGAGCAGACCCAGGCCGCGTGGCCCGCGCCGTTGGACGTCGATGCTCGGGCGCGTCGGCTCGAGGCCGTGGAGCTGGTGCGGCACGCCCAGGCGTACGGGCCGGACGAGGACAACGAGGCGGACCTCCTCCTCGACGAGGCCGCGACCGTGGCCCGGTGGGACTCCGAGATCGAGCGCCTGCTGTCGGAAGCTCGGGAAAGCCGGAGCCGCAAGGCGTACGACGTGGAGCTGCCCGCCGCGTTGTCGGCGACCCAGGTGATGCGCCTCGCGAAAGACCCGGACGGCCTCGCCGCCGAACTCGCCCGCCCGATGCCGCGAAAGCCCAACCGGGCGGCACGATTCGGCACGCGCTTCCATGCCTGGGTCGAGACGTACTTCGGCCAGCAACTACTACTCGATCCGGACGACCTCCCAGGCGCGGCCGACGAGGACATCGTCGACGACACGGACCTCACCGAACTGATGGACGCCTTCCGCGACGGCCCATACGGCGAGTTGATGCCCCACGAGATCGAGGCCCCCTTCGCGTTGGCCATCGGCGGACGAATGATCCGCGGCCGCATCGACGCCGTCTACCGCGTAACCCGGCCGGACGGCTCCCGCGGCTACGACGTCATCGACTGGAAAACCTCCCGCAGCGAAACCGCCGACCCCCTCCAACTAGCCATCTACCGAATCGCCTGGGCCGAACTAGTAGGCATCCCCGTCGACCAGGTCGGCGCCGCCTTCTACTACGTCCGCACCGGCGACGTAATCCGCCACCCCAACCTCCCCAACCGCCCCCAGTTGGTCGCGCTGTTGGACGGCGCGTCGTCACCGCACTAGTCCGCCGCCACCTCGCCGTACGCCTCACGCCGCCGCCCCACGCCATACGCCATTGACGCTCGGCGCCCTTCTTTTGCGTTCATTCGTCGGAATCCGCCCTCGCCAGCACAGTGGACCGGTGCCCGACCGCGGCGGGACGAGGGCGGATTCCGACGAATGAACGCGAAGGACGTTGGCGGACGCGTCCCGGATCACGAGCAACGCGGACGGTTCCCATGGAACTTGCACACCCTCGACCAATTTGGGGATAACAATCCCGCGAAGTGCCTCGAAGCGCTGCCTGTGGAAGCCCTTCCGCGAGTGGTCATGTCATGACGCGACCAGTCGCGGAAGGGGCTTAGCGCACTAGGTCGGCTGGGACGAGGCGTATGTCGTACGGGGTGGTTGTTTTGAAGGCGTCCTGGCCCTTGACGTTGGCTCGCTCGACGTAGGTGTCGTTCTCGAGTTCTAGGACGGTCAGTTCTTCGGCGGCGGGGTCGAACAGCCAGTACGACGGCACGCCCGCTTCTTTGTACAGGCTGCGTTTGAGTAGCAGGTCTGATGATCGCGTCACCGATGACACGACCTCCACCAGGAGCAGCGGTGGCTTGTCGATGTAGAGCAGGCCGACGTCGGTCCGGTGCAGCACCATCAGGTCTGGCAGTAGCGAGCGTCCATACGTCGGGCGGTAGGACAAAGGTGAGGTGAAGAGCTCGAGCTCGGCCGGCAGATTGCGATCCAGCCAGCGGAACATCTGGGCTACCGCGCGCTGATGTTCTGGCAACGGCGTTGGTGTCACGATCCGCATGCCGTCGACCAGTTCGTAGTACGCGCCGTTGCCGGCCGGGTCGGCGATGGGTGGGGCGATGTCGCTTGGGGGAGGTGTGTGCACGTCCCGAGGTTGCCTGCGGCGACGGCGTTGGGGGAGGGCAGGTCGACGATCTGCCCGCGCGTTCCCCTGGTTGCCCCCGCGCGGACAGATCGTCGGGTCAGGTGGTGGTGAGGGGGTTGTCGAGGGTGCCGATGAACTGGAGGCTGCCGGCTACGTCGGTGAGGTCGACCATCTGCTGGTTGTTGCGCAGTTGCAGGCGGTTCAGGCAGGACAGGGCGAACTCGGGCGCGAAGATGTCGTAGCGGGCGAAGGCCTCGGCGAGATCGGGATTGGCCTGCTGGTAGTCGCGGATCGCGTCGGTCACCACCGACCAGAAGGCCTCGGGAGTGAGCAGGCCTTCGGCATCGAGTTGCGGGCTGAGGAACCGGAAGATGCAGTCGACGACATCGGTGAAGATGCTCAGCAACTTCTCGTCCTCGGGCACCTCGGCGCGAACCCGTTCGGCCGCTTCGGGCAGTGGCGTGTCCGGGCTGAGGACGGCGATCTCCTCCGCGATGTCCTTCATGATCACGCGGGTCGGGACGGCGTCTTTGAGTACGAGGATGAGGTTCTCGCCGTGCGGCATGAACACCAGCTCGTAGTTGTAGAAGCAGTGCAGCAGCGGCACCAGATACGCGTCGACGTACGTCCGGAACCACGCCTGCGGGGTCAGACCCGATTCGCGGATCAGCGCGGCGGCGAGGGACTTGCCGTGGCGGTCGACGTGCAAGAGGCTCGTCATCGAGGCCAGCCGCTCGCCCTCGCCGAGCTGGGGGACCGGGCTCTCGCGCCAAAGCGCCGACAGCATCTTGCGGTACGGCGAGGTCTTCTCGGTCGCCGCCTCGTAGTAGCTGTTGTGGTAGCCGATGGCGGCGATCTCGCGAAGCACCGTGAAGCCGTACCGCTTGAGCACCAGGTCGTTCTCGACGAGGCCGTAGACCCAGTCGTTGATCGCCGGAGTGGCCTGCATGTACGTCGGGCTGAGGCCGCGCATGAACCCCATGTTCAGCACGGACAACGCCGTCTTCACGTAGTTGCGCTCGGGATGCGAACGGTTGAAGAAGGTCCGGATCGACTGCTGCGCCTGGTAGTCGTCGTCGCTCTCGCCGAGGTAGATGATGTGCCGCTGGGCCACATCCGCCGCGAACGTGATGGAGGTCTTGTTCTCCCACTGCCAGGGATGCACCGGCATCAGGTGGTAGTCGGCCGGGTTGCCGCCGGCCTCGGTGATGCGTGCCGCGAATCGGCCCAGCACCTCGGGCCCGAGCTCGGAACGCAACAGCTGCTCATAATCGAGAGCACTGCTCACGGAAACGCTCGTCCGGTCTCGCCGTACGCCGATCCAGACCAGCCGCACGGCCGCACCGGCCTCGGGCGCGAAGGCCCGGTAGTCGGTCACCCCGAAGCCGAGCCGCCCGTTGTTAGCGACGAAACACGGGTGGCCCTCGGTCATCGCCGACTCGATCGTCTGGAAGTCGGCCGTCGCCAGCTCCGCCGCGGTCAGATCGGCTTTCGCCAGCTTGTACGCCGAACTGGCCAGCGTGCTGGAGATCTCCTCCAGATAGACCGGCAACATCTCCGTGCCGATCCCGAGCTGCTCGTGGAACTCCGTGATGAAGTCCAGCGCGTCGATCCGCGCGGGCTGCCCGTCCACCGTGCGGGTGATGCTCGCCGCCGAGACCTCCCAGTGGTTGAGCGGATAACGCCCCGCGCTGAACCGGTAGACGCTGGCCGGCCCGGTCACGACGTACTCCTCACCATCGACCACCGGCTCGAACAGCCGCTCATGGATGAACTCGGCGAGCGCCTTGCGGACCAGCGCCCGGTTCGCGATCGCCCAGTTGTCCGGCGTCAGGTGACCGGTGTCGGTCGCGCTGGCGGTTTCGGTGAAGGTCATCAACCTGCCTCGTTCATCCGTACGGCGTTCAGGTACTGCTCGCGGGTGCAGAAGCTCAACCAGGCCTTCTTGTCACCGGGCAGCTCGACGATGCTGTCCTTGCGGAAGCCCATCCGGTCATTGAGAGCGTGGATCTTGGTGTTGTGCACGTCGGGCTCGACCACCACCCGCGCGACCGTCGGGTCGCAGAACAGGTAGTCCATGATCGTGGCGAACACCGCCGTGGTGAACCCGGCGATCGGCTGCTCCGCGGGCCCCACCAGCACGTGCATGCCGATATCGCCGGGCTGCACGTCGTACGTCAGCCCGACCGGGTCGTGAGCCGGTGCATAGCGCTCCATCAGGAATGCCGGCCGCCCGTCGTGCTCACCGATGAAGGCGTGGTGATGCCCCGACTGCTCGATCCGCTCGTACTCCGCGCGAACCTCGTCGAGGCCGGCCGTCAGCAGGCCCCAGTACTTCGCATACGGCTGCGTCACCCACCCGTGCAGCAGCTCGGTGTGCTGGTCCAGGTCGAAAGGTCGAAGACTGAGCGAACCGACCCCGGCCACATAGTGGCGGAAGAGCGGCTCGTGCTGGGCGGCGCGAGGCATCATCGTCTGCTTTCGAGGTAGGCGGTACCCGGTTAGCTAAGGCTTACCTTAGTTGATGCTCGCCACCCCGGCCAAACCGCTCAGGTTTCTTGGTTCTGTGATCTGACCGGGCAGACGCGGGGGCGGGCGCTGGTCGAAGGTGGGATACGTGTTGCTGGCCCGGTGAGTGAGGCCGCTGT
This sequence comes from Kribbella sp. NBC_01245, assembly GCF_036226525.1. Taxonomy (NCBI): domain Bacteria; kingdom Bacillati; phylum Actinomycetota; class Actinomycetes; order Propionibacteriales; family Kribbellaceae; genus Kribbella; species Kribbella sp. NBC_01245. The sequence continues at coordinate 7,881,006 of NZ_CP108487.1, forward strand.
GAGGACGGGCGCTGTGAGCGTTCTGACCCAGTGCCTCAGAAGGGTGTGGTGACCGATGACCGAGACAGCATCCATCGCCTGGACAAGACCCCAGCGCCGCCACGGACCGGCGGCGCCTCAGCGACCTCGGGGGTCGCTGAGCGTCGTGCCTCCCGCCGCGGCGCCGCCAGAGCCCTTGCTCACCCCGCCGAGCCCCGCCGCCATGCCCGGTCCGATCGCCGACACCATGCCCGGTCTGAGCCCCGACACCATGCCTGGTCCGATCGCCGACTCCATGCCCGGTCCGAGGCCCGGCACCATCACCGGTCCGATCACCGACATGATCGCGAGGCTGGAGTTCGATCCGAGGGCGTTCACGCGGTTGGAGTTGCCGGCGCACGTCAGTGCCTGGGTGCAGGGCACCTGCTGCCGCGCCTGGCTGATCGGCCGTGTCCATTGTGCCGACGGCTGGATCGGCCTGGTTCAGTACGAGGACGGCACCGGCCGCGAGATCACCACTCGAATCCCCGCCGACCTCATCACCCTCCCCACCCCGCTGCGATGAGCACGTGTCTCCCAGCTGGACAACCTGGCTTGGAGCACCTGCCGACCGGCCGTCGGGTAAGGCTTGCGGGTGATGCCGGAGGTAACCCGTGGGGTTGATGTCGGGCGAGGTTGTCGCGGGTTAGCGTCGGAGCATGTTGCTCGCCGAGGACCTGCTGCTGCTGATGTACGACGACGAGTCAGGGAAGCCGCTGACCGGTAACCCCGGGCTCGACTATGCGCTGGCCGGCGCCGTACTGATCGAGTTGACCATGCTCGGCAAGGTCGACGTGGCGGGCGCGGGGGAGGCGGTCAAGAAGGATCGGCTGATCGTGCGGGACGGCACGCCCACTGGCGACCCGCTGCTCGACGCCCGGCTGGCGCTGCTGACCGACCGCGAGGGCGCCAAGCCCAAGAACGTGCTCGACAAGGTTTCGAAGAAGCTTCGTGGCGAACTGCTGGCCAGGTTGAGTGAGAAGGGCGTGTTGCAGGCCGAGAAGGACAAGGTGCTCGGGCTGTTCCCGGTCACCCGCTGGCCGGCCAATGACGCGACCCACGAACTGCAGGTGCGCGCGGGGCTCGAGAGCGCCCTGAAGCTCGGCACGCAGCCGGACGACCGTACGGCGGCGCTGATCGCGTTGCTCCATGCCCTGAACGTCGTACCGAAGGTGGTCGCGGACTCGGTCGACAAGAAAGCCCTGAAGCGTCGCGCCAAGGAGATCGCCGAGTCGGCGTGGGCGGCCGACGCCGTTCGCCAAGCGGTCCAGGCAGTGCAGGCGGCGCTCACGGCCGCGATCGTGGTGAGCGCATCAGCGGGCGCGTCGTCTGGTTCGTGAACCCTGAGCCGGTCTTCTTGTGCGCCGCCACGGTGTTTTCGGCCCCTCAGGCAGTAGCGTCGGTCACATGCTGATCGCGGAGGACCTGCTGTTGCTGCTGCACGACGACGACAGCGATAGGCCGGTCGGGGGATCGCCAAGTGCCGACTACGCGTTGGCGGGCGCGATCCTGATCGAGCTGGCGATGCGCGGCCGGGTCGGCATGCTCTCGAGCGACGAGACGGGCGGCGACACGGGCGAGACGGGCGAGACGGGCGGCAAGACGAGAGGCGAGACAGGTCGCGACCTGGGCAAGAACGGCCGCCTGGTCGCGATCGACGATTCGCCGACGGGGGACGAGCTGCTGGATCGCCGGCTGGCCATCCTGACCGCCAAGGGCCGCACGGTCACCAAAGGCAAGGTGACCAAGAACGGCCTGCGCCCGGTGAACCTGGTGCCGAAGGTCGCCAAGGAGCTGCGCGCGGAGTTGCTGGATCGCCTTACCGATAAGGGGATTCTGCAGGCCGATCGCGAACGCGTGTTGCCCGTCACGCGCTGGACCGCACGCGATGCCGGTCACGGTCTGGAGGTTCGCGCCGGGCTGGAGAGTGCGCTCAAGTTCGGCAATACGCCGAGCGATCGGACCGGCGTACTCATCACGCTGCTGCACGCCCAGCACGTCGTACCGAAGGTGCTCACCGGCCCGATGGGGCGCAAGGCGTTGCGCCGCCGGGCCGCGGAGATCGCCACCGAGAACGCTGCCGCCGAGGGTGTACTCGGCGCGATCCAGACCGGCGTGACCGCGGCCATCGCGGTGGCCGGCACGAACCCGCCCGACGCCGCCAGCGCCTGACCAAGACGAGCGCCTGACCAAGACGAGCGCCTGACCAAGACGAGCGCCTGACCAAGGCGTTGACGGCTGTGGGCGGTGTTCGGCCAGGTGTTACCGAACTACTCGGCCTGACAGTTCGCCGTACAGAACTTGTCCGTCAGCGTCAGGTGCACACCTGGCTCCTCGGAATCGGCCTCGGCGGAGAGGTCGACCTTCCAGTCGCCGATCGTGGTCTTGGTCGCGGTCTTGCCGGCCTGCTTGCCGAACCAGTCCGCGACCAGCCAGACCTCGTTCACATGCGCGGTTTCCAGCGCCTTCGGCAGGTCCTTCGCGATCGCGGCATGCGCCTGGTCGACCTTGCCGATCGAGTGCAACGAGACGACCGGCACCCGCTTGTGCTTTCCGGTCAGCACCCAGACCGAGATCGGGCCCGACTCACAGATGGCGTACGTCGAGTCCTTGCCGCACGTATAACCGGCCCCGGTCAGACCGGTCACGACCTGGGCGGCGGTCAGCTGCGCCATCGGTGGCGTCACCAGCGCCGGCTTGCCGCTAGGCGTACTCACCGGCTCAGTGCTGGTGGAACTCGAGGCGGCCGGAGGCGTGGAACCAGCGCTGGGCTTGTCCGAGGAGCCGGAGCAGGCCGTCGCGGCGAGCAGGACAACACTCAGGCACGCGACGGCGGAGCGCTTCAGACCGGCACCTCGATCGCAGCGTCCAGGGCGATCGTGATCATCTCCGAGAAGGTGGTCTGACGCTCTTCGGCAGAGGTCTCCTCCTTCGTGATGAGGTGGTCCGACACGGTCATGATGCCGAGCGCGCGGCGGCCGAACTTGGCGGCCAGCGTGTACAGCGCGGAGGCCTCCATCTCGATCGCGAGCACGCCGTACTCCGCGGTGCGGTTCACCAGATCCGGGCGGTCGTTGTAGAACAGGTCGCCCGAGAAGACGCCACCGACGTGCACGTTGAGCCCGGCGGCCTCGGCGTTGTCGACGGCGGCGCGCAGCAGCTTGTAGTCGGCCGTCGGCGCGTAGTCGATGCCGTGGAAGCGCAGCCGGTTCATCTGCGAGTCGGTGCTGGCCGACATCGCGATGATGACGTCGCGAATCCGCACGCTCTCCGAGATCGCGCCACAGGTACCGACCCGGATCAGCGTCTGTACGTCGTACTCGGTGAACAGCTCGTTGGCGTAGATCGCGGCCGACGGCTGGCCCATGCCGGAGCCCTGCACGGAGATCCGCTCACCCTTGTACGTGCCGGTGAACCCGAACATGTTCCGGATCTCGGTGTAGCAGGTGACGTCGGACAGATAGGTCTCGGCGATCCACTTGGCCCGCAGGGGATCCCCGGGGAACAGCACTCGCGGTGCGATCTGCCCCTTCGAAGCGGCGATATGAACACTCATGCACGCGATGCTCTCACGCAGCGGTGCCGAGAACGCAGCGGTGCCGAGCTCCCAGGCGTGCCGAGCATGCAGGCGTGCCGAGATAGGTTGATGGTGTGCCGTACTCGATCGACCACTCCTCCCTTGCCTTGTCCCGATCCGCGCTCGACCGCGCGGCCGACCGTCGCCGCGACACCGCCTGGCTGAGTCAGGCCTGGGAGCTCCCGGACACCCAGGTCGCACTCGTCGCCGGCAAACCTGGTGACCAGCGCGTGGCAGTGAACGACGACCGCACCGCGCTCGCCTTCGTCAGCCCGGCCGACGCGCCCGACGGCGAACGCATCTTCCTCGGCATCGACCGGGTAGCCGGTGCCGGCCAGACCGCGGAGGGTCGAGCGGTGTTCGCGATCATGCTTGCGGAGGCCACCGACAGTTTTGCGTCACTGCGCGAAGCCGGCGCCGTACTGGACGATCGGGAGGCCGGGATCGCGGTCAACCTGGTCGGCCTGGCGAACTGGCACGGCACCCACCCGCACTGCGCCCGCTGTGGCGCGCGCACGGAGATCATCGACGCGGGCCACGTCCGCCGCTGCCCGGCCTGCGGAGCGAGCCATTTCCCGCGCAGCGACCCGGCGGTCATCGTGCTGGTCACGGACGACCAGGACCGCGCGCTGCTCGGCCGGGGCGTGGGCTGGCCCGAAGGCAGGTACTCGACGCTCGCGGGATTCGTCGAGCCGGGGGAGAGCCTCGAGTCCGCCGTACGGCGTGAGGTGCTGGAGGAGTCGGGCGTGGTCGTCGGGAACGACGTGCGGTACGTCGGCAGCCAGCCGTGGCCGATGCCGTCGAGCCTGATGCTCGGGTTCTACGCGGTGGCCACGGAGACGACGATCGACGTCGACGAAGACGAGATCGTCGACGCGCGCTGGTTCAGCCGGGAGGACCTGAAGGCGGCCGCCGACACCGGGGAGGTCGTCATCCCCGGCTCGGTCAGCATCTCCCGGCGGTTGATCGAAGGCTGGTACGGCTCGGATCTACCCGGTTCCTGGTAAGTCCGAGAGTAAGACTCAGGCCGCGAGCTTGTCGGCGATCTGGGCCAGGCTCGGGTTGGTCATCGCGGTGCCGTCGGGGAAGACCACGGTCGGCACCGTCTGGTTGCCGTTGTTGACCTTCTCGACGATCTTGGCGGCCTCCGGCTGCTGCTCGATGTCGACCTCGCTGAACTTGATCCCGGCCCGCTTGAGCTGGCCCTTCAGGCGGTGGCAGTAACCACACCACGGGGTCGAGTACATCGTGAAGGCGGCCATCGAGGCATCTCCGTCTCTGAGCTGTCGGGCACTGTCGGTCGGCCCGTCTACTGTTGCTCTCGAAGTATCCGAACCAAGCCCCTGGTGGTGCTGTTCCCGTATGTCTCAGTCCGTGAGCGATCTCACACAGAATGCTGTCATGCAGTCGGCCGACGCCCTGCTGGCAGCCCTCGACCCGGAGCAGCGCGCCGTCGCGATGGCGCTGCACGGGCCGGTCTGCGTGATGGCCGGAGCAGGTACCGGCAAGACCCGCGCGATCACCCACCGGATCGCGTACGGCGTTCGCACCGGGACGTATGACCCGGCCCGGGTGCTGGCGGTGACGTTCACCCAGCGGGCCGCCGGCGAGATGCGCGGGCGGCTGGCCCAGCTCGGTGCGACCGGCGTACAGGCGCGGACGTTCCACTCGGCGGCGTTGCGACAGGCGCGCTTCTTCTGGCCGAAGGTGTTCGGTGGTGAGCTGCCGCCGATCATCGACCGGAAGTTCCCGCTGCTGACCGAGGCGGCCTCGCGCTGCCGGGTCCGGGTCGACACCCCGGCCCTGCGGGACCTGGCCGGTGAGATCGAGTGGGCCAAGGTGAGCAACGTCCGGCCCGACGACTACGCGAGGGTGGCGCCCGCCTCGGCGCGAGCGCTGGCCGCGTTCGACCCGCAGACGATCTCGCACATCTTCGCCGCCTACGAGGACGTGAAGCACGAGCGCGGCCGGATCGACCTGGAGGACGTGCTGCTCTGCGCGGTCGCCCTGCTCGCGGAGGACGAGCGGACCGCCGCCGAGGTGCGTAAGCAGTACCGCCACTTCGTCGTGGACGAGTATCAGGACGTCTCGCCGCTGCAGCAGACCCTGCTCGAGCTGTGGCTCGGCGGCCGCCAAGAGGTCTGCGTGGTCGGCGACCCGGCTCAGACCATCTACTCCTGGGCCGGCGCCGACCCGGCGAACCTGGTGCAGTTCGCCGGCCGCCATCCCGACGCGGCCGTGATCAAGCTGGTCCGCGACTACCGCTCTACCCCGCAGATCGTCGAAGTGGCGAACAAGGTGCTCGACGCGACCGGGGCCGCCGGGCTGCCCGGCCGGGTCCAGCTCCGCAGCCAGCGTGAGGCCGGGGCGGAGCCGACGTTCCGGGAGTTCTCCGACGAGGTGGCCGAGGCCGGGTCGATCGCGCGGGCGATCGAGCGGCTGCGCGACGGTGGCGTGCCGCTGCGGGAGATCGCCATCCTGTTCCGGATCAACGCCCAGTCGGAGAACTTCGAGCAGGCCCTCGCCGAGCGACGTATCCCGGCCGTGCTGAAGGGCGCCGAGCGCTTCTTCGAGCGGGCCGAGATCCGCCAGGCCGCCGTGCTGCTCCGCGGCCAGGCCAAGTCGGGGGACAACCGCGACTCCTTGCCCGAGACGGTCAAGGCGGTGCTGAGCGGCGCAGGCTGGAGCGCCGAGGCGCCGGCCGGGATAGGGGCAGTGCGGGATCGCTGGGAGTCCCTGGCGGCCCTGGTGACCATGACCGAGGACTTCGCCGCGCAACACCCGGCCGCCGGGCTGCCCGAGTTGATGGCCGAGCTGGACCGCCGGGCCGCGATTCAGCACGCCCCGGTCGCCGAGGGCGTCACGCTGGCGACACTGCACGCGGCGAAGGGCCTCGAGTGGGGGCACGTCTTCATCGTCGGAGCGCATGAGGGCACGCTGCCGATCAGCTACGCCCAGACGCCGGCCCAGGTGGAGGAGGAGCGGCGGCTGTTCTATGTAGGCGTCACTCGGGCGAAGGACGGCCTCTGCATCAGCTGGTCGCTGGCCCGGTCGCCAGGTGGCCGGGGGCAGCGCGGGCCGAGCCGGTTCCTGGATCCGATCGGCGTGCGCAGTTCGAAACCGGCTGCGGCGAGTGAGTCCCGGTTCACCCGTGGCTCGCGCGACGAGCGGAAGACGGTGGCACGCTGCCGGATCTGCGGGCGCGGGCTGGTCGAACCGGCCGCCCGCAAGCTGGGCCGCTGCGAGGACTGCCCGTCGACGATCGACCAGGAGCTGTTCGACCGGCTGCACGCCTGGCGGGCCGAGCGCGCTGACGCGGATCGGGTGCCCGCCTTCGTCGTACTGACTGATGCCACGCTCACGGCGGTGGCCGAGATCCGGCCTACCGATGAGTTGTCCTTGTTGCGGATCGCCGGGATCGGCCGTGTGAAGGTCGACAAGTACGGCGAGGACGTGCTCAGGATCTGTTCTCTTTAATGCCTTTCGCGCCTGGGCCGCCGCCGATAGAGTGACGAGGCAACGATCGCCCAGCGTGGTCGTTCAGTTGCCCAAAAGGGCAACGTGACGGCATCTTTCGGCCTTGGCCGGAAGTTCCCAGAAGTTCTGCGATAAATAGTTTGCGGCCTCCTCGAAGGTCGGCGTAGTCTTCTTGCTGCGGCCGCGGTTTGGCCGAAAACTTCATTCGAACCATAGCGACGAGCTTCACCGCCCGTTTGCCACAACGAGAGGAGGTGCCCCGGAAATGATCACTCAGAAGGCGATGCAGATGACGACGAACGTTTGCTTTAACGATGCGTTGGTGAAGCACGCCCTGATCCAGGGTGCCTCGTCGCCGCGTCTGCGCGTCGCGACCGTTGTGAAGCCGCTCCTGCAGGACACCCAGGTTCTGGGCGCTCCGATCACGGACGGCGGCTACGGCGGTTTGGGTTCTCGAGCATGGAGTCCACCGGTCTGACTTTCACAAGTCAGCCGGCACCTCCAAGGCCGCGGAACCCGCTCAGGGTCCCGCGGCCCTTTTGTTTGTCGGCCACCAGCCGGTGGTCGGTACCGACGACAAGAGACAAGCAACAACAGCAAGAAAGTCACTAGGAGGTGACCGGAATGAGTATCAGCTTCCTCGATGCGTTTACCGAGGTTGCAACGGAGCAGGACCTGCCCTGTCGGTCCTACGCACCGGAGCTCTTCTTCGCCGAATCCCCGGCGGACGTTGAGTACGCGAAGTCCCTCTGCACCACCTGCCCCTTGATGGAGCAGTGCCTCGCCGGAGCGCTCGAGCGTTCCGAGCCGTGGGGCGTGTGGGGCGGTCAGCTGTTCGTCCAGGGCGTGGTGGTTCCACGCAAGCGGCCCCGTGGCCGTCCACGTAAGAGCGACAGCATCGCCGCCGCCTGATCATCCGCCCGAATCGAGACGACTTCCAATGACGACTTTGAAAACACAGACTTTCACCAGGAGAAACGAAATGCATTTACTTCAAGAAGATCTCGCGCGTGCCCACTGTCGGCAGGTGCTGATCGACGCCGAGCAGAGCCGCCGCATGCACCTGGCCAACCAGCTGGCCCGTGCACAGCGACAGCTCGACCGGGCCAGGCGACGCGCTGACCGCGCCTCCGCCAAAGCGAGGCTCGCAGTAGCCCGTCTGGTCTGATCCACCGGCACCCGCGAGGGTCCGGCATTCATCACGAGTCCAAGGGGCGGCATCCCATCGCGGGATGCCGCCCCTTGGCGTTTTCGGTGCAGAATGGATTTATGGAACAAGTGGTATGTGGGTTCTGCGGGCAGACCGCGGCCGAACTCCCGCTCACCTGGATCGCCTCGGTCGAGAACGGCCGCAAGGTCCTCTTCTGCGACCGCTGCGCCCGCGAACACCTCCGCGCGATCGAGAGCAAGCTAGACCCCGCCTGGTGGTGACCCCGCAGGAGGGTCTGCTGGGGCCCGCGCCGGTCAGTCCTGGAAGCCGGGGAGGAACTCCTCGAGCACGGAGCGGAACGGCGCCTGGGCCTCCAGCTGGGAGAGCACGGCCACACCGCCGATCCAGACCCGGTGGATCAGCAGGTACGACGGGGGCAGGTTCAGCTTGAGCGCGAGGGACGCGTTGGGGGAGCGGAAGTCGCTCGTCCGGCTGGCCTGTTCGCGCATCCAGGCCCGGCTGAACTGGAACTCCGCGGCCCGGGCCGGCTCGGCGAAGGGCGCCAGGTAGTCGATCAGCTGCTGCGGGTCGACCTCCATCCGCGGCTTGATGAAGCCGACCTCGCGCAGCCCGGCCACCACCTGGTCGCCGTCACCCTTGAGCGAGATCCGCAGCAACCGGCCGATCTCGGGCGGCAGGCCGTCGGGCAGGCGGGCGCAGAGGCCGAAATCGACCACGCCGAGCCGTCCGTCCGCCATCACCCGGTAGTTGCCGGGATGCGGGTCCGAATGCAGCAGGCCGGCCAGTTTCGGACCGCTGAACATGAACCGGACGTACTTCAGGCCGATCTCGTCCCGCTCGGTCTTCGTCCCGTTCGCGATGACGCCGGACAGCGGTGAACCCTCGATCCACTCGCTCACGATGGCCTTCGGGGAGTGCTTGATCACCCGCGGTACGACGAACTCGGGGTGGTCGGCGAACGCGATGGCATACGCCTGCTGGGCCTGCGCCTCGCGGTCGTAGTCGAGCTCCTCACCGATCCGCTCCTGCAATTCGGCGATCAGCGGTTTGAGGTCGAGCCCGGGCACCCAGGAGCCGAAGGTCCGGGCGACCCGGCCGAGCTGGCGCAGATCCGCCCGCAGCGCTTCCGCGGCACCCGGATACTGCAGTTTGACCGCGACCTCGCGGCCGTCCTTGAGCACCCCGCGATGGACCTGGCCGATCGACGCCGCGGCCGCCGGGATGTCGTCGAACTCGGTGAACCGGTCGCGCCATTTGGAGCCCAGCTCGCGGGACAGGATCGTGTGCACGGTCGAGGCCGGCATCGGTGGTGCGGAGTCCTGCAGCTTGGTCAGAGTCGCCCGGTACGGCGCGGCGAACTCCTCGGGCATCGCCGACTCCATCAGGCTCAGCATCTGCCCGAATTTCATCGCGCCGCCCTTGAGCTCACCAAGGACGGAGAACAACTGGTCGGCCGTCCGGCGCTGGAACTCGGCCAGCACGGTCTCGGCCGGAGCTCCGCCGATCCGCTTGCCCAGGCCGACGGTGGCACGCCCGGCCGCACCTAGCGGAAGGGAGGCCAATTTCGCGGTTCGGCTGAGTGCCTTGCGGGGGAGGTCGGACACAGGGTTCATTCTGTCGTCCCGCACAAGCCGGTATTGAGGCAGGGGCGGCGGAGGCCCGTTTCCGGTTCTTCCGCCGCCCCTGTCAGCCGTGCGTCAGGCCTTACCGAGGATCCGGTTCAGGTTCGTACCGCACTCGGGGCACTTGGCCTTGGCCATGCGCGTGCCCTTGTCGTTGACCTTGACCTCGCCGTCGGCGGTGCGCTTGGCCTTGCACTTGACGCAGTAGAACTCGCCGCTCCAGGTCTCTGCCATGAGGGCCCTCTCCTTGCTCTGATACCAGCCGGGGCACCAGGCCCCTGGCCGTTGTGGATGCTAACGGCAGACCGTCCTGCCGTAGGCCGTTCGGCCCAGTCGGGAATCACCCTACGGCAGGCGGGGAGCCGCTCAAGCGCAAGTCAGCGCCTGCGTGCCGTGCCCTGGCCGTTTCCGATCCAGCACACAGGCCCCCGACCAGCCGCCGGGAAACCGCTCGCCTTCCCCTGCGAGCAGCCCCTGGAGGCGGGCCGGGAGCCTGTCTGAATCGACGCTAGGCAGGTCCGTGCCCGCTGGCAAGGCAGAGTTGTCCACCCCTGTGGATAACTCTGTGAACAAACTGTGCGCCACGCCGGATCAAGGTGTGGACGGGTGGGGGACAACGGTGTGAACAAAAGGTGTCCAGATTTCGGCGAATAGGCCTCTGACCTGCGAAAACGTCCGTACACAGGCTGTGGAGGGAAAAAATCTGGGGGTGCCGGGCGGTACCGTCGACTCATGGCCGATTCCCCCCTGCTGCCGATCCCGCCCTATGTGGATATCCGGCGGAGCAAGCGGCGCAAGCGGACGGTGAGCGCCTACCGTGACGGCGAGCGGGTGGTCGTCCTGATGCCGGACCGGTTGTCCGCCGCGGAGGAGGCGCGCTGGGTGGAGACCATGCTCCAGCGGCTGGACAAGCAGCGCAGCAGATCCCGCGTGTCGGACGAGAAATTGTTGGCTAGAGCACGTGATTTGGCGTGTCGCCACCTGCCTGAGGCGCCCGAACCGGCCTCCGTGCGCTGGGTCGGCAACCAGAATCGCCGCTGGGGCTCCTGCACCCCCGCGGACCGCTCGATCCGGCTCTCCACCCGGCTGCAGACGATGCCGCAGTGGGTGATCGACTACGTGATCGTGCACGAGCTGGCCCATCTGCTGGAGCCCTCGCACTCCGCCCGGTTCTGGAAATTGGTGCACCGCTACCCCAAGTCCGAGCGTGCCGAGGGCTATCTGGAGGGCGTCTCCGCGGCCGCCCACCTGGAGATGGAAGACGACTCACTCCAGGCCTGACCCGGGGCTTAGTGGTCTGCGCCGTGAGTTCTTCGGTGCTTGCGGCGCCCAGGCACGCACCTCGCGGCACTGGAGAACCATCCACGATGCTCCGCATCGAGGACGCTTCTCCAGCACCGCGATGCACGCACCTGAACACCGCAATCACTCGAACAACTCACGGCGCAGACCACTAGGTGGTGTTTACCCCAGGGCAGGGGTGGGGTTTTCCTCAGGGGAAGTCGGGTGTTTCCTGCATTACGCCGGCCTACCTCCATGCCCAAGGCTTGAGCCCATGACCAGCGACCGGCGGAGGGGCCGCGCTGGCAGGGTGCGCCAGGATCGGCGCGGAGGGGTAGGACGGATGTCCAAGTCCAGAACCGGGGGAGCACCAACAGTGCGGGTGGCGCGCTGGAGTGCCACTCATCCCTGGCGGGCTATCGCCGGGTGGCTCGTGTTCGTGATCGCCTGTTTCGCACTCGGCTCGGTGACGAGTGTGAACGAGGCGGATGGCAACGACGAGAACATCGGCGAGGTCAGTCGTGCGGACGCGATCAACGAGGCGGGTAAGTTCAACGACCCGGACGTCGAGAGTGTGCTGATCACCTCGCCGTCGGGCCGGTTCGACCGGGCCGAGGCGGACAAGGCGGCGAAGGTCGTCACCCAGCGGATGAAGTCCGTGTCCGGGGTGGCGGAGGTCGCCCCGGCGATCCCGTCCCCTAAGGGTCAGGCCCTGATCGTGCGGGTCACCCTCAAGGACTCCGAGGCGGATGCGGCCGAGCGGGTTCAGCCGTTGCTCGACACGACCGCGGCCGTGCAAGGGCAGTTCCCGGAGCTGCGGGTCGAGCAGGTCGGTGGCGAGTCCATCGACAAGGCACTGAGCGAGACCCTCGGCGACGACTTCAGGCGGGCCGAGCTCTTCAGCCTGCCGGTGACACTGGTCATTCTGCTGATCGCTTTCGGCGCGCTGATCGCGGCCGCGGTCCCGATCCTGCTCGCGCTGTCGGCTGTGGCCGCGGCGATCGGGCTATCGGCGGCCGCTTCCCATCTGGTGCCTGCGGTCGAGGCCGGTAACAGCGTGATCCTGCTGATCGGTATGGCCGTCGGCGTCGACTACTCGCTGTTCTACCTTCGACGCGAGCGGGAAGAGCGTGCCCGCGGCCGGAACCACCTGGACGCGGTCGAGCTCGCCGCCGCGACTTCAGGCCATGCCGTGGTCGTCTCGGGTATCGCCGTGATCATCTCGATGGGCGGTCTGTTCCTCGCCCAGGACGCGACCTTCTCGTCCTTCGCCGTCGGCTCGATCCTCGTGGTCGCGGTGGCCGTGATCGGTTCGCTGACCGTGCTGCCCGCCATCCTCGGCAAGCTCGGCCGATGGGTCGACCGTCCCCGCGTGCCGCTGCTGTGGCGCCTTTCGGCCCGCAACGGCGAGCCGCGCTTCTGGCCGGCCGTGCTCAAGCCCGCGCTCAAGCGTCCGGCCGCCACGCTGATCGTCTCGGTCGTGGCCCTGCTCGCGGTGGCATCACCCGCACTCGGGATGACGCTGAAGTTCCCGGGCACGGAGGATCTGCCGCGCGACACCGCGGTGATGCAGGCGTATGACCGGCTGACCGAGCAGTTCCCGAGCACGGGCACGAGCCACCAGCTCGCCGTCCAGGCTCCGGCCGATCAGCAGCCGGCGGTCGCGGCAGCGCTGACCGACCTGGTCAACCGGACGAAGTCCAGCGACCTGTTCGCCCAAGACGGTCTGACCGAGCCGCGCGTCTCGGCCGACAAGACGGTCACCGTGCTCGAGGTCGCCACGCCGTACGACGGGGGTAGCCAGCAAGCGCGGGATGCCCTTGCCAAGTTGAGGTCTGAGCTCATGCCGCAGACCGTCGGCCAGGTGCCAGGAGCGTCGTACGCCGTGGGTGGGTTCGTGGCGGCCGATGTCGACTACGCCGCGCACATCCGGTCGAAGCTGCCGCTGGTGATCGGGTTCGTCCTGCTGCTGACGTTCATCGTGATGGTGGTGACGTTCCGCTCGGTGGTGGTCGCGTTCACCGCGATCGGGCTCAACCTGCTCTCGGCCGGCGCGGCGTAGGCGTCGTCACGGCCGTCTTCGAGGGGACCTGGGCCGAGGGTCTGCTGGACTTCCGGTCGAACGGCGCGGTCGTCTCATGGCTGCCGCTCTTCCTGTTCGTGGTGTTGTTCGGGCTATCGATGGATTACCACGTCTTCGTGGTGAGCCGGATCCGTGAGGCCGTGCTGCGAGGGGTTCCCACGAAGCAGGCGGTTGCGGAGGGCATCACCGGTTCGGCGGGTGTCGTCACCAGCGCGGCCGCGGTGATGATCGGCGTGTTCGCGGTGTTCGCCACCTTGAGCACGCTCGACATGAAGCAACTGGGTGTCGGGTTGGCCGCGGCCATCCTGATCGACGCGACCATCATCCGGGCGGTCGTCTTGCCCGCGGCGATGACCTTGCTCGGCGACGCCAACTGGTGGGCGCCGAAGTTCATGCGGCCCAAGACCGCACCGCGTCACGCAGTGCAAACGGAAGCGCCGGAAGCCGAGCCCGAGCGCGAGCTCACCTCGGTCTGACGCCACCAACGTCCGACGCACCTTGCGACAGGGGCCGCAAGGTGCGTCGGCACGTTATAAGGCGAGCTACAGAAGCCGAGCAACATAAGGCGAGCTACGGCTCGAGGCGGATGGTGAGGCCCTTGGCGACGGGGGTCTTGCTGCCTTTGGCGAGGTCGTCGGCTGACATCAGCACGTTGGTCTCGGGGTAGTACGCCGCCGCGCAGCCGCGGGCCGTCGGGTACGACACGACGCGGAAGCCGTTCGCCCGTCGTTCCATCCCGGCGAACTCGCTGACGATGTCGACGGTCTGCCCGTCGCTCAGGCCCAGCTCGGCGATGTCGTCGGGATTGACGAACACGACCTGCCGCGTCCCGTGCACCCCGCGATACCGGTCTTCCAGCCCGTAGATCGTGGTGTTGAACTGGTCGTGGCTGCGCATCGTCTGCAACAGCAACCGCCCAGCCGGTACGTCGAGCCAGCGCAACTCGTTCGCACTGAACTGCGCCCGCGCATCCGACGTACGGAACTCGCGGTGATCCCGGGCGGCGTGCGCCAGCAGGAACCCGCCCTTCACCGACACCCGCTCGTCGTAGTCCTCATAGCCGTCGGCGACCCGGCCGATGCGATGCCGGATCAGGCTGTAGTCCCGGGCGAAGTCGGTCCACGGGATCTCCCCGACCTCGGGTACAACCGCCTCGGCGATACCGCACACGATCGCGATCTCGGAGCGCAGGTCCGCGGCCGGAGGCAGCAGCTTGCCGGTGGACAGATGTACGGCGCCTTGGGAGTCCTCGACGCTGACCGACTGGACCCCGGCCTCGGTGGTATCGCGATCGGTCCGGCCGAGCGTCGGCAGGATGAGCGCCTCCCGCCCTGTCACGGTGTGGGACCGGTTGAGCTTGGTCGACACGTGCACCGTCAGATCGCACTTGCGCAGACCCGCGTGTACGACGGGAGTGTCAGGCGTCGCCATCGCGAAGTTGCCGCCCATGCCGAGGAAGACCCGGACCGTGCCGTCGCGCAGTTTGTGCACGGTCTCGGCCGCGTCCACCCCGTGCTTGCGCGGCGCGATGAAGGCGAACTCCGTCTCCAGCCGATCGAGGAAGGCGTCGGGCATCCGCTCCCAGATGCCCATACTGCGATCGCCTTGCACGTTCGAGTGGCCGCGGACCGGACATGGGCCGGCGCCGGGCTTGCCGATGTTCCCCTGCAGAAGCAGGACGTTGACGACCTCGGTGATGGTGGCGACGGCCTCGCGGTGCTGGGTCAGACCCATCGCCCACGCGATCACGGTCGCCTTCGACTCGATGAATCGCTGGGCGAAGCGCTCGATCTCGGCCCGCGTCAGTCCGGTGGCTCGCTCGATCGTCGGCCAGTCCAGCTCGGCCATTTGCGAGGCGTACGCCTCGAAGCCGCTGGTGTGATCGGCGATGAAGGTCTGGTCGACGACCGTGCCGGGCGCGGCGGCCTCGGCCTGCAACAGGAGATGGCCGACCGCCTGGAAGAGGGCCTGGTCGCCGCCGATCCGGATTTGCAGGTGCTGTTCCGCGAGCGGCGTGCCCTTGCCGATCCAGCCGGAGACGTGCTGCGGATTCTTGAAGGTCATCAGGCCCGGCTCGGGTAGCGGGTTGACCGCGACGATGGTCGCACCTTTGCGCCGGGCAACTTCCAGATGGCTGAGCATGCGTGGTGCGTTGGTGCCCGGGTTCTGCCCGACCACCACGATCAGTTCGGCCTCTTCCAGCATGTCCAGGGTAACGGCGCCCTTGCCGCTGCCGATCACCTTGGTCAGCGCGGTGCCGGATGACTCGTGGCACATGTTCGAGCAGTCGGGCAGATTGTTGGTGCCGTAGGCCCGCACGAACAGCTGGTAGAGGAAAGCCGCCTCGTTACTGGTCCGGCCCGACGTATAGAAGACCGCGTCCTCGCGTCGTTCCAGACCCTTGAGATGGCGGGCCACCACGCGGAAGGCCTCGTCCCAGCCGATCGCCTCGTAGTGGGAGGCGCCCTCGCGCAGGTACATCGGCTCGGTGATGCGGCCGAGTTTGCCGAGCTCGAACTCGGAGATCTCGTTCAGCTGGTCGATCGAGTGCTCGGCGAAGAAGGACCGTGGCACGCGTTTGCGGGTGGCCTCCCACGCGACGGCCTTCGCGCCGTTCTCGCAGAACTCGGCGCTGTGCTTGTCCTTGCCGTGCGGATCCGGCCAGGCGCACGACGGGCAGTCGAAGCCGCCGTCCTGGTTCAGCGCGGTGAAGACCCGGGTGGTGCGGGCCAGTCCCATCTCGCTGAGACCGTGCTTGAAGGACGAGACCACAGCCGGAGCGCCGGCCGCCTTCCGCTTGGGTGGGTCGATCTCAACCATGGCCCCAGCGTAGGTCGTCCCCACCCCGCAACGGTCGTCGGTCCGAATACGGCCTGTATACAAGCCGTATTCGGACCGATGAATTACCAGTTGTCGCCCGAGATCACTGTCCGAAGAAGAAGGAGTCGACGTTCACGTAGTCGGACGGCTGGCCGCTGGTGAAGGTGAGATAGACGTCCTGCTTACCGGTCAGACCGCTCACGTTGGCGGGAATGGTCTTCCAGGTCTGCCAGCCGCCGGTGTTCGCCAGCGCGAAGGAGCCTGCCACCGCCGCGGTCGGACTACCGATCCGGACCTCGACCAGCCCGCTGATACCGCCGGCGGCACCACTAGCCACCTTGGCGCTGAACTGCCGGCCGGTCTGCGTACCGAAGTCGACACCCTTGTACAACGCCCAGTCGCCGTTGCCGATCGACCCGATGTGCTGACCGCCGTCGCCGCCGGTCCCGGTGGTGATGCCGTTCTGCTGGTCGAACGACTCCGCCTGGATCGCCGCGAAGGCGTTCCGGCTGGTCGGAGGAGGTGTCGTGGGCGGAGTCGTCGGCGGCGTGGTGGGCGGCGTGACGCCCGTGCCCGCGTCGACGCCCGAACCCGAAGGCCCGTTCCACGCCGTCGAGCCGGCCGGGACCGAGAGCGAACCGCCGTCGCTGAAGTTGACCGTGGCGGTCGCCGTGCCCGGGTTATAGGCGACGTACGTCTTGGCGCCCGACTTGTTCAGTACGGCGTACGTCGGGGTGTTCGCCGTGACCGAGTGGTCGGGAGTGCCGAACCTGTTGAGCGAGGTGATCCAGTGGTACGTATGCGCTCGCGACTCACCGGTCTCAGGTTCGATACCGCCGCCGTACAGGTTCTGCGCCTGTGCCGGGTCGGCGATCGCCAGGTAGTTCCAGATGATGTCGCGCCACTCGACCTCCGGACCGCCATTGCTGGCCCGCAGTTCGTTGATGTTCTGGGTGATGTCGCTCTTCCAGGCGCCGTGGTAAAGCGATCCACCGGTGATCGGCAGCATGTTGATGCCGTGGATCTCCTCCGGGTTGGCGGTCCACCAGGTGCCGTACGTCGCGCCGCCGCCCCAGACGATGCCGACCGTGTCGTGGCCGAAGGAGGACGGGAAGACCGCGTTGTCCTTGTCGAACCAGTACTGGCCGATCGCCTGCTGCTGGGTGGTGTAGAGGTAGATACCCGAGTCGCGCAGTGCGGTGTCCCCGACAGCCTGGCCGAACAGGATCGTGGCCGTCGCGTACATCATCGACTCCGAGGACGACTCCTCGTTGTTGCCGTGGGCGAAGCCCTGGTGGCCCGAGGCCCAGCCCTGTCCGGCGTACGCGTCGAAGCTGCGCAGGAACGGGAACTGCGTGTCACCGCGGACGTGGCTGTTCGCATCACGGGCCAGCAGCTTGAGCATGCCGCCGTATCGCGCGTCGGAGGCCCAGGCAGTGTCGTGCTGAGCGACTACTGATGCCGCAAGCAAGTAGTAGCCGTAGTGGAAGTGGTGGTCGTTCAGTTCCTGGTCAGACCCGAAGCCGGCGGGGTAACCGATCAGAGTCGTCCACGTCGAGTCGTACGCGAACATCCGGCTGCCCTCGCCACTACTCGCGGTAAGCCAGTCGGTAAGCCTGTCGCGTACCAAGGTGATCAGGCGATCCCTACCAGCCGTGTAGCCGATCTGATTCGCCACTCGAGCCAGAGCCGCTAGACGCCACATGGCCTTGCCAGTCCAGTAGGTGTCAGCTGCGCCCTTCCACGGGTCTGCTGCGTTCAACTCGGCGTCGATGTCGGCACGGAGCCTGTTTGCGTCAGCCTGGTTAGAGAGCGGCAGAGCCGGCAGTACGCCGCTGAAGTTCGACCGAGTGGTGAACGCCCCTCCCTCGCGCAGACGCATCTCCCCGCGCGGCGAGGTATACCTGTACGCCGTAGTCGCGTCAGTCGAGTTGAGCCACTGGTGCCGGTACAACGCCTGCAGGGTGCCGGTCTGACTTCCCTGCTTAGCAACGGTTGTAGCCGTATACGTGGACGAAATACGCGCGGCCCCGGCGTCGTACGACCAGGAGACCTTGGTATCAGTCACAAACGAGTATGCGTACTTCTGGAACAACGAGAGCGCGTCCCGCGACGGAAGCAGTGCAACCGAGTAGAAGCTCGCGGGAGCCGTCGCCTCGGAGGTGCCGTTGAGGGTCCAGTTCACCCCGCTAGGTGCGAACAGGGCGTACTCGTGGCCGTTGATCGTCACGCCGAGCGTGCTGCCGGTGTTGCTCCACACCGTCGTGGGGCCGTTGAACCCGACACGGGCGTTGCCACCGGAGGCTTCGGCGTAGACGAACGGGAGACCGTGGCCGATCGTCGTACGCAACGTGCGTGCGCCGTCGTTCCAGTACGGCGTGACACTCCAGTCGGACCAGCCGTCGACCTTGGTATCGGGCGAGTTCAGCCCGCTGATCCCGACGAAGAGGTCGTCCTTGTGCAACATCTCGTACATCCGGCCGTCGGTTGTGACCGTCGCGGTGTTGGGATAGCCGACGCCGAGCCCTTGCGCATAAGCGTGGTACGTCATCGGATGGCCGTACAGATTCTCGGAGTACGGGTTGCCGGGGTAGCGCTTCCAGATCAGGGAGCTCCACCACTCGTTCGTAGGTACGGGCTTGCCGGCCATCCGGGCAGTGACCTTCGGCGTGACGGGCGCACCGTTCTGGTCGGTCGGACCGTTGGTACCGGCAGGCCTGCTGTCGGCATAACTACCGGCCCCGACGGGTACGGCGCTGGCGGCCGTCGGCAGCACCAGCGGAACGGCGAGAACAGCGGCGAGAGCACCTGCGATCAGGGCCATTCGCTTGTTCGAGCGGGGGATTGGGGAGCGCACGAAACACCTCCAGGGCGGCGGAGTGGGGCAAGGTTAAGTGAGAGCGCTCTCACATGTGCACGAAAGGTAACCCGGCCGTAGCACCCTGTCCATAGCTCCGTGATACGCGGGACCGGTTCCGCAACTAACGCGAGCAACTAACGCAGGTAGCTAACGCGTGTAGCTGCTCAGATGCACCACGCTGGTGAAGCCCACCCGGTGGTACATCGCGATCGCCGCACTGCGCCCGCGATCGTCGTCGGCCGCGAGGTTGTGGTCGTCGACATGGCAGACCAGCTGATCCGCTCCCAGCGACCGCGCGTGCTGCAGGCAGGCGTGCAGTAGCCGCCGGCCGTGACCGCGCCGGCGATGCTCGGGATCCACCCCGATCCAGTGCAGTACGGCGTGCCGTGGGTGCGGCACCGAAATGGTGGCATCGGCAACGACCGTTCCAGCCGGCCCGAGCATCTTCAACTGGTGCAGGCCATCGAAGATCTCGTAGCTGATCCCGTCATTCCGCACGGCCGTGGCCGCGGGCAACCGCCTGTGCAGGTAGCGCCCGCACGGCCGGCTCGTGAATCCGCGCTTCGCCAAAGCGCCTGCCGTCACGGGCCGGCGAATGGTGGCGAGGCCGGGCACCGCGAGTGGATCCAGCACCGTGGGCAGGTCGAAGGCCTCGATCACCGCGCAGTCGGCCAGTTGGTGCAACGCGTGGTCCAGCAGTCGGCCGACGACGCCGGGCTGTTCGCCGCCGTGCAGCCAGAGGATCAGGCCCACGTCCTCGCTGCGCCGGCGGGCATACGCGATCACGCCCTTGATGCCGCCGTTGCCGATGACATCGATACACGTGTCGAGATCGTTGCGCCCGAGCGGATCCGGGTCGACCCTGCCGATCAGTGCGTCGAAGAGGGCCTGCACCGTGCAAGGCGGTTGGCCGGGTAGGCCGTCGGCGTTGATCAAACCTGCCGCCGCCGCGAGATGGCCCACCACCATGCGCCGTACGAAAAGCTGACCGACCGTCAAACCGTGCCTCCCCAGGGTCGGGAAAACCCTGGGGCGCAGAGCATCGCCGTGGATGTCTTCTTAGCGACATTGGCGTCAACTGGCTATCCGGCCATGGTCTGTCCGGGCTACCGTCCAGGCATGAGTCATCTGCTCGAGCCGGTCGGTCTTTCCCAGGCCGACAGTGAGATCTACCTGCGGTTGCTCGGCCAGGGCGCCAGCACGGCGGCGGATCTGTCCGAGCAGACGCGGGTGCCGGTCGCGCGACTGCGACGCTCGCTGCAGCGCCTCACCGAGGCGGGCCTGGCGAACCGGATCGTGAGCTCACCGCCGCGCTATGTGCCGACGCCGCCCGAGGTGGCGGTTGACGCGCTCGTCCTGCACCGCCAGCAGACCCTGGACGAACTAAGGGCGCGGGCGCGCGACCTGGCGCTGAACCTGCACAACGAGCCGATCCGGCCGGCCGAACTGGTCGAGCTGATCGAGGGACACGACGCGCTCTTCAGCACGTTGACCCGGCTGGAGCTCGGCGCCCGCGACGAGGTGGTGATGATCGACGCGCCGCCGTACATCAACTCCGCGGTGGTGCTGAACGAGCGCGAGATCAAGGCGCTGGAACGCGGCGTGACCTATCGCTGCATCTACCACGCGCCGATCCTGACCCAGTCCGATCGCATCTTCCATCTGGCCAAGTACCTGGCCGCCGGCGAGAAGGCCCGGGTGCTGCCCGAGATCCGGATGAAGATGATGATCGCCGACCGGCGGCGGGCGCTGATCCCGCTGAGCTTCCAGGGCGCGCAGCAGTCGACCCATCTGCTGGTCCATCCGTCGCCGCTGCTCGACGCGCTGGTCATGTGTTTCGAGAGCCTTTGGGAGCGGGCGACACCGATGGCCTCCGACGGTGCCGTGCTGACCACGCCCGAGCGGATCGACGACCGCGATCGGGCGATCCTGCGATTGCTCGCGGCCGGGCAGAAGGACGCCGCCATCGGCCGCGCGATCGGGGTCACCCAGCGCACCGTCGTACGACGGATCGCCGAGCTGATGCGAACGCTTGATGCCGACACCCGGTTCCAGGCGGGCGTGCAGGCAGCCCGCCGCGGCTGGCTCTGAATGGACGACGGCTGTCGGCCATTTGGACGACAGGTGTCATCCGTTCACCCGCTGTGACGAGCTGCTCTGAGCGGTCAGTCTGGTCGGGCGGAGCGGTACCGACGGTGACGAAAGGTACCCGCTGCGCTGTGGTCCGAAGGGGTCCGGGCCGCGTCAGGTGAACCCTGTCTCCGGCCAGCCGGAGCATCTGCGAAGGACGGACCATGATCGAGCGCATCCGCGCGAACCGCCGCGAAGCCAGGCGGACCGAATCCGGCTTCACCCTGATCGAGCTGCTGATCGTCATCGTCATCCTCGGCGTGCTGTCCGGCATCGTCGTGTTCGCCGTCGGCGGTATCCAGGACCGCGGTAACGCGGCCGCCTGCAAGACGGACAAGAAGACCGTGCAGGTCGCGGTCGAGGCCTACTTCGCCAAGAACAGCGTCTATCCCGACGCCGGAGCGGCCGGCTGGACCCAGCTCACCACCGGCGTCAACCAGTTGCTCCGCGAACAACCGAGCGGATCGGGCTACACGATCACGCTCGGCGCGAACGGTTCGGTCACCGCGAGCGGCGCCTGCACCTAAGCCATGGACATTCCAGTCAGGGGCAGCAGGGTCGACCTGTTGCTGGAAGAACTGTGGAACTCCGGCGGCACGGACTTGCTGCTGACCGTTGGCATGGCACCCCAGATCCGGGTGCACGGGGATCTACGGCCGGTCAAGAACGGCATCCCGCTCACCCGTACGGATACCGACGCGATGCTGGCGGAGGTGCTGCATCCGCATCGGTCGAACGTCTGGCAGACGACGTACGAGCACGATTTCTCGTTCTCGTGGCGCAACGACGCCAGGATCCGGGCGAACGCCTTCACCCAGCGGGGTGATACCGCGATCGCATTGCGGATCATCCCGCGCAGTATCCCGACGATGACCGAGCTCGGGCTGCCCAAGACGCTCGCCCGGTTCACCCGGTTGCACCAGGGCCTGGTGCTGGTCACCGGGCCGACCGGGTCGGGTAAGTCGACCACCCTCGCGTCGCTGATCCACCAGATCAACACCGAGCGGGCCTGCCACGTCATCACCATCGAGGACCCGATCGAGTATGTGCACGAGCACCGTCGTTCCGCGGTCAATCAGCGCGAGGTCGGTAGTGATACGGCGTCCTTCCCCGATGCCCTGCGGGCCGCGCTGCGGGAGGACCCGGATGTGCTGCTGGTGGGGGAGATGCGGGATCTGGAGTCGATCCGGTTCGCGCTGACCATCGCCGAGACCGGGCACCTGGTCTTCGCGACCCTGCACACCAACGACACCGCGCAATCGCTGGCCCGGATCATCGACGTGTTCCCACCGGAGCAGCAATCGCAGGTCCGGGTGCAGCTCGCGGCGGCACTGAGCGGGGTCGTCTACCAGCGATTGTTGCCTCGGACAACTGGTGGGGTGGTGGCCGCGTTCGAGGTGATGCTGGCGAACGCGGCCGTGCGCAACCTGATCAAGGAGGGCAAGACCCATCAGCTGCGCAACGCCCTGGTGACCGGCCGCCGCGATGGCATGGTCACGCTCGAACAGTCCTTGTCGGCGCTGGTCCAGGCCGGTGAGGTGACGTACGGCGATGCCGTCGGGCGCAGCCTCTATCCGAAGGAGATCGAGACGCGATCGCGGCCCCGGGCGGTATCGCCGGTATGAAGCACCGGGCTCGCACGCTCACCCCTGAGGACCTGCGGATCGAGCGCCATCGGGCCAGGCGGCTGGCCGGGCAGCACGGGCTGCCGACCGCCGACCTGCGTTCGGTCACGCCGGCGGCGGAGGCCACGGCCCTGATCGACGAGGCGGCGGCCCGGTCGCTGACCGCCATCCCGCTCGAGCTCCGGGGCGAGGCAGTGCTGGTCGCGGTGGCCGATCCGGCGGTGGGAACCCAGGTCGCGACCGCGATCGGGCGGCCGGTGCTGCTGACGATCGCGTCCACGCCGGATATCCAGCACGCCATCGGCAACTCCTATCGGGCCCTGGCCGGCGTCGACTCGCGCGTCCGTCAGTTCGAGGCGATGTTCCGGCAGGAGTCCACCCAGGCGCGCGTCGCCGTCGCGAACGAGGGCGCTCCCGTCGTCCAGGTCGTCCAGCTGATCATCACCCAAGGCCTGCGCGACCGTGCCTCGGATATCCACATCGAGCCGCACGACGACCGGGTCCGGGTGCGCTTCCGGGTCGACGGTGCGCTGCGGGACCAGCTCGAACTGCCCGGGTCGATCGGACCCGCGGTGGTCAGCCGGATCAAGGTGCTCGCGAACCTGAACATCGTCGAACGCCGCCGGGCGCAGGACGGTCAGATCCGGATGGAGGTCGAAGGCCGTTCGGTCGACATCCGGGTCTCGACCGCCGCGGTGGTGGGCGGCGAGAAGGTGGTCTTGCGGCTGCTCGACCGGAGTCGTCCGCTGTACCGGCTGGAACAGCTCGGCATGCCCCCCGAGTTGGCCACCCGGTACGCCGGGCTCCTGCGGACGCCGTACGGCATGGTGATCTGCGCGGGTCCGACCGGCAGCGGCAAGACCACCACCTTGTACGGATCGCTCGGGGAGCTGGACAGTCCCGAGCGGAACATCATGACGATCGAGGATCCGGTGGAGTACTCGTACGCCTCGATCAACCAGATCCAGATCAACGAGGCGGCCGGGATCACGTTCGCGGCCGGGCTGCGGTCGATCCTGCGGCAGGACCCCGACGTGATCCTGGTCGGCGAGGTGCGTGATGTCGAGACGGCCCGGATCGCCGTACAGGCCGCGCTGACCGGGCACTTCGTGCTCTCCTCGTTGCACGCGACGGACGCGGCGGCGGCGCTGTACCGCCTGCTGGACATGGGGATCGAGAACTTCCTGGTCGCGTCGTCGGTGCTGGCGGTGATGTCGCAGCGGCTGGTTCGGCGGATCTGCCCGGACTGCCGTGAGTACTACGAACCACCTGCCGAGGAGATCGCCTTCCTGCGGGAGGCGGGCGGCGAGGTGCCGATCGAAGGGCTGGTCCGCGGAGCCGGTTGCAACTTCTGTGCCCGGACGGGCTATCTGGAACGGACCGGCGTCTACGAGTTGATGCCGGTGTCCGACGCGATCCGCGAGCTGGTGGTGGATCGCGCGCCACATGACGAGATTCGCAAGACCGCCCGGTACGAGGGCATGCGCACGTTGCCGGAGGAGGCCGCCCGGTTGGTCCAGTCCGGTGTCACCACGGTGGCCGAGGTCGTGCGGTCGATCTACCTGGCCGGGAGCTGAGTTGACCAGATACTCGTACGTCGCAATCGATGCCTCGGGCAACGCCGCCCGCGGCACGACCCGGGCCGAGAGTCGTGAGGATGCCGAACTCGCCTTGTACGAAAGGGAATTGCGCGACATCCGGGTCACCGAGAAGCCCGGGCTGTTGCAACTGGAGCTGACCGCGCGACGGGTCAAGCGGGAGGAGGTGATGCACCTTTCGCGTCAGCTCGGGGCCTTCGTCCGGGCCGGGCTGCCGCTGACCGAGGCCGTGCAGAGTCTGGCAAAGGACGCGAACAATCTCGCCGTACGACGCATGCTGATCGCGGTCGAGGACGGGTTACGTGATGGCGAGAAACTCTCGGACTGCCTCGATCGGCATCCGCGCGTCTTTCCCGAGTACTACCGGGGCATCCTGCGATCGGCCGAGCTGAGCGGACGCCTCGACACCGTGCTGGCCCAGCTCGCGGCCTATCTCGAACGCGATCTGGAGGCCCGGCGCAAGATCAAGCAGGCGCTGATCTATCCGAGCGTGGTGGCGGGGATGTCGCTGGTGACGATGATCGTGCTGGCCGGGTTCGTGCTGCCGCGGTTCAAGGACTTCTTCGCCGGGCTCGGGGCGGATCTGCCGTTGCCGACGAGGATCCTGCTCGGGTTCACGGACTTCCTGACGACCTGGTGGTGGGCCTTGATGGCCGGGACCGGGCTCGTCGTACTCGTGCTTGCCGTCGTGATCGGGACCATCCCGGGGCGATACCTGCGCGACCGCGTCTTCCTGTCCCTTCCGGTGGTCGGTAAGACAGTGCGGTTCGCGTTGATCGAGCGGTTCTGCCGGATCCTCTCGTCGATGGTGTCGGCCGGGGTGCAACTGCCCGAGGCGTTGCGGGTCGCGACCGGGTCGTTGCCGAACCTGGTCTACCGCCGGTCGCTGTCCCGCGTCGGCGAGGCCTTGCTCGAAGGTGAGGGACTGGCGCGGCCGCTCGCGGCGACCGGGTTGTTCCCGGGTGCCGCCGGGCAGATGATCCGCGTCGGCGAGGACACCGGCACGTTGGAGGCCCAACTGGTGGTCACCGCCGAGTTCTACGAGAGCGAACTGGACCACAAACTGAAGAAGCTGATCGGGTTGTTCGAACCGGCCGTGATCCTGCTGATGGGCGGCGTGGTCGGGTTCGTCGCGATCGCGCTGGTCTCGGCGATGTACGGGATCTTCCGGCAGGTGCAATGAACGAGCGTGGCGAGAGCCTGCTGGAACTGATGATCGCGATCGCGTTGATGGGGGTGGCCGTGGTCGCGCTGATGGCGGGAGTGGCGACGACCATCACGATCTCGGACACCCAGCGCAAACAGGCGACGGCCGCTCTGACCGTGCGGGACTACGCCGAGGCGTTGCAGGAATACGTTGCCGACGGCCACTACACGACCTGTGCCACGACGTACGCCGTACCGGGGTTCACGCCGCCGGCCGGATTCACCGCGCGGGTGGTGCCGGGGTCGGTGCAGTTCTGGACGGGGCTGCTCTGGCTGCCGCTTTGCCTGCCGGACCAGGGGTTGCAGCGGCTGCGCGTGTCCGTGGTGAGCCAGGACGGGCGGGTGGAGGAACGGCTGGATCTGGTGCTACGGAAGCCCTGCCGGGTGGAGGACCCGTTATGCGGGTGAAGGGTGACAGAGGTTTCACCATGCTGGAGTTGCTGGTCACGATCGCGATCATGGGCGTGGTGACGTTGCCGTTGGCGGACCTGTTGATCGGCGCCTTGAAACAGATGACGGCGACCTCCGAGCGGATGGACCGTACGGACGATGCGCGGCTGGCGTCGGCGTACTTCGCGCGCGATGTCGCGTCGGTCGGGCTGCGGGACTACGGCGCGGCCGTGCCTGGAGGGTCCTTACCGTTCAAGCAGTCTGTGGACGTTTTGGCGGTCTCGAGCATCGTCTGCGGGCCACTGCCGGCTGCGGCCGTGCGGTTGTTCTCGGACAGCTGGGACGTGTCGGTGGATCCTCCCGTCCGGCGTACTGACGTGGTCGTCTACTACCTCGCTTCGGGCGACTTGCACCGGGCGGTGTGCCGTGGGCCGGCGACTACGCCTGTGACGGATGTAGTGGTGGCACACAAGGTTCAATCGGGCAGCGTGGCCGTGAGTTGTTCTACTCCTTGTGAGGCTCTTGCCGTGCCCGAGCGGATCACCCTGCGGTTCGTCAGCGGGACGGATCACCCGGTCACGCTCGTCGGGCAGAGGCGGCAGTCGTGAGGCGCCGGGATGAGCGCGGCTCGAGTCTGCTGCTGGTCCTCGTGACGATCACGATCATCTCGATCGGGCTCGGCGCTTTGCTGAGCCGGTCGGACGCGTCCATCCGGGCGACGGCCGCGCTCCGGGAGCAGGCTGTCGCGACGTACGAGGCGGAGGCGGCCATGCAGGCGGCGATCAACAACCTCCGCAACAGCTCGTTTCGGAACGCGCCCGGGCAGCTCTGCTTCGGTCTGAGTGATTCGTTGAGCTTTCCCGCCTTCAATGGTCTTCGCTCGGCGGCAGTGAGCTGTTCGGCGGATTCACTCGGCGCTGTGTTCCAGTGCGGGTCGCCCTGCAACAAACCACTGAACGCGATCCTCACCCGCGGTACGACGGCCGATGACGGGCTCCACGTCGTACAGCCGCCGGGGTCCGTCCTCTCGGTCGACGGGCCGGTCTTCTCGAACGCCGGCATCGACGTGCCTGCGGGGGAGCTACGGGCTGTTGGAGGTCTTTGGGCCCGTTCTTCCTGTGCAGGGACCATACTTTCGGCTGTTTGCGACTACGGGTCCGTCCTGAACCCTCGAGGCGATGACCCCGGCTACTCACCTTCGTTGTCGTCTGCGCCGGCTAAAGCCGTGTTGCCGGGCTGTACGACGCCGGGCTCGGTTGTGACCTTCCAGCCGGGCTATTACGACGATGCGGTCGCACTGTCGAGCATGATGAGTAGTGCCAGCCCTTGCCATAGCAGCACTTGGTGGTTCAAGCCCGGCGCCTACTACTTCGATTTCCACAACAGTGGGCCCAATGCGAACCCACTGCTGCCAGCGGTGGCGAATGAGTGGACTGTCGGCAGTGGCCGGGTAGTCGCGGGCACGCGGTCTGGAACCACGTGTATCGACCCGACCATCGACACGTCGGCTCCGGGAGCTCAGTTCATCTTTGGCGGTAGTAGTCGGCTGAAGATCGAAGGCGCGGCTCTAGACCTCTGTGGCACCTACTCGACGACGGAACCGCCTATAGCGCTGTACGGGCTTGGCAGTGGCAGTGAATCCGACACGTCCGTCCTGCTCAAACCAACGGGCGTTGCGCTCCTGGGCGACTTCGGACTCTCTGCCACACCTAGCAGGCTCGCCAACGTTGACGGAGTGGCGGCGACTTGGAGGAGCGCGACGGTTGGGGATACGGCTGTGCTGACCGTCAACGGCTTCGGCCAGGCAGGGGCGATCCCGCCTGGTTCGGTGTTGCAGTCGGCCGCCGTACGCCTCACCCACCGGCACAGCGCGCCTGAATCCGAGCAGCTGGACATCTCGGTGGCCACCAGTACCGGGCCCAACCTCAGCGCCTCGGTGATGGGAGGCCCAGGCGGTACGGCGTTCCGGACGGACGTCATCCCCTTGGACCCGGACCGGATCGGCACGTTGGCGAAGGCCATCCACGACGGCACGTTCGGTGGTGCCACGATCGCCGTCACGACAACGCTCGCGGCGGCCGGTGATACCGAGGACATCGATGCGATCCAGCTCGAGCTGACGTACACCAAACCGGCCTTTCGTGCCGTGAGCGGCTGCCTCACGATGGGCCCTTACACCGCCGCCGCGGGCTCACCCGGGTGCGCGTTGGTCGCCGGAGATCAGGTCCGGATCAAGGGAACGGCCTACGCGCCGGACGCCGTCCTGGATGTCGGGAATGGTTCGGCCTTCCGGGCCGGGGTGATCGCCCGGTCGTTGTGGTTGCGCCGCTCGGGCACTGGCGCCGGTCCGGTGATCTCAGTGCCGGGCGACTCGCCGGGTTTCACGTTCGCGGTGTATCTGAGCGTCTATCGCTGCCCGAACGCCTTGCTGTGTCTGCCGTCGGGACAACCCGTACTGCGGGCCAAAGTGGCGCTCATCGACGCCGATCCGGCCCGTCCTGATCCCGGTGCGAGGCGGGTAAGCGTTCTCAGCTGGTGGCGACCCGGATAGCCACTACTTTCCTTGACAGTTGCCCTATACCGAGACCGCCCGGCTCCGTAACGTGGCCCCCGGAGGGGTAGGGGTGGAAATGGGGCAGGCGGTCAGGGTCATCGTCGTCGATGGCCAGACACTCACCAGATACGGGTTACACCGACTGGTCGGCAGCGAGCCGGATATCGAGATCGTGGGAGAGACGGGGTTCGGGGCGCGGGCGGCGCCGATGGTGGCCTCCGCGCGGCCGGACGTCGTCGTACTGGACGCGGTGCTGCCGGACGCGGACGGCCTCGGCGTGGCTCGCGAACTGCGCGGGAGGTATTCCGAGCTCGGCCTGGTCCTGCTGGCCACGGGCGGGCGGGACGACATGCTCTTCCGTGCGCTCGACTCCGGCGTCTCCGCCTTCGTCAGCAAGAGCGCGCCCACCACGGAACTGCTCGCGGCCATCCGGCATGCGGCGGTCGCGGCGGCCTCGTTCACGGCGACCGACCTGGCTCCGGCCGTGGCCCGGCGGGAGCAACATGCCACCGGGCCGCTGCTGAGTCCCAGGGAGACCCAGGTCTTGCGCCTACTCGGCCAGGGGCTGTCGGTGCGCGCGATCGCCCACGCCCTCTCGGTGAGCACCTCGACCGCCAAGACCTACGTGGCCAGGCTGTACGAGAAGCTCGGCGCCTCCAATCGGGCGCAGGCGATCATGGCCGCGATGCGCCTCGGCCTACTCGCTACCGAGCTCCAGGTGTAGAACGACGCGTCCGCGGACACCGCCTTGGGCTAGGTGCTTGTAGGCGGTGTCGGCATCTTCCAGCCGGTAGGTGGCTGCGACACGGGTGCTGAGCACGTTGGCTTCTACCAGGGCGACTAGTTGGTCCAGCTGCTTGCGGTTGGCTGCCGCGAAGATGGGGTGAACGTCGATGCCGCGCAGAGGGGTGGGGGGAGTGCCGGCTACTACATGGGCATGGACGCCGTTGGTTCGTACAGCCTCCTGAGCCGCCACGCCGATGACTGCCGCGTCTACGAGGCCGTCGACGCCTTGCGGGAATTCGGCCCGTACGGCGGTCGCGAGGTCTGCGGAGCGTGGGACGAAGTGGTCCGCCCCCATCGCGCGTACGTCGCTCTCGTCGGTGTCACTCGCTGTGGCGATGACTGTCAGGCCTAGGTGTTTGCCGAGCTCTACCGCGTATCCGCCGACGCCGCCGGCTGCACCCGTCACAAGTACCGTCTGGCCTTTGGTGAGGCTCAGAGCGTCGTACGCCTGCAGAGCGGTGAGGGCGTTCAGTCCGAAGGTGGAGGCCTCGGCCGCTGGTAGGTCGCGTGGGGCTTTTGCGACGGCGTCGGCATCCAGTACGACGTACTCGGCGTGCGTCTTCAGGGAACGGCCGAGGAGGTCCGCTACCCCGATGACGGGCGTGCCCGGTGTGAGGTCGACGTCCGCGCCGACGCTGTCGATCGTGCCGGCGACGTCCCAGCCCAGGCCGAACTGCTCGCGTGGTGCCGTGATGCCATACGTGAGCAGGGTGCCATCGGTCGCGGCGAGGTCGACCGGGTTGACCCCGGCGGCCCCGACCTTGATCCGGACCTGGCCGGCTGCTGGTTCCGGCAGGTCTGCCTCGATCAACTCGGGGCCTTCGAGCCGTCGGGACACCAGTGCGCGCATATTCGTCTCTCCCTCTTGAGTGCTTGGCCTTATCACTGTGGGAGAGTTGCTCTCTGCTGGGAAGTACGCACTTTCGAGTGCCTACCGAACTCCGAGGAGAGCCATGACCCGTACCGCCGCGCAGCTCCGCGAAGAGGCCGCCCGGTCGTACGACGCCTATCTCGCGTCGTGCCCGGCCCGCCAGCTGGTCGATCGGATCAGCGACAAGTGGGTGACGCTCATCCTGCCCGCGTTGGCGGATGGGCCCCAGCGCTACTCGGATCTGGGCCGCCGCATCGCCGGGGTCAGCCAGAAGATGCTCACGCAGACGTTGCGATCCCTGGAACGCGACGGCCTGATCACGCGACAGGTGACACCATCAGTGCCTGTGCGAGTCGACTACGAACTGACCGAGCTCGGGATGAGCCTGATGCCACTGATCAGCTGCATCAAGGGCTGGGCCGAGACCAACATGGACGCGGTTACCGAGGCCCGTGCCGCCTATGACGCGAATGCGGCCACATGACAGATCGCAGGGTGGTCGTGCTGGTGGTGCCGGCGTCAGGGGACTGGGCCCCACCCGGTCGCGACCCCGAGGCCTGGCGACTTGCGCTGGCCGAAGACACGTACGAGGTCTTGGCCGGCTTGGACCGGGTTGAGGTCGCAGTGGCTGTTGTAGGCGCTGACGCGGCGGCACTCGCGGAGATTGCGGCCCTGACCTGGCCGGGCACACCGGTTTACGCGGCCGATCCCGATCGCCCGGTGCTCTCCGCGATCGAACAAGCCGGTACGGCGGCCGCGGTGGTTGCGGTCAGCCACGACGTGCCGGACCTGCCGGGTCTCCTCGTCGGCAAGCTCTTCCGGGCGCTCGGTTCGGCCGATATCGCCGTCTGCCCGGCGACCGATGGCACGCTGGCGGCCATCGGGGTCAACCGGCCGACGGCTGAGTGGGTCGAGGCGTTCTCGCCTGGATTCGGGACGCGCCTCGCCGAGCTGGAGGTGGTCAAGCCCCGGCGGCACGCGGTGGGCGTCGGGCCGGGTTGGCACCGGTTGCAGGGGCTCGCGGACATCGCGCGGCTGGACCCGGGACTCGAGGGCTGGGACGTGACCCGCTCGATGCTGTCCGGGTAAGGGCTGTCCGGATATTTGCTGACTGGGTAACCTTCCGCCGCCAGGCTCGTTTGACTGATCAACGGGACAGATCCTGGCCATCGTCGCCGGGGCGCCTGCCGGTGCCGTTCAGGGGCGGTGATATCGGCAGACGCTTGCGGCGATGGCTCAGGGGACCTGGCCCGTTATCGCCGGATTCGCCATCGATCAGTTGACGAGCAGCCGGGCCGTCCGGGTGAGCTCCGCGACACTGTCGTCGATCCCGGCCGGAAGCTGCCCGATCGGGAACCAGGCCAGGTCTTTCGACTCGGCACTCAGCACGAACGCCTCGTCGGCACCCGAACGGACCAGATACTGCACATCCAGGTGGTACGCGTCGTCCCGGCCGCCGCAACGAACCTGATGCCGGGACAACAGCAACGGCTCGGCCCCGATGGCCAGACCGGGCAGGCCGGACTCCTCGGTTGCCTCGCGCAACGCCGCACCCGCGAGCGTCTCGTCACCCGGCTCGCAATGCCCACCGAGTTGCAGCCAGCGGTGGATCTTGCCGTGCAGGGTCAACAACACCCGCTCGCCGGCCTGATCCACGACGAGCGCGGAGGCGGTCAGATGCTCCGGCAACCGCGCCCGCGTCATGGCATCGTCGTACGTCGCGAGGTGGTGCAGGTAGTACTCCCGGAGTCGGCCCTGCTCGGTGTCAGGTGCCGCCCACCGGGTGAGTACGTCGACCGCGTCCGCGTGGAGCGGCCAGGTCATCGAGTCGGGCCGTCCGGCTTGCCCTCGTCCGTGTTGTCGCCATCCTCGCCCGGGGTGCCGCCCTCCGACTTGCCCTCCGGAGTTGTGCCTTCCGGGCTAGTCGCCTCGCCGTCGAGACCCTTGCGGTCGTTCTCGTCGAAGAAGTCGCTGATATCGATGTCGAGCTCAGCGGCCTGACCGGACGTGGTGGCGAAACCGATCGGGTCGTCCAGGTCGGTGGCCGTGGGCAACAAGTCCGGGTGGGACCAGTGCTCATCGCGACCCTCGATACCCCGGGCGTCGCGCACAGCCGCCCACAGGTTGGCGGCGTCGCGCAACCGGCGCGGCCGCAACTGCAGCCCGACCAGGGTGGCGAAGGTCTGCTCGGCCGGACCACCCGCGGCCCGGCGCCGCCGCACGGTCTCGGCGAGCTGCACCGCGGCCGGCATCCGGTCCTTGGTGGCCTCGCGGACCACATCGTCGACCCAGCCCTCGACCAGCGCGAGCGCGGTCTCGAGCCGGACCAGCGCCGCCTTCTGCTGCTCGGAGTCCTCCGGCTCGAACAGGCCGTCGGCGAGCGCGGCCTGCATGGCCTCCGGGTTCTGCATGTCGACGTCGGCCATCGCGCGCTCGATCTTGCCCGGGTCGACCTCGATCCCCGCGGCGTAGTCGGCCACAGTGGCGAGCAGGTGCTGCCGCAGCCACGGCACACCGGCGAAAAGTCGCTGATGCGCGCACTCGCGAAGAGCGAGATACAGCCGGACGTCCTCGTCGGTCAGGCCCAGACCTTCGGCGAACTTGGCGATGTTGTCCGGCACCAGCACGGCCTGACCGACCGGGCCGAGCGGCAGGCCGATATCGCCCGCACTGACCACCTCGCCGGCCAGCTCACCGAGTGCCTGACCCACCTGGGCACCGAAGATCGAGCCGCCGAGCTGACGCATCATGCCCGCCATCGGCCCGGCCAGCTGCTGGGCCTCGGCCGGTAGCGCGCTGCCCATCGCACCCGCGACGTGCTCGGCGACCGGATCCACGAGCGTCTGCCAGACCGGCAGGGTGTTCTCGATCCACTCCGCGCGACTCCACGCGGCGGAGGTGGCCGAGGCCTCGGGCAGGGTGGTGACCGGGTCGAGCCAGTGCTCCGCCAGCCGGACGGCGTCAGCCACCTGCTCCTGGTCGGTGGCCGTCATCGACCGGTCTCCGGCGGCGGCCGCGGTCTTACGGGCGATGTCCTTGGCGAGGTCCCAGTTCACCGGCTTGCCGTCGGCCGAACCGCTCAGCAGCTGCTGCACCTGCTGGAAGATCGCGTTCAGGTCGGGCATACCGCCCTGGCCGGCCTGACCGGCGGAGAACTGCTGGAACATGGCCTCGAACGGAGTTCCCTTGAACGGGTTGTCCGGTTCGTCGCTCATCGGTCGGGCCTTTCTGCTCTTACCTCTACGTGGCCGGCTGCTGCCTGCGGTCCGGGGCTACACCTCCTAACGTACTGCCCACCGCGTACGGTTCTTCTCTGGGCGAAGAACTGAGAGAAGATCTCAGTGAAGATTCAGGTAGACGCAATATCGTCGACCGGTTCGTCCAGCCGGCTAGTCCAGCTAGTCAGTCCAGCCAGTTCGTCCAGCTCGCCGAAGGGAGCAGGCAGATGACGCAGACGGTGATCAGGCTGCTCGACATCCGTGCGGAGGCGCTGTCCGCGGACGAGGTGCTGGCCGCGATCGCGGATCCGGCCGCCGGTGGCACCGCGTTGTTCATCGGCACGGTCCGCAACCACGACCACGACCAGTCGGTCGACGCGCTCGGTTATGAGGCCCACCCGGACGCCCTGGCGCGACTGCGCGAGGTCGCCGAGGAGATCGCCGCCGACTCCCGGGTGATCGCGCTGGCCGCCATCCACCGCACCGGTGATCTGGCCATCGGCGACGCCGCGGTGATCGTCGGGGTGTCCGCGGCACATCGCGACGCGGCCTTCGAGGCGAGCCGCCGGTTGATCGACGACCTGAAGGCCAAGGTCCCGATTTGGAAACACCAACGCTTCTCCGATGGTGCGACCGAGTGGGTCGGCGCTTGCTGACCCGTACGCTGGGCGCATGAAGGTACTGGCCTGGCTGGCGTTCCCCGTGATCGCCACCGTGCTCGCGATGTGCTGGGCGGCCTGGCGTGGCCGTGGCCGCGGACCTCGCCGGTCCGGTGGTGCCTTCGCGTCGGTGGACGATTTCCGCCGGTTCAGCGAGGCCATGATGGCGCCCGGCCCGCAGGCCACCCCGGTCAAGCGCGGGCTGTTCGGCCGTCGTAGTAAGGACAATCCGATCGTGGGGCAGGGGTCGTGACACGTCGTACCGCCACGTTGGTCACCTCGATCGTCACCCTGGTTCTCACCCTCGGCCTGGTGTCGCTCTTCCCGGTGAACTTCGTCTCCTTCAGTCCCGGCCCGGTCAAGGACACTCTCGGCCAGGCCAAGAACCAGCCCGTCATCGAGGTGAAGGGGTATGCGACCTTCCCGACCGACGGCCGGCTCGACCTGACCACGGTCTCGGTGACCTCCCCGGGCCGCGACCTGACTTTGCCGCAGGCGATGCGCAACTGGCTCGACCCACATCGCGACCTGTTCCCGCGTGACGTGATCTATCCGCCGGAGCAGACCGCCGACGAGGCCGAGCAGGAGAGCACGGCCGAGATGACCGGCTCGCAGGACAGCGCCGTCGCGGCCGCTCTGCAAGAGGCCGACGTGCCGTTCCACCCGAAGGTCTCGACGGTGTCGAAGGGCAGCCCGGCCGACGGCAAACTCAAGCCGAACGACGTGATCCTCACTGTGGACGGCGTTGCCGCGACCAAGGTCCCGCAGGTGGGTGAGCTGGTCCGGAAGAACAAGGTCGGCGACGCGGTCGTCTTCGGCATCCGCCGCAGCGGCACGGAACAGAGCATCACCGTGAAGGCGGCGGCCACGCCGGGCGACCCCAACCGCCCGATGGTCGGTATCTCGGTCGGCGTCGACTCGCCGGTCAAGGTCACCGTCAACCTCGGCCAGGACATCGGCGGACCCAGCGCGGGTCTGGCCTTCGCCCTGGCCATCTACGACAAGCTGACACCTGGTGGCTTGCTGGCCGGCAAACACGTCGCCAGCACAGGCACCATCGACGCACTCGGACAGGTCGGCCCGATCGGCGGTATCCAGCAGAAGATCGCGGGTGCCCGCAATGCCGGTGCGACCGTGTTCCTGGTGCCGGGGTCGAACTGCGATGCCGCCCTGCACGCCGGTGTCGACGGCATCCAGCTGGTGAAGGTCGAGACTCTGCATCAGGCCGTCACCGCCCTCACCGCACTCGCCAAGGGAAGTGGAGACGTCCCCGCATGCACCCCGTAGTCCCACCCGCGGACGACGCCGCCCGCCCAACCGTCGACCCCGATCCGGTCTCGCTCGGTGCCGAGGCACGGGCGCTGGCCGATGCCGTGGTCGAGATCGAGCGCCATGTCAGTGGCTCCGGCTGGGACCAGCCGGTGCAGTTGTTCGCCCTGGTGCCGACCGCGGAGCTGCTGGCCGCCGAGCCGGGCCTGGCCGACCAGCTCGGCGTCGACCCGGCTTCGTCGCCGTTGACGCCGGTCGCCCAGGGCGATCTTCCTGACGGCATGGACGATGACCACCTGGCCGAAGCGCTGGCCGGGATCGAATGGCCCGAGAGCGTGAGCGGTTGTGCCGTCGCCGTTGAGCGGATCGTCTTGCCCGCCACGGTCGAGGAGGACCTGCCCGAGGGCGCCGAGGCACGTGACGAGGAGATCCGCCGGATGGCCGGCAGCGACCCGCGCCGGCACGAGGTCCGGATGGTCGCCGGCGTGCTGCGGGACGGCGAACGATTCGGCGCGGTCCGGTTGCGCAATCATGATGAGGATTCCGCGGTGCTCACCGGCACCGAGTTGGTACCGACCCTGTGCGAGGTGCTGGCCCTGACCTTCGCGCCGTCGGCCGAGGGTGAAGAGTCGTACATCGACGAGGAGAGAAAAGCATGAGCGAGGGCATATACGACATGCCGGAGGAGCGTCGGCGACCGCCGCGCGGCTCCGGCCAGCGGCCCAGGGCGCTGGTGCCCACCATCGCCACGCTGGTCTTGTTGGTGATCCTGTTCAGCGTCTTCACCGACATCTGGACCCAGCGACTCTGGTACAAGTCGATCGAGCTCGGCTCGGTCTTCTCCACCGTGCTCGGCACCCGGGTGCTGCTGTTCGCGGTGATCGGTGTGCTGATGTCGGCCGCCGTGGTGGCGAACGTGATCATCGCCTACCGCACCCGGCCGCGGGTCGCCCTCGCGCCTTCGCCCAGCCCGGGCTTCGAGCGCTACGGCGAACTGCTGCAGCTGCGCCGCAAACTGACCATCGGCGTGCTGGCCGCGTTGATGCTCGTCTTCGGTGGCTCGGCCGCCTCGGGTGAGTGGAAGGTCTTCCTCGCCTGGCGCAACCGCACGCCGTTCGGGGTGAACGACCAGCACTTCGGCAAGGACATCTCGTTCTTCGTCTTCGACTATCCGTGGATGCGGGTGCTGCTCGGCTTCGGCTACTCGATCGTGCTGCTGTCGATCGTCGCCGCCGTCGTCACCCACTACCTGTACGGCGGCTTCCGTCCGTCGGCCAAGGGCCAGAAGGCCTCGGCTGCGGCGCAGGTCCAGTTCTCCGTATTGCTGGGTGTGCTCGTCCTGCTGAAGGCCTTCAGCTACTGGCTCGACCGGTATGGCCAGACCACCACGGACAGCCGGTTGTTCACAGGTATCTCCTACACAGGTGACAACGCGATCCTGCCCAGCAAGGAGATTCTCGCGGTCATAGCCCTGCTCTGCGCCGGGTTGTTCTTCGCGAACGTCGTGCGCAAGACGTGGCTGCTGCCCGGTGTCGGCACCGTCGTGCTGATCCTGTCGGCCGTCCTGCTCGGCGCGCTCTGGCCGGCCGCACTGCAGCAGATCCGGGTTCGCCCGAGCGAGCCGGACCGCGAAGGCCCGTACATCACCAAGAACATCACCGCCACGCGCCAGGCGTACGGCTTGGAGAATGTGAAGGTCGACACCTACGCGGCGACGACCAACACCACGCCGAACCAGCTGGCCAAGGACGCCGAGGTGCTGCCCGGTATCCGGCTGATC
The DNA here is from genome assembly GCF_036226525.1 of Kribbella sp. NBC_01245. NCBI lineage: Bacteria > Bacillati > Actinomycetota > Actinomycetes > Propionibacteriales > Kribbellaceae > Kribbella > Kribbella sp. NBC_01245. Next base: position 7,918,001 of record NZ_CP108487.1, read on the forward strand.
GACCCGAGCGTGGTCGGCCCGGCCTTCGAGCAGCTCCAGCAGGTCCGTGGCTTCTACGCGTTCCCGGCAGTGCTCGACGTGGACCGCTACAAGATCGGCACGAAGGTCGTCGACACCGTCATCGGTGTCCGCGAGGTGCAGATCAGCGGCCTGCCGCAAGGCCAGCGCAACTGGAACAACGACCACACGGTCTACACCCACGGCTACGGCGTGGTCTCGGCCGACGGCAACAAGCGCGATGCCGAAGGTGAGCCGGTTTGGTCCTCGCAAGACATCCCGCCGAAGAGCCAGCTCGGTACCTACGAACCCCGGATCTACTTCGGCGAGCAGTCTCCGGACTACTCGATCGTCGGTGGCAACAAGGCCGCGCCGGTCGAGCTGGACACCCCGGAGGGCTCGGCCACCGACCAGCCGAAGATGTTCAACTACGAGGGCAAGGGTGGTGTGCCGGTCGGCTCGTTCTTCAACCAGCTGCTCTTCGCCACCAAGTTCCGCGACCTGAACGTGATGCTGTCCGGTCGTGTCACCGACACCTCGAAGATCCTCTTCGACCGTCACCCGCGTGACCGGGTCGAGAAGGCCGCGCCGTGGCTGACGGTCGACGGTGACCCGTACCCCGCGGTCGTCGACGGCCGGGTGGTCTGGATCCTCGACGGCTACACCACCAGCGCGAACTACCCGTACTCGCAGAAGGTCTCGCTGGAGGACAGCACCGATGACGCGCTGACCGACCGTGGCGCCGTCGCCGTGCAGGCCAGTGAGGACATCAACTACATCCGCAACTCGGTCAAGGCCGTGGTCGACGCCTACGACGGCTCGGTCGACCTGTATGGCTGGGACGAGTCGGACCCGCTGCTGAAGACCTGGTCGAAGGCGTTCCCGGGCACGATCAAGCCGCGCTCGGAGATCTCGCCCGGACTGATGTCGCACCTGCGCTACCCGGAGGACATGTTCAAGGTCCAGCGGGATCTGCTCGCGAAGTACCACGTGACCAACCCCGGCACCTGGTACTCCAACAGCGACCTGTGGCGCGTCCCCGTCGACCCGACCCAGGGCAGCGCCGCGGAGAACGCGCGGAAGCAGCCGCCGTTCTACCTGTCGCTGCGGATGCCGGATCAGACGGAGTCGAGATTCTCGCTGACCTCGGTCTATGTGCCCAACCAACGGGATAACCTCGCTTCCTTCCTGGCAGTGGATGCCGAGGCCTCTTCCGAGGACTACGGCCAATTCCGGATCCTGCGATTGCCCGATACCAACCAGATCGACGGTCCGGGCCAGGTGGCGAACCAGTTCCAGACCAACGAACAGATCCGGCAGGCCCTGTTGCCGTACACCGGGCCGACGTCCGGCGCTCGCGCCGAATACGGCAACCTGCTGACCCTCCCGGTCGGCGGTGGTCTGCTCTATGTCCAGCCGGTCTACTCCAGCCGGGCAGCGGCCTCAGGTTCATACCCGGTGCTGCGGTTCGTCCTGGTCGGTTTCGGTAACAAGGTGGCGTTCGGTACGACGCTGCAGGAGGCGCTCGACAAGGTCTTCAGTGGTAACGCCGGCGTCGACGACCCGAACGACCCGAAGCCGGATCCGGATCCGGAGAACCAGACCGTCAAGGCAGCACTCGCCGAGGCACAAGCCGCCTTCGTCGAGGCGGACGCGGCACTGAAGAAGGGCGACCTGGCCGGCTACCAGGCAGCGATCCGCAAGGCGCAGGCCGCCATCGCGCGGGCTACCAGCGCCAACAACGCGACGCCGCCGCCCACCCCGGGCACGCCCAATCCGACGGCAACCCCGACGGGTGGTGGCGGCACCACGCCGTCCGCACCTCCGTCCACCCCGACGGGTGGGGGAGGCCCGGCCGCCGTACCGCCGCCATTCCCGCAACCAAGTGGCGGCCGCCCCTTGGCCCCGCCCCTGGTCACCCCATCAGGAGGCTGAGCAGCATCTGATCACCCGACGCCCGGGAAACCTGCGCAAGACCGGCAGGTCTCCCGGGCGTCGCTGCTTCGTTGGCCGGGCCGGCGTCAGGCGCTGGTCTCCGGGCGGAAGCCGGCGGCGGTTTGCAGGAGGTCGTCCTCGGTGAACCGGTCGCGGTCGATGCTCACCTCGGCGGCCAGGCCGGGGGAGAGGAACCAGAACACCTGGTTGTCGACCGTGTAACCGCTGTAAGGCCCGACCTGCACGGCCGTGAGCTTCCAGTCGGCCGGATCCTTCTCGTGGTACTCGGTCAGGAATGTGCGCAGCGCCTCGAGGTCGGTGATACCGGCACCGCGCACGGTCTTCACGGTCAGATCGACCTTGGTCGCACCCTCGGGATCCGGCCCGGTTTCCCAGACCCGACTATGGAAGCTGACGTCCTCCCACTCGTACTCGAAGTCGCTCGGCGAGCCGAGGCCCGCAGGCAGATGGGTGATCGCGAAGCCGTCCAAAGGTCTCACCGGTTCCGATAGGTGGGCACTCGACTGCGCCCAGTGCGGGACTGCTGATGCTGGAGCCACCGGCCCGGTTGCCAAGGCGGCGAAGACGGTCACACCGAGCACGATGCCGGTCACAATACGGCGACGAGGACTGATTCTCATGGCACTACCTCCTCCGAGTTGGCGGCCACCTGCCCCGATGCCGGTGGACCGCCGTGCAGAGAAGGTGCCGTCATCCCGTCAGCTGTGCGCAGACAACTTTCGGCTGTGGACAAAGGGCGAATCAGTAGCCGAGGTGCCGGTGCAGGCGGAGGAACGTCTCGCGATAGCCGAGTTTCGGCCAGGTCCGGGAGGAAAGCAGATTCGTCACCCGCCAGTCGGTCACCAGCGCCTCGAAACCATCGCCGGCAGCCCAACTCCCGACCGCTCGCGCCAACGCTTGCCCGGCGCCCGACCCGCGCGCATCCGGGAAGACCGCCGCGAAAGCGAGAATCGCCGCGTGATCCGGCCGGGCAAGTCCGACATGGGTGGACGACTTCTCCAACGGACAACCGATCGCCGATCCGATCACGCGCCCATCGTGCTCGGCGACAAAGCTGGCGTAGTACTCGCTGTCGATGTCCTCCTCCCACTCCTTCCGAGCCTCCTCCAGCGTTCCGACCTGGCCGGCCGAGAAGACGGGGGACAACCCTTGGTGGGCGGGCAGTGCGAGGTCCAGTTCCGCAAGGACATCGATGTCGTCGCGCTCGGCTCGACGTACGACTAGACCATCCGGCACCACCAGCGGTTCGGTAGGCGGCGCCATGACCGCATGCGCGTGCTGCGCACCAAAGCCGAGGCGGAACCACGCGTCGACCAGCGCGACGTCGTCGGACGGTACGAGCGCGTAGTGCGCCAGCTTGCCCTCGTCGTACCAACGAGTGGCAGCGACGCCGTACAAGTCGCGCATCGTCTCGGCATCACCCGCGGCCATGCCGGCGGCCTCGACCCAGACATTCGGGCCCCAGACGGGCGAGGCCTTCGGAGCGCCGAGGACGTAGCCGACGACCTCAGTCCCGTCGACCGCGACGGCCCCTGAGGCGCCTTCGGACTGCCAGACCGTGGTGACCTCGGCCAAAGTAGTTGCCTCGTCCTCGTATCTCGGCGACAGCAACGGACTGGTACGACGGTGCTTCGCGTGCCGGTCAGCGAGAAGCCGTGCGGCAGCAGGAAGATCGGCCGCCGCGAACGGCCGGATGTTCGGATACGCCATAGTCGTGAACGTACGCCGACCACGCTTTCGCGGCACCGGGTTTTCCGGCCCGCACGGGTATTCGATTTGGTTGCGCCCCACGGATCGACTAGGCTGAAGCCGTAAGACAGCGGCGCGGGGTGGAGCAGCTCGGTAGCTCGCTGGGCTCATAACCCAGAGGTCGCAGGTTCAAATCCTGCCCCCGCTACTTCATTCAGGCCCGGAATCCACGGATTCCGGGCCTGAATGCATTTGAGACTTGACCCGGTCGTCAGACGGTCGCCGTCACCACTTCTGCAAGATGAGGAGGTGGCGCATGGCGTCGTCGCCGAAGCTGCTCCTGCACTCCGCGCCCTGCGTTTGGAACTCGCCACGGTTTGGCAGTGAGCCCCAGGTCTGACCGTCGAAGTGGTAGATGATGCTGAAGAACACCTGGCTCGCGGTCAGAAGGTCCCCGTCGAGGCCCCCTCGGAACGCGGCCGTGCCGTCGGAACCTGCCACGAAGGACGAGGCGTCCGGCAGTTGGCCCGGGTCGACGCTGGGCAGGGCCAGTGTCCGTTCGACGCCGGGACACAGGGGATTCTCCGAATCGGGGTTGAGCGTACCCCAGAAGACGGAGTAGACCCCTCCCGGGACCAAACCGCTGAACCTCAGTCGGACGTCCGTGCGGGCGTTCGACTTGCCACTCGTGCGCACCGCTGAGGTCGCCGATGCCGCGGACCAGGCCCCCCAGGTGAGGTTCAGGTTCACGCCTGCGTTGTTGAACAGTGGGGCGGACGGGTCGGTCGTCGCGTCCGGGTTCCGTAGCGTCGACCCGACGATGACGAACACGTCGCCCTCGTAGACCTCCACGGCGTCGGCCTGATCCGGTGGTGCCGCCCAGGCAGGCGGTGCTGCGGCGACGAGCGCGAGGGTCGCGGTCATGGCAACGGCCGCGAACAGGGTCCTCCATTTGGTTGTCTTCGTCATGGTCCCTCCCAGATCTGATCGTCCTGGTCTGACCATCCGCCTGCGGTGCGGTCGTTGGGAACAGCACGGCCCGGACGTCCACGAACCGTAAGAACTCGCGGTCAGCCCGAAACATCGCCTCAGCCGTCGCCGCGAGGGCGCAGGCCAGGAGGGGGGCGGCCACATTTGGTTCACCGATTGACAGCGTGCGGGCGAGTGAGATGCTGGAAGGTGCTTGACGGCTCGCTCCGCTCCGGCGGGACCAAGTCAGTTCGTGACGTGGTCAGGGGGCGGGGAAGATGCGCAGAGTTCTGTTCGCCGCGAGTGCTCTTGGCAGCATGGCGGTGGCTCAGGTGTTCGTTGCAGCCGGACCTTCGGCGGCGACATTTCCGGCGGACAACGGCGGCCGCATTGCGTTCGTCAGCAATAGCCCGGGCAACTACGACATCTTCACGATGAGCCCCGGCGGGACCACTAAGCGCAATCTCACGAACAGCCCGGGATCCGACACCGGACCGCGCTGGTCGCCCGACGGCAGCAAGATTGTCTTCAGCAGCCTCCGCGACGGCCAGCGCGAGATCTACTTGATGAACCACGACGGTTCGAACCCCACCCGGCTGACCAACCACCCGGCCAGCGACACCTTCCCCGATTGGTCCCCCGATGGTTCGAAGCTCGTCTTCACCAGCACCCGGGACGGGACCCCGCCCTGTGATCCCAGCACCACGGTCCTGCCCCCCTTCCATCTGTTCGTGATGGACGCCGACGGCACCGACGTCACGCCGTTGACCTCCGACCCTGCGTTTATCGATCTGCAGGCGCACATCTCGCCGGACGGCCTTCGGGTCGTGTTCACCCGGACCCGCGGCTGCTTCCCCGACGACCAGCGGGCCATCCACGTGATGAACCTGGATGGGTCGGGCCTGCAGCAGCTGACCCCGTGGGAGATGCAGGCTGTCGAGCCGGACTGGTCACCGTCCGGACACCAGATCGCGTTCAACGACAATGTCTGCCCGATCTGCGTCCAGCTGGCCAACCTCTGGATCATGAATGCTGACGGGACGCAGAAGAAGCAGCTCACCGCGGACTCCGGCGACAACGTCCGGCCGACGTTCTCGCCGGACGGCACCAGGCTCACGTTCACGAAGGATCCGCCGCCGGGCGGAGAACTCGCGCCCGAGGACATCTACGTGATGAACCTCGACGGCACCGGCGCGAAGAACCTGACCAACACGCCCGCCGTGGACGACTTGGCTTCGGTTTGGCGTCCCAAGCCCCGCTGAAGTGGCCGGCGGGTGAGCTCGATTTGGTTGCGCAACGGCCATCCCATAGACTCCTGGTTGTAAGACAGCGGCGCGGGGTGGAGCAGCTCGGTAGCTCGCTGGGCTCATAACCCAGAGGTCACAGGTTCAAATCCTGTCCCCGCTACAAAGGAAGGCCCGGACCACACGGTCCGGGCCTTCGTCTTTAGGTAGACCTTGATCTCATCTGCCGAGCACGTCGCGTTCTCCTGGATCGCGGGCCGGGTCCTGCGCGGGCAGCGCGTCGATCGCCCAGTCTGAGCGCTTCCACTCCGGGACCGGCGTCAGGCAGTCGTTGTGTGGCACAAACCGGGACCGCCGTACGAGCTCGTAGCGGTGGATGTAGCGCGGACAGTTCGGATAGACGGCTCGCGGACGGACCCGTACGACGAACTGGGCCTCGGGATAGTCGTCCCGAAGCGGGTCAGCCAGGTCGATACTCGCCACGCCGTCCAGTCGCATCCGGTGGCCTCGCTCGAAGTCGATGAACAGCATCCCGACGTCTGGATTCACCAGGATGTTGCCGGCGGACAGGTACATGCCGTTCCCGTCGTAGTTGGGAAAGACCACCGTTTGCGGATCCAGCACGCGGACGAACCCCGGCTCGCCGCCCTTGTAGGAACACGTCGGTCGTCCCTCGGCGTCGGCCGTCGCGAGGAAGAACATGTCGCGAGCCTCGATGAAGGCACGATCGCCCTCGCTGATGGTGTCGCCAACGAGCAGCCCATCGATACGGTCCGCCAGCGCCCGCGTATCGAACCGATCCTGCAGCGACCGACTGCCGTCATGAAACCCGGACGCCATCTCCCCTCCAGACGAGGCAAGGTCACCCAAACCGATCGGTCAACGCGCCCACCCTCAGCCACAGTGTTACCCCCACACCGGCCCCCGTCGAGACGAGTGACGACGCGGTCCGAGCGGGCAAGTGGGAATAGAGGGTCCGCTATTCCCACTTATGCTTACTAAGTGGGAATAGCGGCTACCCTGTTTTCATGAAAGATGGCCTCTTCGAGCCGTCCCGGCGCCTCCGTGCCGGGTCGCCGGACCCGTCCGATCCAGGCGAGCTCACCGGCCGGCTCGACATTCCACCGCACCTTGCCCACAAGGTCGCTTGGCATCAGGTGACCCGTGGCGGCTCGATCGAGGACCGGAAGGTGCGCAGTGTCGTCACGTCGATCCCACCAGACATCGACGCGCTCTCGTTGGCGATCCCCGGCGAGCTCACCTCGGAATGTGACGACGCGGTCCGAGCTATCGCGGCGCTGGATGCCACCCGTGGCGAACATCTCCGCCCGCTCGCGACGCTCCTGCTCCGCGCCGAGTCTGTGGCGTCGTCAAAGATCGAGCACGAAGAGGCCACGGTCGAGGACTACGCCCGGGCTCTGCACGGCATCAAGTCGAACGCGTCGGCCACTTCCATGGTGGCAGCGGGTGGAGCAATGGATCGGCTTCTCGGCGGACCTATCGACGCAGAGGGAATCACCAGCGCCCATGCTCAGCTAATGGCTGAGGACCTTCACGAGGCCAGGTATGCCGGGCGATGGCGCGAGGTGCAGAACTGGATCGGTGGATCCGATTTCTCGCCGCGCGGCGCTTTGTACGTGCCGCCGCCGGCCGAGTTGGTCGAGGAAAAGATGGCGGACCTCATCCGCTTCTCGAACCGGACCGACGTGCCGGTGATCGCACAGGCCGCAGTCGCTCACGCGCAGTTCGAGTCGATCCACCCCTTCACTGACGGCAACGGCCGGATCGGCCGCGCCCTCGCCGCCACGATCATTCGTTATCGCGGCGTAGCCCGGAACATCGTCGTGCCCATTGCTTCAGCGTTGGTCGCTCAGCGGGACCGCTACTTCGATTCCCTCAACGCCTACCGTCGCGGCGATGGCGCCTCCATCGTCGACGCCTTTGCTCGGTCAGCTTTGATCGCCGCCGAGGAAGCCAACACCACGGCAGATCGCCTGGCTGTCATGCCGGAACAATGGCACGACCAGGTCGGCCACCCCCGCCGGTCCAGCGCGACCGCGTTGGTCATCGCGAGCCTCGCGACCGAGCCGATCTTCACCGCCGGCGACCTAGAGCGCCGCCTCGGCATCTCGACGACATCGGCCTATCGCGCGATCGAACGGTTGAGCGCGGCGGAGGTCGTTCGACCCCTGACGAACCGCAAGCGGGATCAGGTGTGGGGCGCGGGAAGTCTGCTGGCCGAGCTGGATGACCTCGGAGTGCGGATTGCGATGCGCGCCCGCACGGACTGGTAGCTGGCAGCATCTTCCGCCCCAAGTCCTGTCCTCGCTAGTAAGCGTCGGCGTTCGGTGTTCGGTCAGGACCGAACACCGAACGTTGACATGAGGTCGGGCAGGGCGCTTAGGTCTGGGATGTGGTGGGTTGGTAGGTGGTTGTCGGGGGCGTCGCGGAAGGCCGCCGCGCCGGGGTAGTGGGCGTTGGTGACCAGGATTGGGGTTAGGCCGGCTTGGGCGGAGCCGTAAATCTCACGTCCGCCGCCGTCGCCGACGTACCAGCAGTCCTCCCGGGACAGACCCAGTCGGTCGACGGCAGTGGTGAACATTCGCGCATCCGGCTTGCGATAGCCCTGTTCCCAGGAGAAGACGGCCTCATCGAGCAGAGGCGCCAGCGGGTGGTGCGGCCACAGTTCGACCAGTTCGCTGCTGCAGTCGGAGACCAGCGCCGTACGGAGACCGCGCGCCCGGACCCACGAGAGGACGTCGTACGCCTTGGGGTGTGGGCGTTGCACGAGAGCGGCGTTCGCCAGTTGCAGTACGACGGCCTCGGCGAGGTTCTCCGGACTCGGGCTGCCGCCACAGCGTGCGGCGACTTCCGCGAGGGTGGCGTTGGTGTCGCCCAGGCGTCCGGTGATTCGGTCCGCGAAACTGGCGGACATCTCGGTCCAGAACTTCGCCGGGTCGACGCCGAGGACCTGGCCTGTGGCGCGGTAGAGCTCCTCGCGGCCGGATTCGGCGCTCGGGTCGCTCAGGGTGCCGAAGAAGTCGAAGACGACGGCTTTCACGAAACGAGGTTCAGGGTGTAGGTGAGGCCGGGGGTGCCGCTTAGGGTGGTTTCGCCGGTGGGGGTGAAGCCTAGGCGGGTTAGGACGGCCTGGGAGGCGGTGTTGGTGACGGTGGTGCCGGCGCGGAGTGAGGTCAGGCCGTAGTCGCGGACGGCCAGGTCGCAGAGAGAGCGGACTGTGGTCGTCGCGAGGCCTTTGCCGGTGGCCTTTTCGGCTAGGCGGAAGCCGAGTTCGGCAGAGCCGTCTGCGAGGTCTACCAGGTTGAAGCGGCCGATGATCTCGTCGGCTTCCACCAGCACATGGAACTGGCATACGCCCGTGGCCTGCTCAGCGAGAAGGGCAGCGAGCCGTACGTCGAACTCGGCGAAGTACGCATCGCCGCGGTCGGGGACGGTCTTGGCGAAGTACGCCCGGTTCTCCCGTTCGAAGGCGAGCACGGCCGGGCCATGGTCTAGTCGGAGGCGTTGCAACTCAGGCATGGGTAAACCGTATGTGGAGCCGCAACCGAGTTAGTTGACCTTGAACTCGCCCAGTTCGGACCAGGTGTCTTGGGGGAGCTTGAAGTTGACGATGCGCGGGGTGGCGGCGAGGTATTGGGGGAGTTCCTGCTGGGCGGTCTTGAAGTGCTCGGACGTGACGTGGGCGACGGCGGCCTCGTCGTCGCGGAAGGCCTCGACGATGACGTACTCGTTCGGGTCGTCGACACTGCGCGACCACTCGAACCACAGGCAGCCGGGCTCGGACCGGGTGCCTTCGGTGAACGAGGCGGCGAGCGCCGGCCAGTCGTCGGCATGCTCGGGCTTGAGGGGGAACTTGGCCGTAATGAAGATCATTCGAACCAGGTTAGGGGAATCGCGCAGCCCAGGTCTCCCGAGGCAGTTCGGCGGACAGGATCATCGTCGACAACGTCCGGTACCACCCGGCGAGTAGAAGTAGTTCCAGCACTTGGGCCTCGGTGTAGACGGCTCTGAGCGCAGTAAGCGTTGCAGGGGTCAAAGCCGGTTGGGGCGACAGCAGTTCGTCTACGGCATCTACTAGTAGCCGGTCGTGACCGTCGAAGGCTGTGGCCTCCTCGGACGCCAATGCGTCCAGGAATTCTGGCGAGAGTCCGACGACCGGTCCGTAGATGACCGCGTGGATACCCCATTCGTATTCCGCGCCGGACCGGGCCGTCGTACGGCAGATCACGATCTCGCGGTCCCGAGCCGGCAGCAGGCCCTTGTTGAGCAGGCCTGACGCCATTGGGCGGACCCGGTCGGCCAGGTCGCGGTGGACGGCCAGCAGGCGGAACAGCCTTAGCGGCTCGAACCCGCTACCCGGCGGCATCAGCTTCGCCAGCAGCGCTTCCGTGTCGGGGTCGTACGGCGGTGCAAGTGGCGACAGTAGGTCAGACAAGGCGGCCTCCTCCATAAACGTGATACGGAAAACGTAGCGCTACGCTTCCAGTAGCACAAGGAGGAAAAATATGGTGAGACCAGGCAAGCCGGTCAGGGGATCGACCACTGGTCGGCCGATCATGGCGGCCCTGGATCTCCTGGGCCGCCGGTGGACTCTGCGGATCCTCTGGGAGCTGCAAGGTGGTCCGGTCGGATTCCGTGCGCTCCAGCAACGGTGTGGCGACTTATCGCCGACTGTGCTGAACACCAGACTCGGTGAGCTGCGTGAGGCCGGGATTGTCGAGCAGGACGACTCGAAGGCTCACCAGCTCACGCCACTCGGCAGAGACCTCTACGAAGCTCTGAGCCCGCTCCAAACTTGGGCGAACCGCTGGGCGGAACAAGCCGCAGAGAGTAGTTAGGCGGCTGCTGCCCGGTAGACGGCCGTACGCAGCTTGGCGCGGTCCGGGTAGCCGGCGGAGCGGCCGATCACGTAGACCTCGTGGCTGCTCTTGTGCACCATTCCCGCGACGAACCAGACGGGGTTTCCTTCGGCCAGCATGGTGATGATCATCTGGCGCTCTGTGTTCTCGGACATGCTGACCTCTCCCTGGCTAGTACCGTTTCTTGCTCTTACTGGTACGTCGAAGCAGCCATCCCGTTTTAGACATCAACCGCCGAGGAAATATGCCGACTTCCCAGAATCAGGCTCAAGCTCAGCCAAAACTGCCGTACCGAACAACCGGCACCGACGGGAAGCCCGCCTGGCTGATCACCCGGTACGACGAAGTCCGGCAGGCCCTCGCAGACCCGCGTCTGTCGCTCGACAAGAGCAACGCGCTCCCAGGCATGTACAGCGGGCTATCCCTGCCACCGGCACTAGACGTGAACCTGCTCAACATGGATCCGCCCGACCACACACGGATCCGCAAACTCGTCACTAAAGCCTTCACCGCCGGCCGAGTCGAGCAGCTCCGCGAGCCGATCCACCAGATCGCCAACGACCTATTGGACGACCTAGTCACCAAGGACCACGCAGACCTGGTCGGCGAGTTCGCGGCGCCACTGCCGATCATGGTCATCTGCGACCTGCTCGGGATTCCCGCCGAGGATCGGACCGACTTCCGCGCCTGGACCGACGCGCTGGTGGCACCGGATCCCGCGAAGCCTCAGCAGGCCAAAGAGGCGATCGGCGCGATGATGCGCTTCTACCCGGCCCTGATCGCGCGCAAGCGAGCCGAGCCCGGCGACGACCTGCTGACCGCGATGATCGCCGCCCGCGACGAAGACGATCGGCTGAGCGAAGACGAGCTGACCTCGCTCGCGTTCCTCATCCTGTTCGCCGGTTACGAGAACGTCGTACACCTCATCGGCAACGCGATCCTGGGCTTGCTGGACAACCCGGAGCAGCTGAAGGCGTTGCAGGCCGAGAGGTCGCTGCTACCGGCGGCGATCGAGGAGTTCGCGCGGTACGACGGGCCGGCGCCGCTGGCCGTCCGCCGCTTTCCGCTGAGCGATGTCGAGATCGGTGGCGTGACGATTCCGCAGGGCGAGACCGTGCTGCTCTCGCTCGGCGGGGCGAATCACGACCCGAGCCGATTCGCCGAACCCGAACGCCTCGATCTGCGACGCAACGCGACCGGCCACCTAGCGCTCGGTCACGGCATCCACTACTGCGTTGGTGCACCCCTCGCGCGGCTCGAGACCGAGATGGCACTCGCTGCAGTGCTCGACCGACTGCCCGCACTCGCGCTCGCCGTACCGCGCGACGAGATCCGTTGGCGCCCGTCGATGCGGACGAGGGGATTGCTCGCACTGCCTGTCACCTATGGGAAGAGCGGAAAAACTGAACGCCCCGGTCCGTAGACCGGGGCGTTCAGGTGTGGGTCCCGGGGGGATGGGACGATCCACACTTTGGGGGGGACTTAGAACGTAACCCGGGAAACGGGTCATGTCAGCTGCTGACACCACGATCGAATAGGCACTGTAATGATCTTGCCGCATGCGGCCCCTGCCAGAACCTGCCGCGGCCTACGATCCGGAGCATGGGAATCTTCTCGCGCAAGCCAAAGGTCGACGTGGTGGTCGACCGATCCTGGGATGATCCCGAGCTCGATTCGGCCTTTCAGGCAACGCGAGACGGTGATCTCGAGGCCGGCCGGGCGCTGCTGAAGGCGACCCCGCAATGTACGGATCTGCGCTGCCTGCGGGTCACTGGTCTAGGCCGGGCGGCGGTCGGTCATGGCGAACAGCTCGAGACCCAGTTGATGGAATCGCCACAGGATCCGGACCTGTTGCTCTGGCTCGCGCAGACGAAGGTGTTCGAGGCCTGGGCGGCTCGTCGTCGTCCGATAGCCGAGGCCGCAACGTTCCGCACGCTGCTCGAATCGGCCCGCCTGATTCTGTGGGACGCGGTCGAGGCGGCGCAGGACGACTCGGCGCCCTGGGCGGTGCTGCAATCGGTCGCGCTCGGTCTGGAGGTACCGCTCGAGGACAAGCAGTACGTCTTCAACCAGGGCCTCGTCCGTCAGCCCGACTGCTACGCCGTACACGCCGGCCGGGTCCAAGTGCTCGCGCCGCGTTCGGGCGGCAGCCTCGACGACTTGATCCGGTTCGGCCAGGAGGCGGCCAACAGGGCGAAGCCGGGCCGGGCGCTGAACGCGATCAACGCGCTGGTCCAGGCAGAGCTGAACGCGGACCCGCAGGGACAACACAAGGTGGATCAGTTCAAACCCGCAGTGCTCGCCGCCCGCGCCGCCTGGCTGCAACCCGACCGGCAGGCCGAGCCGTACGACCTCGAAGCCCACAGCGCGTTCGCCTACGTGCTGCGGCTCTACCGTGAGCCGGAGCTCGCGATGGAACACGTCGACGCGATGCAGGGCCGGATCACTACGCAGCCCTGGGGCTACGAAGGCGACGAGTCCGTGGTGTTCAGCGAGGCGTTCGCCAAGGGCATGCGCGTCTGATCACCGACCTGGAGTACGGCGTCCGCGCGCGAGGCCGTCGCGGCGATGAGGCGGGCGTTCGTCTCGTCGCTGCCCATCGTCCGCTCGTGCGCCTGCTCCGGCGTACGGCCGAATCGGCGATGTCTGGCCTCGAGCCGTCGATGGCGTTCGGCCTCGTCGAGATCGACATACCAGCACTCGTCGAGCAAGGGCCGAACCGTTGCCCAGGGCCCCTTTTCGTACAGCAGGTAGTTCCCTTCGGTCACCACCAGCGTCACGTCGGGCCCGATCGGGATACTCGCCGCGATCGGATCCTCCAGCCCCCGGTCGAACCGTGGCGCCCACACCACCGAGTCGTCCGGATCGCGCAGGCGCCGCAGCAGAGCGACGTACCCACTGGCGTCGAAGGTCTGCGGCGCGCCCTTGACCGGCCCGAGACCGCGCTCGTCCAAGGCGGCCTGCGACAGGTGGAACCCGTCCATCGGCACCAGTGCCACCTTGTGCCCGAGGATGGTCAGGTCGCGCACCAGCTCCTCGGCGTACGTCGATTTGCCGGCGCCGGGTGATCCGGTGATGCCGAGAATCGCCCGGCCGCGGGTCAGTCCGACCGCCCGCGGAAACGCCGTGGACAGGTCGAGTCGCAAGGTCATCGCAGAGCCGCCTCGGAGTAGGTCAACGCGTAGCCGCCTCTCAACGGGTAGCCGCCTCGGGATGGGTTGATCCGGCCGATCGGCAGCCGCAGCTTTCGCGGTGCTCGATCTCGGCAGGCAGTCTCTCAGTACGGCGCGGCGCGAACGGATCGGCCAGTCGCCGGAGCAGCAACTGCACCGCCCGCGCGCCCATCGCGTGGAACGGCTGGGCCACCGCGGTGAGCGCGGGCGAGATCGCCGACGCCCACTCGAAGTCGTCGAACGTGACCAGCGCGAGGTCCGCCGGAATCCGCAGGCCCGTCTCCTTGAGCGCGAGCAACGCGCCGATCGTCATCGCGTTGTTCGCGCTGAAGATCGCGGTCGGTGGGACCGGTTGCCGCAGCAGCGATCGCACGCCGGCCCGGCCGCCGTCGACCGTGGACTGCGCCGAGACGACCAGCCGGTCATCGCGGGGAATCCCCGAATGCTCCAGCGCCCGGGCATACCCGTTGATGCGTTCGCTGGTGGTCGACAGACCGGCCAGACCCGCGAGCATGCCGATCCGGCGATGGCCCGTCTCGATCAGATGGTCGACCAGGGCGAAGGAGACGGACTCGTTCTCCGTACCGACTTGGTCGCACCGCACATCGCTCATCCGGTCGACCAGCACGAACGGCGTCTGGTGTTTCCGCAAGGCCGGCAAGGTCGCCGCCTCCCAGCCGGCCGTCGGCGCGAGGATGACCGCCTCCACGTTGTGCGAGAGCAGCGTGGTGACCGCGTTCGCCTCGAGCGCGGAATCGTCGTGGGTGTCGCAGAGCAACAACGCGAACCCGGCCCGGCTCGCCTCGGACTCGACGCCCGCGATCAGATCGCCGAAGTACGGGTTGGAGGCGCCGGTGATGGCGAGCCCGATGGCCCGGCCGGACGACTTCGCGGTGACCGGCGCGGGTGGTGCGTAATCCAGCGACGCGAGCGCCTCCCGGACCCGCTCACGCGTCGCGGGTGCGACGTACCGGGTGCCGTTGACGACATGCGAAACGGTGGTGATGGACACGCCTGCGAGGCCGGCCACATCGGCCAGCCGAGCTCGCCGGCGTGGATCGGTCATGAGTGGAGGATGCCCAGCCCGGACGAATTGCGCAACGGTTTGCGCAAATCCTTCCGCGACCCCGCCGCCGTTCCTAGCGTTGCACCGATACACGGCTCATCTCTCTGGAGGTCCCACCCATGAAACGGTCCAGCATCGTGGCGTCGGCGCTCGTCTGCGCCGGAGCGCTCGCGCTGAGCGCCTGTACGACGACCAAGACCTCGGGGCCCGGGTCGGCGTCGGATACCGCTGACAGCGGTCCGGTGAAGATCGGCCTGGTCACCAAGACCGAGTCCAACCCGTACTTCGTGAAGTTGCGCGAGTCGGCGAAGGCCGCGGCCGAGGCCAAGGGCGCGACCCTGATCGCGCTGGCCGGGAAGTTCGACGGCGACAACGAGGGTCAGGTCACCGCCATCCAGAACCTCGTACAGCAAGGCGTCAAGGGCATCCTGATCACCCCGAGCAACTCCGCCGGTGTGATCGGTGCGGTCAAGCAGGCGGAGTCGCAGGGTGTACTGGTGATCGCCCTCGACACCGCGACCGTGCCCGCCGACGCCGTCTCCGCGACGTATGCGACCGACAACGAGCAGGCCGGCCGGCTGCTCGGCGCGTACGTGAAGGCGCGCCTCGGATCCACTCCGCCGCAGCTGCTGATGATGGACCTCGACCCGAGCGCGTCGGTCGGTATCGCCCGGCACAACGGTTTCCTCGAGGGCATGGGTCTGCCGCTGAAGACGCCGGCCGTGATCGGCAGTGCGCTGACCCAGGGCGACCAGACCAAGGCCCAGCAGGCGATGGAGAACCTCTTGCAGCGTGCCGGTAGCCAGGTCAACGCCGTCTACAACATCAACGAGCCGGCCGCGCGTGGTGCGTACCAGGCCCTGAAGGAGCGCGCTCTGACCGGCAAGGTGCTGGTCGGCGCGATCGACGGTGGCTGCCAGGGTGTGCAGGACGTCAAGAACGGGTTGTTCGTCGCGACCGTGATGCAGTTCCCGAAGAAGATGTCCGAGGACGGCGTCACCGCGGTGATCGACTACGCCAAGACGGGCAAGAAGCCGTCCGGATTCGTCGACACCGGCGCCACCTTGATCACCGACAAGCCGGTCGCCGGGCAGGAGTCGAAGGACACCACCTGGGGCGCGCAGAACTGCTGGGGCTGATATGTCGACAGCTTTGGCTCTGGATACGACGCGAGGAGATCGGGCCCGGGCGCTGTTCGCCCGGAACCCGGTCCTCGGGCCGACCGCGGCACTGGTGGTCGCGATCGTGTTCTTCTCGTTCGCGACCAGCACGTTCGCGAGTGTCGACAACTTCTCGATCATCATTCAGCAGTCGGTCGTCGTCGGCACGCTGGCACTCGGTCAGACCCTGGTGATCCTGACGGGCGGTATCGACCTGGCCAACGCGGCCATCGCCGTCTTCGGCACCGTGCTGATGACCAGGCTGGTGACCGGCGATCTGCCCGGGCCGGTCGGCCTGTTCGCGGGCCTGATCGGCTGTGCGGTGGTGGCGACGCTGTCCGGTCTGCTGGTCAGCCGGATCAAGTTGCCGCCGTTCATCGTCACGCTTGGCATGCTCGCGGTGATGACGGCCGTGACCAGCCTGTACAGCCAGGGCACCACGTGGCCTGTGCCGGACGGACTGCTCACTTGGCTCGGCACCTCGCTCTACCTGTTCGGCCGGGTCCAGTTCACGATGGGCATGGTGCTCGCGGCCATGCTGTTCGTGCTGCTCTGGTTCGTGCTCGCTAAGACCGCGTGGGGCCGTCATGTGTACGCCGTCGGTAACGAGCCCGAGGCCGCGCGGCTGACGGGTATCCACATCGACCGCACCCTGATCAGCGTGTACGCCGTGGCCGGCGTCGTCTACGCGTTCGCGGCCTGGATGGCCCTCGGACGTACGCCGACCGCCGATCCGAACGCGTACCAGACGGGCAATCTCGACAGCATCACCGCCGTGGTCATCGGTGGCACCAGCCTGTTCGGTGGGCGCGGTGGTGTGGTCGGCACGGTCGTCGGCGCGCTGATCGTGGCAGTGCTGCGCAGCGGGTTGACGCAGATGGGTATCGATTCGAACTACCAGAACCTCGCTACCGGCGTACTGGTGATCGCGGCCGTTGCCTTCGACCAGGCGACGCGAAGGAGGAGCGCATGAGCACGGTTCTGAGCGCGCGCGGTCTGGTCAAGCGGTACGGATTCGTCACCGCGCTGGACGGATCCGACTTCGACCTCGAAGCGGGCGAGGTGCTCGCGGTCGTCGGGGACAACGGCGCCGGCAAGTCGACCCTGATCAAGGCGTTGACCGGCGCGCTGATCCCGGACGCGGGCACGATCCAGCTCGACGGCCAGGAGATCCACTTCCATTCGCCGCTGGACGCGCGGAAGGCCGGGATCGAGACCGTCTACCAAACGCTGGCGGTCGCGCCGGCCCTCGATATCGCGACCAACCTGTTCCTCGGCCGGGAGATCCGCCGCGAGGGCCTGTTCGGGATGTTGCGGGTGCTGGACAAGAAGGCGATGCGGACCGAGGCGCGCAACCAGCTCGACTCGCTCGGTATCGCCACCATCCAGGACATCACCCAGACGGTCGAGACGTTGTCCGGTGGTCAGCGCCAGGCGGTCGCCGTCGCGCGGGCAGCCATGTTCGGCAGCAAGGTCGTGATCATGGACGAGCCGACCGCGGCCCTGGGCGTGCGCGAGACGGCGCAGGTGCTGGAGTTGATCAAGCGGATCAGCAATCGCGGCCTGCCGGTGGTCCTGATCAGCCACGACATGCCCGCCGTGTTCGAGGTGGCTGACCGGATCCACGTGCACCGCCTCGGCAAGCGCACCGGCATCGTCAAACCCGGCGACGTCTCGATGAGCGACGTCGTCTCCTTCATCACCGGCGCCACCCCGATCCCCGTTTGATCGATTGACATTCGATAGGAACTGAGCGACTCTCGATGTATGCTTACCGTGCATCGAGTGGTGCTGCCGCTCCGCGTTTTCCTGGTCGTGCTGTTCGGGGTGCTGGTCATGCTCCAGACCTTCTCGCTCCCCGGGCAGTTCGCCCACATGGCCGAGGAGTCGCCGGACATGGCTTACCTCAGGTGGCCGGCGACTGCCGTGTCCGTGTTCTGGGTGCTGTGCGCTCAGGTGGTGGTCGTGTCCACCTGGAAGTTGCTCTCGCTGGTCAAGAGCAACCGGATCTTCAGCGACGTGTCGATGAAGTGGGTGGACGCGATCGTGTGGGCGATCACCGCAGCCTGGGTGGTGCTGCTGGGCGTCTTTCTCTATGTCGGCTTCAACGCGTCGGATCCCGGGCTGCCGCTCTTGCTGTTCTTGTGGTTGGTCGGTGTCGCCGTGATCGGTCTCTTGATCGTGGTGCTGCGCGCCTTGCTGCGCCAGGCCACGACCCTGCAGACCGACATGGAAGCGGTGATCTGATGCCCATCGTGGTCCGGATCGATGTCGAGCTGGCCAAGCGCAAGATGAGTGTGGGCGACTTCGCCGAGCGGGTCGGCCTCACGCCGGCGAACGTGGCGGTGCTGAAGAACGGCCGGGCCAAAGCCGTTCGATTCAGCACTTTGGAGGCGATGTGCCGCGTGCTCGAGTGCCAGCCCGGCGACCTACTCGAGTGGGTCGACGAGGACTAGTTGCGGGTGCGGTGGCGGTAGAGGGTGGTGGCCAGTAGGAAGGAGGCGAGTAGGAGGGCGACGCACCAGGTCAGGGCGGTCCAGCCGCGAGTGCCGCGGGCGTCGGTCAGCAGCGACCGGACGGTCTCGATGACCGGCGTGATCGGCTGGTTCTCGCTGATGCCGCGCAGGAAGGACGGCATCGTGTTGGTCGGGACGAACGCGCTGCTCAGATACGGCAGGAAGAGCATCGCGAAGCTGAGCACGCTGGCTGATTCGACCGATCGCGCGATCACGCCGAGGCCGGCCGCGAGCCAGGACAGCGCGAGCACGTACAACAACAGCAGGCCCGCCGTCAGGATCCAGTCGAGCAGACTCGCGCTCGGCCGGAAACCCATCGCGATCGCGGCACCGATCACGATCGTGGTGGAGATGGCATTGCGGACCACGCTCGCGGTGACATGGCCGGTCAGTACGGCGAACGAGCGGATCGGCAGGGACCGAAGCCGGTCGATCATGCCCTTGTTCATGTCGTCCGCGACGGCCATCGCGGTCGACGCCGCGCCGTACCCGACGCAGAGCAGGATGATGCCGGGCACCACGTAGTTGATGTACGCCGTACCGGTGTCGATCGCGCCGCCGAAGACGTACACGAAAAGGGCCATCATGAGCAGCGGCAGCACCACTGACATCACCATCGTGTCGGCGTTGCGCCGGTTCAGCCGGATGCTGCGGCCGATCATCGTCAGGCTGTCGGTGACGGCGTTGATCGGGCGGTCGTGGTTGATCGTGCTCATGCGCTTACCTTCGCTTTGCTGGTCATGCTGAAGAAGACGTCGTCGAGGGTGGGGCGATGGGCCGAGACCCGATCGACTTCGATGCCAGCGGCAACGAATTCGCCGAGGATCTGGTGCAACTCCGCCGCCGTACCGTCCGTAGCCAGGCCGAGTTCGAGGTCGGCCAGGCGCTGAGCGTCCGGCCGGATCAGCGCGGCCTTCTCGAGTTGTTCCGGCTCCTGGAAATGCAAGGTCAATCGCTCGCCACCGACCTGGGCCTTGAGCGCGTCGGCGGTGCCGGCGGCCACGATCCGGCCGTGGTCGAGCAGCACGATCCGGTCCGCGAGGCGGTCGGCCTCCTCCAGGTATTGCGTGGTGAGCACGATGGTCGTACCGGCCCGGATGAGATCCCGGATGGCGTCCCACATCGTCGTACGGCTGACCGGATCGAGGCCCGTCGTCGGTTCGTCCAGGAATATCACCCGCGGCTGCGCGACCAGGCTCATGGCCAGATCGAGCCGCCGTTGCATACCTCCGGAGTACGTCGCGACGCGGCGGTCCATCGCGTCGGTCAGGTCGAACCGTTCCAGCAGGTCGAGCGCGCGCCGACGGGCGGCGGCCCGGCCGACGTGCATCAGCTGGCCGACCATGATCAGGTTCTCCCGGCCGGTCTGCTGGTCGTCGACCGCCGCGAACTGCCCGGTCAGACTGATCACCCCGCGGACCTTGGCGGGCTCCCGGTGTACGTCGAACCCGGCGACTTCGGCGCGGCCACCGTCCGCGCGGGTGAGTGTGGTCAGGATCCGCACGGTGGTGGTCTTGCCCGCGCCATTCGGCCCGAGCAGCGCCAGCACCGAACCTTCGGCCACCTCGAGATCCAGTCCTTCCAGCACCACGGTTGATCCGTAGGCCTTCCGGAGCCCTTCTGTCACGACGATCATGCTCTCCCCATCCCTTACTGCGTATGAGCTACGCTTTATAGCGTAGGCGCTACGCAGTAAGGAGCGCAAGCGGTAGTTCTCAGGGGGCCGTGGCCGACTTCCTAGACTGTGGCCGACGAGAGGTGCTGGATGACTGACGAAGCGGGCATGCTGCCGCAGGCCGAACTCCTGTGGGGGCTGCGCGATGGGCCGAGGCGTGGGCCGAAGCCGTCCTTGACCATCGAGGACATCACCCGGGCCGCGATCGCGATCGCCGATGCCGAAGGCCTGGCCGCGGTGTCGATGGCCCGGGTGGCGGCGGACCTCGGCAACTCGACGATGGCGCTCTACCGATACGTGAAGAGCAAGGACGAACTGCTCGCGCTGATGTCCGACGCAGCCCTGGAGCTACCGCCCGAGCCACCGCCCGGCCAGGAATGGCGCGAAGGCCTGACCCAATGGGCGCACAACGTGCTGACCGCCATCTACCGACACCCCTGGTATGCCCGGCTCCCGATCACCGCGCCGCCGATCGGCCCGCACAACCTCGCGTGGTTCGACAAGGCACTGGGCGCGCTCGGTGACACGGGTCTGAGCGAGCCGGACAAGGTCGGCGTTGTGATGGGACTGCTGACCCACGTGCACGGCGAGATCCGGCTCGGCCTCGAGCTCGCGCAGGGGTTCGCGGAGAATCCCGAGGCCTTCAGCTCTCAGTACGGCCAGGTCCTCGCACGCGTGGTCGATCCACGGAAGATGCCGGCCTTGTATGCGGTGATCGCGGCCGGCGTCTTCGAAGACGAGGTGCTGTACGACGAGGAGGAGCAGGCGGCCGAATTCGCCTTCAGCCTGAGCCTCTACCTCGACGGAGTGGAAGCCTTCATCGCCCGCCGCACGTCTTAGCGCCCTGCGCCGGAAGTTCTTCGGCGCTTGCGCACTACTCCTCGGGTGGGACCTCGGCGCCTTCCTTTTCGTCGCGGTCGGCCCATTCGAGCAGGGTGTCGAGGGAGTACGCCGAGTCGTCGATGGTGGCGTGCAGGTCGCCGAGCTCCGCGAACCGGGCCGGGACCGTCTCGATGGTGAAGGCCTTCGGGTCCACGTCGTCGACCTCGTCCCACCGGATCGGCGTCGAGACCGTCGCCTCGGGATTGCCGCGAACCGAGTAGGCGCTCGCGATCGTGTGGTCCCGGGCGTTCTGGTTGTAGTCGACGAAGAGCTTGGCCGGGTCCCGGTCCTTGCGCCACCACGTCGTCGTGACGTCATCGGGCGCGCGCCGCTCGACCTCGCGCGCGAAGGCCAGGGCGGCGCGTCGTACGTCGGAGAAGCCGTGCTCGGGTTTGATCCGGACGTAGACGTGCAGGCCGGAACCGCCCGAGGTCTTCGGATAGCCGGTGGCGCCGAGGTCGTCGAGCACCTCCTTGGCGACGCGGGCGACGCGCCGGACCCGGTCGAATGGGCAGTCGGGCATCGGGTCCAGGTCGATCCGCCACTCGTCGGGCTTCTCGGTATCGGCCTTGCGCGAGTTCCACGGGTGGAACTCGACGGTCGACATCTGCACCGCCCAGGCGACGTGCGCCACCTCGGTCACGCAGAGCTCGTCGGCGGTCCGGTTGTACCGCGGGAAGTGGACGCGGACCGTCTCCATCCACGGTGGTGCGCCCTGGGGCAGGCGTTTCTGGTGCACCTTCTCCCCGCTGACGCCCTCGGGGAATCGGTGCAGCATGCACGGGCGCTCGCGCAGCGCACGGACGATGCCGTCGCCCACGGACAGGTAGTAGTTGACCAGGTCGAGCTTGGTCTCGCCCCGGGCCGGGAAGTAGACCCGGTCCGGGTTCGAGATCCGCACGGTCCGGTCGCCGATCTCCAGCTCCACCGCCGGGGTCTTGCCCTTGGACGTCGCCATGCCCCTGAGACTAGCCGGACCCGTCGACAGTCCCCGGCTTCAGGCGAGGCGCGTCAGCCAGTTGCGGGTGTCCTCGGTCCGGCCGTATTGCAGGTCGAGCAGGGTACGGCGGATTTCCGCGGTGACCGGGCCGACGCCGTCGTTGACGTCGTGGTCGCCGATGACCTGGTCGCCGCCTTCCCAGACCAGCCGGCCGACCGGAGTGACCGCGGCCGCCGTGCCGCAGGCGAACACCTCGGTGATCTCGCCACTGGCCACACCGTCGCGCCACTCGTCGATGCTCATCCGGCGCTCTTCCACCTTGTGGCCGAGGTCGGCGGCGAGCTCGATCACCGAGGCGCGGGTGATACCGGCGAGGATCGTGCCGGACAGCTCCGGGGTGACGATCCGGCCGTCCTTGTGCACGAAGAAGAGCAGCATGCTGCCGATCTCCTCCAGCCATTGGCGCTCGACCGCGTCGAGGAAGACGACCTGCTCGCAGCCGTTGGCGACGGCCTCGACCTGGGCGGCGAGGCTGGCGGCGTAGTTGCCACCGGTCTTGGCCTCGCCCGTGCCGCCCGGAGAGGCGCGGGTGTAGCGGGTCGAGAGCCAGATGGAGACCGGCTTCAGCCCGGACTGGAAGTACGCCCCGGCGGGGGAGGCGATCACGCCGTACAACACCTCGCGGGAAGGCCGGACGCTCAGGCTGGCCTCGGTCGCGATCATGTACGGCCGGAGGTAAAGGCTGGACTCGCCGCCGGTCGGCACCCATCGCTTGTCGACACCGACCAGCGCCTGCAGCGACGCGACGAACTCGTCCTCGGGGAGCTCGGGTAGTGCCAGTCGCCTGGCGCTACCCGTGAAACGTGCGGCGTTGTCCTGCGGGCGGAAGGCCCAGACCGAGCCGTCCGCGTGCCGGAACGCCTTGAGGCCCTCGAAGATCTCCTGCGCGTAGTGCAACACCGCTGCCGCCGGGGAGACCTTGAGTGGGGCGAACGCCGTTACGCGCGGGTCATGCCAGCCGAGGTCGGCCGACCAGTTCGCGAGCACCATGTGATCGGTGAAGGCCTGCCCGAAGCCGGGGGCGGCCAGGATCGCCTCCCGGGCTTCTTCGGCGGCCGGATCGGCCCGCAACTCGACCTCGAACTTCCACGCGTCTGGCACTGCTACTCCCGGCTCTGCTGATCACTGCTGATCTCTGATGTCCTGGCACGTTACCGCCGGAACTGGTGTCTCCCTACTCAACGGCCAAGGTGTGGTCGGGTCACCAGCAGCTCCCGGTAATCCCGCACCACGGACTTCGCGAGATCTCCCGGCTGGACACTGGCCAGCACCTGGCCCGCTACGACGTACAACCTCTCGTTGTGGCAGTGCGCGGGTAGCTCCAGCAGAACACGCATTGCGAACCCCAGGCCGGTCAGCTCGCCATAGCCGACCAGGCCGGCCGCACGATGCAGCTGAACCATGGCGAGCTCACCGCACAGCTCTGCCGGGTAGAGCGCGAAGGCGCGGTCCTGGGCGTCGAAGGCCGCCAGGTAATCGCCCAAGGTGGTGAACACCAAGCTCTCGGCATGACGCAGCCTGTACTCCGGCCAGCCGAACAGTGAACCCTCATCCGGCGTCTGCACCACCTCTGCCAACTGCGCGAGCGTCTGCCGCGCCTCGGCCCCGCGGCCCAGCTGTGCGAGCGCTTGCGCCTTCCCCACCAGCACGCCGGCACCGCTCGCTTGGACCGGCCCGCGGGCTTGTGCGAGCGCCTCCTCGCTCAGCCGCAGCAGCTCGGCGGCGGATCTGCGCTCGGACCAGCCGCTCAGGATCTCCCAGGCGCGCGGCAGCAGGCGTAGCTCGGGATCGCCGGTGTGGTCCGCGCTGTGGTCTGCGGTGGCCCGGGCGGTCCGCCACCAGCGCCGGGCCTCCCGAACTCGCCCGAGCCCGGCCAGCGTCCACGCCATCACCACCGTCAGCCGGGTGGCCGGATCCGCCAGGGCGGCCGGGCTGCTCGAGTCGGTGGCGACGGTCTGACGCAGTAGCTCCAGATCCGCCGTCAGCTCGGTCAGCAGCACGGCCGGGTCGGTGCTGAAGACGTCCTGCCCGTACGCCGCGGCGACGGCCTGCCACTCCTGCACGCCGGGCACCTGGGTGAAGGAGAAGGTCAGCCCGTGCCGCGTCGATTCCAGACTCGGCGCCGCCGTCGGCTCCGTCTCGACCTTGCCGCCGGTGGCCGGCGCGGGGCTCGGCGGGTGGGCCTGCTGGTAGGCGGTGGTGAGCTCGCCGCCGGTGGCCAGCCGCTGATCGCACAGCGTCGCCAGGTGCGCCGATCCGGGCCGCAGGCCGCGCTCGACCTGAGACAGATAGCTGTGGTCATAACCGACCTGGCCCGCGAGCTGCCGCAGGCTCAGCCCGGCCGCCTGCCGGCATCGCCGCAGGCGCCCGCCGAACGTGGACTCCGTCAGGGAATCCGTGCTGGGAATCGTCACAGGAACCTCCGCACACTCGAGGACGTGTTGCGCCTGGTGGTTGCGGTGCGCGGTGACGACAGTACAAGCCCCGACCGACAGAACAGGACGTAGTGGAAATCTCCGATATCCCTTGTGGGCTTGAACTCTGTGGGCTGTCGGAACAGCCCACAGATCACGCCTGGTGCCGGTGAAGTGCGCCGGGAAGGCTGGGCGGCATGAAGCGAATCACCGAGTCTGTCAGTCACTTGCCCGCCTCACCGGTAGTGCCGGTGCCGGGTCCCGACGGCCTGTGCAGCCAGTGCGGCCGGCCCTGGCCCTGCCTGCGCTGCCCGGACGACTGGTGTGTGGACGATCTCCGTCCGGACGATCCCGAACCGGACCAATCGGCCCGGGATCCCTGAGGCCAAGGCCGGTCCGTCGACAGTGGCGGATTTCCGACAGGTCCGCAGTGTCCGAATCCATTGACGATCAGTTATGAAACCTCTCTACTAAATGGACCCGCCCGGAAGGTATGCCATGAAACGCTCGCGTCTGCTTGCCCTCGTCTCCGCCCTCGTGCTCGCGACCGCCGGCCTGATCGCCGGTGCCGCCCCGGCCCAGGCCGCGAACCTGCTCACCAACCCCGGCTTCGAGACCGGTTCACTGTCCGGCTGGTCCTGCTCCGGCGGTACCGGCTCGGTCGTGACCAGCCCGGTCCGTTCCGGCAGCCGTGCGCTGGCCGGTGCCGCGAGCAGTTCGGACCAGGCGTTGTGCACCCAGACCGTGTCCGTGCTGCCCAACACGGCGTACTCGCTGACAGCCTGGGTCCGCGGCAACTACGTCTACCTCGGCGTCACGGGTGGTGCTTCGACGTGGACGCCCGGCGCCGCGTCGTACACGCAGCTCACCGTCAACTTCACCACCGGAGCGAGTCAGACGACCGCCCAGGTCTTCCTGCACGGCTGGTACGGCCAGGGAACGTACTACGCCGACGACGTCAGCCTGGACGGCCCTGGCGGTAGCGACCCGCCTACCGGGGGAGTGCCGGGTGCACCGGCCAATCCCAGTGTCACCGGCACAACCGCTAACTCGATCTCCCTGTCCTGGACGGCTTCCACTGGCACGGTGACGGGTTATCGCGTCTACGAAGGCTCGCAGGTGGTCAAGACCGTTACCGGCACCTCGACGGCGATCGACGGCCTCAGCGCCTGTACGTCGCACTCGTACGCAGTCGCGGCGTACAACGCGAATGGAGAGTCGGCGAAGTCCGCAACCGTCTCAGGTACGACAACCGGTTGTGCCAACACCGGCCTGCCCAAGCACGCGCTGATCGGCTACCTGCACGCGAGTTTCGCCAACGGCTCGGGCTATATCCGGATGGCCGACGTGCCTTCGCAGTGGAACATCATCAACCTGTCCTTCGGCGAACCGACCTCGGTCACCTCCGGCGATATCCGCTTCAACCGATGCCCGGTCGCGGAATGCCCGAACGTGGAGAGCGAGGCGGAGTTCATCTCGGCGATCCGGGCCAAACAAGCCGCCGGTAAGAAGGTGCTGATCTCCATCGGCGGCCAGAACGGCCAGGTCCAGCTCACCACCACGGCCGCGCGGGATGCCTTCGTCAGCTCGGTCAGCGCGATCATCGACCGCTACGGGCTGAACGGTCTGGACATCGATTTCGAGGGCCACTCGCTTTACTTCAACTCGGGTGACACCGACTTCCGCAACCCGACCACCCCGGTCGTCGTCAACCTGATCTCCGCGCTGAAGAGCCTCAAGGCCAAGTACGGCGCCAACTTCGTGCTCACGATGGCGCCGGAGACGTTCTTCGTGCAGGTCGGCTACCAGTTCTACGGTGGTGCGGGTGGCGGGGACAACCGCACCGGCTCGTACTTGCCCGTCATCCACGCCATGCGCGACGCGTTGACCGTGCTGCACGTGCAGGACTACAACTCGGGCCCGGTGATGGGCCTCGACGGGCAGTACCACAACATCGGCAACGCCGACTTCCACATCGCGATGACGGACATGATGAAGGCCGGTTTCCCCGTCGCTAATACCGGTCACACCTTCCCCGGCTTGCGGCAGGACCAGCTCGCGTTCGGACTTCCGGCGGCTACTAGTGCCGGTAACGGCTATACGGCGCCGGCGGCCGTGCACCAGGCGCTGGACTGTCTGGCGAAGGGTACGAGCTGTGGCGGCTACACGCTTCGGGGAGGCGCGTCACCGTCGTTCCGGGGCCTGATGACCTGGTCGATCAACTGGGATCGCTACTACAACTGGGAGTTCCAGAACAGCCACGCGCCGTACCTCGCCTCCCTGCCCTGATAAGTGTCCCGAGGCCGGTGTGGCTTGAGGTAGGAGGCCACACGGGCCTCGGGACACTTATCAGCTTGGCCTACCCGTACCTGGTTCTAGCCGGGCGTGGGTAAGAATGTGGGCTTGACGTCCTCCACCCACCTGAAGGTGGGGGATTTCACCCCACTACCCGGAGGTAGCGAGATGAGGTTCGCGGATCAATGCCGTGCCGGACTGCGCAAGAAGGCTCACCGCGCTGCCACGGCCCGTCCGGCCGCAGTAACCACAAGGTTTAACTGTCGTGCTGATGCCGGTCGCTTGGTTATCGCAGGCCAGCACCGCAAAACCTACCCGATGCCACCGACAAACCCTGAATGGAGGGACCGGCGTTTCCTCCCTGCCATGAAGGACGGGGCTTTCACGCCGGACAATCGATGACAGCGTCAACGGTCCGCCCGGTCATCCTGACGGTAGATGACGATCCAGGGGTCTCCAGGTCGATCGCCCGCGACCTCCGCAGGCAGTACGGCGAGCAGAACCGCATTGTGCGGGCCGAGGCGCCAGACCAGGCGCTGGAGGCTCTCCGCGAGCTCAAGTTGCGCGGGGAGCCAGTGGCCGTGCTGCTGGCCGACTACCGGATGCCGGGCATGTCGGGTATCGAGTTCCTGGAGCAGGCGATGGACCTGTTCCCGCGGGCACGACGGGTGCTGCTGACTGCGTACGCCGACACGGACGCGGCGATCCAGGCGATCAACGTGGTCGACCTGGACCACTACCTGTTGAAGCCGTGGGATCCGCCGGAGGAGAAGCTCTACCCGGTCATCGACAATCTGCTGGACGCATGGCGGGCCAGTCCCGAGCGTCCGGCCGACGAGGTGCGGGTGATCGGTCACCGCTGGTCTGCCGCCTCCTACACCGCACGGGACTTCCTGGCCCGCAATGCCGTTCCGTACCGCTGGTACCGGGTGGACGACGATGACGAGGGCTGCCGCCTCCTTGCCGCGGCAGGCGTCGACGGAAGCGATTTGCCCGTAGTGATCTGCCCAGACGGCACAGTGCTGGTTTCGCCGTCAGAGGGCGAGCTGGCGGCAAACGTCGGCCTATCCACCAACCCGGCCGAGGAGTTCTACGACCTCGTAGTGATCGGTGGTGGGCCTGCAGGTCTCGGTGCCGCGGTGTACGGCGCAAGCGAAGGCCTTCGCACGGTCCTGGTCGAACAACTCGCCACAGGTGGTCAGGCCGGCCAGTCGAGCCGGATCGAGAACTACCTGGGCTTTCCGGATGGCGTCTCGGGTGCGCAGCTCACGGATCGGGCCCGTCGTCAGGCGGTCCGGTTCGGGGCGGAATTGCTGACCGCCCGCGAGGTGGTCGCGCTCGAATCCCTCGGGTCGGCGCGGCGGGTGCGGTTCTCCGACGGCAGCGAGCTCTCGGCACACGCGGTCATCCTCGCGACCGGCGTCGCCTACCGCACGCTGGAGGTGCCCGGGCTGGCCGAGATGGCCGGCCGTGGCGTCTTCTACGGCGGCGGATCGACCGAGGCGCCGAGCTGTTCGGGTCAGGACGTCTACATCGTCGGCGGGGCCAACTCGGCCGGACAAGCCGCCGTCTACTTCTCCCGGCACGCCCGCAAAGTGCATCTCCTGGTTCGCGGACCGGGGCTCGAGGCAACTATGTCGAGCTACCTGATCGAGCAGATCCGGGAGATTCCTGGGATCGAGGTGCACACTTGTACGGAGGTGATCAGCGGCAAGGGCGGTGACCACCTCGAGCGCCTGACTCTGCTGAACAACGCGACCGGGGAGTCCCGCGAGGTCAACGCCGAGTGGTTGTTCGTCTTCATCGGCGCGGCACCGCGAACCGACTGGCTGCCTGCCGATCTGTCTCGGGACCAGCGCGGCTTCGTGCTGACCGGCCCGGATCTGAACGGACGCCCGGCCGGCTGGTCCCTCGATCGCGAGCCGTACCACCTGGAGACGAGCCTGCCCGGGGTCTTCGCCGCCGGGGACGTCCGGGCCGAGTCGGTGAAGCGGGTCGCCTCGGCGGTCGGCGACGGCGCGATGGCGGTCACCCTGGTCCACCGATACCTGGAGATGCTCTGATGACGACGACCGAAGACCCGGCCCGGATCGGTATCGACGATCTGCGCACGCTCTTCCTGTTCGAGAGCCTCACCGACGACCAGCTCGAGTGGCTCGCGCGGGAGGGCAAGGTGGAGTCGATCGACGAGGGCATCGTCTTCGCCGAGGGCGACCCCGGTACCTGCTGCTACGTCTTGCTGGACGGCGAGCTCCGGCTGTGCAAGTTGTCGCACGGCCAGGAAGTCGAGATCAACCGGACGTCGCAGCGCGGGGTCTACGCCGGTGCGTTCACGGCATTCCTCGGCGCCGACGAGCGTACGGCGTACACGGCGACGATGCGGGTGACGCGACCGTCGGTCTTCTTCGTCGTGGACGCCAAGACCATGGCCACGATGATGAACACCTGGTTCCCGATGGCGGTGCATCTGATCGAGGGTTTCGTGATGAGCATGCGCCGGACCGGCCAGACGATGGCCCAGCGCGAACGCCTGCTCGCCCTCGGCTCGCTGTCGGCCGGTCTGACCCACGAGCTGAACAACCCGGCGGCAGCCGCCGTACGGGCCGCCGCGACTCTGCGCCAACGAGTCGCCGGGATGCGGGCGAAACTCGCCATGCTCGCCGACGGCACGTTGGACGCGACCAAGTTGCACGCGATCGTCGAGCTCCAAGAGGCCGCCGTCGAGCGCCTCGCGAAGGCGCCCGAACGTTCCCCGATGGAGCTCAGCGACGCCGAGGACACGTTGTCCGACTGGCTCGAGGACCACAACGTGGCCAACAGCTGGGACGTCGCGCCGGTCTTCGCGAGCGCGGGCGTCGACGAGGCGTGGGTGGACAACGTGCTCGCGGCGGTCGGCCCGGAGTACCTCGAAGGCGCTGTGCGCTGGCTGATGTACACCATCGATACCGAATCGCTGATGAACGAGATCGACGACTCGGTCACCCGCATCTCCACGCTCGTCGGCGCCGCCAAGCAGTACTCGCAGATCGATCGCGCGCCGTACCAGACGATCAACCTGCACGAGTTGCTCAAGTCGACGCTGGTGATGATGTCCGGCAAGCTCACCGGTATCGAGGTGGTCAAGGACTTCGACAAGTCACTGCCCGACATCCCGGCCTACGCGGCCGAGCTGAACCAGGTCTGGACCAACATCATCGACAACGCCGTCAGCGCGATGGGCGGCTCCGGCACCCTCACCATCCACACCCGCCGCGACGGCGAAGACGCCGTAGTCGAGATCACCGATAGCGGACCCGGCATCCCCGCGGATATCCGCGACCGCATCTTCGACCCCTTCTTCACCACCAAGCCGATCGGCGAAGGCACCGGTCTGGGCCTCGACATCTCCTGGCGCATCATCGTCAAAAAACACCACGGCGACCTCCGCGTCGACTCGGTCCCCGGCCGCACCACCTTCAAAATCGTCCTCCCGCTAGACCCCGAATCCGAGCCCGACATCGAGCTCGCCTGACGCCGGGCTTCGCGTGACCGACCCACCAGTCATTGGCGTGGTCGCCAGTGGTGCGGGCGGGGCTGAAGATTTGCGCGCAGGTCTGGTGGAACCGTTGCTCGCGAAGGGATGCCGAGTCGCCGTGACTCTCACCCCAACGGCCGCGCGATGGCTGGGCGAACTCGGGGAGATCGACCGCCTGGCCGAACTCACTGGCCTGCCGGTGCGCTCAACGCCTCGCATGCCCGGCGAACCTCGCGAGCACCCGAAGGTCGACGTGTTCGCAGTTGCTCCCGCGACAGCCAACACGGTGGCCAAACTCGCCCTCGGCATCGCCGACAACCAGGCGCTCTCGCTCCTCTGCGAAGCCGTCGGTTCCACGCCGATGCTGGTCTTCCCGCGCGTGAACGCCGCCCACGCACGTCACCCGTCCTGGCCGTCACACCTGAAGTTGCTCCAGTCCGCAGGCGTCCACCTGGTCTACGGCGACGACGTCTGGCCTCTCTACGAACCACGCGACGCAGGCGACGTACGACCGCTGCTCTGGGCTGCCATCCTCACCGGCATCGAGCGCCTTCTTCATCCCTCGCGGTAATCCCTCACGTTTGGTCACAAGGGCCCGATGAACGGCGACACGCCGCGTCACAAGGGCCCGATGACCAGGTTTGACTCAGGCGACGATTGCGCGGATGTGGGTTAGGGACTTGGGGGAGTCGGGGGTGGAGGGGCTGTATTCGAGGCCGAGGGGGCACTGGTAGCCGATGGTGGTCAAGGTGGCGATTTGCTGGCGCCAGTCGATGTGGCCCGAGCCGGGTTCGTGGCGGCCGGGATGGTCGGCGATCTGGACGTGGCCGATCAGGTCTGCGGCTCCCGAGAGCACCTCCGAAGGCGTCTCGCCCATGACGACTGAGTGGTAGAGGTCGTATAGCAGCTTGACGTTGGGCGAGTCGATCTCGGCCAGTAGTTCCAGGGCGAGCGGAGTCGAGTCCAGGAAGTTGCCGATGTGGTCGACCCGCGTGTTGAGCGGTTCGAGCACGAGGGTCACGCCCGCGGCCTCGGCGATCGGTGCGGCTGCTCGTAGCCCGGTGACGATCGCGCTCGTCTGTTCTGCGGCGGGGATCCCCGGGCGGGAGTCGCCGGACAGCACAACGAGGTTTGGCACACCAAGCCGGTTGGCAACTCGCACCGAGTCACGAACACCGCTGAGGAACTCGTCGTGACGGCTCGGGTCAACGAGATGGCTCGTCGGCTCACTTACCATGGACGTGATTCGTAGGCCGAGTTCGCTGGTGAGTCGCTCGATGGAGTCGATGTTCTTGTTGCGCCACATCCAGAACTCGACCGCGTCGATACCGGCCGCCTTCACCGCCTTGAGTTGCTGCTCCGACATTGGGTCGCCGTGCTCGCGGAACAACATCTCTACACAGACAGACAGTTCGTACGCCATACCGCTCTTCTCTCGTGGACGGTTCACCGCAGTCGCCGCGTGACGATCATGCCTTGCTCAACGGCGCGGTGAGATTTAGCGGAGGGTGGTGCCGGGGGTGTGGGGGGTTAGGTCTTGGCGGGTGGGGAGGGATTCCCAGTCGCCGTGGGCG
This sequence comes from Kribbella sp. NBC_01245, assembly GCF_036226525.1. Classification (NCBI taxonomy): domain Bacteria; kingdom Bacillati; phylum Actinomycetota; class Actinomycetes; order Propionibacteriales; family Kribbellaceae; genus Kribbella; species Kribbella sp. NBC_01245. Next base: position 7,950,005 of record NZ_CP108487.1, read on the forward strand.
GAGACGCAGAAGGCGCCGCAGGCGGTGGCTCGGGCTAGGCGGGCGGGGATGTCGAGGGCGTCGAGGGTGGCGCTTAGGTAGCCCGCTACGAAGGCGTCGCCGGCGCCGATGCTGTCGACTACCGTGACCGGGAGGGCGGGTTGGTGGATGGTGCCCGCCGAGGTGTGGGTCCACGCGCCGGCGCCGCCTGCGGTGACGACGACTTCCGTCACGCCGGCTGCTAGGAGGGCCGGGACCGGGTCGGGCGCTGCGGTGAGGATGTCGAGTTCGTCGTCGGAGGCGAAGACCGTGGTGAGGTGGGGAAGTAGGGGCCGAAGGCAACTAGCCGCCCCGGCGCGGGACCACAGACGGCTGCGGTAGTTGACGTCCAGCGAGACCGGTACGCCCTCGGCAGCAGCAGCCTGTACGACGTACGCCGTTGCCTTGCGGGCGCGTTCGGATAACGCCGGGGTGATGCCGGTGACGTGCAGGAGGCGCGGCCGGGCTGCCGCCAAGGCCTTTGCGACATCGGCGACGGTCAGTTCCGAACCGGCCGAGCCGCGGCGGTGATAGCTCACCCGGGTGACGTCGTGCGCGGGTTGGTCGAACGCGATGAAACCGGTGAACGAGGTGTCCGACAAGCGGGTCAGGCTTATGTCGACGCCTTCGGCGCGGAGCGTGCGTAGCACCAGTTGGCCGGGTTGGTCGTTGCCGACGGCACCTACCCAGCGGGGGTGATGGCCAAGCCGGGCAAGGCCGATCGCGACATTGCTCTCGGAGCCTGCGACGGATAGCGATGCCTCGCCGCCGAGTCGTAAGGCCTGGCGGGTGCGGATCGAGACCATCGCTTCGCCAAACGTCAGCACATCCGGAGCTGGCGCGCCACTGGCCGCGAGGCCAGCGGCGCCGGGCTCAGCAGCCGCGGGGTCAGCGGCGGCGGGGGCAGAGGTCGGGTCGTCCGACGTGGGGAGGTCGGAGTTCTCGGCGTCAGGCATTTGCGACTGCCTTGAGGAATTCGTTGGCTCGGGCGGCTAGTGCGGTCTGGGAACCGCCTTGGCCGGCATCGCCTAGCAGGGGGGAGCCGATGCCGACGGCGAAGGCGCCGGCGCGGAGGTACTCAGGGGCGGAGGTCGCGTCGATACCGCCGACGGCGATCAAAGGGGCCTTGGGCAACGGTGCGCGCAGCTCCTTGAGATAGCCGGGGCCGTACAGCTTGGCCGGGAAGATCTTCACCGCGAGCGCGCCGAGGTCCAGCGCGGTGATGACCTCGGTCGGGGTCAACGCGCCGCACAGCAGTGGCAGACCGAGCTCGATACTCCGCTGGGCACCACGCGTGATCGCCGGAGTGACGATGAACCCGACCCCGGCGGCGGCCACCTCGTCGGCCTGCTCCGGTGTCACCACCGTGCCCGCGCCGAGCAGCACCTCCGGGCCGAACTCCGCCCGCGCTTCTCGCAGAGCCTCGGCCGCGCCGGGCGTGGTCAGCGAGATCTCGAGCGCGGTCACGCCGGCCTCGATCAACGTGCGCACGCTGGTGAGCGCGAGCTCGGCACTGTCCGCGCGGATGATCGCGAGCACCCGCCTCCGGGTGAGTTCCGCCAGTAGTTCCATGTCGCTTCCTTCCCTGGACATCTCACACCGTAGTGCGGTCACGTTCCGTCGTGGTTAACTTACCGAGAGAGTTGATCTTCAGGTAACTAAGTTCCGAACCGCCCGAATCGGAAGGTCACCATGCGCAGACTCCTCACCCTCGCCCTCCTCAGCGCCACCCTGACCGCCACCGCCACCACCCAAACCGCCGCGACCACCCAGCTGACCGCAACCGGCCAAACCGCTGCGACCGCGCAAACCGCCGGGACTGACCGAACCGCCGCCACCGCCCGTGCGGCCGCGACCGACCGAACCGCCGCGACCGCGCAACCTGCCGCGATTAACGCGATCACCCAGACCGTGTTGTTCGACAAGGGTGGCGCGGGCTACGGCTGCTACCGCATCCCAGCGATCGTCCGTACCAACACCGGCGCCCTGCTCGCCTTTGCCGAGGCTCGTCGCGCCTGGTGTGGCGACTCGCAGGAGATCGACCTGGTGATGCGCCGATCGATCGACAACGGCCGGACCTGGAGCCCACAGAAGATCGTGCTCTCCGGCACCGACACCAACCCGAACGCCGTCGCGACCCGCGGCAACCCCACCCCAATCGCCGATCTCGAGACGGGCCGAGTGGTTCTGCTGAGCACGTTCGACCCCGGTACGACGACGGACCGCCCGCGGACGCCGTACGTGCAGATCAGCGACGACGACGGCGTCACCTTCAAACCGGCGCGAAGCCTGGCAGGCGAGATCGACGACCCCGCGTGGGGTTGGTATGCGACAGGTCCCGGCCATGGCATCCAGTTGACCCGCGGCGAACACGCGGGCGATCTCGTCGCGGGCACGAACTACGACACGAGCGGTCGGGGTGCGGGCCAACTCGTCTACAGCAGCGATCACGGCGATACCTGGCACAAAGGCGCGACCGACCTGCGCAGCGACTCTGCGGTGCCGCAGGAGATCAGCCTGGTGGAGAAGGCGGGCGGCGGTATCTACGCCGCCGCGCGGAACAACACGGGCGCGCCTGGCGCCAGCCGAATGGGTGCCGTGAGCAACGACGGCGGCCGGACCTTCGCGGCACCGTTCGCGACGATCCCGAACCTCACCACCCCGGTCGTCCAAGGCGCGGTGCAACGCCTGCGAGCGACCGACGAGGGTGACCGCTACAACCGGATCCTCTTCTCGGCGCCGGCCGATCCCGAACGCCGCCGCTACATGACCATCCGCTCCAGCTACGACGAAGGCAAGAACTGGGACACCGGCACTCGCATCACCTCGGACTGGTCCGGCTATTCCGACCTGACCGAATTGGCGACAGGCGAGCTCGGCCTGCTCTACGAGGCGGGCGCGGTCGATGCGCGAGACCAGATCCGTTTCGCGCGCTTCACCGAGTCGGACCTCGGGCTGCCCGATGGCGCGACCGGTCCGACCACCCCGGACATCTCGGGCCTCGGGAACCACGCCTACCTTCGCGGCGGTCCGGCCGTTGCCACGGGCAAGTTCGGTCAAGGGCGGGATCTCGACGGGACGGACGATCACCTGCAACTGCCGTTCGCCGAATCCCTCGCGCTCGGCGCGGGCGACTTCACCACGATGACGTGGATCAAGTACGGCGCTTCGACCGCGAATCAGGCGATCTTCTGGGGTTACGGGATCGACCAGTTCTCGCAGTTCTGGTTGCGCGCCGAACCGGGATCGAGCCGGATCCGCGGCCTGATCACCAGCAACGGAAACACCGGATCGGTCGCCACCACCAAGGCGTACAACGACAACGCCTGGCACCACGTCGCCCTGCAACGGAAGGCCGGAACGCTGTCGATCTGGGTCGACGGCGTCCAGGTGGCGTCGGCGGCTGCGCCCGCTGGTTCGATCAGCCCGGCTCGCCCGTTCCGGATGTACGTCGGCCAGCGGTTGGACGGCCTGCACCGGTTCGACGGAACGCTCGACGAGGTCCGGATCTACCGACGGGCGTTGACCGTCGACGAGTTGAAGCGGATCTACTCGAGTAACTCGACCGACGTGCCCGGCGCCGTGCTCGATCTGCCGCTCGGATGACCCGGTCATCCGGATGACGTGATCATTCGACACTGAGGGTCAGTCGCCAGTTGACCTCGCCGGACGGACCAACGACAGCAGTGTCGGATGGTCCGGCGTCGGCGAGGTCGAAGGCCCTGCCCAGCATTGGTTCGACGCCGAGGCTGCGATAGGGCGACGAGGCGGGAAAGCCGCCGAGGTTCCGCCACAACGCGATCGACACTGGTTGCCCCGGGCAACTGACCGCCAACGTCAACGTCTGGCCGCGATCGACCACCGACGCGGCCGGGCAATCGACCAGCACCGCACCAACCGCCGTACCGTCGTCCGGCCCGTACGACGCAAGGTCCAGCGACGTTGGCCAGACACGATCCACCCACGGCTCAGAAGAGAACTCGCCGAGCAACTCGAACGCCTCAGGATGCAGCCGCGCAACCGTCCCAGCGGGTACGACGATCCGCGCGCCCACCTCGCAATCCAGCAACGCGTGCGCCGCCCAAATGAACCGATAACCGGGCGCGGCCAAGAGCCGATAGTCGGCCCACATCGAATGCGGCCCAAGCTCATCCGGAGCCTCGCCACCATTGACCCGGCGCAGGAACAACGCGTCTTCGAGCTCCACGACGTCCCACTCGTCAGCCTTGTCGACCACACCCCAAGGCTGGTTCCACAACGACCCGTGATCGGGAGTGCCGCGCACGGTCGGGAAGCACTCGTCCAGCCCGCCCGCATCGACGTACGACGTGAGGCCGTTCCGATTCCCGCGATGCGGGCCGGTCCAGAACCACTCCCGCCCGCCGAGGATCAGCGACGTCCAGCGCCCGCCATCGTCGAGATCCAGCCCGACCGTGTTCTCGGGTATCACCATTCCGCGAAAGATCCATCCTCGTGCGTCCACACCGGGTTACGCCACGTATGCCCGGTCTTGTCAGCGGCCCGAACCGCATCCTCGTCGACGCTGATTCCCAAGCCAGGCAGGAGATTCAGCTCGGCGTGTCCCTGCACCCATTCGAACGGCGCGGGATCCAGCACGTAGTCGACCAGATCGCCCTCCCGCTGGTAGTGCAGCCCACGGCTCTGCTCCTGGATCAGGAAGTTCGGCGTCGCGAAGGCCACCTGCAGACTCGCCGCGAGCGAGATCGGCCCGAGCGGGCAGTGCGGAGCGAGCATCGCGCCATGCGTCTCGGCCAGTACGGCGATCCGCCGCAACTCCGAGATGCCGCCAGCATGCGAAACATCAGGCTGAACCACCGCCACGCCGGCCGCCAACGGGCCGATGAACTCGCTGCGATGAAACAGCCGTTCCCCAAGCGCCACCGGCACGGTCGAACTCTCGACCACCTCGCGCAGATGCGCCAGGTTCTCCGGCAGCACCGGCTCCTCCACGAAGAGCGGGTGGTACTCCTCGACACGACGCATGATCCGCCGGGCGCCGGCCACGCCGACGCGTCCGTGCAGGTCGATCGCGACATCCCGATCCGGCCCGAGCACCTCGCGCGCGGCCGCGAGCCGTCCCGCGATGAGGTCGACCTCGCCGAGCGTCGGCATCGGGTGGATCCGGCCGCTGCCGTTCATCTTCACGGCCGTCATCCCGGCTTCGACCTGAGCCGCGACCTGGTCCGCGACCTCGCCCGGCTCGTCACCACCGACCCACGCGTAGACCCGGACCCGGTCGCGGACCCGTCCACCGAGCAGCGCGTGCACCGGTGCGTCGTACACCTTGCCGGCGATATCCCACAGCGCGTGGTCGAGTCCGGCGACGGCGCTGCTGAGCACCGGGCCGCCTCGGTAGAAGCCGCCCTTGGTGAGGATCTGCCAGTGCCGTTCGATCTGGAGCGGGTCCTTGCCGATCAAGTACTCGGACAAGGTCTCGATCGCTGTCCGGACCACCTCGGCGCGCCCCTCGACCACAGGTTCGCCCCAGCCGACGACGCCATCGCTGGTCTCGATCCGGCAGAACAGCCAGCGCGGCGGAACCAGGAACGTCTCGATCCGCTCGATTCTCACTTGCGCCGGCCCTTGCGCGTACGAACCTCGGTGACGTCCTCGGCGGCCTTCGCGAGCAACTTGCGCATGGCCTTCTCGGCGATATCCGGATCCTGGCTGCGCACCGCCTCCAGCACGGCGCGGTGACTCGGGATCGGGTCGTCGGCCGGCTTGGTGCGATGGACCAGCCGGTCCCGATCGGCGAGACCGGTCGCCATCACGACCTCCATCCGGATCAGCAGCTCGTTGCCGGTGGCAACCAGTAGCGCGCGGTGGAAGGCCAGGTCGGCGTCGACGGCGTCGAGGTCGGTCTTGGCCGTCGCCATCGATTCCAGCGCCGTTTCGAGGGCTTCGAGTTGCGCGGAGTCGGCCCGTACGGCGGCCAGGCGCGCGGCGGCCGGCTCGATGATGCCGCGGACCTCGTGTAATTCCTCCAGCAATTCGGGCCGGACGTCATCGTCGAAGTGCCAGCGGATCATGTCCGCGTCGAGCAGGTTCCAGGCGGAGCGCGGGCGGACGAACGTGCCGCGCTTCTGCCGCGCATCGACCAGGCCCTTCGCGGTCAGCACCTTGAGCGCCTCGCGGACGGCCGTCAGGCTGACCCCGAGATCCTGCTGCAGGTCGGGCACGTTGATCGTCGCGCCCTCGGCGATCTGGCCGGACAGGATGCGCTGGGCCATCGTCTCGACGATCTGGCCGTGCAGTCCTCGCGACACCCCGCGCTGAATCCCCGTCACCCGTGTCACTCCGCTCTCATCTGATCAGAAACAGAAACAGAAACAGAAACAGCCATCATGCCGAGTCCTTACTGGCAGCCCAGCCGCCGTCCACGAGCAGGTCCGCACCGGTGACGAACGAGGCCTGGTCCGACAGCAGGAACGCGATCGCCGCGGCGACCTCATCCGGTCGTCCGAGCCGGTTCATCGCGGTGGCCCGGGCGCTGCGCTCCTTGCCCTCGGCCGGTACCCGCTGCCACGCGGCCGTGTCGATCGGCCCGGGCAAGACCGAGTTCACCCGGATGGCCGGGCCGTACTCGACCGCGAGCTGCCGGCCGAGCGAGACCAGCGCGCCCTTGCTCGCGGCGTACGCCGGTTGCCCGGGAATGCCCGCGACCGCGTGCACCGAGGAGACCAGTACGACGGAACCGCCGCGCGCGAGATCGTCGTACAGGCTCCGGAATCCGAGGTAGGCCGCCGTGAGATTGACGTCGAGCTGCCGCTGCCAAGATGCCGGATCGAGCGTGTGCGCGGGGGAGACCTCGGTGATGAAGGCGTTGCTGACGAGGCCGTCAACCCGGCCGAGCTCGGATCGCCGCTGAGCCACCAAATCCCAGGTCCGCGCATCACTGACGTCGCCGGTGATCGCGATGGATCGGCCGGGAATCTCCTTGCACGGCTGGACGTCGACCTGGACGACGGACGCGCCTTCGTCCAGAAGTCGCGTGACACAAGCGGCGCCGATACCGCTCGCGGCACCCGTCACCACAATGACGCGATCACTCAGCAGCACACCGGCCTCCTTGGACTCGCTCGGACCCTGGTTGAAGGGTGCCGGTCCGAACACGATAATCGATTACGCCATTATTTACGAATTAATATTGCCATGCAAGGCGGGTCAAAGCCAGATGTCGTCGATCTCGAAGGTCTGGATCGTGTTGGCCGGGAACCACGCCCAGACCCGCTTGCCGGCCTGGATCTTTGTGTCGGTGTGATGCGCGACGTACCGTTCGATGGCGGAATCGGTCTGGGTCTCCCACCGGCGGACGAAGCAGGGAGCGAACTGAATCCCGACAGGTCGTACGTCACCCACTGAGGTGTGCCGTAGTTGGCGGTGACCAGGACCAGCCGGTGCGCCACTGAGTCGTACGCCGCGACGGTATTGACGTCGGCTCCGCCGGACAGGATGTGCATGCCGGGACGGATGTGGCGTGCGTACTGCGCCATCACCCAGTACTTCGGGCTCACCGCGCCAGCCAACGAGGTGCCCCAGCCCTCCCACGTTCCCCAGTTCGACGCTGGGTCAGGCGTCCCGGCAGTCGCTTGCAGGAACTTTCTGCGGGTGCTCATGACGCTCCGCCTATCAACCGGCTGTTCAAGCGGTGCTGCCAGTCGAGGTTGCGCCAGCCGGGGTGATGGGGCGCGGAGTTCGAGCCGAGCACGGTGCCCCAGAAGCCGTGCTCCTCGCACTTCCTGACCGCGTACTCGGCGATGTCCTGGCCGACCGGGCCGTCCTCGAACTCGGCGAGCAGCGGGGTGTACCCGATCCACCCTTCGCCGATCACCGCGGGAATGTCGTGGCGTTGCGCGAACTGGGAGATCGCCTGGAGCCGGTCGTCGATCGCCTGCCGCATCGCGACGCGGTAGGCGCCGTAGTTGTCGTACAGCCAACGGTCCCACTTGGCCGGGTCCACCCAGTCATAGGTGTAGAACATGCTGGCCGAAACTCCGGTGGCCTCGAGCCGCCACGGTTCGGCAGCCTCTGCGTAGGTCTGGAAGTCCGGCGCCTCGTCCCGCAGCAATGACCGCAGCGAAGTACGCGGGAATTCCGGCGGTGATACCCGTACTCCGGCCCACTCCTCCAGTGCGGACAGCACGCCGTAGACGTAGACGTGGAAGTGCGCTATCTGGCCGTTGTCCGGCACGGAGTCCATGTCGAGGTACGGCGTGATGCCGTAGCAGGACGTGGCCAGGATGTCGGGGTGCCGCTTACGCATCAGCTCGACAGCCTCGGCGACATGGCCGCGCTGGGACCAATAGGGATTGTCGCCGACGTCCCTGAGGCGGCTGAGGTCCACCTCGTTGTGCAGTTCCGCATAGGCGATGCGGTCGGCGAGATCGCAGTCCTTCAAGTACTGCACGAGGTCGGCCATCGCGAGAGCCATGGCGCGGTGGCGTTCCTCCGGCGGCACGCCCGTCAGAGCGTCGTACCAGTCCCGGCTGTCGAGGAACGCCGGACTCTGCTGGTACTCCCACGAGGAGAGGATCACGTAGCAGCCATGGCGGCGTGCCGCCTCGAAGAGCTCGCGCAAATGCTGCCGCCCGTCGATGACGGCACCGCCCCTGACGTCGTACCAGCGGGTGTGCCGGCCGATCGAGCCGCCCATCCCGGCGATGCGCAGGTGGGCGGTGTCGATGCCGTGATCGCCGAAGAGCAGGTACGGCATGGCGCAGATGCGGACGGTGTTGTAGCCACGTTCGACCGCTTGACCGAAGGCCACGTCCAGGTCGTGGAAGGGCTCGGCCGCGGTCGTCTGGGTGTACCAGGTGAAGTCCCATAGCGTGATGGTGAGCCTCGCCGGCAGATGTGAGGGAATCTTGGTGGAAGGCATAGCAACCTTTCAAGGCGAGGTGAGCGGTTATCGGGGGTTCTGGGCGCGCTGGAAGTCGTTGTAGATGACGCGTTTCGTGGTGGAATCGAAGCCGACCAGGCCCATCACCGAGATGCCGTTGAGGTGCATGTTGTAGCCGAGCCGCTCCTTGTAGTCCTTGAGGACCCAGAAGGTGTAGCCGGCCACGAACTCGCTGCGTGCGGTGACCTGGTCCCAGTGCGAGCGGAAGCCCGCCGCGTGCCACTCCTCGGTGCCGATCTGGGTTTCCGGTCCGTGCACCCCGAGGTCGGACCATGAGCCGTTCTCGGTGATCAGGATCGGCTTGTCCGGATGCAGCTCGTGCACCTTGTCGAGGTTCGGGCCGAGGTCCTCGTTCTTGCCATAGAAGTAGCCGAAGTACTCGTTGTAGCCGATCACGTCGGCGATATCGAACGCGGGATCCCACGACGACCCAGACGCCCAGGTGACGGGCCGATCCTGGATGTCGAGCGCCTTGACCGCCGCTTTCATGTCCAGCAGCCACGCGCGGTAGATCGGTCCGCGGTTCGGGTCGGTGCCGGGCTCGTTGACGAAGTTGTCGATCTCCGACTCGTTCTGCAGGCACCACAAGATCACCGACGGCCGGTTGTGCTGGTTCCATGCCATCGCCGCGGCGAGGGCCCGGCATAACCCGTAGCGCTCGGTCTGCACCTTCTGCTGCGCGGTGTTCATCCACATGGTGTCGATGTCGTCCATCACGAACACGCCATGACGGTCGGCCCACTCATAGGCATAGGGATGCCGGTTGTAGACACAGTTGCGGAGGAAGTTCGCGCCGACGGTGGTCGCGTGACCGAGTTCCTGGTCGTACTCCTCGATCGTCATCGACCGGCCACGCGCGGCCGACTCCTCGTGCCAGTTGAATCCCTTCAGGAACACCGGCTCGCCGTTGACAGTGAGGGTTGAACCCTGGGTACCGACGGTGCGCACGCCGTAGGTGGTGGACAGTTGGTCCACCGCCGATCGTTGCGGCACGATCGGACCTTCGCGCAACTCCGCGCCGGCGGTGAGCAGCGTCGGTGAGTCCGGGGACCACGCGGGCGCAGCAGGGATCGCCACGACCGCGCGGGCAACGGTTACCCCGCCCGCGGTGACCGTCACCGGTACGACGGCCGGCCGGCCGCCGGATCCTTCGCCAGGTCGCAGCAGCACGTGGCCGGTGAAGGTTCGGGCGCTGTGGTTGGCGACGACGATCCGCGCGTCCAACCGGCCGTCCGTGGCGGCGACCAGGACCTTCGCGATGGTGACCTGCGGCACCACCTCGAGCCAGACCGAGCGGGTGATGCCGGCGTACGGCCAATAGTCCACCGGCTTGTACGGAACCGCGAGCGGATCGGTGATGGGCCCGGAACCGGAGACGTAATCGGTGAAGGTCGCGCGACGATGTACGCGCACCACGATGACCGCCGGCCGGCCTGGCCGGGCCGCATCACCGAGCGGCAGTGCGAACGGCGTATGACCGCCCTCGTGGGCACCAACGAAGGCGCCGTTCACCCACACGTCGGCTCGGTAGTTCACCGCCAGGAACATCAGCCGGATCCGCTTCCCGGTCCACGCGCCCGGAACCCGCAGCGTCGTCCGGTACCAGGCATACCCGTCACTGAACGCGGTGCCCGTGCCGAACCGCGAACCGTCGTAGCTGCCCCACGGCGTGGGGTTGTTCTTCAGGTCCCAGGCCGACGGGACTGCCAGCTGGTCCCACTCCGAGACATCCGTGTTCGGCAGGTGCCAGTTTTGCGCTAGTCCCTCGTCGCGCGGATCGAACCGGAACGCCCAGTCGCCATCCAGGCTGCGGTAGGAGCGGGTGGGCTCGTGTTGTGCCCAGCCGTCGAATGACGGCACTACCTCGCCGTACTGGAACAGCACGCCGGTGTCCGCGATCCGTTCGATCCGGGTATCGGCGGGCTCGCGTTCACCGTGCGGGGGCAGGCTCGGATCGCCTGCGGTGATTGCCGCGTGGGCTGCGGCGAATCCTGCGGGGGCTGGTACGGCGACGGCCGCGCCGGTGGCCAGGCCGGCCATCAGAACGGTCCTGCGTCGGGGCAGATCGGGCATTGCGTTCCCTTCGATGGTCAAGCTGGGCATTGGCACCGGGTTGTTCGTGTTCGTGCTCAGCCGCCGTCGATTTCGAAGCCTTGTCGCTTGCCGTAGTCGACGAGCGCGTCCTGCCAGGCCTTGAGCCCGGCGTTGAGGTCGGACTTGTTCTTGTAGGACTGGCCGACGGTGTCACCGAAGATGCTGTTGGCGTAGGTCTGGTAGGGCAGGAACTGCCATCCCTCACCCACGGTGTCGCTGGTCACGTCGAACAGCCGGTTGATCTTCTGGTCGCCGAACGCGGCGTAGGCCTTGTCCAGGAAAGCGGGGTCGCGGGTCTCTTCGAGCGATGACGGGTAGCCTCCCGCCTCGATGTACAGGTCGTTGCCGTCCTCGTGGTTGAGCCAGCGCAGGAAGGCCGCCGCGAGGGCAGGATTCTGGCTCTGCTTGAGGACCGCCTGAGCGCTGCCGCCGTGCTCGGCGCTTACTGGCTTACCGCCGTCATAGGTCGGCATCGGGGCGACGCGCCAGAGGTCCTTGACCTTGGGCCCCAGGCCGTCGATGACCCCGCCCATCCAGTTGCCGAAGGGCAGTGTGGCGATGCTTCCGTCGACGAGGCCCTTGAACCACTCGTCGGTCCAGTGGGCGGAGGGCTGCAGCAGTCCTTCGGAGAGGAGCTGATTCCAGACCGACGTCCACTTCAGGGTTCCCTCGTCCGCGAGGTTGACGGTGATCTTCTTGCCGTCGACGGTGAACGGTCTGCCCCCGGCCTGCCAGATCATGCTGGTCGCGAAACCGGCATCGCCGACGTCGGCGGTGATGTACTTGGTGGGATCGGCCTGGTGCAGCTTCCGGGCCGCGGCGAGGTACTCGTCCCAGGTCTTCGGTACGGCGATGCCGTACTTGTCGAAGACCTTCTTGTTGTAGAACAGCGCCATCGGGCCCGGGCCCTGCGGCAGGCCGACCAGGCTCTCACCGACGTGCGAGATCGCCCAGCTCGACTGCGCGTAGTCGGGCCCGAAAGCCTCGAACCCGTACTGCCTGAGGTCCACCAGGTGCCCAGGCAGCCCGAACTGCGGGAGCGCGAAGAACTCGATCTGCGCCACATCCGGGGCTCCGCTGCCGGCCTTGATGGTGTTCTGCAGCTTCGTGTAGTGCTCGTCCCCGGTGCCGGCGTTGACCAGCTTCACCTTGACGTTCGGGTACTTCTTCTGGAATGCCTCGACCTGCTTCTTGGCATCTGTCCAGGTCCAGTAGGTGATCGTGCCGCCGGCCTGCAGCGCGGCGTCCACCGCCTCCTGCGATCCCTGGCCGCCGCCTTGACCGTTGTCGGCGGTCCCGGCCGGGCCTCCGCACGCGGCCAGCACGAGCGATGCGGACGCGACGGCGACGGCCGTCACCAACGCGAATCGCCGGCTGCCATACCGTCGTCTGAAAATCATGGCTGGTCCTTTCACTGCTTGGTGAATTGCTCGGCTCATTGCTTGACGCCTCCCGCGGTCAGGCCGGACTGCCAGTACCGCTGGAGTAGGAAGAAGACGATGATCAGCGGGACGATGGTCAGCAGGGATCCGGTGATCACGAGGTTGTAGATCGGGTCCGCGCCGACCCCGGCGGCCTGCTTGCTCCATTGCGAGAGGCCCACCGTGAGCGGGTAGAGATCCGGTTCGCTGAGCATGATCAGAGGCAGGAAGTAGTTGTTCCAGACCCCGACCACGCCGAACAGCAGCACCGTCACGATCCCCGGCGCCAGGAGGCGCAGCGCGACCGTGGTGAAGATCCTGATCTCGCCCGCGCCGTCGATGCGGGCCGCTTCGAGCAGCTCCTGCGGCACGGCCTCGGTGGCGTAGATCCAGATCAGGTAGAGGCCGAACGGGCTGACCAGTGACGGGACCACGATCGCCCAGATCGTGTTGGTCAGGCCCATCGACGAGAACATCAGGAACGTCGGGACCGCCAACGCCGTACCCGGCACCGCGATGGATCCGAGCAGCAGCGCGAACACCGCCCGTCGGCCGCGGAACCGGTATTTCGCCAGGCCGTAGCCGGCGGCGGTTGCCAGCGCGGTCGCACCGCCGGCCCCCAGTACGACGTACAGCAGAGTGTTGCCGACCCAGCGCAGGAAGATGCCGTCGCGATACGTCAGCGTTTCCCGCACGTTGGAGAACAGGGCGAACGTGTCACCCAGCTCCCAGCCCGCGGTGGACACCAGGTCGTCTTGGGTCTTGGTGGCGCTGATCAGCAGCCACACCAGAGGGACCAGCGTGTAGATCAGGAAGATCGCCATCACGCCGGTCAACAGCGGCGACTTCCGCGGCTTCAAGGTCGGTTTCCTGCGCCGCACCACGGGCAGTCGCAGCGAACGCCGCCTCCCGGCACTGGCTTTCACAGCGCCTCCCGGGAACCACGCAGCTGCAGGACATACGCGATGGCCGCGGTCAAGACGCCCATGATGATCGCGACGGTGGCCGAGTAGCTGAACTCCTGTCCGGCGAACGACAGGTTGTAGGCGTACATGTTGGGCGTGTAGAAGGTCGTGATCTCGTTCGGCGCCAGCGAGCGCAGGATGTTCGGCTCGTTGAACAGCTGGAAAGTACCGATGATCGAGAAGATCGTGACGATCACGAGCGCACCGCGCAGCGCGGGAAGCTTGATCGCTCGCGCGATCCGGATCGGGCCCGCACCGTCGATCGCCGCCGCCTCGTACAGCTCCTCCGGAATGGTGCGCAGCGCGGAGTAGAAGACGAGCATGTTGTAACCCACGAACTCCCAGGTCACGATGTTCGCGATCGCGGGCAGCATCCAGCTGCCGCTGAGCGGGTGGAGCGCCGTTCCGAGCAGGTTGTTCAGATCGCCGGCCAGCCCGAACTTGTCGCCGTACAGGTATCCCCACATCAGCACCGCGACCACGCCGGGAACCGCGTAGGGCAAGAAGATCACCAACCGGAACATGCCCGCCGCGTGCAGCCGCGCGCTGTCGATGGCCAGCGCCGCCAGCAACGCCAGCACCAGCATGAGCGGGACCTGGATGACGAAGAACACCAGCACCCGGGCCGCCGCTTCCAGCAGCTTCGCGTCGCTCAGGGCATCGGCGTAGTTCCCCAGGCCGACGAACACGTTGCCGCCGAAGAAGGTCTGCTCGCGAAACAGGCTCAGGTACAAGGCGTATCCGATCGGCGCCAAGAACAGGAGCGCGAACACGGCCAGGAACGGGGCGACGAACAACCAGCCCTTGGACTCCTGCCGAGCCAGCAGGCGTCCTCGTTCGTGCACGAGCGGCTGAGCCACGCGTCGCCTCCTCCATCGGTAGTGGCCGGCCCGTCTGGCCGGATTCGATCCACTGCGAGCGTGGCCCCGGAGGTCGATGCTGTCAAGATGTAATAGTAATTAATGTTTTCATGTAAAGTTGCGGTGGCGCTTGGGAAGGCCCCACCGTCGACGGAGGCTGGAGGGTGGTAAAGGATTCCCTATGAACACGAATCGGCAGGCAGGCAGTTACGGCGGTCGCGGCATCCACGGCGAGGTCGTCGAGGAACTCGGCCAGCGCATCGTCGGCGGCCAAATTGCCGAAGGCGAGACCCTCGACATCGTCGCGCTGGAGGCCGAGCTGGACATCAGCCGGACCGTTCTTCGTGAGTCGCTCCGCGTGCTCAAGGCGAAAGGCCTCGTCGATGCGCGGCAGAAGCGCGGCACGTTCGTTCAGCCACGCAGCGAGTGGCGCCTGCTCGACCCGGACATGATCCGCTGGCAGTTCCACGGCCGCGAGGACAGCCAGTTCCTGGACGATCTGGCCGAGGTCCGCGGCATCATCGAACCGGCCAGTGCCCGGCTGGCAGCGATCCGGCGAGACGACCAGGACATCGCCACCATGGAGCAAGCCCTCGAACGCATGTCCGCGGCAGCAAAGGGTGACGGTGACGCGGTCGATGCCGACCTGGCGTTCCACCGTGCCTTGCTGGCATCCACCCACAACGAGTTGCTGCTGCGGATGGAGGTCGTCCTGGAGGCAGGCCTTGCCGCTCGCGACTCCCTCGTCCACGGAGCCGTCGCGGACGACGACCCCACACCGGCTCATGCCGCCGTGCTGGACGCCATCCGCGACCGCGACTCCGACCGCGCGGCCCACGCCGCGAGCGCCCTACTCGCCAAGTCCCTGTTCGACCTGGACCGCGCCCGCTCCACCGCCACCGACGACGCCTGAAGACCGCCTCCGCTGAACGTCCGCGTTCGTACCTCCCGCGAGTGGTCGCTTCTGAACCCCGCGAGTGGTCGGGTAGCACGCGACCACTCGCGGGGACCTTGAACGCCTACTTCACTACCGGCACCCCACCTGCCGACAGTTGCTTCTAAGCGCCGCGGGTGGTGAGGATGGTGTCGCGATACCAGAGGGCGCTTTGCTTCGGCGTGCGCTTTTGGGTGTCGTAGTCGACGCGGACGATGCCGAAGCGTTTGTCGTAGCCGTAGGCCCATTCGAAGTTGTCCATGAGGGACCAGGCGAAGTAGCCGCGTACGTCAGCGCCCTGCTGGCGCGCGGCCGCGACAGCTGCCACGTGCGAGACGAAGTACGCCGTACGGCCGTCGTCGGTGACGTAGCCGTTCTCGTCCGCCTCGTCCTCGAAGGCGGCACCGTTCTCCGTCACCACCAGCGGGATCCCCGGGTAGTCCTTGCTGATCCGCACCAGCAGATCGGTGAAGCCCTCAGGCACGATCTCCCAGTCCATCGCCGTCGTCGGCCGGCCGAGCGGAAGCGTCCGGCTGATCGGATTACCCTCGTCGTCGGTAGTCCGGCCGTTCTCGTCCGACCCGCTGAACTTCTGGCTGAAGTAGTAGTTCAGCCCGAGTACGTCGATCGGCGTCGAGATGATCTCCAAATCGCCATCCTGGATCGGCAGCTCGATCCCACGCTTACCCAGGTCGGCCACGACGTCAGCCGGATACCGCCCATGGACCAACGGGTCGAGGTAGATCCGCGCCCCCATCCCGTCGGCCCGTCGCGCCGCCTCGACATCCTCAACAGCGTCAGTAGCCGGGTACGCCGTCGCGGCGTTCAGCACGATGGCCAAGTCGATCGGCGCAGACGCGGCCGCCCGCATCGCCTTGGTGGCAAGACCATGCCCAAGCAACAGGTGATGTACGGCGTTCATCGCGGCCGGGAAATCCTGCTTACCAGGCGCGTGCAACCCATAGGCATACCCGAGCATCGCGGAACACCACGGCTCGTTCAACGTGGTCCAGTTCTTGACCCGATCCTGCAACGCGTCGAACACCAGCATCGAGTAGTCCGCGAACCGGTACGCCGTATCCCGCGCCGGCCAACCGCCCGCGTCCTCGAGCTCCTGCGGCAGATCCCAGTGATAGAGCGTCAGCCACGGATCGATGCCCTGAGCAAGCAATTCGTCCACTAGTCGGTCATAGAACGCCAGGCCGGCCGGGTTCACAGGCCCACGCCCGCGCGGCTGCACGCGCGGCCACGCCACCGAGAACCGGTAGCTGTCGATCGCGAGATCCTTCAGCATGGCCACGTCGGCGGGCATCCGGGTGTAGTGCTCGCAGGCGACATCCCCGTTGTCACCCTCGTGCACCGCACCGGGCACCCGGCAGAAGGTGTCCCAGATGGAAGGCGTGCGGCCGTCGACGTCCACCGCGCCCTCGATCTGGTACGACGAGGTGGCGACACCCCAGCGGAAGTCGGTCGGCAGACTCGCGATCAGCGCTCGATCCTGCTCGGAAACAGATACGGCCACAGGCGCGGCAACAGTGTTCATAGGCGGAGTACGGCGCGCGGTGGACCGCGTGCCGTACGAACTCCCTTCGGAAGGTCAGGCGACCGGGGTGAGGTTGGTTTCGTGCAACCAGCAGGCGACCGATCGGCTTGCATCGGTCCGGACGGTCGGATTACCGAGCAGCGGGATCTCCGTCGAGCACCGGTCGAAGGCGTGCGGGCAGCGCGGGTGGAACGCACACCCCGTGGGCATCCCGCGCAGGTCCGGCGGCGAACCGGGGATACCGGCCAGCTCCTTCTTTGGACCACGCAACGCCGGGAACGACTTCAGCAGGCCCTCGCTGTACGGATGCAGGCTGTCCCGGTAGAGGTCGGCCGCCCGCGCCTCCTCGACGATGCGACCGCCGTACATGATCGCGATCCGGTCGGAGAACTCCACCAGCAAGGACAAGTCGTGCGTGATGAACAGGACTGAGAAGTCGAGCCGCTCGCGTAGTTCGACCAGCTGGGCCAGGATTTGCCGCTGCATCACCACGTCGAGCGCGGTGGTCGGCTCGTCCATGATCACGACCTGCGGTTCGAGCGCGAGCGCCATCCCGATCATCACCCGCTGGCGCATACCGCCGGAGAGCTGATGCGGGTACGCCTCCATCCGGTCGCCGGAGATACCGACCAGCTTGAGCAACTCCCGCGCGCGAGCCATCCGGGCGGCCGGAGTGGTGTGTGGCTGGTGGGCCTTCAGTACGTCGAGCAACTGGGTCGAGACCTTGTGCACCGGGTTCAGCGAGTTCATCGCACCCTGGAACACGATCGACGTCTCGGCCCAACGGAACTTGCGCAGATCCTGGTCGGAAAGGCTCATCACGTCGTACGGCTGCCCGTTCGGCGGGTGGTAGATGACCGAGCCGCCGCTGATCACGCCCGGAGGCGGCAGCAGCCGGGTCACGCCGTACGCCAGCGTCGACTTGCCGCTGCCACTCTCGCCGGCCAGGCCGAGCACCTCGCCCTTGCGCAAGGTCAGCGTGACGTCGCGAACCGCCTGGACCGCCTTGTCACCAAGGCCGTAGTCGACGTTGAGGTTCTTGATCTCGAGCACGGGTGGCTTCATCGCACGACGTCCTTCACCTTGTCGTCGTCGGCCGGGGCCGGACGGAGAACGGGGGTGGCGAGCGGCTGGGTGCCGAGGACGGGAGTGAACCCGACCCGCATCCGCACGGTGCGGCCGTCGACCGTCTTCACCTTGGTCTTGCCGCTGTTGCGCAGTCGCGGGCTGACGAACTCGTCGATGCCGAAGTTGATCAGCGACAACGCGGTACCGAGGATGGCGATGGCCAGACCCGCCGGTACGAACCACCACCAGGCGCCCTGGGCAAGGGCCTGCTGGCTCTGCGCCCAGAACAGGATCGTGCCCCAGTTCCATTCGGAGATGGTGGAGATACCGATGAAGGCCAGCGTGATCTCGGACATGACGGCGAAGATCACCGTGCCGACGAAGCTGGAGGCGATGATCGCGGTCAGGTTCGGCAGGATCTCGACACAGACGATGCGCCAGGTGCTCTCACCAGTGGCGCGCGCGGCCTCGACGTAATCCCGCCGTCGTAGCGACAACGTCTGCGCCCGCAACACTCGAGCCCCCCATGCCCACGACGTCAAACCGATGACCAGGGCGACCATCAGGTCACCCGCGCCGGGAATGGTGGAGGCCACGATGATGATCAGCGGCAGGGCCGGGATGACCAGGAAGACGTTCGACAGTGCGGACAGTCCCTCGTCGGCGGCACCGCCGAGGAAGCCCGAGCTGACACCGATGAGCACGGACAGCACAGTCGCGATGACGCCGGCCAGCAGCCCGACGAACATAACGCCCCGGGTGCCGACCAGGATCTGGCTGAAGATGTCCTGGCCCAGGTGGGTGGTGCCGAACCAGTGCTTACCGGATGGCCCCTGGAGGATGTCGCTACTACGCGCGGACGGGTCGAACGGCGCGATCCACGAACCGATGATCGCGATCAAGACGAAGAAGGCGAGTACGACGAGACCGGTGGCCGCCTTGCCGTTGGCGACGAAGCGCAGGCGCTGCCGTTTCGCCGCGGGCGCGGTTTCGGCGGCGACGACCGGGCCGTCCGGTCCGACCGTGGTGGCGGTGCTGGCGGAGACGGACATGCTCAGCCCTCCTTGCGGGTGCGCGGGTCGAGGACGAGGTAGGCCACGTCGGCGATCAGGTTCGCGACCAGGACCGACAAGGTGATGACCAGGAAGACGCCCTGCATCAGCGGGTAGTCCTTCGAGCCGACCGCCTGGAACAGGTTGAAGCCGATGCCGGGATAGGAGAAGACGATCTCCACCAGCAGCGTGCCGCCGACGATGAAGCCGAGCGACAACGCGAACCCGGCCACGTTCGGCAGCAGCGCGTTGCGGGCGGCGTACCCGACCATGACGCGACGCTCGGACAGGCCCTTGGCGTGCGCGACGGTGATGTAGTCCTCGGAGGCGACCGTGATCATCATGTTCCGCATGCCGAGGATCCAGCCGCTGACCGACGAGATCAGGATCGTGATCGCGGGCAGCAGGCTGTGCCGGATCGCGCTGCCGATGAACTCGCCGTCCCAGCTCGGCACCAGGCCGGGCTCGTAACCACCCGACGAGGGGAAGTAGCTGCCCTGACCGGCGAACAACGCGATCGCGATCAGGCCGAGCCAGAAGTAGGGGATCGACGACAGGAACGTTGTCGCCGGCAACAATCCGTCGATCCACGAACCACGACGCCAACCGGCGAGCACGCCAAGGAAGGTGCCGATCATGAAGCTGGCCATAGTGGTGATACCGACCAGCGCGACCGTCCAGGGCAGGCTCTGCCCGATCACGGATGCCACCGGCGTCGGGAAGAACGTGAAGGACAATCCAAGGTCGCCGCTGAACAGCTGGCCCCAGTAGTCGACGTACTGACTCCACATGCTGGCGTCTTTATCCAACCCGAACAGCACATAGAGAGAGTCGAGCGCCTCCGTGCTGATCTGGCCCTGGTACCGGTTGATCAGCGAGGTGACCGGGTCACCCGGGATCAGCCGCGGGATGAAGAAGTTGATCGTGATCGCGGCCCACGCGGTGAAGAGATAGAACGCGATCCGCTGCAGCAGGAACTTCACAGCTTCACTCCTTGCGGCTTCTCGGTGATCTCGTAAAGCCAGCAGGCGGCCCAGTGACCCTCGCCATCGGGCAGGTCGAACCGGGGCGGCAGGTCGGTCGAGCACTTCGGCATCGCGTGAATACAGCGCGGGTGGAACCGGCAGCCCGACGGCGGCCGGATCAGGCTCGGCGGTTCGCCACCGGCCTTGTCCTCCGGCACCTCGTCCGGCCCGACAGCGGTCATCCGGTCCGGATCGGGCGCGCTCTCGATCAGCAGCCGCGTGTACGGATGGGCCGGCGCCTGCGTCACGGTCTCGGAATCACCGCCCTCGACCATGCGGCCGGCGTACATCACCAACGTCTCGTCCGCGAAGTACCGCGCGGAGGCGATGTCGTGGGTGATGTAGAGAATGGCCAGATCGAGGCGATCCTTCAGATCACGCAGCAGGTTCAGGACGCCGAGGCGGATCGAGACGTCGAGCATCGAGACGGGCTCATCCGCCAGCAGGGCCTCGGGATTCGCCCCGAGCGCGCGGGCGATCGCGACCCGCTGGCGCTGGCCACCGGACAGCTCGTGCGGGAACTTGTCGATATAGCGCTCCGCCGGAACGAGCTGGACCCGCTGCAGCAAGGTCTCGAGCGCCTTCTCCAGTTCGGCGGAACCCTTACCGGCGTTGCCGTGGATCTTGAGCGCGCGAGTCAGGTGGTACCGCACGGTGTGCACCGGGTTCAGCGAGGCGAACGGGTCCTGGAAGATCATCTGGACCTGCCGGACATACCGGCGGAAGGGCCGGCCGCCCTTCACGGTGATGCTCTTGCCGTGCAGGCGGATATCGCCGCCGGTGCGCGGGTACAGCTGGGCGAGCAACCGCGCGACGGTCGACTTGCCGGAACCGGACTCGCCCACGAGGGCCGTCACGCGGCCGCGTCGCAGGGTCACGGTGACATCGTCGACGGCGTGGACCGCGTGCTTCTCCCTGGTCAGGAGGTCGCGAACGCCGCGTCGTACGGAGAAGTGTTTGGTGAGGCCTTCTGCCTCGAGGACCACATCGGACGTGGTCTGAGCCGTGGGGGTGGCCGTCATGCCTGGACTCCTAGCTGGGACTCATCGTGGCGGTGAAGAGCGCCCGGACAGGGAACCGGAGGGCGGTCCGATTCCCTGTCCAGGCGGGCTAGAAGGTCACGAAGCAGCGGGCTTCAGGTTGAGGACGATCTGCAGCGCGTTCTGCTGCGTCGGCTGGGCCGGCGCGTACTGGTTCTGCTCGTCGGGCCAGCCGATCCAGTTCTTCGTGTTGTACATACCGCCGACGTTCGACGCCGAGGTGGGCACCATCGGCATCTGCTCGACCATGATCTTCTGCAGCGTGTTCAGCGCCTTGGTCCGGGCGGCGTCGTTGGTGGCGTTGGCGTACTCGTCGAGCGCCTTGGTGGCCTCGGCGTTCTGGAAGCGGCCGTAGTTGCCGGAGACGCCACCCTTGCCGAGCGGCTTGTAGATCTTGCCGTCCATGATGTTCTGGTAGATGTCGTACGGCGTGGCGCCACCGTTGGTCCAGTGCATCGTGGCGTCGAAGTTGCCCTCGTCAACGGCCTTGAACCACGCGTCCTGGTTCGCCTTGTCGACGGTCGCCTTGATCCCGATCGTGGACAGGTTGTCCTTGATGATCTCGAGGTCGGTGATGTAGTCGGACCAGCCGGCCGGGTCGGTCAGCGTGATCGTGACGGGCTTGCCGCTCGGGTCCGACAGCACGTCGCCCTCGAGCTTGAAGCCGGCGGCGGCCAGTTCCTTCTTCGCGCCTTCGACGTCGACCTTGTGCATCGCGTCCTTGAACTCGGGTGCGATGAACGACTCACCGGCCGGGGTCGGGATACCGGTCACGCTCTCGATCTTCGGGTAGAAGTACCCGGCCTCACCCTGCAGGAAGATGTCGTCGCGGTTGATCACCTTGTCCATCGCGCGGCGCAGGGCGGGGTTGTCGAACGGCTTCTTCTGGGTGTTGATCCACAGACCGTGAATACCGAGGTTCGCCGGGAACCAGAGCTTGTGGTGCGCCGGGTCCTTGTCGACGTACACGGTCTTGTAGTTCGGGATGAAGACGAAGCTCCACTCCGAGGCGCCGTTGGCCAGCGCCGTGGTCTGCGCGTTGTTGTCGTTGTACGACGTGTAGCGCAGCTCCTTGACCTTCGGCAGCTCCTGCCAGTACTCGGCGCGCACCGTCAGGGTGGTGGTCTGCGGGGTGAACGACTTCAGCGTGTACGGGCCGGTGCCGATCGGGTTCTTCACCACGTCCGTCGTCGGGTCCTTGACCGCCGACCAGATGTGCTTGGGAATGACGAAGGTCGTCAGCACCTTGGCCTGGTTGACGAACTGCGACTTGGTGAAGGTCAGGTCGACCTTGCTCCCGGTCTGCTTGATCTCGCCGTACGGAATGGCCTCGGGGTTCAGACCGGCGTTCTTCTTGCGCAGCTCGAACGTGTACGCCACGTCCTCGGCGCTCATCGGCTTGCCGTCCGACCACTTCACGCCGTCGCGAATCGTGAACGACAGCTTGGTGAAGTTGTCGGCCCACTTCCACTCGGTCGCCAGCCACGGCTTGCCTTCTTCGGCCGGCTTGATCGAGTTCAGCATCACCAGCGGCTCGTAGATCATCCACCGGTAGCCGAGCGAGGCGCCCGAGGACGACCCGAGGAACGGGTTGTGGTTCTCGGTCTGCGGGCCGTTCGGCATGCCCACGTTCAGCACGGTGGCCGGGCCGTTCGAGCCGCTGTTGTTGTTCGATTCACCACTACAGGCAGCCATGGCTACCGCGAGCACGCCCGCTAGGGCGAGAGCGACTGTACGTCGAGCTCGCATGACGTTCCTCCTGTTGATCGGTCACAGCTTGTTGGACGGATGACTGACGGTTACTACTCGCCTAGGTGATGCAGGGGGAGAGAGCCTGGACGGCGAGGCACGGGCAGGTACCTCGCCGTCGCGGCGGCTCGTCGGGCTACGCCGGGGCGGTCGAACCACGCACGACCAGCGTCGTGGGCAGCACGGTGGGTTCCTCGGGTAGCGGTTGACCGTTGAAGTAGCCCATCAGCATCCGGGCCGCGGCCTGACCCATCAGGCGCATCGGCTGATGCACCGTGGTGAGCGGTGGCTCGGTGTGCTGGGCGTAGGGGATGTCGTCGAACCCGACCACGGAGACGTCGCCGGGAACTGTCCGGCCCGACTCCCGGACGGCTTGGATGGCGCCGCCGGCGGTCAGGTCGTTGTGCGCGAAGATCGCGTCGAACTCGAGCTTGGAGTCGATCGCGTACTGGACCCCGCGCCGGCCGCAGTCGTGGGTGAAGTCACCCTCGAAGACCAGCCGTGGATCCAGTTCGATACCGGCGGCCGCGTAGGTGTCGCGGAAACCGCTGAGCCGTTCTTGCGTGCAGCCGAAGCGCTCGACACCGGTGATCACGAGCGGGCGCTTGCGGCCGAGCTCGATCAGGTGCCGGGCGGCGGCCTCGGCCCCGTCGACATTGGTGGTGGCCACCGACGGGAAGACTGGTTGTTTGCTGCGGTCGTCGATCATCACGACCGGCAGACCACGGGCGTGCAGCTGCTCGATGTACGCCAGCGTGCCCTCGGGCTCGATCACCAGCAGACCGTCGAACGACTGCGCCGAGACCTGCGAGGCGAACTGCTGCATCGACTCCTCACCCCGGTTGCAGGTGAACAGCAGCAGGCCGTAGCCCTCGGTCTCGACCACGTCGACGGCACCCTGCAGCACCTCGCCCATCCAGGGCCAGGTCAGCGAGGGCACCAGCATGCCGACGATCCGGGTACGGCCACGAGCCAGGCCGACGGCTCGTGCGCTGGGCACGTAACCGAGCTCGGCGATCACCTGGCGGACCCGTTCGGCCGTACGCAGGTCCAGCTCGCCCTTGCCGTTCAGGACTCGCGAAACAGTGGTCTTGCTGACCCCTGCTCGGGCCGCGACGTCGGCGATCGTGATCGACATTTGAACTCCCCTCGGGCGGTTGGGGCTTGTTTCCGAACCGTGAACGGAGTGTTCGGAACCGGTTTCGGAAGCGGTTCCGAGAACTAAAGCCGAGTGGTTCAGGTCACGTCAATCACGGTTCGGTAACGAAGTCGACGTCGTGACCGAACTGTGTTGAAAGGTCTTTCGTTGTCACGCTCAAATCTCCCAGCTCATCCGTAAGAGCGCTCTCATGCGCTGACGCCAGCCTGTCAGAGCGCTCTCATGCGCGCTAGCCCTCAGCTGCTGGTGCATGATGGCTGGGCGCTTCGTTCGGGCGTTTCAGGGCCGGCACAGACAGGTGGGGCGAGCACGCGATGGAGTCACGTCGGACCACGGTCCGCGATATGCGACGGTCCAACCGGTCCGTCATCCTGACCAGCATCTACCGGTCCGGCCCGCTGAGCCGGTTCGAGCTGGTCCGGGAGACGTCGCTGAGCGCCGCGAGCGTCAGCAACCTGGTCGGTGAGCTGCTGGACGAAGGCGTCGTAGAGGAGGCCGGTTCGGTCGAGTCCGACGGCGGCCGCCCGCGCGTACTGCTCCGCGTCGCGCCCGGGTTCGGGGCCGTCGCGGGCGCCGAGGTGGGGGAGACGCGCGTCCGCGTCGAGCTGTTCGACCTCGCGATGAAGGTGCTGGCCGCCGTCGAGTATCCGATCGAGTCGCCGACGCCCGAGCCGTCCCTCGTGGTCGACCGGGTGCTGCAAGGCCTCGGCGAGGTGACCGCGCAAGCCGGCGTCTCGCCGTCGCAGGTGCTCGGCCTCGGTGTCGCCGTCGCGGGCATCGTGGAGGGACCGGCCGATGCCGTCGTGCACGCGCAGACGCTCGGCTGGGACGCCGTACCGCTGGGTGCCATGTTGCAAGCCGGTACGACGGTGCCGGTCGAGGTCGACAACGGCGCGAACACCCTTGGCCAGGCCGAGATGTGGTTCGGCGCAGGCCGCGGTGCCGAACACGCCGTCGTCGCACTGGTCGGGTCCGGCGTCGGCTCCGGCCTTGTCGCCAACGGATTGAGCTACCGCGGTGCGCGGAGTAGTGCCGGCGAATGGGGTCACACGACCATCGCGTACGGCGGGCGCAAGTGCCGGTGCGGGTCATCCGGTTGCCTCGAGGCGTACGTCGGGGCCGAGGGGGTGCTGGATCGATTCCGGCTGGCCAACCGGGGGAAGCCCGCGCCTGGTGCTGACGAGGAGTCGGCGTTCGTCGCGTTGCTCGAGTTGGCGGGGTCGTCGAAGATCGCCGCGGGCGTGGTGGACGAGACGATCGGGTATCTCGGGGCGGGGTTTGCGAACTTGGTCAACCTGTTCAACCCCGAGCGGATCGTGCTCGGCGGGTGGGCCGGGTTGGCGTTGGGCGAGCGGTATCTGCCGCAGTTGCGGGAGGCCACGGCCAACCATGCGCTGCGCCAGCCGTTCGCCCAGGTATCGATCGTGCTGTGCGAGCTCGGCCAGGACGCGGTCGCGCTCGGCGCGGCCACCCTCCCGGTCCTCCGTCTCCTCCGCGAAGGCGGCGCCACCCGCCCAGACGCCCTGATCGCCCGCGCCCGCTGACTTTTCGGAATTCCTGCTGCGGGGATTCCACCGGATGGACGTTCGGCTAGGCCGGATTCACGACTTCAACTATCGTGTGTAAAAAGTTCTTCTCCGTGGGGGTTCGCAGATGCCAGACTTGACCGCGCTCGGCCAGGATTTCGTCTGGGGCAGCGCCACCTCGGCGTACCAGATCGAAGGCGCCATCGACGTCGACGGCCGACTGCCGTCCATCTGGGACACCTTTTGCGACACCCCGGGCGCGATCGACAATGGCGATACCGGCGCGGTCGCGTGCGACTCGTACCACCGCTGGACCGAGGACATCGCCCTGCTGAAGCAACTCGGCGTCGACGCGTACCGGTTCTCCGTCGCCTGGCCGCGGGTCATCCCGACAGGCTCGGGCGCGGTCAACGCGGCCGGGCTCGACTACTACGACCGCCTGGTCGACGGATTGCTTGCCGAGGGCATCAAACCCTTTCTGACCTTGTATCACTGGGATCTGCCGCAGGCGCTGCAGGATCTCGGCGGCTGGTCGGAGCGCGACACGGCGTACCGCTTCGCCGAATACGCGACGGTCGTGGGCGAGCGCCTCGGCGATCGCGTGCACGACTGGGTGACGTTGAACGAGCCGCTGTGCTCGGCGTGGATCGGCCACTGGGAAGGCCGGATGGCGCCGGGCATCACCGACCCCGCGACCGCCGTGCGCGCGTCGTACAACTTGTTGCTGGCACACGGTCTCGGCGTACAGGCCCTGCGTGCTGCCGCACCGGACGCCTCGGTCGGCATCGTCGTGAACCTCAGCCCGATCGAGCCCGCGACCGACTCCGCCGAAGACGGCCGCGCCGCCCGAATCGCCGACGGCCACATCAACCGCTGGTGGCTCGACCCGGTCAACGGCCGCGGTTTCCCAACGGACATGGTCGAGCAGTACGGCGTGGAGCTGCCCGAGCAGCCAGGTGATACCGACATCATCGCGGCGCCGACGGACTTCATCGGGCTGAACTACTACTTCCGGCAGATCGTGAAGGCCGACGAAACCGTGCCAGTGCTGGGTTTCAGCCAGGTCGAGGGCCCTAATCCCGAGCGCACGATGCTCGACTGGGAGGTCCATCCGGGGGGTCTCGAGGACCTGCTGCTCCGGCTGACCAAGGAGTACGGCGCGGAGAAGATCTACGTGACGGAGAACGGTTCGGCCTGGGTCGATACACCCGACGCGTCGTTCAACGTCGACGACGAGCCGCGTACCCGCTTCCTCGAAGACCACCTCGCCGCCTGCGCCCGAGCCGTCGAACAAGGCGCACCCCTGGCCGGCTACTTCGCCTGGAGCCTGCTCGACAACTTCGAATGGGCCTACGGCTACGCCCCCCGCTTCGGCCTCGCCTACGTCGACTACCCCACCGGCACCCGCACCCTAAAATCCAGCGGCCACCACTACGCCACCCTCATCAAGTCCCACCGCGCCTAACACCAAAATCCTTTGCACTCATTCGTCGGAATCCGCCCTCTCAGCACCACGAACTTGTACAGGTTCGCGGCGGGAAGAGGGCGGATTCCGACGAATGAGTGCAAAGGATTAGCGGCAACGTCCGAAGGCCTGGGGCTTGGCCGTCGGACGTTGGCGATTCCGCCTGCGGGATTGCGGGCTAGCTGATGGTCCACTTCTGGTTGGCGCCGCCGCCGCAGTCCCAGATCTGGACAGGCGTGGCGTTGGCCGAGTTGTTGCCGGTGACATCAAGGCACTTGTTCGCCCTTGGGTTCACTAGATCTTTCGCGGCCGTGTAGGTCCACTGCTGCGCGGCATTCCCGTTGCAGGTGGCGATCTGGACGCGGGTGCCGTTGGCGGTGGCGGCGTTCGCGACGTCCAGGCACTTGCCGAGGGCGCGGATGGTGCCGTCACCTGGGCGGGACCACTGCTGGGCCGCCGTACCGTTGCAGTCGTACAGCTGGACCGTCGTACCGTCGGCCGAGTTGGCGCCGGCAACGTCGAGGCACTTGCCCGCCAGGCCGGTGATCTGGCCACCGCCGCCGCTGGTCAGCTCGTAGACGCGGACGTAGTCGATCGCCATGGTCTGCGGCATCACCGTGCTGCCGTCGGGGTAGCCCGGCCAGTGGCCGCCGACCGCGACGTTCATGATCATGAAGAACGGGTGGTTGAAGACCCACGGGTCGCCGCCGAGATCAGCCGGCGTCTTGCGGGCGAACTGCTGGCCGTCGACGTACCAGGTGACCGCGTTCGGCTCCCAGTCCATCGTGAAGGTATGGAAGGCGTCGGCGAACTGCTGGCCGTTCGGCAACGTGTAGCGCGAGCTGACGGCCTCACCGGCGGAGTAGCCCGGACCGTGCAGCGTGCCGTAGGAGTTGCTCGGCTCGCGGCCGATGTTCTCCATGATGTCGATCTCGCCGTTGGCCGGCCATTGCGCGCCGCCATCGCCGAGCATCCAGAACGCCGGCCAGAGACCCTGCGTACGCGGCAGCTTGAGCCGCGCCTCGAAGCGGCCGTACTGCTTGGCGTATGTGCCGGCCGTGAGCAACCGTGCCGACGTGTATTCGCATGGTCCGTAGTGGCAGTTGTAACCACCTTCGCGGCGGGCGGTGATCACCAGGTTCCCGTTGCCGTCGTGGGCGGAGTTGCGGGTGCTGTTGGTGTAGTACTGGCGCTCGTTGTTGCCCCAGCCGTGGCCGCCGATGTCGTAGCGCCACTTGCTGGAGTTGGGCGGTGTGCCCGCGGCCGCGTTCATCTCGTCGGACCAGACCAGCGGGCCGACCGCGGCTGGGGCGTTCACGGCGTTTGCCGCACTGTCTGCGGCTGGAAGAGTGACTGGAAGAGCAGCCGGAAGAGCGGCTGGAAGGGCGTTCGGTTGGGCGGTCGCGGTGGGCTGGATCAGGCCGGAGCCGGCCAGGAGGGCGCCGGCGGCGAGCAGGAAGGCGGTACGACGACGCCGTCGGCGGGCGGGCAGGGTGTTGGCAAGCATCGTGGAGCCTCTACTTTCGCTCGGCCGGTGGGGCACCGGCCACGGGGGCGGACACGAACGAGGCAGGGGAATCGCAGGGGCAGCCTGCTGGTAGAACAGGGTTCCGGTCAAGACTAAGCATTAATTAAAGACTTGAAAAAAGTCTACTACCAATCGTTGACACGTCTTACGCACAGTGGTTATCTCGGGGTGACCAGCTGTTGCGGCGCGGGCAGACGCCGGGAACTCGGGGATGACCCAGCTGGTCGCCCGCCCTGTAGAAGCCCTTGGCACAAAGGGAGATTCCGCCATGCCCCGATCCGCCCCGCACCCCCGGCGCGACCGCCGCCCTTCCCCGGTCGCCCGGGCCTTCCGGCGCAGACGTCCGCGCGCCCGCACCCTGATCTCCGGACTGACCGCAGTCTGCGCTGTCGCCGCAGGTCTGACCGTCGTAAAACCTGCGGACCCTGCATATGCCGCCGGTGAGCAGGTGAACGTCTGGCTCACCACCACGAACGACAGCGCAGGCCGCAACGTGACCCGAGGGCTGCAGCAGCAGACGCCGGTAAACTTCGGCCCGGCCGGTGGTAGCGCCAACCAGACCATCACGGTCAACGAGAACACGACGTACCAGACGTTCGAGGGTGGCGGTGCGTCCTTCACCGACAGCGCCGCCTGGTTGCTCAACAGCAGCAACACGATCAGCGCGACCACCCGCAACCAGGTGATGCGCGACCTGTTCGACCCGGTCAACGGCATCGGCCTCGCGTTCATGCGCAACCCGATGGGCGCCTCGGACCTTGCCCGGTTCAACTACTCGTACGACGACACCTGCTGCGACCTCGGCAACTTCAGCATCAACCACGACCTCACGGACGTAGTGCCGTTGACGAAACAGGCCCGCCAGCTGAACCCGGCGCTCAAGGTCAAGGGCGCGCCGTGGAGTGCGCCGGCCTGGATGAAGGACAACAACAAGTTCACGAACCGCGGTTGGCTCAAGTGGGAGTACTACCCGATGTACGCCCAGTACTTCGTGAAGTACGTGCAGCAGAACGCTGCCCAGGGCAACCGGATCGACTACGTCTCCGTGCAGAACGAGCCGACTTGTTGCGGTACGGACGACACCGGCTACGCGTCGATGAACTGGAACGGCGCGGGTCTGCTCGAGTTCACCAAGAACCACCTGATCCCGGCATTTCGGGCGGCCGGCATCACCACGAAGGTGATGATCCTGGACTACAACTGGGGCAACTACAACGACCTCGGCTCGGTCCCGCTGGCCGACGCGGCGTTGCGCAACGACCCGTTGTTCGGCGGGATCGCGTGGCACGGCTACGGCGGTGACGTGAACCTGCAGACGACGGTCCACAACCAGTACCCGGCGGTCAACCACTACATGACCGAGCACTCGGGCGGTACGTGGATCCCGAACCAGCAGGTCGAGGACATGAACAACCTGATCGACTACACCCGGAACTGGAGCAAGTCCTGGGTGAAGTGGAGCCTCGGCCAAGACCAGAACATGCTTCCGTACGTCGGTGCCGGGTGCAACGTCTGCACTGGCCTCGTGACGATCCAGCGTGGCGGTAGCCGGCCGGGTCAGGTCGACAAGACCGTCGAGTACTACACGATGGGCCACCTGACGAAGTTCGTGAAGCCGGGTGCGGCTCGTATCGAGTCCAACGCCAACAGTGCCGTGAAGAACGTGGCGTGGAAGAACCCTGACGGTTCGAAGGCCTTGATCGCCTTCAACACCACTAGTGGTTCGCAGTCGGTTCGGGTGAACTGGGGGAGTCAGTCGTTCGTCTACACGCTGCCGACGAAGACCTCCGCGACGTTCACGTGGTCTGGCTCTCAGAGCGGTGACGGCGGTGGAACCACTGGACAGATCACCGGTCTGGCCGGCAAGTGTGTCGATGTCGCTGGGGCCAACAGCGCTGACGGCACCGCGGTGAACCTGTACGACTGCAACGGGACTTCTGCCCAGCAGTGGAACCGTCCGGGCGACGGGACCCTGCGGGCGCTCGGCAAGTGCCTGGACGTCAGTGCGGGCTCGGTCGCCGATGGAGCGAAGGTGCAGCTCTGGACTTGTAATGGCAGTGGAGCCCAACAGTGGAGCTACACCGCCTCTAAGGATCTAGTGAATCCACAAGCCAACAAGTGCCTCGATGTGACCGGCAATAACTCTGCCAACGGCACACCACTCCAGATCTGGTCCTGCTCTGGTGCTGCCAATCAGAAGTGGAACTTGTAGTAGTCGAGTAGTTGCGGGCGTGTCGGCTGCTAGCCCGGCTCAGGCGGCCGAGGCCACCGGAACCTGTGTGGACGTAGTCGGAGCCAACGGGACCTAGTCGGTGTCAACTCGGCCGGCGGGACGGCAGTCGACCTGTACGACTACGGCGGACTACAAGAGGGACCTCACCGGCTCGCGATGGTTTATTCGCGGGCCGGTGAGGTTTTTTGGGCCTCCGCGTTTGACCCTCCGGTAGCCGGAGGGTGAATGCTGGTCCCATGACCGCATCGGTGACCATCGGGGAGTTTTCCCGGCTCACGCATCTGAGCGTGAAGACGCTGCATCACTATCACGACATCGGCCTGTTGCAGCCGGCCCGGATCGACCCGTCCTCGGGTTACCGGCAGTACGAGACGTCCCAAGTCGCGGTGGCGCAGCTGATCCGCCGCTTGCGCGAGCTGAAGATGCCGCTGCCGCAGGTCCGGGCCGTGGTCGAGGCGCCGGATGTGCCGTCACGGGATGTCGCATTGCGCGCGCACTTGGATCAGATGGAGGGCGAACTCGTCCGGACGCAGCAGGTGATCGCGTCCTTGCGGTCGATGCTGACGCTGGCCGTGCCGGCGGCCCGGGTGGAGTACCGGTTCATCCCCGCCTTCCGCGCGCTCACGATCACCGCACAGGTCGATCGGGCCGAAATCGACGTCTGGTGCGAGACCACCTTCGGCCGCCTCGGCGCAACGGCCGGGGCACTCGGCATCACGGCCACGGCCGGTGCGACGTACGGCGATGGCTTCTTCACCGACGACATCGGCGAGGTGATGGCCTTCCTTCCGGTCGCGCCCGACCAGACGCCGTACGACGGGCTGGGGCTGACCGACCTGCCGGCCGGGTTCTTCGCGGTCACGCCGCATGACGGACCGTTCAACGATTTCGACCGCACGTACGGCGCACTCGGCAGCCACGTCGCCGAGTACTGCGAGGTGGCACCGGGCCCGATCCGCGAGCTGTACGTCGTGGGGCCGGACGCCACCGCCGACGAGACGGCCTTCCGCACCGACGTGTGCTGGCCGATCCAGGCCATTCCGGCTGTCACCAAGTCTGGCCAGTAATTCCCGTGCCCCCGCCCCGGCAATTCCCCTGCCGCGGTGTTCCTCTGCTGCGGTGTTGCTCTGCCCAGTAGTTGCATCCGACCAGTTGTTTGACCAAAGAAGGGTTCCACCATGTCCATCCAGCTTGAGCACGTTACCTTCGACGCGGCCAACGCCGCCGGCCTCGCCGCCTTCTGGTCCGGGGTCTTCGAGCGTCCGGTAGATGCCGAGGGCAACGAGTTCTTCGCGACCGTCGGCCGTGCCGAGCCGGCCTTGTCGCCGGTGCTGATGTTCATCCAGGTGCCGGAGGAGCGTGCGGGCAAGAACCGGTTGCACCTGGACCTGGCCAGCGACGACTGGTCCGCCGAGGTAGACCGGCTCGTCGGCCTGGGCGCCAAACGTCTCAACGAGTACGACGAGTACGGCGCGCACTGGGTCACGCTCGCCGACCCCGAGGGCAACCTCTTCGACGTGGCCGAGATCCGCGCCTGACCCCAGCGAGTTGCGGTGGATCCAGCGGTGCCCGTTCCAGTGGCTCAGTCCATGGTGTCGAGGTGGCGCTCGAGGGCGGACAGGCGGTCGCGCCAAAGGTCGCGGTAGGGCTCGAGCCACGCGTCGATCTCGGTGAGTGGCTCGGGCCGCAGGCGATACCACCGGCGCTGCGCGTCTTGCCGCACTACGACCAGCCCGGCGTCGCGAAGGATCTTCAGGTGCTTCGAGACGGCGGGCTGGCTCAAGCCCAGGTGGTCGACCAGATCCCCGACGGGCCGCTCGCCGCCTCGCAACAGGTCGAGGATCTGGCGACGCCGCGGCTCCGCGAGCACCTCGAACGTAGTTGCCATACCGGCAATATAACCGCTCCGGCACGCAATCCGTACTGCGCGGGCCGGTCAGACGAGGGCGTGCCACGGCGCTGGCGGGTCGTTGGCGAAGAACTCGAGTAGCCCGAGTAATCGGCTGGCGGGTGGGGCGGTCCAATGCCGTTCGCTCGGACGGGGTCCCTTGGCGAGGCCGGACACGCCCCAGCTGAGGTGATACCAAAGAGCCCGGGCCGCGATCGCTGTCGGATCCACCTCGCCGTACCGCCCGCCACTCAAGACGGCGGCCACATCCCGAAGTCGCAGCTTCGCGAACTCCATGCCCGGTTCGGCCCAGGCGGCATCACCCCAATCGATCAGGCCGGTGAGGTCTCCGGTTTGCGGATCGACCATGAGGTTCTGCGGGGCGATATCCCCATGCACAAGTACGACGCGCTCGTCGGCGGGGAATCCCGCCTCCAGCCGGTCGAACCACCCGACCAGCCACCGCGCCGTGCCGGCATCGAGGTATCCGCGCCGGACGAGATCCCCAACACCCGGCCGTGGATCACCTGGCCGGTCGATCGGCACGCCCGCCAAGGCGCCAACCGAATCCGGCGTCATCCGATGCAACGCATCGAGCTCCCGCCCCAGCTCGCCCCACAGCCCGTCCGCCGTCCGCGGAGTCGCGATATGCCCCGCGGCGATGTGCCCCGCAGCGGAGTGTCCCGCGGTGGTGTGCCCCGCGCCGGTGTGCACTGCCGTGGTGTTCCGCGTTGCGAGGTCTGTGCCGGGTTGCCGCTCGAGCAGTAGATACGGCGACTCGATCAGATCGAGGCTCTCGTTGAACTCAACGATCCCGGGCGTCCGCACGCCGGCCTTCCGGGCCACTGGGATGACGCCGACCTCCTTGCGCAAATCCGCCACGAAGTCGGCACTCCGCGGAATCCGAAGAACCAGCTCGTCCCCAAGCATGAAGACGTGGTTCGCCACCCCACCAGGCACGCTCACCACCTGCTCCCGCATCACGCCGTACTTCTGCGCAATCGCCGTCACCGCGTCGATCATGGTGCGCCGCCCGCGCCCGCGCCCGCCTGTCGGCCGCGACCGTTTGACCGGCTGCTCAGTGGGTTCGTCATGAGTCGAGGTATCTGAGGACGGCCAGCACGCGGCGGCTGTAGCCGGAGGTGTGGGCGATGCTGAGTTTGTCGAAGATGGCGTTGACGTGCTTCTCGACGGCGCTTTGGGAGATGAAGAGTTCGCCGGCGATACCCGCGTTGGTATGGCCTTGGGCCATCCGGTCGAGCACCTCGCGCTCCCGGCCGGTGAGGCTGCCGAGGGGATCGGTATGCGTGCTGCGGGTGAGCAGTTGGCGGACCACCTCGGGGTCGAAGGCAGCGCCGCCGTTGCCGACCCGTTCCAGGGCGTCGAGGAACTCCTCCATTCGCATCACTCGGTCCTTCAGCAGATAGCCCACGCCATCGGCATCGGCGGTGATCAGCTCAGCGGCATACGAACGCTCGACATATTGCGACAGCACCAGCACACCCACGTCCGCCCAGCGGCGGCGGATCTCTAACGCGGCACGCAGCCCTTCGTCCGTATGGGTAGGCGGCATCCGAACGTCGACAACCACGACATCCGGCTGATCCGCGGCCACCGCTTTGACCAGGGCTTCACCGTCGCTGACCGCGGCGATGACCTCGTGCCCCTCGTCCTCGAGAAGGCGCACCAGCCCTTCGCGCAGCAGCGTGGCGTCTTCGGCCAGGATCACCCGCATGGCAGCTCCGCCCAGATGGTCGTCGGCCCGCCGGGCGGACTGATCACTTCGAAGTGGCCGTCGGTCGCCGCCACGCGCCCGGCCAGCCCGGTCAGGCCGCGCCCGCCCGGATCCGCGCCGCCGCGGCCGTTGTCCGCGATCATCACGGCGATCGACTCCGGAGCATCCTGCATGGGCCGTCCTATCGGGGTGACGGTGATCTCGAGCCGATCGGCGCCAGAGTGTTTGACGGCATTGCTGACCGCCTCGGAAATGACGAAATAGGCGACGGTCTCAGTGGCTGCTGGTGGTCTGCTGCGGAGCTGGTACGCCAAGGTGACCGGGATGCCTGCGCGATCCGCCACGTCGATGAGCACGTCGTGCAGGCCGAGCTGGTCCAGAACGGTGGGGTAGACCCGCCAGGCGACATCTCGAAGATCGTGCAGGGCTTGCTCGGACTCCTCGTGAGCCTGCCGGACGAGGTCGGCGGACTTCGCCGCGTCCCCGCTGTTGCGCGCCCGGCTGAGGAGGAGCCCGAGAGCGACGAGTCGTTGCTGGACGCCGTCGTGCAGGTCGCGCTCGATCCGGCGACGCTCATCGTTCACCGCCTGCACCACTTCGGCTCGGCTGATCGACAGCTCCGAGACTCGGCGCTGGAGCAACTCGGCAGCCGTGGGACCCAGGAATCGGCGGGCCGTGTACACCTCAAGATCGGCGACACCCTTCAGGCCGGTGATGTCCAGATAGAGCAACACGATCCCAGGCACGGCTGCGAGCAATATCGTCGGTGTGCTGACACCGCCGCCGTCCTCGACCATGCTCCACGAGCCACCCGTCACCCAGGCGCTGACCATGGATCCGGCGACCGCGAGGCCGAGCAATAGTAAGAGGACGACGATGGCGCCGAGGAAGCCGACGACACAGCGAACCGCCAGATACCTCAGTGCCGCGCGATCGGTGAACGGGCCGACCTCTGGATGAGGCCCGAACCGGTCGAGCCGCCACAGCTCGAGCCTGGTCAGTTGCCTCGCACAACGAAACACCGGGGGGCGCAGCGCGGGGATCGCCTTGCCTGCGAGCAGCATCGGGCCGGCCCAGATCAGGAATATCAGCTCGAGCACGGCGCTATACGACCCGAGCGCGACGCCCAGCAATGTCCGCCCGCTTCGTCGTATCAACGCTGCCACTGTCATGTGCCCGAGGTTAGTCGGCGAGAAGGCTCTGCAAACTGTGGTTTTCCACAATTCAGTACTGTGGAAAAGCGTCGCCAATCGGGTGGCAAACCTCAGTGTGCGGGCGATTCCGCATTCCTAGGGTTGACGACATGATCTGGACGAATGTGGTGGTGACCTCGCAGGCAGCTGCGGCAATCGATGAACCGATGGGTGGCGTGGCCGGCTGGGCCGTCGACCTGATGGAGAAGCTCGGCGGCCCTGGCGCCGGGCTGGCGATCGCCTTGGAGAACCTGTTTCCACCGTTGCCGAGCGAGTTGATCCTGCCCTTGGCGGGTTTCGCCGCCAACCGGGGAGAACTCGGCCTGGTCAGCGCCATCGTGTGGACCACACTCGGCTCGATCGTCGGTGCGCTCCTTTTGTACGGGGTGGGCGCCGGGCTCGGGCGGCAACGGACTAGAGCGCTGGTCGGCAAGTTGCCGCTGGTCAAGATCGAGGACGTCGACAAAGCCGAGGGCTGGTTCGCGCGGCATGGGCCGAAGGCGGTGCTGATCGGGCGGCTGGTCCCGGTCGTGCGCAGCCTGATCTCGATCCCGGCCGGCGTCGAACGGATGAGTGTGCCGTTGTTCCTCGGCCTCACCGCTGTCGGAAGTCTGATCTGGAACAGCCTGCTGATCATCGCCGGGTATCAGCTGGGTGAGCAGTGGCACCTGATCGAGCAGTATGTCGGGGTTCTGCAGAAGGTGGTGATCGTGGCGGTGGTCGGGTCGCTCGCGTGGTTCGTATTCAGCCGGATCCGGAGCAAACGTCCAGCCAGTGAGAAAGTCGAGTAGCGCGCTCGACTTTGACTAGGCTCGGAGCATCACCACGCGGGTGTTGACCAGGTCGCCATCTGCGTCCGATCTCTTGCTGGGAGACCTACCCGATGCCATCAGTCGCCTTCGAGCCCCGGATCGTGCCCGATCCGCCGATCTGGCCGCAGTCCGTCGTGACCGTCGTTGGTAATCCGAAGCCCGCCTCGCGGACGGCGACCGCGGCAACCTCCGTGGCGGAGCTGCTGGCTTCCGAGCTCGGTGCGCCGTTCAAGGTCGATGCGCTGGTCGATCTCGTCACTTTCGCGCCCGCGTTGTTCCAGCAGGTGGGGGAGTCGGAGGACCAGATCGCCTTGGCCGACGCGATCGACCTGGCCACCTCGGCATCGGTGCTGGTGCTGGCGACGCCTGTCTACAAGGGCAGCTACACCGGTTTGCTCAAGTCGTTCCTGGACGTATTGCCACCACATGCGCTGGCCGGATCGGTCGTGGTCCCGGTGACGATCTCGGCGTCGCCCGCACATCGCCTGTTGGCCGACTTGCACCTGCGGCCGGTGCTGGCGGAGCTTGGGGCGAGTGTGCCCACACCTCCAGTGGCACTCGAGGAGCGCGACCTGGAAGACCTGCAGTTGGCGGTCTCCGCCTGGGTCCGGCACAACGCCGGCCTGGTCCAAGCCGCCACCATCGCCCTCCAACCCGTAGCCGAACCGACCCCCGCCCGCTAGCCGCAAACCCGCCGCTAGCCGCGACCCGCCGACGCTTGCGAGCTCGCCGCTTGACCCGAGCGTGCCGATAACCGTGTGCCCGTCGCTTGACGCGAACACGCTAGATAGACGCGCACCTAGGCCCGTGTGTCGAGCGGCCTGGCATGAGGGAAATGGTGTGCGTGCGGCCTTGGGTGCGTGGTTGGTTGAGGGGGTGGCCGAGACCGAGACCGAGACCGAGACCGATACCAAGACCGAGAGCGCCAGCGCGCGCGAGACCGTCAGCGCGACTCAGACCGGTAGCGATAGCGAGGCCGTGGCGTCGCATGGGAAGGAGACGTTCTGCCTGAAGGCCGAGAGCGTCGGTGGGGCTGAGGGTGGTAGTGGGGAGTTTGCGGCGTTGGTGGGGCGGGTTGAGGGGGATGCGGGGGTGGTTGGGGTGGTGCTGAGTGGGTCGCGGGCTCGGGAAGGGACGGCTACTGAGTACTCCGACTACGACGTGTTGTTGGTGGTGGGGGATGAGGTGGGGGAGCGGTTGGATGGTGAGGCGCGGCGGGATGCGCGGTTGGATGTGTCGACGATGGCGTTGGGGGAGTTTCGGACGCATGCGTTGGCGGGTTCTGGGGCTGAGTGGAATCGGTATGCCTTTAGGGGTGCCAAGGTGCTCAAGGACACTGCCGATGGGTTGATCGCTGGGCTGGTTGCGGAGAAAGGGCGGCTGGCGGAGGCTGAGGCGGGCCAGTTGGCGCCGGGAGTGCTTGATGCCTTTCTCAACAGCGTGTATCGCTGTCTGAAGAACGACCGCGATGGGAACGAGGTCGGCGCCCGGATGGATGGGGCTGAGGCCATCCCTCACTACCTCACGTACGTCTTCGCTTTGCACGGTCGGGTTCGGCCGTACAACAAGTACCTGGCTTGGGAGTTGGAGCGCTATCCGCTGAGTCGGCCGGAGCGGGGGCGCGATGAGCTGCTGTCGCGGTTGGTGCGGGTGTATTTCGACGATGTGGCTCAGGTTGTTCGGGAGCTCTTCAGGGAGTTGGAGCCGCACGCGCGGGCGGCCGGACATGGTGGGGTTCTAGATGCCTGGGGCAACGACCTCGTCTTCATGCGAGGCGGTGCGTAAAGGCGAGGCGGCGAGTGAAGGCGAGGCGGCGAGTGAAGGCGAGGCGGCGGGTAGGGCGAGGCGGCGCGTGGGGCGAGGCGGCGGGTAAGGCGAGGTAGCGCGACAGCCTGAGCCCGAGCCGGGGGCCGGGTCGGGCTCAGGGTGGGGGAGAGGACGGGTTAGTCGGCGCGGGCGGCGGCTTGGGCGGGGTGGGAGCGGAGGGAGAGGGTGGTTGGGAGGAGGGTGGCGGTGAGGGTTAGGAGGATGGCGGTGGCGGCGATGCCCAGGTAGATCCAGATCGGGCCGCTGGGGAGGGCCGAGCCGGAGAGGGATTGGCTGAAGGGGAGGAGGCAGGCGACGGCTACCAAGGTGCCGAGGGCGAGGCCGACGGCGGCTACCAGGAGGGCTTCGGTTGTCATCATGCGGAGTACCTGCAGGCGGGTTGAGCCGGTCAGGCGTTGCAGCGCGAACTCGCGACGGCGTCGTACGGTCGAAGAGGCGAGTGTGTTGAGGACCGCGACCGCCGTGTAGGCGATGATCATGCCGACCAGTAGGTAGTTCACCCACGCTTGGGTTTGCAGGCCTTCTTGGTTGCTCTTGATCAACGACTGCCGATCCGCGAGTACGACACCCGGCGGCAGCGAGGCGAAGGCCGGCTGGGCGCCGGGTTCGGCGCGGATCAGGATCTGGTCCGCCAGACCGTTGGTCGTGTGCGAAGCGAGGAAGGTCGCCGGGAGCAGCAGAGTTTCGTAGCCACGCCGAGCCTCGTACGTCGCGACTACCCGCAGGTCGACGCGAGTGCCATCGCCGAGAGTCATGGTGATGGTCGAACCCGGCTGCCGGTCGATCTTCTTGGCCAAAGTGGTCGGCAGCGCCACGGTCGACCCGGTCAACGCCTGCAGGGATCCCGAGGCCACTGTGACCTGGGTGGTGCCGTCGTTGCCGATGCCTTGCAGGGGCCAGCCGTCTTCGGTTCGGCCGCGCGCGGGTTCGTCGATCACGCCGAGGCTGCGTACGTAAGGGGAGGCGCTCGCCACGCCGGGCGTACGTCGTACCGTGTCGAGCAGGTCCGGGGTCAGGCCGCCGGTGGTCGAGACCAGGACCGCGTCCGCGCGGAGGTCCGCGGTGAAGGCCTTGTCGGCAGCGTCTACCGAAGTCGTCTGCATGTAGAGGTTGGCCGTCGCGATACCGGTGGCCAGCATGACCGGCATCACCGCGGCGGACATCGCGACAGTGCGGGCGGTGACGTTGCGTATGGCGAGCCGCCCGTTGACGCCGGCCATCGCCTGCACGGGCCAGCGCACCAACGCGAGCACGGCGCCCGTCATGGCCGGACCGAGCAACGCGACACCGATCGCCAGGCACAACACCGCGGGTCCGGCCGTCGCGCTCGCCAGCGGACCGCTCATCACGGTGGCGGTGATGATCAGCAATGCGGCGGCACCGCCGAGGAAGAGCAGACCGGCGACCAAACGCGTCCAGGTGAACCACTTCCGGCCGAGACCGGCTTCCGTGAGGGCCTCCACCGGGCGGGCCTTCCCGGCGCGACGTCCGGCGATCACGGCCGCGCCGAAGGCCGCGAGTACGGCCGCACCGGCACCGGCGATGAGCGGGATCCACCCTTGCTCGTAACTGATCAGCGGCGACGTCACGCCCTGAGACGCGAGCCGATCGAAGAGGAACCGCCCGAGCGCAAGCCCCGGCAGACAACCGATCAACACGGCAGGCAGCGAAACGACCATGGCCTCACCGAGGACCATCCGGCGTACCTGCCCGGGCGTGGTGCCGATCGTGCGCAGCAACGCGAGTTCCCGCTGCCGCTGCTGCGTGGACAGCGTCAAAGTCGAGGCGACCACGAACATCATCGTCATCGCGGCGATACCGCCGAGCGAGCCGGCCAACGCGATCAGGTTCTCCCGATCGGCGAACTCGGGATGTTCCGCGAGCCCGCGTTCCGTGCCCTGCAAGGCGACAGCCCGGCCCGAGACGGCCGAGTCGATCTGCTTGCGAAGCGCGGTGATATCGGTGCCGGGAGCAACGGTCACGCCGATCGCGTCGAGCTGACCCGGCCGTCCGGACAACCGCGAGGCCTCGGCGGCGGTGAAGAAGCTGGCTGCCGCAGGGCCGTCGGCGATGCCGCGAAG
The DNA here is from genome assembly GCF_036226525.1 of Kribbella sp. NBC_01245. Lineage (NCBI taxonomy): Bacteria > Bacillati > Actinomycetota > Actinomycetes > Propionibacteriales > Kribbellaceae > Kribbella > Kribbella sp. NBC_01245. The sequence continues at coordinate 7,990,141 of NZ_CP108487.1, forward strand.
AGTAAAGCTACGGGGCTCACCGCGAACGAGTAGACGTACCGAAGACCCTGGCGAAGCCTTCAGACGTGTGGCGGTCGCGGAGTCGAGTACGACGTCCCCGCGCCGCGCAGGCGCCGTACCAGTGACAAGGCGGTACGGCGCGAGACTGGCCGCCGCCCAGTTGTGGCCGAGCCCCGGCGCCGTACCGGACAAAGGCTGGTTGTTGTCCAGGGCAACGGCTGGGAACGAGATGTCGGGAATGGCCGCCGTGACGCCGCGGACGGCGCTCACGATGGGAACAAGGTCAGAGGAGAGCCGGACCCGCTCGGGTAGCGGGACAGCGTGGGTTTCGTCGCCGGCCTGCCAGCGATGGCTTTGCTCGGCCGCGACCACGATCGGCGCGGCGGCGTACCGCTCGGCGGGGATGTTGGACCGGATGCCGGTCTCCATCAGACCGCCACAAGCCATCACGATCGCGGCGCCGAGGGCTACCGCGACGAAGGTGGCGACAAATCCACCTTTGCGATAACGCAGCGTACGAAGGGCGAGGCGGATCATCGGACCTCACCACCAGAAACCACAGCAAGGGCAGGGGAACGGTCGGCCCAGGCGCCGAGGTGGGTCATCCGGTCCGCGATCTGCTCGGCCGTCGGGGCGATCAGGCTGCCGACCAGAACGCCGTCGGCGAGGAAGACGACCTGATCGGCGTACGACGCGGCGACCGGGTCGTGCGTCACCATCACCACGGTCTGGCCGTCGGTGTGTACCGGTCCGCGCAGGAGGTCGAGTACGTCAGCGGCGGTCCGGGTGTCGAGGGCGCCGGTCGGTTCGTCGGCGAAGATCACCGCGGGCCGTGCGACCAGCGCGCGAGCGATCGCGACTCGTTGCTGCTGGCCACCGGACAACTCGGCCGGCCGGTGCTTGTGCCGGTCGCCGAGTCCGACCCGGTCCAGTACGGCGGCGACGGCCCGGCGGTCCGGATGGCGGCCGCCGAGTTCGAGCGGCAGCGTGACGTTCTGCCAGACCGTCAACGCGGGCAGCAGGTTGAACGCCTGGAAGATGAAACCGACTCGGTCGCGGCGCAGCCTGGTCAGCTGGGCCTCCTTCAACTCGGCCAGCGGCGTGCCGTCGATCGACACCGACCCGGAGGTGGGCCGATCCAGGCCGGCCGCGCAATGCAGGAAGGTGCTCTTACCGGACCCCGACGGGCCCATCACAGCAGTGAAAGTGCCCCGGGCGAAGCCGATGGTCACCCCGTCGAGCGCGGCGACGGCATTACCGCCGCGACCGTAGACCCGGCGTACAGCCTGCAACGCCACCGCGTCCACCGCATCGGTCCCGCGCTCGTACTTGTTTCTCATGATCGCCCCTCGGTTCGCGTCGTACTTCGTCAGCGCGACCGACGCTACGGATCCGCGACCGGCGTCCCCAGGGCGCTGAACCGCCATCAGGGGTAGACAAAACTCCCCAACAGACTGGCGCCAAACGCCAGCGGGGTCAGGCGAAGAGAGCGGCGAAACCCGCGCTATAGCTGGCAGGAGTCACATCGCCAAGGATCAGCCGCTGCAGGATGAACCCCGGGATGAGCCCGAACAGCACCTGCGCGACCTCTTCCGAATCAGCGTCCGCGGCGATCGTGCCATCGGCCTTCGCGCGATCGGCCACCTCGACGAAGCGCCCGCGCAGCATCGCGTACTTCCCGCTGGCCGTGGCCATGATCGCGTCGTTGTGCAGCGCCTCGGCCCAGGCCTGGACGCCGACGCGGGTGACGTCGCCGTCCGGGTGATCGGCGACCTCGACGACGTACTCCAAGGCACTGCGCAGGGCCGCGACCGGGGTGACCGGCTCGGTGCTGGAAAGGATCGCGCGGAAGACCTGGTCGACCGAGCCGAGGGCCTCGTCGGCGATGGCCGCGACCAACTCGTCCTTGCTCTTGAAATAGCTGTAGACGGCACCTGCGGACAGGCCGGAGGCGCTGATGACATCGGCCATCGTCGTCTTGTGGAAGCCCTGCCGGATCACACATTGCCGCGCGGCCATCACGATCTGGCTGCGCCTGGCAGTGCGGTGTTCGTCAGTGACCTTGGGCATGGCGTGAACAATAAAACGAATGTCCGTTCTTGACAAGTAAGCCCCTCGCTGCCAGGCTCGAAATCCAAGAGAACGAGCATTCGGTTTAGGAGACAGCGATGACAGCGGACCCCTCCGTAATCCCGACGGAGTCCCCCAAGGAAGGCCCACCGAAGGCGGAGCGCAAGCCGCCCGTCGCCGCGGTGGTCACGCTGCTGACGGTGGTCCTGACCGTGCTGCTGATCGCGTTCGCCTGGCCCGCCACCCGTTCCGCGCCGCGGGATCTGCCGATCGCCATCGCGGCGCCAGCGCCGGTCGCAGCCCAGATCACCACGGCGCTGAACGGCGCGATGCCCGGCGCCTTCGAACTGAAGACCGAGGCCAACCGCGACGCCGCGGTCGAGGCGATAAAGGACCGCGAGGTGTACGGCGCGATCGTGGTCGGCGAGAAGGGGCCCGAGGTGCTGACCGCCTCGGCGGCGAGCCCGGCCGTCGCGCAGATCCTCACGCAGCTCGCGACCAGGCTTGCCCAGCAGCAGCCCGGCACGGTCATTCCCGTCACTGACGTGGTCCCGGTGCCGGCGGACGATCCCCGAGGTGCCGGTTTGGCCGCGGGCGCGTTGCCGTTGGTGCTCGGCGGGATCCTGGCCGCGGTGGCGTTGACCCAGCTCGTCAGCGCAGGCGCTCGCCGGATCGTGGGCGCGTTGGCCTTCTCCGTGACGGGTGCCCTCGCGCTCACCGCCGTACTGCAGTATTGGCTCGGCTCGCTCGGCGGCAACTACTGGGCGAACGCCTCGATCATCGCGTTTTCGGTGGCGGCCATCTCGGTGACCCTGCTCGGCCTCGAATGGTTGCTCGGATCACCGGGTCTCGGTCTCGGCGCCGCCACGATGATGCTCCTGGGCAATCCGTTGTCGGGTCTGGCCAGTGCGCCGGAGATGCTGCCGAGTGGCTGGGGAGCTTTCGGGCAATACCTGCCGCCGGGAGCAGCTGGTACGGCGCTTCGCTCGGTCTCGTTCTTCGATGGCGCCGGTGTGGGTCGTTCGTTGCTGGTGCTGGCCGCCTGGCTGGCCTTCGGTCTGATCCTGGTCGCGATCGCCTCCGCGCGCAGCCGCCGCACCACCTAGGCGCGGACCTGGCAATGGTGACCGTACCCGTAGGCGGCGGTCACCGGCCGTCAGCGGCCAGGGTGATCGGATTGTTACGTCAAAGTCCCGCTGGGGCGGCGACAACGTTGTCTGCCAACCATTGACTTCGGCCGTCGGAGCCTCCTAAGTTCACGGACTAGGCCGACTGTTTTCCCTGCGGTCGAGCGGCCCGACGCGATGACAACGATTGCCAGAAGGTGGACGAGATGGTCCTGAGGAACGGTTTCAAGCGGGCGGGAATCCTCGCCACAGGTGCGGTCTTGCTGGCGCTGTCGGCCTGTGGTCAGGGTTCGACCACCAAGCAGCCCGACGCCGGCGGATCGCAGAGCTCCGGCCCGGCGAATATCAAGATCGCCTACCAGCAGTGGGGCCCCGGCACGGTGATGAAGAAGTTCCTCACCGCGGCGAAGGCCGAGTACGAGGCGGCGAACGCGGGCTCGACCGTCGAGATCGTGCCGATCGTGGCCAGTGAGAACGACTACTACACCAAGATTCAGTTGATGATGCGGTCGCCCAACACCGCGCCGGACATCGTCTACGAGGACACCTTCCTGATCAACTCCGACATCACCGCGGGGTATCTCAAGCCGCTTGACGACTACATCAAGGGCTGGGAGGACTGGAACCAGTTCGAGGAGACCGCCAAGGGTGCGGCCAAGGGCCAGGACGGCAAGATCTACGGCATTCCGGACGGTACGGACACCCGCGCCCTTTGGTACAACAAGCAGATCTTCGCCAAGGCGGGTCTGCCGGCCAACTGGACTCCGAAGACCTGGGACGAGGTACTGGCGGCCGCTCGCACCATCAAGGAGAAGGTGCCGAACGTCATCCCGCTGAACGTCTACTCGGGTAAGCCGATGGGTGAAGCCTCTGCGATGCAGGGCATGGAGATGCTGCTCTACGGCACCAAAGACACCCTCTACAACTTCGACCAGGCCAAGTGGGTTGTAGGCAGCCAGGGCTTCAAGGACTCTCTCGGCTTCGTCAAGACGATCTTCGACTCGGGACTGGCCCCGCAGCCCAAGCAGTCTCTCGACCCGAACTGGGGCAACAAGGTCGGTAGCGACCTGCTGCCCAACGGGAAGCTAGCCATCGCTCTGGACGGCTCCTGGCTCTACAACAACTGGATGAAGTCCGGTGCGAAGCCCTGGCCGCAGTGGTCCGAGGTGCTCGGTCAGACCGCTATGCCGACTCAGGACGGCAGTGGCAAGGGCAAGGTCTCGCTGTCGGGTGGTTGGACTTGGGCCATCCCCGCCAAGTCGAAGGCGCCCGACGCCGCGTGGAAGTTCATCCAGACGCTGCAGACTCAGAAGAACGCGACGCGCTACGCCACCGAAGGCGCCCAGATCGCCGTACGTAAGGACGTCGCGGCTGACCCGGGCTACAAGTCCTCGGCCAAGAGCACGCAGTTCTTCACCGACCTGGTGTCGGTCACGGTCTACCGCCCGGCACTGCCGGAGTACCCGAAGGTCTCCAACGAGATCATCACCGCGATGGAGGCCGTGATGACCGGCCAGTCGTCACCTGAGGATGCCGCGAAGAACTATGACGAGGCCGTCGAGAGCATCGTCGGCAAGGACAAGACGACCACCGAGAGCCAGTAGCGGTGACTTCAACGATCGCCCCCGCCGTACCGGGTTCCGTAGACGACAAGGGACCCGGTCCGGTGGGACCACCGCGCGGTGCCAAGTTCTTGAAGATGTTGCCGTTGGCACCTTCGATCGCGTTGATGGTCGTCTTCCTGGCCGGCCCGATCCTCTACTGCCTGTACGCCGCCTTCACGAATATGGCGCTGACCGGCACGGGGGCGGCCGAGGTCAAGTTCATCGGCTTCGACAACTTCCGCAAGGCGTTCGGCAGTAGCGCGTTCATCAACTCGATTTGGCTGACCCTGGTCTTCACGCTGATCTCCGCGATCATCGGCCAGAACACCCTTGGCCTCGGTCTCGCCCTGCTGATGCGGCGTTCGACCAAACTCGTGCGTTCGCTGGTCGGTACGGCCGTGATCGGCGCGTGGGTGTTGCCCGAGATCGTCGCGGCGTACCTGCTGAGCGCGTTCCTCAACTCCGAGGGCACGCTGAACGTCATCCTCGAGAGGGTCGGCCTCAACGGCCAGGACTGGATGTACGGCGCCCCGATCATCGCGGTCTCGATCGCGAACATCTGGCGCGGTACCGCGTTCTCGATGCTGGTCTATTCGGCCGCGCTCAGCGAGATCCCCAAGGAGATCGAGGAGTCGGCCGAGATGGACGGGGCCGCTGGTGGCCGGCGGTTGTGGTGGGTGACGCTGCCGATGATCAGTCGCGCCATCCTGACCAACCTGATGCTGATCACGCTGCAGACGCTGAGCGTGTTCGGTCTGATCTACGCGATGACGCGAGGCGGTCCCGGCACCAAGAGCCAGACCCTGCCGCTTTACATGTACGAGCAGGCGTTCAGCTTCTCCCAGATCGGCTACGGCACAGCGATCGCTCTGGTGATGCTGGCGATCGGCGCGGTCTTCTCGCTGATCTATCTGCGTGGACTGAACTCGGAGGCAGCATGACCCGGGCGCACGTCAGCAAACTGACGGCCAACCTGATCCTTCTGGCGATCGGCGCGGTGTTCGTGCTGCCCCTGCTGTGGGTGCTATTCGCCTCGATCAACTCGACGGCAGGCCTTCGGGTCGAGGTGCCGGACAGCCCGACGCTGAACAACTTCCGAGCGGTGCTGAACGTCGACACGACGTACAGGCCGATGCTGAATGGTCTAGTGCTCTGTGGTGGCTCTGCCCTCCTGACGCTGCTCTGCGCCGTACTGGCGGCCTATCCGCTGTCTAGGTTCAAGACGAAGTTCAACCGGCCATTCCTGCTCACTGTGCTCTTTGCGACGGGCCTGCCGATTACTGCAGTCATGGTGCCGGTCTACGGCCTGTTCGTGCAGCTGAACCTTGTGGACACCATCGGCGGCACGATCATGTTCATGACAACCACCTCGTTGCCGTTCGCGATCTGGCTGACGAAGACCTTCATGGACGGCGTGCCGATCTCGCTGGAGGAGGCGGCCTGGGTGGACGGCGCGGGCAGTATGCAGGCGCTCTTCCGGATCGTGCTGCCGCTGATGTGGCCGGGCATTGCCGTGGTGCTGATCTTCACCTTCATCGGCCTGTGGGGGAACTTCTTCGTCCCGTTCATGCTGCTGCTGTCGCCGGAGCGGTTGCCGGCCTCAGTCACCATCTTCACGTTCTTCAGTCAGTACGGCGAAGTCAACTACGGCCAGCTCGCGGCGTACTCCCTGATCTACACGATGCCGGTGCTCATCCTGTACCTGCTTTTGAGCAAGAAACTGGGCGGTGCCTTCGCTCTTGGCGGTGCTATCAAGGGGTAGCAACACGCGTCCCTTCCGGCGTCGCTCGCTCAGGGCGTACGGTCGGTGACCATGGGCCACAGCAGCACGCTCGGAGCGCGGATCGGCGGCTGGCGAGCAGGCGGTCCGGCGACGGCGGCGATCGCGGCCGTCGCCGCTTGCGTGCTCGGTACGGCGATCGTCGCGAGCCGTCCCGAGTTGGTCGTCGGCTCCCGCAGCCCGGCCGTCCACCTGATGCTCGAGACCGTCGACTCGGGGATCGCGCTGCTGCTCGCCTATCTCGTGCTCGGGCGGTTCCAGCGCAGCGCCCGTTGGCAGGACACCAGAGCCACCGTCGTCGCCACCGCAATCGCACCGGCCGCTGCCGCCCCCCGGCGGACGCGCTGAGCGGACCATGTCATAACTGTTCCTCCCCTGATGACGGGCACCCCTCCGCGCCCATCTGGTGGTAACCAGAGGTAGTCGAGGCCCGATCGACTAGAGCCTTTGGTCCGATCCAGCGTTCACCTACCTAAACGGCCGCAGTGGTCCAAGGGCCTGTGGACAGTGCCGTGAACGAGGTCCAATCGCCACGTAGGGTGGCGTCATGCCGCTGACCTACCCCATCGCCGAGCAGACGCTGGACAACGGGCTTCGCGTTGTCGTCAGCTCCGATCGCGCCGTGCCCATCGTCTCCGTGAACCTCTGGTACGACGTGGGTTCGCGCCACGAACCGCCTGGTCTGACCGGGTTCGCGCACCTCTTCGAGCACCTGATGTTCCAGGGGTCGCGCAATGTCGAGTCCGGGCAGCACTTCGCCCTGCTCGAGGCCGTCGGCGCCAGCCTGAACGCGACCACCTTCTTCGACCGGACCAACTACTTCGAGGCGCTGCCGAGCGGCGGCCTCGACCTGGCCCTGTGGCTCGAGGCCGACCGGATGGCCTACCTGCTCGACGCGGTCAACCAGGAGAACCTGGACAACCAGCGCGACGTGGTCAAGGAGGAGAAGCGGCAGAGCTACGACAACCGCCCGTACGGCGACTCGTATGAGCGGCTGGTCCGGCTGGCCTTCGGCCCCAACCACCCGTATGGCCATATGACGATCGGGTCGATGGCCGATCTGGACGCCGCGACCGTGGAGGACGTGCACGCCTTCTTCCGCACCCACTACGGGCCGAACAACGCCGTCCTGACGATCGTCGGTGACGTCTCCGAGGAGGACGCGTTCACCGCGGCGAAGCGCTATTTCGGGCACATTCCCGCGATTCCGCAGCCGCCTGCGGCCCCGGACGGCACGATCGGCCCGCTGCACGGCGTAGCCCGTGACGACGTCGTCGAGGATGTCCCGTCCGACCTCGTCACGATGCTCTTCCGCTTGCCGCCCGACGGCAGCCCGGAGCTGGACGCGGGCGCGCTCGCTCTCGACGTACTCGCTGGTGGTCAGAGCAGCCGGCTGAACCGGCGCCTGGTTCGCGACGAGCAGATCGCGCAGTCCGTCTCGGGTGGCGCCCTGCCGCTGATCGGCGGCGTCTCCTTCGGCACGTTGACCGGGATCGCCGTCGAGGGCGTCGAGCTGCAGCGGGTCGAGGACGCCATCGCCGAGGAGGTCGAGAAGCTCGCGGCCGACGGCGTTACCGACGAGGAGCTGCTCACCGTGCAGGCGCAGGCCGAGCGCGATTGGCTCGAGCAACTTTCCACCTGCTCCGGCCGGGCCGACGAGTTGTCGCACCACGCGTTGCTGTTCGGGGACCCGGGCCGGATCAACCGGCGCATCGACGACATTCGCGCGGTCACCGCCGAGCAGGTCCAGGCCGTCGCCGCCGAATGGATTCGCGCGGATCGCCGGGCCCAGGTCACCTACCGCAAACCTGCCGCCGAGGCCGCTGAAGAGACCATGACCACCGATGGGGAGCAGCAGTGAGCAGCCCAGCCGTGACCACCCCGCCCGCCGTCGCGCCGCCGCGGCCGTGGAAGTTCCCGACCGCGGTCAGCACGCAGACCCGGGCCGGCACCCCGGTGCACGTCTTCGAGCGCCCAGGACAGTACGTCGCGACCGTGCGCGTCACGGTCGAGCTGCCGTTGGCCGTCGAGCCGCGTGAGCTCGAAGGCGTCGCGATGATCATGTCGCGCACGCTCGACGAAGGCACCGAGCTGCGATCGGCCAACGAGTTCGCGGCCGCCCTGGAGCGGCACGGCGCGGCGTACGGCGTGGATGTCACCGCCGACGCGCTGCACGTGGAGATCTCGGTGCCGGTCTCGCATCTGAGCGAGGCCGTCGCCCTGCTCGCCGAGGCCATCACCAAGCCCGCGTTCAACGCCGGCGACGTCGGCCGGCACGTCACGATCCGCCTCGGCGAGATCGGCCAGGAGCGCGCCGGCGCGGCGTACCGGGCCCGCGAGGCCTTCGCCGCCAACATCTTCGACCCGTCCGTGCGACGCTCCCGCCCGAGCGGGGGTACGCCGGACACCGTGCGCGGGCTGACCCCGGAGGCGGTGCGCGAGTTCTACCGGCGCAACATCGGGCCGGCGCGGGCGCAGATCCTGTTCGCCGGCGATTCCGGTGGCCAGGATGTCGCCGCGATCATCGACGAGGCCTTCGGTTCGTGGACGTCGCAAGCCGAGGCGGCCACGCCGACGCCCGAGCCCATCTTCCTTTCGGGCAACCGGATCGTCGTGGTGAACCGCCCGGGTTCGGTGCAGAGCCAGCTGATGATCGGCTGCCCGGGTCCGGACCGGCGCGACGAGGTGTGGGGCGCCGCCGCGGTCGCCTCGCACGTGGTCGGCGGCACGATCAGCTCGCGGGTGGACCGGGTGCTGCGTGAGGAGAAGGGTTACACCTACGGCACGCGATCGAGTTTCGCTGCGCCGCGCAAGGGTGGGCTGTTCAGCCTCGGTGGCTCGGTGCGGACCGAGGTGACCGGTGCGTCCGTGGATGACGCGGTGCGGATCCTGCTCGAGGCCCGCGACGGCTTGACCGATCGCGAGGTCGCCGAGGCCAAGGACAACCTGATCCGGACGGCGCCGCTGCGCTACGAGCAGGCTGACTCGATCGCGCAGCAGGTCGGCAGCAATATCGCCGCCGGGGTGCCGCTCGACTTCGCCGACACGTATCTGGCCCAGATCGCCGACACCACCGCTGAGTCGGCGACCGAGGCCTATCGCAAGTACGTCGGAACCAGCGGGCTGCTGATCGTCGTCGTAGGGGATGAGCCGGCCATCACCGGTCAGCTCACCGGCTTGGCCCTCGGAGATGTCACCGTGGTCGAGTAGCCGATCCCACCACGGTGCCGCAGGGCACTGCCACAGTGCCGCGGGGCACTCGAAGGAGCCGATGATGGCGCAGCAGCAGCCGACGCAGGGTTATGCCGTGCCGCAGGACAACCGGACCGCCACGGTCGCCCTGGTGCTCGGCATCGTCGGTCTGATGATGGGCGTGCTGGTTGTCGCGCCGTTCGCCTGGATTTACGGGCGGAAGGCACGCAATGAGATCGACTCGTTACCGGGTGTCTACAAGAACCGGTCGGTCGCGACGGCCGGCTACTGGTTCGGCATCATCGGCACGGTGCTGCTGGTCGTCGTGGTGGTGCTCTGGGTAGTGATGGGCCTCATCATCGGCGCCTCGCTGGACGAACTGACCACCGACTACTGATCACTCGCTTGATCAGTTGCCATTGACAACGTAATCCTCGCTTCGAGGTCTGGCACGACGGGCTCACCGCACCTACGGTGAGCCCGTAATGCTGTCCTTGGGAGGGGAAACCAGTGAGGGATTTCCGTCGAACTCTGGGCGTTGCCGCGGGTGTATTAGCACTCGTCGGAGCCTCGCTCACGATCACACCGACCGCGGTGGGGTCCGCGGCCGCGAGCACCACCGAATACCTGGTTCTGCTGGAGTCAGGTGCTGACCGCGCCGCCGCACTCGCCGCCGTCAAGGCCGCAGGCGGCACGCTGGTCAAGGAAAACGTCAATCTGGGCACGATGACCGTTCGTGCGCCGGCAGCAGGATTCGTCACGAAGGTGTCGAAGTCACCGGCCATCGAAGGCGCCGCGCGGAACCAGAAGATCGGCTCGGTACCGCGGTCGAAGTTGAACCCGGTCGAGCAGGAGCACCTGATCGCGGGTGCTGCTCGGGCTGCCAAGTCCTCCGCGGCTACGGCTGCGGTGGGGATGGACCCGCTCGACACCAAGTTGTGGGGTCTGCGGATGGTCCGCTCCGACCTCGCCCGTGAGGTTCAACCCGGCAAGAAGCTCGTCAAGGTGGGCGTGCTCGACTCGGGTATCGACGCCCGCAACCCCGATATCGCCCCGAACTTCGACTGGGCCCTGTCGCGCAACTTCGTGACGGATATTCCCGAGGTCGACGGGCCGTGCGAGTTCGCGAGTTGTGTCGACCCGGTCGGCTGGGACGACAGCGGTCACGGTACGCACGTGGCCGGCACGATCGGCGCCGCCGCGAACGGCCTCGGCGTCTCGGGTGTCGCCCCGAACGTCAGCCTGGTGGAGATCCGAGGCGGTCAGGACAGTGGATTCCTTTTCCTCGGACCGGTCGTGGACGCGTTGACGTACGCCGCCGACGTACGGCTCGATGTGGTGAACATGTCGTTCTACATCGACCCGTGGCTCTACAACTGCTTCGCCAACCCGGCCGATAGCCCAGAGGCGCAGGCGGAGCAGCGGACGATCATCGCGGTGGTTACCCGTGCGCTGGAATACGCGCACGACCGGCAGGTCACGCTGGTCGGCTCACTGGGTAACAACCATGAGGATCTGGGCAAACCGCGGACCGACTTCTCGAGCCCGGACTACGGCGACGTACCGCCGTACCCGCGACCGATTGACAACGCGACCTGCTTCGATCTGCCGATCGAGGGGCCGCACGTGATCGGCGTTTCGGCTCTCGGCCCGTCCGAGAAGAAGGCCGACTACTCGAACTACGGTCTGGAGCAGATCGAGGTGTCGGCCCCTGGTGGCTGGTTCCGCGACTTCTTCGGTACGCCGAACTTCAGGGTGAACGAGAACCTCATCCTGTCGACGTACCCCGTCAACACACTGCAGGCCGACGGTCTCGTGGACGCCGCCGGCAACATCACCCCAGCCGGAGTGGCCGGGGGAATCCAGAAGGAATGCCCGGCGGGGGAGACCGACTACACCCGCTGTGGCTACTACAACTACCTGCAAGGTACGTCGATGGCCTCGCCGCATGCGACTGGCGTAGTCGCTCTGATCGTCAGCCAGTTCGGCAAGGGCACTGGTGCGAAGTTCGGCCTCTCGCCGGACCAGGTGCACAAGAGGCTCTTCAGCTCGGCACAGGAGCGGTCGTGCCCAGTGCCGCCTCTGCAGACGTACACCAACGAGGGACGGTCTGCGGAGTTCAACGCTCTCTGTGAAGGCACTACGAGCTTCAACGGGTTCTACGGTCACGGGATCGTAGACGCCTATGGAGCAGTCACTCAGAAGTAGAACGCACTGTGGGCCCGGGAGTCAGCTCCCGGGCCCACAGGTGTTTCTGGCTTGGGGTCAGCCTGCCGAAGCGATGTACTTCGAGAGTTGCTCGCGCTCGAACTCCAGTTCACCGATGCGGGTCTTGACCACGTCACCGATGCTGACGATGCCGGACAGCGAGCCGTCGATGACCACCGGCACATGCCGGATCCGGCGGTCGGTCATCAGCCGCATCAGGTCGTCGATATGGGTATCCGGGTCACAGGTATGGACTTCAGCCGTCATGATCGTGGCCACCTGGGCCCGTAGGCCGTCCGGGTCACGATGAATCAGGCGAACGATGTCACGTTCGGAGACGATGCCGTCCACGGAACGGCCGTCGGCGCTGACCACGAGCGCGCCGACATTGTGCTCGGCCAGCAGAGCGAGCAGCTCGCTGACGGTGGCTTCTGGAGAGATGGTCACGACTTCATTGCCCTTGCCGCGCAGAACGTCGTTGATCTTCATGGAGCCTCCTGCTTCGTCTTCGGAGCCCAAAAGCCAAGGCTAGCCAGGATCTTGCTTCCCGTCAGTAGTAAACGCGTTGCCCTGTTGTAACGACCTCTGACACCATCCGGCGGTGAGCTCCGATCGCAGTGGCTGGCGGGCAGATCTGGCAGTGCTCCGTCACCGCAGCGTCCGGACCTTCCTCGCCGCCCGGTTCATCTCCGTGCTGGGCTCGTCGATCGCCCCGATCGCGCTGGTTTTCGCCGTTCTGGACATCTCCGACTCGGCGACGGCGGTCGGCGTCGTATTGGCGGCGCGCAGCATCCCGCAGGTGGTGCTGATGCTGGTCGGCGGCGTGATCGCGGACCGGCTGCCGCGCAATCTCGTCATCGTCGTGGCCAACGCGATCTGCGCGATCACCCAGGCCCTCGCAGCGACCCTGCTCGTCACCGGTCATGCCGAGATCTGGCAACTGGCGGTGATCGAGGCGGTCAACGGTGCTGCCGCGGCCTTCGTCTTCCCCGCGATGGTGGGGATTCTGCCCGCGCTGATCGACCGCGCCGAACTGCCGCAGGCGAACGCGCTCGCGGGTTTCGCCAAGTCCAGCGCGCTGATCGGCGGCAGTGCGCTCGCGGGCGTGATCGTGGCCTTCGCGGGTTCGGCGACCGGCCTGTACGTCGACGCGGCCACCTTCGCGCTTGGCGCCTTCCTGATGTCGCGACTGCGGATGCCGCCGATCGAGCGCAGCGGCGAATCGATGCTGACGGAACTTCGGGTCGGCTGGACCGAGTTCGTATCGCACCAGTGGGTCTGGGTCATCGTCGCCGCGTTCGGCCTGATCAACCTGACCTGGGCCGCTTGCTGGGCAACCCTCGGCCCGGTCATCGCCGACGACACCTTCGGCCGGGCCGGCTGGGGCGTGGTCAGCGCGGCCTTCGGCGCGGGCCTGATCGTCGGCGGTTTGCTGATGGTCCGGGTCAAGCCGCGGTTTCCCCTTCGTGCGGGCATGATCGGTACGTTCCTGACCGCGCCGGTCCTGCTCTGCCTGGCCGTACTGCCGACCACCTGGGCCGTAGCGGCCGCCGCCTTCTGCACCGGAATCGGCTTCGAGATGTTCGGCATCGGCTGGGAAACCGCCATCGGCCAGCACATCCCGCTCGACAAGATCTCCCGCGTCTCGTCGTACGACGCCCTCGGCTCCTTCGTCGCGATCCCCCTCGGCCAACTCAGCGCCGGCTACCTCGCAGGCACCCTCACCGCCCGCACGGTAGAGATCTACGGCGCCACCCTCATCACCCTCCTAGTCCTAACCACCCTCCTCTTCCCCTCAATCCGCACCCTCCCCCGCTCCACCACCTAACCCCCCGGCCACACGCTCCTCCCGGCGTGTCGGTATCCCGTTCATCGGGCCCTTCTGACGCGGCGTGTCGAGGTTCATCGGTCCCTTGTGACCAAAGGTGACCGATGAATGCAAAGAGAGGGTGCCTGGCGGATCGCCGCGAAAAGGCTTCCCGCCCTGGTCGCGAGGGCTCGATTAGGCGTCGGCGACTGGTCAGAAGGGACCGACGAACCGCGACACGCCGCATCACAAGGGCTCGATGAACCGCGACACGCCGCGTCAGAAGGGACCGATGAGCGGGAAGCGACACGCCGGGAGAGTGGCGGGGCGCGAGGGGGTAACGGAGGGTGGTGGGTGCGTAACGTGGGGGAGTGGTGGGGCGTTAGGGAATGAGCAGGCCGTCGTTCTAGGTCCGTGTTGCTGCTGGGGAGTCGTCACGGGAGGGTTCGATGAGGGCGCTGGCTGCCGTTGGGGTGGTGGTGATGCTGGTGGCGTGTTCGGGGTGTGGGGGGCAGAGTCGGGAGCCGGGTTCGCGGACGGACGCGTTCTGTAAGCCGGCCAAGGCTCGTGGGGCGGCGGCGCTGACCGATGATCGTGGCGCCATTCCGGCGAACAACATCGTGCCGGTGAGCTCGGCGACGGGCCAGTTCCGGACCGTGCTCGCGCTGACCGCGACGATCTCCCGGGCGATTTCGCCTGCCGACGTCGAGAAGGTGGCTCGGGCTGTGAGTGCGGATCGGGCGAAGGCTGTCGAAACCGCATTGGCCGACCTTCGGGGCTTGCCCGCGAAATCCCGGCTGACGGCGTTGGCCATCGGCGTACCGGCTGAACGGTCCGCTGGGGCTGTTGCGGCGCTGTACGCTGCCGCGTTGTTGCGGGCCGATGTCGCTGTGACCACCTTGCCGGTGGCAGACGCGGGTACGGCGCTGCGCCAGCTTGGGGCCGGGCGGATCGGGCTGGTGCCGCTGCCACTTGGTGCCGTTGCGACAGCTGTCGGTGCTCCCAAAGGCCCGGGCGAGTTGCAGGCCCGGTTGCAGGCCGTGTCGACCGCGGGCATGAAGCGCAATGTGGCGATCGGCGCGCCGACGCAGGTCGCGGATCAGCCGGTGCTGGCGCTTTCGCCGTCGGTCGCGAGTTCGCTGTCGGTGCACACGATCGCGGGTCTGATCGAGCTCTGCGGCAAGAAGGGGCTGGTGATCGGCGCGACCGAGAAGGTCCACGACGCCGCGACGGCCTTCACCAAGACTTACGGACCTCCCGTCACCACGCTCAAGGGCACCACCGCGCTCGCCGCGTTGGAGGCCGGCCGGGTGACCGCCGTACTGGTCACCGCGAAGGAGCTGGCCATGGCGCGCCGGTGATCACTGTTGCTAGCGGCAACTTCATGAGATGTTGCCGTCGGCAATGAAGCGATAACGCACAAGTGAACGCACCACCTCTGCAGTTGAATCGCAAGGCATGCGCCCGCCACGCTGCCACGCCTGAGAAATTGGGATGGGCATGTATCTAGTAGCGGGGGCACGTCGACGACGTGCGCTGATCGCGGCGGCGGCCGCACTGGGCCTGGTTTTCCTCGGGTCCAGTCTGACCGCATCGGCCTACCAGGTGCCGGATACGGCATTCACCCAGGGCGCGAGCGGCACCGGCACGATGCCAGGCTCGTCCCTCACCCAGACGATCAGCACCACGGGCAACACCGCCCTCCTCGCGGCTACCACGGCCGGAGCGCGCGGGACCACGGCGGCGACGTACTCGCCCGGCCTCGCTACGACCACGCCAGCCCAGGACATCGTCGTCAACACCGGCGACTGCGCCTCCACCGGCACCTGCTCCAACCGGGGCACCGTCACCATCGCCTTCTCCCAGCCCGTCCTGAACCCGATCCTCCACGTCGCGGGTATCGGCGGCGTCGCGACCCAGACCGTCAGCGGCAACCCGACGGCCCAGTCCGAGTTGCATGCGATCTTCGCCCTGACCACGGCCGGCGTCACCCTGAGCAAGGCCAGCACGGGCAACAACTTCGCGGTCACCGGTGGCAACACCATCACCGCGACCAACCACGACACCAGCCCGTCATGTGTCTCGACCGGCACCGGCACCGGCGGCCCCGCCGCGGGCGCGACCGCCAGCTGTGGTTCGGTCCAGGTCACTGGCCTGGTCACCTCGCTGACCTTCAACGTGACGGCGATCTTCACCAAGAACCCGTCGTTGCCCGCGTTCAACCAGCCCGCCTCGGGCGACGGCGTCTCCATCGTCGCTTCGGTCGGCCAGGACTTCGGCGACGCGCCTTCGTCGTATGACGGCAGCAACGCGGCCCGCGCCGTGCTGAGCAACGTCAAGCTCGGCAGCGCCGTCTCCGAGGATTACCAGAACGTCGCCAACTCCACCACCAGCCCGAACGCGGGCGCGAGTGCGACCGGCGACAGCAACGACGACGGCGTCACGCTGACCCCGATCCTCGCCACGGCCACGACGTACAGCGCCGCGGTCGCCCTCAGCGGTGCGACCAAGGCCGGTCAGGTCTGCGGCTGGATCGACTTCAACAAGAACGGCACCTTCCAGATGGGCGAGCGCGCCTGCGCCGCCGTCGCGTCGGGCCAGACCAGCGCGACCCTGAACTGGACGGGCCTCAGCGGCCTTACCGGCGGTGCGACGTACGCGCGCTTCCGCGTCGGCTACACGACCGCCCAGATCCAAAGCCCGCAAGGTGCTTCGGATTCGGGTGAGGTCGAGGACTACCCGTTCACGATCGTCGTGCCGCAGCCGCCGACTGCTACGCCGGATACCGACACCACTCCGCAGGACGTCAACGTCACCGTCAACCCGCTGACCAACGACAGCGCGGGCCCCGGCGCCGTACTCGTACCCACCTCCGTGGTGCTAAAGGATCCGGCCGACGGCACGTTCAAGAAGACCGTGACGATTCCGGGCGAGGGCACGTACACGATCCAAGCGGACGGCACGGTCACGTTCGACCCGCTGCCGGCCTTCTCCGGTACGGCGACCCCGGTCACCTACCGGGTCGGCGACAACGCGGGCCAAACCGCGACCTCGACGATCACGATCACCGTCACCCCGGTCAAGCCGGACGCGGTGAACGACTCCGAGACCACGTCGTTCGAGACGCCGATCACGGTTGGCGTGCTGGCGAACGACAAGCCGGGTGACCCGAGTGCTCCGCTCGTCCCGGCCAGCGTGTGCATCGTCGACGGCGCCACTTGCGTCAAGACGCTGACCACGCCGCAAGGCACGTACACGGTCAACGCCAACGGCTCGATCACGTTCGACCCGGCCGACGGCTACACCGGTACGACGCCTCCGATCACCTACCGGGTGGCGGACGACAACGGCACTACCGACACCGCGACGCTGGTCATCACGGTCCCGGCCCCGGGTAAGCCGACGGCCACGCCGGATACCGAGACCACCAAGCAGGACGTCAACGTCACGGTGAACCCGCTGACCAACGACTCCGCGGGTGCGGGCGCCACCCTGGTCCCGGGCAGCGTTTGCCTGACCAGTGGTGACGAGTGCGTGAAGACGCTGACGGTTCCGGGCGAGGGCACGTACACGGTTCAGCCGAACGGCACCGTTGTGTTCGACCCGTTGCCGACGTTCACCGGCGAGGCCAAGCCGGTGCCCTACCGGGTCTCCGACAACGCGGGCCAGACGGCAACGTCGACGATCACGATCACCGTCACCCCGGTCAAGCCGGACGCGGTGAACGACACCGACACCACGCCGTACAACACCCCGGTCACCACCAACGTGCTGACCAACGACAACCCGGGTGACCCGAGCGCGCCGCTCGTCCCGGCCAGCGTCTGCATCGTCGACGGCGCCACTTGCGTCAAGACACTGACCACGGCCCAGGGCACCTACACGGTCAACCCGGACGGGTCGATCAAGTTCGACCCGGTGCCAGGTTTCACCGGACCGACCACGCCGATCACGTACCGGGTGACCGACGACAACGGCAGCACCGACACCGCGACGCTGATCATCACGGTGGACCTGCCCGCCCCGCCCGCCGCGCAACCCGACACCGGCACCACCCCGCAGAATGTGAACCTCACGGTCGATGCCCTGGGCAACGACTCGGCCTCGCCGGGCGTCGCGCTGGTACCGGGGTCGGTGGTGCTGCGTGATCCCGCGGACGGCACCTTCAAGAAGACGGTGACGATTCCGGGCGAAGGCACGTACTCGGTCCAGGCCGACGGCAAGGTCGTGTTCGATCCGCTGCCGCAATTCACCGGTACGGCGACCTCGATCGGCTACCGGGTCACGGACTCGACCGGTCAGACCGCTGAGTCGACCATCACGATCACGGTCACGCCGGTCACGCCGGAGGCGGTCAGCGACTCGCGCACCACGCCGTACAAGACGCCGGTGACGATTGCGGTGCTCGAGAACGACAAGGCCGGCTCGGACACCACCTCGCTCAACCCGGCGAGCGTCTGCATCGTCGACGGCACGGAATGCGTGAAGACGCTGGCGGTTCCGGGTGAGGGGACGTACGTCGTCAACCCGGACGGAACGGTCAAGTTCACCCCGGTGGATGGGTTCCGCGGCACCACCACCTCCGTGACGTACGAGGTGAAGGACAGCAACGGCACTCCGACCCGGGCCCAGATCACCGTCTCGGTCGAGGCTCCGGCACCACCGGTCGCAAACCCCGATACCAACACCACCCCGCAGGGGCAGTTGGTCAACACTGGTGTGCTCGGCAACGACCAGGCCGGCCCGACCGGCTCGCCGCTCACGCCGGGCAGCGTGTGCCTGATCAGCGGTGACACTTGCGAGAAGACGCTCACGATCGCCGGCGAGGGCACGTACATCGTGAAGGACGATGGCAGCGTCGACTTCCAGCCGCTGCCGGGCTTCACCGGTGAGGCCAAGCCGGTGGAGTACCGCGTCACCGACGGCAACGGCGCGAATGCCTCGTCGACGTTGACCATCACCGTCACGCCGGTCAAGCCGGACGCGGTCGACGACGCGGCCACCACGCCGTACGACACGAACGTGACCGTGCCGCTGCTGGGTAACGACAACCCGGGCAACCCGGCAGTGCCGCTCGTCCCTGGCAGCGTGTGCTTGGTGAGCCTTGACGCTTGCGTGAAGACGCTGGCGGTTCCGGGCGACGGCACGTACACGGTGAACCCGGACGGTTCGATCGCGTTCGACCCGCTGCCGACGTTCACCGGTAAGGCCACGCCGCAGACCTACCGCGTGGCGGACGAGAACGGCACCACGGCCACCGCCGTCGTCACGATCACGGTCACGCCGCCGCCGGCGCCTGAGGCCAAGCCCGACACCGGGACCACGCCGCAGAACGTCAACGTCACGGTTGATCCGCTCACGAACGACGAGGCCGGCACCGGTACGACGCTCGTCCCCGCCAGCGTTTGCCTGATCAGCGGTGACGAGTGTGTGAAGACCCTGACGGTTCCAGGCGAAGGCACCTACACGGTGGCGCCGGACGGCAAGGTCACGTTCGACCCGCTGCCGACGTTCAGCGGCGAGGTCAAGCCGGTGCCCTACCGGGTGACGGATTCGCTCGGCCGGAACGCGACGTCGACCATCACCATCACGGTCACGCCGATCACCCCGGACGCGGTCGACGACACGGGCAAGACGCCGAACGACACCCCGGTCACCGTGCCGGTGCTCGGCAACGACGAGCCGGGTGCGCCGACGGTTCCGCTGGACCCGGCGAGCGTCTGCCTGGTCGACGGCGCCACTTGCGTCAAGACGCTGACCACGCCCCAGGGCACGTACACGGTGAACCCGGACGGGACGATCAAGTTCGACCCGGTGCCGACGTTCTCCGGTGCGACCACGCAGATCACCTACCGGGTGACCGACGAGAACGGCACCACCGCTACCGCGAAGCTGACGATCACCGTGGGCGAAGCGCCGAAGGCCGCTCCGGACTCCGGCACCACCCCGCAGAATGTCAACGTCACGGTCAATCCGCTGACGAACGACACTCCGGGCACCGGCGCCACGCTGGTCCCGGGCAGCGTCTGCATCGTTGTCGCCGACACGTGCGTGAAGACCCACACGGTTCCGGGCGAAGGCACGTACACGGTGGCGCCGGATGGCAAGGTCACGTTCGACCCGGTCCCGTCGTTCACGGGTACGGCCACGCCGATCACCTATGAGGTCAAGGATTCCGACGGGCTGACGGCGATGTCGACCATCGGGATCACGGTCACGCCGATCAAGCCGACGGCCGTTGACGACGCGTCCACCACGCCGTTCCAGACGCCCGTGACTGTGCCGGTTTTGGTCAACGACAAGGCGGGCGATCCGTCGGCGCCGCTGGTGCCGGGCAGCGTGAAGCTGAAGGACCCGTCCGACGGCGCGTTCAAGGCGACGGTGACGATTCCGGGTGAGGGCACCTACACCGCGAACCCGGAGGGCACGATCACTTTCAGTCCGGTGGACGGGTTCGAGGGTGTCACCACGCCGCTCACGTACGAGGTGGAGGACGGTAACGGCACCACCGCCGACGCGCTGCTGACCATCACGGTCGGCGACGCGCCGGACGCCAACCCCGATACAAGTACGACGAAGCAGAACGTCAACGTGACGGTGGACCCGCTCACCAACGACAAGCCGGGCACCGGCGCGACGCTGGTACCGGGTTCGGTCGAGGTGTTCGACGAGGGCACCCAGACCTGGGGCAAGACGGCCACCGTGCCGGGCGAGGGCAAGTACACGGTCGACCCGGAGACGGGCCAGATCACCTTCGACCCCGAGCCCGGGTTCACCGGTCAGAGCTCGGTGCCCTACCGGGTCTCCGACTCGGACAAGCACACGGCCGCATCGACGGTGACCATCACGGTCGACCCGATCAAGCCGACGGCGACGGACGACAAGACCACCACGCCGTACAACACGCCGGTGACCGTGCCGGTGGCGGCGAACGACAAGGCGGGTGACCCGAGTGCCCCGCTGGTGCCGAGCAGCGTGATGCTGATCGACCCGGGGAGCGGCGATCCGGTCAGCACGTTGAAGGTTCCCGGCGAGGGTACGTTCACGGTCCAGCCCGATGGAGGGATTCGGTTCGTGCCGGAGAAGGGCTTCACCGGTACGACGACGCCAGTGACGTACCGGATCAGCGATACGAACGGCACGCCGACCACGGCCGAGTTGACCGTGACGATCGGGGACAAGCCGGTCGCCGTACCGGATGCGAAGACGACCAAGCAAGACGTACCGGTCACGATCGACCCGCTGGCCAACGACAAGCCGGGTGGCGGTGCCGAGCTCGATCCGTCGACGCTCTGTCTGAGCTCGGCCGGCAAGTGCGTGCAGACGCTGGTGGTTCCGGGCGAGGGCACGTACACGGTCAAGGACGGCAAGGTCGTCTTCGACCCGATCCCGGGCTTCACCGGCAAGACCACGCCGGTGACGTACGAGGTGAAGGACACCGATGGCAACCCGACCCGGTCGACCATCACCGTCACGGTCACGCCGATCAAGCCGGCTGCGGTGGACGACGTTCGCAAGACGCCGTTCAACACCGCGATCACGGTTCCGGTTTTGGGCAACGACAAGGCGGGTGACGCCAAGGCTCCACTGGTGCCGGGCAGCGTCTGCCTCATCTCGGGCACCACGTGCGTGAAGACGCTCACGGTTCCGGGCGAAGGCACGTACACGGTCAAGGACGGCGAGGTGACGTTCACCCCGGTGAAGGGCTTCACCGGCACCACGCGGACGCCGTACCGGGTGACCGATGCGAACGGTACGACCAGCAAGGCGACGCTGATCATCACGGTCGGCAAGCCGGGTGGCGCCAAGGCCGATCCGGACAGCGGTAACGGCCGACCGGCGCAGCCGATCGTGATCAACCCGCTGGCGAACGACAAGCCGAGCACGGGGTCGAAGTGGAAGCCGGGCAGCGTCTGCCTGATCGACTCCACCGGGACCTGTGTGAAGAGAGTCGTGGTGCCGAATGTCGGGACGTGGACCGTGCAGAAAAACGGCACGGTGCGATTCGTCTCGGACCCGGACTACACGGGTACGGCCCGGATCAACTACCTGGTCACCGACACCGACGGGGTGACGGTCGAGTCGCGGATCACGGTCAAGGTCGGCGATCAGCCGGCACCGCCGCCGGACGACGAGGAGGAGCTGCCCGACACGGGTGGTCCGTCCACCTTGTTCTTCACGCTCGGCGCGTTGCTGGTCGCGATGGGTGGCGCACTGCTGTTGATGGCCCGCAGGAGAAGGCCGTAAGCCGTGGTGCATGACTGAGGAATGAAGCGCCGGGACCCCGCTGAGGAGCGGGGTCCCGGTACTTGCACCAACTTTTCGGCGTTCGGCGGCATCTGGGTCTAGAGGGGCCTTGACCGTCGATCGCCTCCCGGAGGTGATTTACGTGTACGTCGGACCAGGCTCGCCGGGTTCCGAATTCGGTTCGGGTAAGCGCGTTATGCCCGCTGTCGCTGTTGCGGAACAGCGGGCGTTGACGCGGATCCAGGCGACCACGCCGCATGCCTATGTGCCGTTCGGTCAGCGGGTGGTCGCGTCGGGGGTGCTCGAGGGCTGGACCGGTACCGGCTGGCAGCCGCTCGCCGGCCGGGCCGTGACCGTGAGCGGCGGGCCGGATGATCCCGCCGCGCGGCACGTCGTGACCAACCAGGCGGGCGCCTACGAGACGAACGTGCGGGCCATGTTCTCCTTCGAGGCCGGCCAGGCGTATTTCGCCGGGGACCACTGCTGGCTCGCGGCGTACAGCCATCCGTCCGTCCAGGTGCACGCCCGGCTGACCTGCGCGCCGAGCGAGGCCGTCGTGGCCGTCGGCCGGGAGGTGCGGGTGTCGGGCAAGGTGGTGCCCGGGGCGATGCCGGTCTGGCTCGAGCAGTTCGCGGACTCGGGGTGGACGCGCGTGACTGAGCCGGTGCGGGCCGATGCTGAAGGCCGCTACGGCGTGACCTTCCGTCCGACGGTCTCGGGTCTGCTCCGGATGCGGGTCTGGACGGACGGCACGGAGGCCGGTGTGCTGCCCTACTCGCGGGAGTTCACGCTCAGCGTTGGTTGAGGCTCATCACGAGGCTGAGCTCGTCGCGGTAGTCGTCCGCGCTCAATCGGATCGCGCGCGGATGGGTGCCGACGACCTGGTAACCGAAGCGCTCGTAGAACCGCTCCAGGCCCTGGCCGCCGCGGACGGTCAGCTTGAGCTGCTCGAGGCCGAGGCCCCGGGCGGCTTCGTGGAGACCGGTCATCAGCTGGGTGCCGGCACCACTGCCCTGGTACTTCGGGTGCACCATCACGCGCAGCACCGTGCGCCAATGCTCGAACAGGACACCGGCATTCGCGACGAGCAGGCCCATGCCGATAAAACGGCTGCCGTCATGCAACGCGCCGAGCAGGTCCTGGCCGGCAGCCACCCGCTCCAGGGCGAGGTCGAGCGTGACCGCGACCTTGTGCACCGGCGCAGGCGCCACGAAGCCGACGCTGCCACCCGCGTCCGTCGCGGCGATCCAGGTATCGAGCAGATCGGCCCGTAGAACCGGATCGGTGACGTCGGACGAATCGACGACGGCGAACTCCATGGACTCTCCTCCAGGTGCGACTGGGTTGCAGGAGGAAGCTTATGCTTTTTGCAGCGCGTCGAGCTCGGCCAGGGTGGGCAGCGTGGTGAGTTTGTCGGGATTGCGGACGATGTACACCTTGCTGATCGCGCCGGTCTCGTCCAGCTGCAGGAACGACACGTTGTCGAGCTCCCCGTTGAGGTAGGCGACGGTCGCCAACTCACCATTGGCCGACATGAACCGGATATCGATGTTCGAGTTCTGCTCGCGGTTGAGCACCCCGAACAGCCAGCGCGCCACCTTGTCGGCGCCTTCGATCGGCCGGAGCGCCGCGGTCTTCTTGCCGCCGCCATCGCTGACGAGTTGTACGTCCGGCGCCAGCAACGCGATCAACCCGTCGAAGTCACCCTGGACGGCTCGCTCCAGGAACGACGCCGTCACCTCGGCATGGCGGACCTTGTCCACGCTCTGCCGGGGCTGGCGCGCGTGCACGTGTTCGCGGGCGCGATGCGCCAGCTGCCGCACGGCCGATTCGGACCGCCCGAGCGTCTCCGCGATCTCCCCGAACGGAAGGTCGAACACCTCGCGCAACACGAACGCGGCCCGCTCCAAGGGCGTGAGCGTTTCGAGGATGACCATCATGGCCATCGACACCGAGTCGGCGACTTCCGCCACCACGGCCGGGTCGTCGGCGTCCGACGTGGCCGCGATCGGTTCGGGCAGCCACGGTCCGACGTACGTCTCGCGTTGGGATTTCTGCTGGCGGAGCCGGTTCAGCGCGAGCCGGGTGGTGATGCGCACCAGGTAGGCGCGGGTGTCCCGGACCTCGGAACGATCGGCCGCGGCCCATCGCAACCACGCCTCCTGTACGACGTCCTCGGCGTCCGTCATGCTGCCGACGACCCGGTACGCGGCTCCGAGTAGTACGGGCCGGTGTCCGTCGAACTCCGTTGCCAGTTCGTCGTTCACGCTGTTCTCAACTCGCATTGCTCCTTGAAGCCCTGACCGGTCAGACCGGCGGCGGCGTTGCTGCGGGAGCGCTGGTTCTCGAGGGCGATCAAGGCGGTCAGCTCGACCAACTGCTCGTCGGTCAGGTCGGCTCGCAGTTCTTCGACCATCTCGTCGGTGACCTCCGGCGGGGTGGCCGTCATCGCCTCGGCATACGCCAGCACTTTCCGCTCCAGCTCGGTGTAGACGGTACTGTCCCGCCACCCTGACACATCGCGCAGTTTCGCGACCGGAACCCCTCGGTGGTGGTACTCCCAGTAGCCGAAGTCCATGCACCACGAGCAGCCGATCATCGCGGCCGGCGCCATCGTGGCAAGCGCCGCGAGGGTCGGGTCGAGGCTGTTCCACCGGGTGACGCTGCCCTCGGTCAGCATCATCGTCCGGAAGACGCGGCGGTTGTGCAGCGCCACCAGGCCCGGTTCGAGCTGCGCGCCGTACTTGCGCCGGCTCCACCACTGCACGAACCGCACCATCGGGGTCCTGCGATTCTCCAACGGAATACGCGCCATCGCTCTACTCCTTTGTCGTCTAGTCCTGTTACCCAGCACGACACCGCTGACGCTCCCGTTTGTGACATGACCTGCCTCACACCGGCCCTCGGTCAGAAGATTCAGTAGAAGATGTCCGCGCCGAACCACGCCACGCCGATTCCGGCCACGACGCAGGCCCAGAAGATGGCGGTCCCGATCAGCACCGGGTGACGCGCGTGTGGCTTGCGCCAGTACACGATCAGGACGATCAGGAGGCTCACGACCTCCGCGCCGATCAGCACCGGCACCCCGGCCGCCACGCCGATGATGAACAGGAGCAACTCAACGTCGTTCGAGCACATGTACCCCTGATCGGGACAGTCGGGCCCACCACCATCCGGAGCCACCATCATCGCCACGATCCAGGCCGCCACTAGTAATACGGCCCAGCCGAACACCACCGCGACCGCCCAGTCCCGCTTGCTGATCTTCATGCCTCGACTCTGTCCCGCACGCGCCCTCACAGCCTGAGCACAACTACTCAACCCCGCCCGGCAACGACGTAGACCGCGATGCCAAGCACGACGCAGACCCAGAAGATCCCGGTCCCGACGAGCACCGGCCTCCGGGCGTCGGGGTTCCGGTGGTAGACGAGGAGGACCGCGATCACGCTGACCAGCAGGCTGGCACCTATCACCGGCAGCCCGACCACGAACCCGGCTACGAACAGCGTGAACTCGACGTCCTCCGGGCAGCCGAATCCCTGGTTGGCGCACCTATCACCACCATCGGGCGCGACGACGACACCAACGATCCAGAGCACGACCAGCAGCAGCGCCCACCCGAACACCACCGCCACCGCCCGGCCTCTCACATCCGCCAGTCTGCCCTTTCTTTTGCGTTCATTCGTCGCAATCCGCCCTCTCAGACCGCTCACCTGCACAAGGCAGGCGACGAAGGAGGGCGGATTGCGACGAATGAACGCAAAAGAAGAAACACACACGCGTCATCGGGCCGTTCGGGTCAGCGGGTGGCGGCCAGGCCGGGGCGATGACGAAGTTGGCGATGACGCTGGCGACGAGGCCCCAGAGGATGACGTGGCCGACGAGCAGGGGCATGCGGTAGCGGAAGCCGTAGTTGTGCCCCACCAGGATGACGACGAGGCTGACTACCACGCTGCCGCCGACCAGAGGCAGTCCGAAGACTTAGCCGAAGAGGAAGAGGTTGAACTGGATATCGGCGTCGCAGTCGAATGCTTTGCTGCCGCACAGACCGCGGTCGCCGGGCGCGATCCCCATCCCCAGCCACCAGGCCACCACCACGACCAGTGCCCACGCGATGACGAGGGCGACGGCGAGATTGCGTTGTCTCCGGGATTTAGTCATACCTCAAGCCTTCTGCTTCTGCCGCTGGAACGGATCCGTGCAACTACTCAATGGGCTAGCTGAAGGTGCCGGTTCGCATCGCGATCTCCCATGCCGTGTAGAGGCCGAGGGCGATGCACGTCCAGAAGATTCCGCTCGCGACGAGCACGGGCCGGGTCTTCTGCGCGACGCGGTTCGGGCGGTAGATGAGCAGGACCGCCAGCAGGCTGACGACCAGGCTGGTGGTGAGCAGTGGCACGCCGACGAGGACCCCGACCCACACGAGGAAGGACTGCAGGTCGCAACCGAAACCCGCGCCTCCGCTGCACGGATCGTCGTCGGGAGCGACGATCACCGCGAGGACATAGGTCACGGCCACCAGCCCGACCCATCCGAGAACCGTCCGGACGGCCCGATCCCGGGAGATCACGCCGTTCATCGTGCCGCTCCAGCCGTGGCTCGCGTTGTGACCAGGTGGGCAACGAGTACGGCGAAGGCCGACGGGTAGATGGCCAGCCAGGCCCGGGTCTTCCTCAACGAAGTACGCATGCGAGAAGCCTCGCCCGCGTCGACCGCCCCTGTCCTGAGTGCTTCTACTCGGATCCCTAGTGGTCGGCGTTGAGGTTGCCGGCCAGGCGTTGGTGGCGTTCGGCGCTGGCGGTGTTCAGGCCGACGGTCTCGACGGTCTTTCACCGGTCCGACCACTCGCGGCCGGATTATGGAGAGTGGGCGCGGGGGAAGTGGGTACTGGCGGGTGAAACGCTGGTTGGATATTCTTTCAGTTGATGGCATACTCATTCACATGAGTTTGAGGATCGCCGTCGCCGGTGCGAGTGGTTATGCCGGGGGAGAGTTGCTTCGGTTGCTGGTCGCGCACCCGGAGGTCGAGATCGGGGCGCTGACCGCCGGGAGCAACGCGGGTTCGGTGCTCGGGCAGCATCACCCGCACCTGGTGCCGCTGGCCGCTCGCGTCCTGCAGGAGACCTCGGCCGAGACGCTCCAGGGCCACGACGTCGTCTTCCTCGCGCTGCCGCACGGCCAGTCGGCCGAGATCGCCGCGCAGCTCGGTGAGGACGTGACGGTCATCGACTGCGGCGCCGACTTCCGGCTGATCGATTCCGAGGCGTGGGTCGAGTTCTACGGCGGCAAGCACGCGGGCCACTGGCCGTACGGCCTGCCCGAGCTCCCCGGCCAACGCGAAAAGTTGCGCGGCAGCAATCGCGTGGCGGTGCCCGGCTGCTATCCGACGGTCTCGACGCTCGCGCTGCTCCCCGCCGTACAGGCTGGTCTCGTCGACGCGAACGACCTGGTCGTTGTCGCCGTCAGCGGGACGTCCGGCGCGGGCAAGTCGCCGAAAGCGCATCTGCTCGGGTCCGAGATCATGGGCTCGGCCACGGCGTACGGCGTGGGCGGCGTGCATCGGCACACCCCGGAGATCGAGCAGAACCTCAAAGCCGTGACGGACGAGCCAGTATCGGTTTCGTTCACCCCGGTGCTGGTGCCGATGTCGCGGGGGATCCTCGCCACCTGCACGGCACCGATCCAGGCCGGTACGACGGCCGAGGCGCTGCGCGAGACGTACGAAGTTGCTTATGGCAACGAGCCGTTCGTGCACCTGCTGCCCGAAGGCCAATGGCCGCAGACCCAGGCCACGCTCGGCGCGAACACGGTGCAACTGCAGGTCACGCTGGATCAGCGGACCGGCCGGGCCGTGATCGTGGCCGCGATGGACAACCTCACCAAGGGCACCGCCGGCGCCGCCGTGCAGTGCATGAACCTGGCCGCCGGTCTCGAGGAGACCACGGCCCTTCCCCTCGTAGGAGTAGCCCCGTGACGATCGCAGTCAGCCCGCAGGCACAAGTCGATCGGAGCGCCGGAGTCACCGCGCCGGCCGGCTTCCGCGCGGCCGGTGTGATCGCGGGCATCAAGCCGGCCGGTAAGCCCGATCTGACCGTGGTGGTGAACGACGGTCCGGACAACGCCGCGGCCGGCGTCTTCACCACGAACAAGGTCAAGGCCGCGCCGGTGCTCTGGTCCCAGCAGGTCCTGACCGCTGGCAAGCTGAAGGCCGTCGTACTGAACTCGGGTGGTGCGAACGCGTGCACCGGCCCCGAGGGCTTCCAGGACACCCACGCCACCGCCGAGGAACTCGCGGCGGTCCTGCAGGTCGGCGCGGCCGAGATCGGTGTCTGCTCTACCGGTTTGATCGGCGAACGGCTCCCGATGGAGAAGCTGATCCCGGGGATCACCCAGTGTGTCGACGCGCTGGGGGCGTCCGCAGCACACGGTCTCGCCGCGGCGACCGCGGTGATGACGACCGACAACGTGCCGAAACAGGCCGTACTGGTGAGTGGAAACGGCTGGAGCATCGGCGGCTTCGCGAAGGGCGCCGGAATGTGCGCTCCGAACATGGCCACCATGCTCTCCGTCATCACCACCGACGCCGTCGTCGCGCAGCCGCAGCTCGACCACGCGTTGCGCAACGCGGTGGCGCACACGTTCAACCGGCTCGATGTTGATGGTGGTACGTCGACCAATGACACGGTGTTGCTTTTGAGCTCGGGCGCATCCGGGATCAGCGTGCCGGCCGACGAGTTCGAGGCGGCCCTGACCACGTTGGCCGCCGACCTGGTCAAGCAGTTGCAGGCCGACGCGGAGGGCGTTACCAAACACGTCAGCATCACGGTCAAGGGCGCGGCCAGCGAGGCTGAGGCTGTCGCGGCTGCCAAGGTCGTTGCCGAGGACAACCTCTGCAAAACCGCCTTCTTCGCCGCCGATCCGAACTGGGGACGGATCGCGATGGCGATCGGCAACGCGCCAACGGCGTTCGACCCGGCCCTGCTCGACATCACCCTCAACGGCGCACCGATCATGGTTGCCGGGGGCAAGGGTGTCGACCGGTCCGAGGCCGACCTGAGCGGTCTGGAGATCGACGTGCTGATCGACCTGCATGCGGGTGACGCGTCGGCCACGGTGCTGACGACGGACCTGTCGCACGCGTACGTCGAAGAGAACTCGGCGTACTCGTCATGACCAATTCGCACGCCGGAGCCGTCGAGAAGGCGGCAGTGCTGACCGAGGCGCTGCCGTGGCTCAAGGAGTTCCACGGCAAGACGATCGTGGTGAAGTACGGCGGTAATGCGATGGTGGACGAGGAGCTGAAACAGGCCTTCGCGTCGGACATCGTGTTCCTGCGGCATTGCGGGGTGAAGGTCGTCGTCGTGCACGGCGGTGGTCCGCAGATCAGCGACATGCTCGCGCGGCTCGGCATCGACAGCGAGTTCCGCGGCGGCCTGCGGGTCACCACGCCCGAGGCGATGGACATCGTCGGCATGGTCCTGGTCGGCAAGGTCGGCCGCGAGCTGGTCGGCCTGCTGAACGCGCACGGCCCGTTCGCCGTCGGCATGTCCGGCGAGGACGCGGGCCTGTTCACGGCCGAGCGGCGCGGCGCGATGATCGACGGCGAGTCGGTCGATATCGGCCTGGTCGGCGACGTCGTGAACGTGCGGCCCGAGACCGTGCTGGACCTGATCGACGCCGGCCGGATCCCGGTCGTCTCGACGATCGCGCCGGACGAGGACGGCCAGGTGCACAACGTGAACGCCGATACCGCGGCGGCCGCGCTGGCGATCGCGCTCAAGGCCGAGAAGCTCGTGATACTGACCGATGTCGCGGGCCTTTACCGCAATTGGCCGGACAGCGACGAGATCGTCACCCAGATTGACGCCAAGGAGCTGGCCGTACTGCTGCCGACCCTGGCATCGGGCATGGTGCCCAAGATGGAGGCCTGCCTGCGGGCGGTCGAGTCCGGCGTGGTGTCGCGGGCGACCGTCATCGACGGCCGGGTGCCGCACTCGCTTTTGCTCGAGATCTTCACCGACGCCGGAAGTGGAACCCAGGTGATCCCGTCATGACCGAGCTCGTCGCCGTCGAAGGCACTGGCGCCAGCCTCACCGAGCGCTATACCGGCGCCCTGATGAACACCTTCGGCGCACCGAAGCGGGTCCTCGTTCGTGGCGAGGGCTGCTACCTGTGGGACGCCGATGGACGGAAGTACCTCGACCTGCTCGGTGGGCTCGCGGTGAACTCACTCGGCCACGCCCATCCGTTCATCGTGTCGGCCGTGACCAGTCAGCTCGCCACTCTCGGCCACGTGTCGAACTTCTTCGCGAGCGCCCCGCAGATCTTGTTGGCCGAGAAACTGCTCGGACTCTTCGACGTACCGGGCAAAGTGTTCTTCACCAACTCCGGCACCGAGGCGAACGAGGCGGCTTTCAAGATCACCCGGCGCACCGGCCGGACCAAGATCATCTCGACCATCGGCGCCTTCCACGGCCGGACGATGGGCGCGTTGGCGTTGACCTATAAACCGGCCTATCGCGAGTTGTTCGCACCGCTGCCGGGTGACGTGACCTTCGTGCCGTACGGCGATGCCGAGGCCCTCGCGGCCGCGGTCGACGACCAGACGGCGGCGGTCATCCTCGAGCCGATCCAGGGCGAGAACGGCGTCGTCGTACCGCCGCCTGGCTATCTGTCGAAGGCGCGCGAGATCACTTCCGAGCATGGCGCGCTGCTCTGGTTGGACGAGATCCAGACGGGCATCGGCCGTACGGGCGACTGGTTCGCTTTTAACGCCGAAGGCATCACGCCGGACCTGGTGACGGTGGCGAAGGGCCTCGGCGCGGGCATTCCGATCGGCGCGTGCATCGGGCTCGGCGCGGCGGCGGATCTGCTGCAGCCCGGCAACCACGGCACCACCTTCGGGGGTAACCCGGTGGCCGCGATCGCCGGGCTCGCCGTACTGACCGTGATCGAGCGGGACGGCCTGCTCAACAACGTGGTGGCCGTGGGCAACCACCTGGTGAAGTCGATCGAGGCGCTGGACCACCCGTTGGTCGCGGGAGTGCGCGGCCGGGGGCTGTTGCTGGCGATCGAGTTGACCCAGCCCGTGTCGGACAAGGTCGCGGACTTGGCGTTGCAGGCCGGATTCGTGATCAACAACCCGGTGCCGACGATCATCCGGATGGCGCCGCCGTACATTCTGACCAAGGCCGACGTCGACTCGTTCGTCGCGGCACTGCCGGCGATCCTGACGGAGGCGAGCGCATGACCAGGCACTTCCTGCGGGACGACGACCTCAGCCCGATCGAGCAGGACGAGGTGCTGACCCTCGCCGAGCAAATGGTGGCGGAGCGGTTCGAGCACAAGCCGTTGGCCGGGCCGCAGACCGTCGCGGTGATCTTCGACAAGACGTCCACCCGGACCCGGGTCTCGTTCGCCGTCGGGATCGCGGACCTCGGCGGCGTGCCGCTGGTCATCGACGCGCAGACCTCGCAGATGGGTCGCGGTGAGCCGATCGCCGATACCGCCAAGGTGCTGGAGCGGATGTGCGCCGCGATCGTCTGGCGGACCGGCGCGCAGACCCGGATCGACGAGATGGCCGCCGCGTCGAACGTACCCGTGATCAACGCGCTGACCGACGAGTTTCACCCGTGCCAGATCCTCGCGGACCTGCTGACGATCCGGCAGTACAAGGGCAAGACGAAGGGCCTCAAACTCGTCTATCTCGGCGACGGCGCGAACAACATGGCCCACTCGTACCTGCTGGGTGGCGTGACCGCTGGGATGGACGTGGTGATCGCGTCGCCGATCGAGTACGTGCCGGACCCGGGCATCATGCTGAAGGCCGACGAGATCGCGGCCAAGACCGGAGCGAAGGCCTGGTGGACGTCGTCCGCCGAGGACGCCGTCGCCGGCGCCGACGTGATCGCGACCGACACGTGGGTGTCGATGGGCCAGGAGTCGGAGGCGGCCGAGCGCGAGGCGCCCTTCGCACCGTATGCCGTGACCGAGCAGTTGATGGCCAAGGCGAAGGACGACGCGATCGTGCTGCACTGCCTGCCCGCCTACCGCGGCAAGGAGATCGAGGCGGCGGTTATCGACGGACCGCAATCAGCTGTCTGGGACGAGGCCGAGAACCGCCTACACGCCCAGAAGGCACTACTGGCCTGGTTGCTTGCTAGAAACTTCACTTCATGAGCATGGTCGTTCCAACCACCAAGACCGCCCGCCAGCAGCGAATCGTCGAGCTGCTCGGCCGTCAGCCCGTGCGTTCCCAGACGGAGCTGGCAGATCTACTAGCCGAGGCAGGTCTCGTGGTCGGCCAGGCCACGTTGTCGCGCGACCTGGTTGAACTAGGCGCTGTGAAGGTTCGGGAGTCCTCCGGCCAACTGGTGTACGCCGTACCGGGTGAAGGCGGTGACCGTACGCCCCGCGCGGGTGAGGCCGCTGCCTTCGAGGCGCGGCTGGCCCGGGTGGCGTCGGAGCTACTGGTGTCGGCCGAGGGCAGCGCCAACCTGGTCATCCTGCGAACCCCGCCGGGCGCCGCCCAGTACTTCGCGTCGGCCATCGACCACGTCGGCCTCGACGACGTGCTCGGCACCATCGCCGGCGACGACACGGTCATGGTCGTCTCGCGAAATCCGGTCGGGGGAGAAGCCCTGGCCGGCCGGTTCCTGAATCTCGCCGCCCGCACCGACTCTGCCCGCACCGATTACAAGGAGAACTCGAAGTGAGCAACACAGGTACGGGCGAAGGGCAGCTGTGGGGCGGGCGTTTTGCCGGCGGGCCGGCGGATGCGCTGGCGGCGCTGAGTAAGTCGACGCACTTCGACTGGCGGCTCGCGCAGTACGACATCGCCGGGTCGAAGGCGCACGCGAAGGTGCTGAACCAGGCCGGCCTGCTGACCGATGACGACCTGGTGGCGATGCTGGCCGGGCTCGACCAGCTCGCGGCCGATGTCGCGTCGGGCGCGTTCGTGGCGGCCGAGAGCGACGAGGACGTGCACGCGGCGCTGGAGCGCGGGCTGCTCGACCGGGTCGGCGCCGAGGTCGGTGGACGGTTGCGGGCCGGGCGTTCGCGGAATGACCAGGTCGCCACTTTGTTCAAGGCGTTCTTGCGTGATCACGGCAAGGCCATCTCTTTGTTGGTGGCGGACCTCGCGGCGACGCTGGCCGACCGGGCCGAGGAGCACCTTGGCGTGATCATGCCCGGGCGGACGCATCTGCAGCACGCGCAGCCGGTTTTGCTGTCGCACCACCTGATGGCGCACGCGTGGCCGCTGGTCCGCGACTTGGATCGCCTGCGCGAGTGGGATGCGCGGGTCGCGGCCGATTCGCCGTACGGCTCGGGTGCGTTGGCTGGTTCGTCGCTTGGGCTGGATCCGGTTTTCGTCGCGACGGAGCTCGGGTTCACGAACAGCTCGCCCAACTCTTTGGACGGTACGTCGGCGCGGGACTTCGTGGCCGAGTTCGCGTACATCACCGCGCAGATCGGCGTGGACATCTCGCGGCTTGCCGAGGAGGTGATTATCTGGGCGACGAAGGAGTTCGGGTTCGTCGTTCTGGACGACGCGTACTCCACCGGGTCGAGCATCATGCCGCAGAAGAAGAACCCGGATATCGCTGAGCTGGCTCGCGGCAAGTCCGGTCGGCTGATCGGCAATCTGACCGGGTTGCTCGCGACGCTGAAGGCTCAGCCGCTGGCGTACAACCGGGATCTGCAGGAGGACAAGGAGCCGGTCTTCGACTCGGTCGACACCCTCGAGGTGTTGCTGCCGGCCGTCACCGGGATGATGCGCACGTTGGTCTTCAACGTCGAACGCCTCGAAGAGTTGGCGCCGCAGGGCTTCTCGCTGGCGACGGATATCGCCGAGTGGCTGGTCCGGCAGCGGGTGCCGTTCCGGGTGGCGCACGAGCTGGCCGGCACGTGCGTCCAGGAGTGCGAGAAGCGCGGTATCGAGCTCTGGGACCTCTCCGACTCCGACCTCGCCGCGATCTCCCCGTCCCTGACCCCCGAGGTCCGCGACGTCCTCACCGTCCAAGGCTCAGTAGCTTCCCGCAACGCCCGCGGCGGCACCGCCCCCGTCCGCGTCACCGAACAACTAACCGAACTCCGCTTGCGTCTCTCTCGCTAGGTAGCCCTTCAGCTTCGCAACGTACGGCGCACGCTCGTCGGCACTCGCCTCCTCTTCCAGGTGGCGAGTGCCGTACAAGTTGTCGCCCGGGTATCGCGGGAAGACGTGCACGTGGTGATGCCAGGTGTCCTGGTACCCCGCGGGCTCGTTGTGCTGCCTGGTCGAGATCCCCTCGCAGCCGTAGGTATGCCGCATGGCGATCGCCACCTCACGAACAACGTCCTGCACGGCATGCCCGGACACGGCCGGCAGCTCGTAGAGGTTCTCGTGGTGGGACGTCGGGATCACGAGCACATGGCCCCGGTTGTTGGGCCACCAACGCGCGGCGACGAACGCCATCGCGTGCTCTGTCCGCACCACGATGTCCTGCTGCCCGGTCATCGCGTCGCCACCACCCGCCACGACCGCACAAAACGGACACCGATAACCGACGGGCTCGTGATTGAACATCATCATCACCTCCGCTCCTCCCGGTTGCGTTCATTCGTCGGAATCCGCCCCTCAGCGCCGCGGACCCCTGCAGGTCCGCGGCGGGAAGGGGCGGATTCCGACGAATGAACGCTAAAGGTTGGGCACCACAGGCGCCCGCGGGCTGCGTTTGTACGTTGAGACCGTCGGGTCGTCCGTGAGCCAGAAGCGCCAGGCTGTTTCGGCGGCGACGCTGATGCCGACGCGTGGGCCGGTCGAGATGGCGGCTGGTTTGATCCGGCGGCCGGGCTCGAGCCGGAGGACGCCGTTGTCGAGCAGGTTCGCGCCGTTCTGGTCTTTGCCGAGGGCAAGGGCTTGAGCCAGGCAGGCCGGCCCGCGCGCCAGCCCTCGCTCGGGCACCTTCTCGCCCCGGCGTAACCAGGCCAGCTCGGCGCCCTCGATCACCCGTCCGGCGCGCAGCAGCACGGCGGACGCCTCACCGTCCGGCCCGGTCACCACGTTGGCGCACCAGTGCATGCCATAGGTGAAGTAGGTGTAGAGGAACCCCGCCGGACCGAACATCACCTGGTTCCGCGGAGACGGCCCGCGATACGCGTGCGACGCCGGATCCGCCGTACCGGCGTACGCCTCGACCTCGGTGAGCTCGACCGTCACAGTGCCGGCCTCGGTTTTGTGGCTGAGCGTCCAGCCGAGCAACTTCGGCGCGACCAGCGGCGCCCGCCGGCTCAGTAGCTGCTGTGGATCGGCCATCGGCTACCGGTTGGCCAGCGTGATGACGTGGTCGACCTGGTTCATCGCGAGATCGACATCCGCCAGTGGGAACAACCCGACGTGGTGAACACCGGCATCCGCCAGCACGTCGAGATGCGCGGCGGCGTCGTCGATGGTGCCGATCGGGCCGATCTCGCTCCACCACTCGGGCGGCATGGTCAGCAGCCCGTCGACCCCCTTGTCGGCGTACAGCTTGGTCAGCTCGTCGAAGAACGGCACCGGCACGAGCGAGGGGTTGCGCTCCTCGATGTTGCGGCCGAGCCAAGGTGCCATGATCCGGTACGCCGTCGCGCGATCGTCCTGCACGCAGACCGAGCTGAACGCCGCGACCACGAAGTCGTCCGGATGCCCGGCCTGATCCAGCGCCAGCCGAACCGTCGAAGGCGTCGAGGGCTCGGCCAGAACGATGCCACCGGCAACCTTGCCCGCGAGGGCGAGCGACTTCGGCCCGCGAACGCCCGCCAGGATCGGCGGCGCCTCGGCGGGCGGCGGATCAAGTCGTACGTCGGTGAGCCGGACGTACTCCCCATCAGTCGTGACAGTCTCGCCCTCGAGCAGCAGCCGGACCGCGTCGATGACCTCCTCCAGCGCGCGCAACGGCGACTTGGGCCGCACGCCCATCTGGCCCATCCAGTCCTGCACGCCATGGCCGAGGCCCGGCAGCACGCGGCCCGGCGCGAGGCCGATCAGCGTGGCGATCTCCATCGCGGTGATGGCGGGATTTCGCGCGACGACGGGCAGAATGCCGAGGCCGATGCTCAGCCGCTCGGTGACGGCCAGAGCCGCCGCGGCGAGGCTGATACCCCCGGTATAGAAGCAGTCCTCGATGATCCAGAGGCGGTCCGCGCCACCGGCCTCGAGACGGCGCGCGACATCGGTCACGAGCGCGGGCGGAAAAGTCCGATCGAAACAGAAGCCGACACCGGCGGAGCTGGTCATGCACAAGACCGTAACGGCTGGCTCCGACATTCCGCGGCGGCACCCTTGGCCCGGTAGGTTCGGACCCATGGCCCGCCCGCACTACTCATCCCGTCTCGAGGACTGGTTCAACCTCGGCCTGCAGGCACTGCTGCGGCGCCGGGGCTGGCGCGAGCGGATCATCCCGCACATGGGCTACGGCACCGGCGAGTTCGTCCGGGTGCTGGCCCGCGTCGTGCTCAGCCGCGATCCCCGCAGCCAACCCCGGTACGACGAGGACCAGGTGGTGCGAGGCTGGCGCGTCTTCGTCACCGCGCCGGCCGTCGGCGTGACGATCTCGGTCGTCGTCGGCGGTGAGACGTATGAGGCGGTCACCGATCGCGGCGGCTTCATCGACCTGTCCGTGCCGCAGAGCCTGGAACCGGGTTGGCACGAGATCAGCCTCGGCGTGGACGGCGAACAACGCGCCCGCGGCAAGGTGCTGGTCTTCGATCCGACCGCGGAGTTCGGGCTCGTCAGCGATATCGACGACACGGTGATGCTGACCATGCTGCCGCGGCCGTTGATCGCCGCGTGGAACACCTTCGTCCGCGAGGAGCAGGCCCGCCGGGTGGTGCCGGGGATGGCCGAGCTGTACCGCGACCTCCTGGCCGAACATCCGGGCGCGCCGATCTTCTACCTCTCGACTGGCGCCTGGAACACGGCGCCGACGCTGACCCGGTTCCTCGCCCGGCATGGTTATCCGGCCGGCCCGATGCTGCTGACCGACTGGGGTCCGACCAACACCGGCTGGTTCCGCAGCGGCCGCGAGCACAAACGCACGGCCCTCGCCCGACTGGCCCGCGAGCTGCCGTCCGTGAAATGGGTCCTGGTCGGCGACGACGGTCAGCACGACCCGCAGCTGTACGGCGATTTCGCCCGCACCCATCCCGAACACGTGCGGGCCATCGGTATCCGTCAGCTCACCCCGACCGAACAGGTCCTCTCGCACGGTCTGCCGGTGCCGAACCCGGACCCGGGCGCGCACGATCCGGATCGTCCGATCGCCGCCACCGTGCACGGCCCGGACGGGTTCGCCCTGTCCGGAATGCTGCGCCAGGTCCTCAACCGGGACTAACCAGTTGTCGCTCGCGCGGGGTGATGCGGCAGGTAAGTGTGCCGTGAACGAGCCTGCGCAAACGCTGGTGGCGCCCAGGCACGCACCTCGCGGCGTTGGAGATACGGCCACGATGAACACCGCATCGAGGCCGCATCTCCGCCTTGCGATGCACGCACCTGGACACCACCATCGTTCACGCAACCTCGTTCACGGCACACTAGTGCTCGTTCCTACGTAACTCTCGAGGAGAGCAAAAGTGACCGACAGCCGCACCGCGGTACTGGATGAGCTGGGATGGCGTGGCCTGATCGCGCATTCCACCGACCTCGACGCCTTGCGCGCCAGCATGGCGAAGGAGCCGATCACCAGTTATGTCGGTTTCGACCCGACCGCGCCGAGCCTGCACATGGGCAACCTGCTGCAACTGCTGACGTTGCGCCGGCTGCAGAACGCCGGGCACAACCCGATCGGGCTGGTCGGTGGTGCCACCGGGTTGATCGGTGACCCGAAGGAGAGCTCCGAGCGCACGCTGAACCCGCAGGACGTCGTCCAGGGCTGGGTCGAGCGGGTGCGCGGTCAGGTCGAGCGGTTCATCGACTTCGACGCCGCGTTGGCGAACCCGGCGCGGATCGTGAACAACCTCGACTGGACCAAGGACCTCAACACGCTCGACTTCCTGCGGGATATCGGCAAGCACTTCCCGGTGAACCGGATGCTCGGCCGCGAGGTGGTGCGGGCCCGGCTGGAGCAGGGGATCAGCTACACGGAGTTCAGCTACGTACTCCTGCAGTCGATGGATTACCTCGAGTTGTTCCGGCGGTACGGGTGCACCTTGCAGACGGGTGGTAGCGACCAGTTCGGCAACATCACCGCCGGCGTGGAGCTCATCCGTCGAGTCGAGGCCGCGAAGGTGCATGCGCTGGCGACGCCTCTGGTGACGAAGGCGGACGGTACGAAGTTCGGCAAGACCGAGACGGGGACCGTGTGGCTCGACGCCGAGCTGACCTCGCCGTACGCGTTCTTCCAGTTCTGGTTCAACGCCGATGACCGTGACGTGATGCAGCTGGTGCGCTACTACACGTTCCGTACGGCGGAGGAGATCGCGGCGCTGGAGGAGGCGACGGCTGAACGGCCCTTTGCCCGGGAGGCGCAGCGTGCGTTGGCCGAAGAGGTGACGACGTTGGTGCATGGCGCTGACGAGACCCGGCGTGTGCAGGAGGCGTCGAAGGCGCTGTTCGGTCAGGGGGAGTTGGCTGCGTTGAACGGCGAGACTCTGGTGGCCGCGCTGCGGGAGGCGCCGCATGTGGAGCTGGGTGCCGGCGAACCGATGCCGACGTACGCCGATCTCCTGGTGAAGACGGGGTTGGTGGCGAGTAAGTCGGCCGCGCGTCGGACCATCTCCGAGGGTGGCGGCTACCTGAACAACGCGAAGGTGGAGGACCCGGAGTTTGTGCCTGGGGCTGACGATCTGCTGCCTGGCGGGACGCTCGTTTTGCGGCGGGGAAAGCGCACGTTCGCTGGTGTGCTGACCGCGGGGAGCTAGGCCGTCTGTGTGGTCCGGAGGGGAGAGTACGACGCTCCGCTCCGGGCCGCCAGTATCCGATTTGACTCTTACCCCGCAGGCTACGTAATGTTCTTCTTGTTGGAGCGAGTGCGGGACGCGGAAGCGGCCGGACGCTCCGAACCCCCTTCAGGCTCACCGCCACCGAGACTTGTCTCCGGACGAGGTCGCGGCGCTGGTGTTATGGCCGGGGGTGGCTCAAAAATTCGGGCTTGACCCGAGGTTGCGAGTCCGGTAAAGTAGCGCAGGTTGCCCCGGAGCTGAACACGAGAGTGTTGGGCGCGGTGTGCGTCTGATTTTTGAGAACTCAACAGCGTGCCGAAAGTCAATGCCGAATTATCCCGTCCATGGGATTCGGTTGGACGACTTCGTCGTTTGATCGTTTCTTGTGAATGGAAATTCCTTTGTAATTATTGAAATAAGTCAGTTTGATTGTTTCTGATTCATCGGATCGCTTTAAGTTAGATTGTTTGTTCACTGGGTTCGCCTGGTTTACATATTGATTTCAACGGAGAGTTTGATCCTGGCTCAGGACGAACGCTGGCGGCGTGCTTAACACATGCAAGTCGAGCGGTAAGGCCCTTCGGGGTACACGAGCGGCGAACGGGTGAGTAACACGTGAGCAACCTACCCTCAACTTTGGGATAAGCCTCGGAAACGGGGTCTAATACCGAATAATAGCCCTGCTCTCATGTGTGGGGTTTGAAAGTTCTGGCGGTTGGGGATGGGCTCGCGGACTATCAGCTTGTTGGTGGGGTAATGGCCTACCAAGGCGTCGACGGTTAGCCGGCCTGAGAGGGCGACCGGCCACACTGGGACTGAGACACGGCCCAGACTCCTACGGGAGGCAGCAGTGGGGAATATTGCGCAATGGGCGAAAGCCTGACGCAGCAACGCCGCGTGAGGGATGACGGCCTTCGGGTTGTAAACCTCTTTCAGCAGGGACGAAGCGAGAGTGACGGTACCTGCAGAAGAAGGACCGGCCAACTACGTGCCAGCAGCCGCGGTAATACGTAGGGTCCGAGCGTTGTCCGGAATTATTGGGCGTAAAGGGCTCGTAGGCGGTATGTCGCGTCGGGAGTGAAAACTCGGAGCTTAACTCCGAGCCTGCTTCCGATACGGGCAGACTAGAGGTAGGCAGGGGAGAGCGGAACTCCTGGTGTAGCGGTGGAATGCGCAGATATCAGGAAGAACACCGGTGGCGAAGGCGGCTCTCTGGGCCTTACCTGACGCTGAGGAGCGAAAGCGTGGGTAGCGAACAGGATTAGATACCCTGGTAGTCCACGCCGTAAACGTTGGGCGCTAGGTGTGGGGGACATTCCACGTCCTCCGTGCCGCAGCTAACGCATTAAGCGCCCCGCCTGGGGAGTACGGCCGCAAGGCTAAAACTCAAAGGAATTGACGGGGGCCCGCACAAGCGGCGGAGCATGCGGATTAATTCGATGCAACGCGAAGAACCTTACCTGGGTTTGACATATGCCGGAAAGCCATGGAGACATGGCCCCTTTTAGTCGGTTTACAGGTGGTGCATGGCTGTCGTCAGCTCGTGTCGTGAGATGTTGGGTTAAGTCCCGCAACGAGCGCAACCCTCGTCCTATGTTGCCAGCACGTTATGGTGGGGACTCATAGGAGACTGCCGGGGTCAACTCGGAGGAAGGTGGGGATGACGTCAAGTCATCATGCCCCTTATGTCCAGGGCTTCACGCATGCTACAATGGCCGGTACAAAGGGCTGCGAAACCGCAAGGTGGAGCGAATCCCAAAAAGCCGGTCTCAGTTCGGATTGGGGTCTGCAACTCGACCCCATGAAGTCGGAGTCGCTAGTAATCGCAGATCAGCAACGCTGCGGTGAATACGTTCCCGGGCCTTGTACACACCGCCCGTCACGTCATGAAAGTCGGCAACACCCGAAGCCGGTGGCCTAACCCTTGTGGAGGGAGCCGTCGAAGGTGGGGCTGGCGATTAGGACGAAGTCGTAACAAGGTAGCCGTACCGGAAGGTGCGGCTGGATCACCTCCTTTCTAAGGAGCAAGAGACAGTGTCCACGGAAGTGGCGCTGTCCATTCGATGTTTCCTGGACGAACGTTCCAGGGCGTCGATGCTTCGGAATGTGGAACATTGACCATTAGGCACCGAGCGATACCGAGAACGCTAGTACTGCGATCATCCACTTGTGGGTGGGAGCGTGGAACGTGGACGAGGTGGAGTGAGGTGCCGAGGCGCGCTGTTGGGTCCTGAAAAATCAGGCCGGCTAGACCCGTGAGGGTCGAGGCCGAACCGGTTTTTCTGGGTCACTGAACTACACCTGGCCGTTGGGTTGGGTGTGGTGGTGTGGCTGGGGCCAGTCGTCACCAGACTGCCGAGACTAGGGTTGTCTGTCGGGTGTTTTTCCTCGACGGGATCTGTGTTCTCTGCAAGTGGTGGTAGCAACTGGTTTTCCTGTCTGTTTTTTGAGAACTGCATAGTGGACGCGAGCATCTTTGTTTTTGTTGTCTTTAGTTTTTTGTTGTGTGTTGATGACAAGCTACTAAGGGCAATCGGTGGATGTCTTGGCACCAAGAGCCGATGAAGGACGTTGGAGCCTGCGATAAGCCCCGGGGAGTTGGCAACCAAGCTGTGATCCGGGGGTGTCCGAATGGGGAAACCCAGCTGGCATTCTAAAGCCAGTTACCAGTGCCTGAACACATAGGGTGTCTGGAGGGAACGCGGGGAAGTGAAACATCTCAGTACCCGCAGGAAGAGAAAACAATAGTGATTCCGTGAGTAGTGGCGAGCGAAAGCGGAAGAGGCTAAACCATGTGCGTGTGATAGCCGGCGAGCGTTGCGTATGTGGGGTTGTGGGAGCATTCAGGATTCTATTGCCGTAGGTCCGGAGAGTCAGAAATTGTTGTTGAAGTCGAAGTTTTCTGGAAAGTCGTGCCGTAGAGGGTAATAGCCCCGTAGACGTAAGACGACAACTCTCGAGTGTTTTCCCGAGTAGCACGGGACCCCTGAAATCTTGTGTGAATCTGGCGGGACCACCCGCTAAGCCTAAATACTTCTTGGTGACCGATAGCGGAATAGTACCGTGAGGGAAAGATGAAAAGTACCCCAGGCGGGGAGTGAAATAGTACCTGAAACCGATTGCCTACAATCCGTCGGAGCGATCCTTTTGGGGGTTGTGACGGCGTGCCTTTTGAAGAATGAGCCTGCGAGTTAGTGGTATGTGGCGAGGTTAACCCGTGTGGGGTAGCCGTAGCGAAAGCGAGTCTGAATAGGGCGCTGTAGTCGCATGCTCTAGACCCGAAGCGGAGTGATCTATCCATGGGCAGGTTGAAGCGCGGGTAAGACCGCGTGGAGGACCGAACCCACCAGGGTTGAAAACCTGGGGGATGACCTGTGGATAGGGGTGAAAGGCCAATCAAACTCCGTGATAGCTGGTTCTCCCCGAAATGCATATAGGTGCAGCGTCGCGTGTTTCTTACCGGAGGTAGAGCACTGGATGGTCTAGGGGGCTTACCGGCTTACCGAAATCAGCCAAACTCCGAATGCCGGTAAGTGAGAGCGCGGCAGTGAGACTGCGGGGGATAAGCTCCGTAGTCGAGAGGGAAACAGCCCAGATCACCAGCTAAGGCCCCTAAGCGCTTGCTAAGTGGAAAAGGATGTGGAGTTGCCCAGACAACCAGGAGGTTGGCTTAGAAGCAGCCACCCTTGAAAGAGTGCGTAATAGCTCACTGGTCAAGTGATTCCGCGCCGACAATGTAGCGGGGCTCAAGCAAGCCGCCGAAGCTGTGGCATTCATGCAAGTACCCGGCTCAACCTTCGGGTTGGGTCCAGGTGTGTGGATGGGTAGGGGAGCGTCGTGTAGCGAGTGAAGCAGCAGAGTGATCTAGTTGTGGACGCTACACGAGTGAGAATGCAGGCATGAGTAGCGAATGACGGGTGAGAAACCCGTCCGCCGAATGATCAAGGGTTCCAGGGTCAAGCTAATCTGCCCTGGGTAAGTCGGGACCTAAGGCGAGGCCGACAGGCGTAGTCGATGGACAACGGGTTGATATTCCCGTACCGGCATTAACACGACCCGACCGAACCCGGTGATGCTAAGGATGTGAAGCCACAAGACCTTCGGGTTGAGTGGGGGATCTTCTGACCCGAGCTGGTATTAGGTGCACTAAGGAGTGACGCAGGAGGGTAGTCCAACCGCGGCGATGGTAGGCGCAAGCTGATCCGCGGGCAAGGTGGTAGGGCGAGACATAGGCAAATCCGTGTCTCATTGAGCCTGAGAGCCGAGGCGGACCCGTTTAGGGGAAGTGGATGATCCCATGCTGCCGAGAAAAACTTCGTAGTGAGTGTTAGAGCCGCCCGTACCCCAAACCGACACAGGTGATCAGGTAGAGAATACCAAGGCGATCGAGTGAACCATGGTTAAGGAACTCGGCAAAATGCCCCCGTAACTTCGGGAGAAGGGGGGCCTGATGCGTGACACCACTTGCTGGTGGAAGCGTTGATGGCCGCAGAGACCAGGCCCAAGCGACTGTTTACTAAAAACACAGGTCCGTGCGAAGAAGTAATTCGATGTATACGGACTGACGCCTGCCCGGTGCTGGAACGTTAAGGGGACGAGTTAGCTGGTTTCGGCCGGCGAAGCTTTGAACTTAAGCGCCAGTAAACGGCGGTGGTAACTATAACCATCCTAAGGTAGCGAAATTCCTTGTCGGGTAAGTTCCGACCTGCACGAATGGCGTAACGACTTGGGCGCTGTCTCAACCGTGGACTCGGCGAAATTGCATTACGAGTAAAGATGCTCGTTACGCGCAGCAGGACGGAAAGACCCCGGGACCTTTACTACAACTTGGTATTGGTGGTCGGTACAACTTGTGTAGGATAGGTGGGAGACTGTGAAGCATTCACGCCAGTGAGTGTGGAGTCATCGTTGAAATACCACTCTGGTTGTTCTGGCTGTCTAACCTCGGTCCGTTATCCGGATCAGGGACAGTGCCTGGTGGGTAGTTTGACTGGGGCGGTCGCCTCCTAAAAGGTAACGGAGGCGCTCAAAGGTTCCCTCAGCCTGGTTGGCAATCAGGTGTCGAGTGCAAGTGCACAAGGGAGCTTGACTGTGAGACAGACATGTCGA
Source organism: Kribbella sp. NBC_01245 (assembly GCF_036226525.1). NCBI lineage: Bacteria > Bacillati > Actinomycetota > Actinomycetes > Propionibacteriales > Kribbellaceae > Kribbella > Kribbella sp. NBC_01245. The sequence goes on from NZ_CP108487.1 coordinate 8,034,181, forward strand.
GCAGGGACGAAAGTCGGAACTAGTGATCCGGCGGTGGCAAGTGGAAGCGCCGTCGCTCAACGGATAAAAGGTACCCCGGGGATAACAGGCTGATCTTCCCCAAGAGTCCATATCGACGGGATGGTTTGGCACCTCGATGTCGGCTCGTCGCATCCTGGGGCTGGAGTAGGTCCCAAGGGTTGGGCTGTTCGCCCATTAAAGCGGCACGCGAGCTGGGTTTAGAACGTCGTGAGACAGTTCGGTCCCTATCCGCTGCGCGCGCAGGAGACTTGAGAAGGGCTGCCCCTAGTACGAGAGGACCGGGGTGGACGAACCTCTGGTGTGCCAGTTGTTCCGCCAGGAGCACGGCTGGTTGGCTACGTTCGGAAGTGATAACCGCTGAAAGCATCTAAGCGGGAAGCACGCTTCAAGATGAGGTCTCCCACCGGGTTAACCGGGTAAGGCCCCCAGCAGACCACTGGGTTGATAGGCCAGAAGTGGAAGCACGGCAACGTGTGCAGCTGACTGGTACTAATAGGCCGAGGGCTTGTCTCAACACGCAACAAAGAACTCGAGACAAGCACAACAAACACAAAGACCCGACACCACACACGTGGTGGTGTCTGCGTAACAATGCGTCCACTATGCAGCTTTCAGAACACAGTCAGACCCAGCAACACGTGGGTGGCTTGTAGTTCTACAAGAGTTACGGTGACCATAGCGTCGGGGAAACACCCAGTCTCCATTCCGAACCTGGAAGTTAAGCCCGCCAGCGCCGATGGTACTGCGACCGGGAGGTCGTGGGAGAGTAGGACGTCGCCGGACATTCACACTGTTAAGGGCCACCCGGCAACGGGTGGCCCTTAACATTTGTGGCGAATTCAACAGAGAGCGAAGAACTCGGCAAAGCCGCGCGGAAGTTCGCGGGTTTTGGAGAGTCCATACAGCTGTAGCGGCTCCAGCGATGCCTGCGGGCATTTTGGCAGCCCGCGGCTTGTTACCTTTAGACGTCCATACGTTTGAGTGTCTGCACCACCTTGTGTTCGATCGATAGGAGTCACCGTGGCCACGCCACCTCGTTCACCTCGTTCCGGTCCTGGCGATCGCGGCCGGGGCTCTTCTGGCGGGGGTGCGGGGCGTTCCGGCGCCGGCCGTGGTGGTAACGACCGCTCGGGCACCGGCCGCGGCGGCGGCAGCGACCGCGGCGACGACCGCTCCGGCGGCGGCCAAGGTCGTGGCGGAGCCGGCCAGGGCGGTTCCGGTCGCTCTGGTGGTTCCGGCGGCTACGGTGCGCCTCGTTCCGGTGGTCCGGGTGGCTTTGGCCCCGGTCGTTCCGGTGACGCTGGCCGCTCCGGTGGCACCGCCGGCCGTGGTGAAGGCCGCGGCGACAGTCGTGGTGACAGAAGTGATGGACCGCGTTCCGGCGGAGGAGCCCGTTCAGGCGGATCCGGCGGTAGTTCGTGGTCTGGCGGCCAGTCTGGTGGCGGTTCCCGCTCCGGTGGTCCTTCTAGGTCTGGTGGTTCCGGATCGTCCGGTGGCAGCCGTGGGTATTCCGGTGGCTCTGGTTCGTCCGGTGGCGGGCGTAGTTTCTCGGGTGGCTCCGGCGGCGACCGTCGTGGTCCCGCTGGACCGCGCCGGGATGACGAGCGTGGCGGCTACGCCGATCGTGGTGACCGCGACAACCGCGGTTACTCCGAGCGTGGTGACAGCAACGACCGCTTCGGTAGCCGCCCGGCGCGTGATGACCGCGGCTCGAGCGACCGCTTCGGCAGTCGTCCGGCCCGCGATGACCGTGGTTCCGGCGACCGCAGCGCACGTCCTGCCACCAACGATCGCAACGAACGCGGTGGCGGCGCGCCCCGCGGTGCCGGTCGCGACGACCGTGGTGGCAGTGCGCCTCGTGGTGGCTTCGGCGACCGCGGCGGCAGGGATGACCGTGGTGGGCGCGATGACCGCGGCGGCTCGGGTGCGCGGGATGACCGTGGCTTTGGTGCGCGTGGTCCCGCGGGCGACCGTGGTGCGCGTGGGCCGGCTGCGGGAGACCGTGGTGCCCGCGATACGCGTGGTGGTGACCGTGACCGTGGTGGCGATCGTGGCCGCGATGATCGCAGTCCCTTCGGCCGCGGGGGTGACCGGGCTGTCTATGGCGACCGTTCAGGGCGTCCCGCCGCTGGTGGGTCTGCTGGTGGCCGTGGCGCTCGCGACGACCGTACGGGCTACAGCGACCGGCCCAGCCGCGACCGTGATGACCGCGCACCGCGCGAGGACCGTGGCGCAGGCCGTGGTGCCGGCGCGGGTGCGGGCAGCCGTGGTGGCTTCGGCGAACGTGGTGAGCGTGGTGGCAGGGACCAGCGCGGTAGCGGTGACCGCCGTCGTCCGCCGGCCCCGCGTGATCGCGACAAGGCCCGCGGTCCGCGTCGGGAGGACAGCGAAGAGAGAGTTGGCCCGCGCAAGGACGATCCGCCCATCCCGGCGGGCGTGACCGGCTCCGAGCTGGACAAGTCGGTCAAGCAGGAGCTCCGTGGTCTGCCGCGTTCGCTCGCGGACCTGGTCGCGCAGCACCTGGTCGCCTCCGGCATGACCATCGACTCCGACCCGGAGTTGGCCTACCAGCACGCGAAGACCGCTCGACGGCTGGCGGCACGCCTCGGTGGCGTCCGCGAGGCGGTTGCGGTCACGGCGTACCTGGCGGGTCATTACGACGAGGCGCTGGTGGAGTTCCGCGCCGTTCGGCGTATGACCGGGAACAACGAGGTGCTGCCGACGATGGCCGACTGCGAGCGTGCGCTCGGCCGGCCGGAGAAGGCGCTGGCGTTGTCGCGTGAGCGTGCCGTCAAGGATCTCGAGCTCGGCTCCCAGATGGAGATGCTGATCGTGGCCGCCGGCGCCCGTCGCGATATGGGTCAGGCCGCGGCCGCGTTGCAGACCCTCGAGGTGCCCGAGCTGAACAAGCGGGTGCGGGTCGAGTGGCTGGCGCGTCTGCGTTACGCGTACGCCGACACGTTGGCGGCGCTGGATCGGGACGAAGAGGCGCTGGTCTGGTTCCACCGGGCCGCGGGCGTCGACATCGACGGCGCGACGGATGCCGCTGAGCGTGCGGCCGCTCTCGAAGGCCTCGAGTTCACCGACCTCGACGAGGACGATGACGACGAGGACTACGAAGAGCGCGGCCCCGCCATCATCGACGTCACCGACACCGCCACCCCGGCCGAATCCGCCGAGGACGACGCCGACACCGACGACAAGGATGAGGCTGCCGACTCCGACGACGACGCCGCAGACACCGCCGAGACAGACGACGAAGACGACGAAGACGACGCGGATGAGGATGACGACGACGTCGATTCCCCGGCCGAGTCTGCTGAGCTGGACGAGTCTGCCGAGTCCGTTGAGGTGGTTGAGTCGGACGAGGTCGACGAGACGGACGATTCCGAGTCGGATAAAGCGGACGAGGACGGCGCCGATGTCGTTGGTACTGAGGACGATGAGGCTGACGAGGACGAGTCGGATGAGGTTGACGGCGACGATAAGCCGGGCGATCTGACCGACAAGTAACCGGCGGCCGCCGGGCGGTGGCGGACGCGGCGCGCGCTGTTTTGGTACGGCGACGCGCCGGGTCCGCGAGAATTGCCCGATGGCGCCGATCGCGGTGGAGTTGTCCCCGGCCTCACCGGTCGGGGCGTTGGTGACGGGTTCGCTGGTGAGCGGTGCTGCGCGCTTGCGGCGATCCGTCGCGATGGTGGAGGCGTCGGAGTACGACGGCGTCCACCAGGTGCGGGTCTCCTGCCGGCGGCTGCGCAGCGACCTGCGGCTGTACCGGCGCCTTCTCACCGGCGACCAGGCCCTCCAGCTCCGCCAGGAACTGTCCCAGCTTGCGATGAGCTGCAGCCAGGCCCGCGATCTCGAGGTGGTTTCCGCCCTCATCCGCGATCACGCGACCAGCGAGGACGACGCCGACTACGTCGCGACCATCCTGCACCTACTCGCTACGAGCCTCGAACGAGCTGCCGCAACAGCCGAAGCCGCCGTCGCGAGCCAGCGAACCGCCATGCTGCTCGACCTCCTCGACGCCGTCGCCGCCGCTCCCGAACTCCGCGCCCGCGCCGATCGCCCCTGCGCCAAAGTCCTGCCACGGTTGCTGGACGCCACTCGGATCAAGTTCACCGAGGCGGCCGACCAGCTCACCCAGTGGTCCCCAGACGAGCAATGGCACGACGTACGCCTCGACGCCAAGCGCCTCCGCTACGCCGCCGAGAGCGTCTCCGTCGTACTCGGCGAAGAGGCGAAAGAACTCGCCGGTCGCGCGGCCAAATTCCAGGACCTGCTCGGGCAACACCAGGACCACTGCGCCGCCGCGGACACCCTCTGGCTCTTCCTCGACGAGGCGGACAAGGCCGGCGACGTCGAAATGGCCTTCGCCTTGGGCCGCCTGATGGAACGTCACCGTGCCGCCCGCCGCCCCCTCCGCGAAGAATTCCTAGCCCACTACCACCGCCCGTAACCCCCTCGCGCCCCCACGCGCACATCTGTGGAAAACCCTCCGCGAAGTGCCTCCTTGTGTTTGCACACGCGCGACACAACAAGGCACCTCGCGGGAGGGTTTTCCACAGATTCGGGCCGCGGGGTTGGGTTTTGGGGATTCGCCGGGTAGAGCGAGGCGGCAGAAGGCGCTGTGGTTAGAGGGTGCGGAAGAGGAGGCCGGTGCGGGGTTTGGGGCCGAAGGAGGTTGCTTTTTGGGGGAGGCGGGCGCCGTGGGCCGCGGTGGAGAGGACTTGGTCCAGGCGTGGTGGGTCGAGTTCGATGACGGCGGTCGCGACTGTCGCTTGGGCAAGGGCGTCGGCTAGGCGGTGGTGGAAGCCGACTGGCTCGGGGTCGACGCCCCACGCCGGGAAGAGCTCCTCGTGGAGCAGGGATACCTCGGGCTTGGCGACGGCTGCGGGCGACGTACGGGCGTCGGTGCGGTAGAGCGTCAGCCACGACGTACCGTCGAAAACCGAGAGGCGGTGCGCGTCGTCCTGCTGGCGGCCCGGAACCACTCGCCATCCTTCGGGCGTACGGGAGAGCACGGTTTCCAGAGATAGGCCTGGCACGGTTCGGTGGATGGCGTCGAGGGTGAGCGGGTGGCGGCCGTGGTCGACGAGCATGGCCAGGCCGAGGTCGGTGCCGGGGCGGTCGGGTTCGCGGCGGTTGCGTTCGAGGTATGCCGCGTATCGGTGGTGGCCGTCGGCGATCAGGGCTTCGCGGGTGGCCAGGTCGGCGGCGATGGCGGCGAGCGTCGTGGGGGAGTCGATCCGCCAGATCGTGTGGGTGGCGCCGTTCTCGGAGTCCGCGACCAGCCACGGCACGCCCGCGCGGGCCTCGTCGATGGCGTCACTCGCGGCGCCTCCACCGGTGTAGGCGAGCAGGATCGGTTCGAGATCCGCGTCGGTGGCCTCCATCAGGGTGAACCGGTCGTCGACCCAGTTCGGCATCGTGTCCTCGTGCGGGAGCACCACGTGGCCGCCCGGGTCGAGGCCGAGGGCACCGATCAGGCCGCACAGGAAGGCATCCCCGAGGCGTTGTTCGTAGACGTAGAGCGCGGGCTTGGCGTCCTGGACGACGACGCCCGCGTGCTGCCAGTCGGTCAGCCGTACGGCCGCCTGGTCGTACCGGCTCGGGCCAAGGTCCTGGTCGCGTGGAAGGATGAGCCGCACCATGTTGTGGAGATCAGAATCAGTCAGCCGCCGGACCAGGGCGGGTTCAAGGACGTCGTACGGCGGAGAGGTCACCGCGCCCAGCGTGCTGACCCGGCCGGCGACGAACCGCCACGCCCGCAACGGCTCCAGCCGCAACGGCCTCGACACCTGCGCACCCGAAGCAGCGTGGGCGTCCGGAGACACCTGGGCGTCCGAAGCACCCGGGGACACCGGCGCGCCGGAAGGCAGCGGCGAAGGCGTGTTGAGCGACTCGGGCATGAGCGGCATCGTACGGGGGCGGTCGTGAGCGCGCGCGGTAAGGACGGCCAGTCGCCGCCACCGCTGTCGGCCTGTGACCAGCCCCTTTCGATCCGGTACGACGTGGCGCTGCTCGATCTGGACGGCGTCGTGTACGTCGGGCCCGATCCGGTGCCGGGTGCGCCGGAGAGTCTGCGCAAAGCCGCCGAGGCCGGGATCCGCCTCGGCTACATCACGAACAACGCGAGCCGGCCGGCCAGCGTCGTCGCCGAGCACCTGAGCTCGTTCGGCCTCGACGTGACCGGGGATGACGTGGTCACGTCCGCGCAGGCGGCGGCCCGGCTGATCTCCCAGCAGTACCCGGCCGGCGCCAAGGTGATGGTCGTCGGTGGCGAAGGGCTGTTCGCGGCGCTGGACGAATACGGCATGACCGCCGTGCGCAGCAGCGACGAGGACCCGGTCGCCGTTGTGCAGGGCTTTCACCCGGAGGTCAACTGGGTGCTGCTCGCGGATGGCGCGCATGCGATCAACGCGGGCGCCAAGTGGTTCGCGACGAATCTCGACCTCACGATCCCGACCGCCGGCGGCAAGGCCCCTGGCAATGGGGCGCTGGTGAAGGCCGTGCGCGAGGCCGTGGAGGTCGATCCGGTCGTAGCCGGTAAGCCCGAGCCGCCCTTGCTGCTGACCAGCATCGAGCGGTTGAAGGCCGAGGCGCCGTTGATGGTGGGCGATCGCCTCGACACGGATATCGCCGGCGCGTACGCGGTCGGCATCCCCAGTTTGTGGGTCGCGACGGGCGTGAACGACGCGGTCGACCTGGCCGCCGCCCCGAAGGACCAGCGGCCGACGTACATCGGTGCCGGGTTGAGCGCGCTCGTGGAGAAGCACCCGGCCGTGGAGGTCGACGGCGGCATGCACTCGTGCGAGGGCTGGATCGCCGAGGTGGCCGACGGTGAGGTCGTGGTCGAGGGAGAGGGCGAGTCGTACGACGGACTGCGCGCGATCCTCTCCGCGGCCTGGGCGGAGGCGGACGAGAACGGCAAAACCCCGGCCGTGCGCGCCGCGCTGACCAAGGTTGGCCTGGGTAAACGGTGAACGCACGCTACCGTGGCTGGCAACGAACCCCAGCCTCAGCGAGGAGGCCATCATGGTGATGGATGCACTGCGCGGTTATGTTCAGCTCGCCAACGGCCTGACCGAGGTCACCAAGCAGCGTGCCCAGGCGGCCGCGAAGGCGCTGATCCAGCAGACCGGCGCCGAGCAGCTGACCACCGGACTGACCACGAAGGTGAGCGACCTCGCCGAAGAGATCGTGGCCACCAGCAAGAGCAATCGCCAGCTGCTGCAGGCGATCGTGGCCAACGAGGTCGAAGGTGCCGTGGCGAAGCTCGGTTTCGTGCGCGCCGAGGAGGTCTCCGCACTGGCTCGCCGGATCGAAAGCCTCGAGAAGGAGCTGGCCGCCGCGGAGAAGCCGGCCATGAGCACGCCGCCGATCAAGCAGGCTCCGGCCGCGAAGAAGGCCGCGCCGGCGAAGGAGGCCGCTGCCAAGAAGGCACCGGCGAAGAAGGCAGCCGCCAAGAAGACTGCCGCGAAGAAGACCACTGCCAAGAAGGCCTGAAGGTGACCGAGTTCCCGTCTGAACAGCCGTACCACGGCCCGGATCCCGATGCCGAGCCACAACCCGAGGACCTGCCGCCCGAAGAGCCGGACTACGAGACCGAGCCCGAGCGGGAGGGCAGCCACCCGCTGGTCGAGGAGACGATGAACCGGCTCGACGAGCTCCGTGAGCGTCCGGTGTCGGAACACGGCGAGGTTTACGCGGATCTGCACGAGCGGTTGCAGAACGCCCTCGCCGAGTCCGACGGCGAGCCCAGCTGAGCACCTGTGGCTAAAGCGGTACGACGTGCCCGGCTGGACGCCGAGCTGGTCCGGCGCGGCCTGGCGCGATCCCGGGACCATGCGGGCGAGTTGATCGCTGCTGGCCGGGTGAAGGTCTCAGGAACTGTCGCGACCAAACCGGCGACAGGAGTCGGCGCAGACGCGGCAATCGTCGTGGACACGTCTGAGATGGATGACCCGGGTTATGCGTCTAGAGGTGCGCACAAGCTCGTCGGCGCGCTAGAGGCGTTCAAAGAGCTCACTGTCGACGGCAAGCGGTGTCTAGACGCAGGAGCGTCTACCGGCGGCTTCACCGACGTCCTGCTGCGTAACGGCGCACAGCACGTCTTTGCCGTTGACGTCGGCTATGGCCAGCTTGTCTGGGCCCTTCAGACTGATGACCGGGTGACGGTGATGGATCGCACCAACGTGCGGACGCTCACGCCCGAGACGCTGGGGGAGCAGGTCGCGTTGGTCGTCAGCGATCTGTCGTTCATCTCGCTGACGCTGGTGCTGCCCGCGCTGATCGCGGTGACGCAGCCGGAAGGCGATCTCGTGCTGATGGTCAAACCCCAGTTCGAGGTCGGCAAGGAGCGGCTCGGCAAGGGCGGCGTGGTGCGCGATCCGGAGCTACGGGCCGACGCGGTGCGCGGAGTGGCGGCAAAAGCCACGGACCTGGGCTGGGGAATCGCCGGAGTCGCGGCCAGCCCGTTGCCCGGTCCGTCCGGAAATGTCGAGTATTTCCTGTGGATACGCCGTTCGGCACCGCCGCTCGATGAGACGATGCTCCGGACTGCTGTCGAGACGGGACCGCAGTGACTCAAGACGAGGAAGGGATGGCCGTGAGCGAGCCGCGTCGCGTGCTGCTGGTCACCCATACCGGTCGCGAACACGCCATCGAGGTCGCCCGAAAGGCGCACAGCCTGCTCACCGCCGCCGGGATCTCCGTGCGCGTGGGCGGTGCCGACGCCGATGTGCTCGCGCTGGACCCGGTCGAGGTGGCCCAAGACCCGGACAAGGCCGCCCTCGACGTCGAGCTGATCATGGTGCTCGGCGGCGACGGCTCGATCCTGCGCGGCGCCGAGCTGGCCCGCCCGCACGGCACCCCCGTGCTCGGTGTGAACCTCGGCCACGTCGGCTTCCTGGCCGAAGCGGAGTACGAGGACCTCGAGCGCACGGTGCAGTCCGTGGTCGACCGCAAGTACACCGTCGAGGAGCGGATGACCCTCGACATCTCCGTGTACGCCGATGGCGAGCTCGTCACCGAGACCTGGGCGCTGAACGAGGCGAGCGTGGAGAAGGCCGCCCGCGAGCGAATGCTCGAGGTGATGGTCGAGGTCGATGGGCGGCCGTTGTCCCGTTGGGGCTGCGATGGCGTGGTCTGTGCGACGCCGACCGGTTCGACCGCCTACGCGTTCTCCGCCGGCGGTCCGGTGGTGTGGCCGGAGGTCGAGGCCATCCTGATGGTGCCGCTGAGCGCGCACGCGTTGTACTCGCGGCCAATGGTGGTTGGGCCCGGGTCGACCGTGTCGATCGAGCTGGTGCGCGCCTCGGAAGGCCTGGGCGTGATGTGGTGTGACGGCCGCCGGACGGTGGAGCTTCCCCGTGCGGCGCGCATCGACGTACGGCGCGGTAAAACCCCGGTGCGACTGGCGAGGGTGCACGAGGCGCCCTTCACCGATCGCCTGGTAGCCAAGTTCGACCTGCCGGTGCTGGGCTGGCGGGGCACTGCCGAGCGTAAGAACGGACGGTCTGGCTGATGTTGTCCGAAATCCGGATCACCGGACTCGGGGTGATCGAGGACGCCACCTTGGACCTCGACCCTGGTTTCACCGCGGTCACCGGCGAGACCGGTGCGGGCAAGACGATGGTGGTGACCGGCGTGAGCATGTTGCTCGGCGGCCGGGCCGACAGCGGTCTGGTCCGGCACGGCGTACGGCGGGCCCGGGTCGAGGGGCGAGCCACTTCGGTGCCGAAATCCCTGGCCCAGCAGACCGAAGACCGCGGCGGTGAGCTGGAAGACGGCGAGCTGCTGATCGCGCGAGAGCTCTCGTCGGAGGGCAGATCCCGCGCGTTCTTGGGCGGCGCAAGCGTGCCCGTGAGTGTGCTCGCGGACGTCTCGGGCGATCTGGTCGCGATCCACGGCCAGGCGGACCAATGGCGTCTGCTGCAGCCGATTCGCCAGCGGGAAACGCTCGACACGTTTGCCGGCAAGCCCGTGCTCGAGCCCCTCGCCGAGTACACCGCGGCTTACCGAAGGCATCGCGAGGTCGAGTCCGAGTTGACCGAGCTCACCACCCGCCAGCGCGACCGGTTGGCCGAGGCAGACCTGCTGCGGTTCGGCCTGGAGGAGATCGCGAAGGCCGAGCCTCTACCCGGCGAAGACCTGGAGCTCGCCGCCGAGGAGGAGCGCCTCGCGTATGCGGACGGCCTGCGGACGGCGGCCACCACCGCGGCAGGCGCGCTCGCGGCCGAGGACCTCGACGCGACCCGGCCAAACGACGTGCTAGGCCTGCTTTCACTCGCAAAACAAGCCCTCGACGGCGAGCGCGAGCACGACCCGACCCTGGCGGGACTGGCCGATCGCGTGGCGGAGCTGAGTTATCTCGCGGCAGACCTGTCGGGCGAGCTCTCGTCGTACGCGTCGGACATTGATACCGATCCGGCCCGGCTGTCCGTGGTGAGCGAGCGGCGCGCGCTGCTGACGTCATTGGCCCGCAAGTACGGCGATGCCGACGGCACGATCGACGAGGTGCTGGAGTGGTCCAAGCGCTCCGCGGCACGTCTTGCCGAGCTCGACGGCAGCGACGAGCGGGTCGAGCTGCTGATGGCGGAACAGGCTGACCTGCAGACCCGGTTGACCGAGCTGGGCCACGTCATCGCGACCGCCCGGCGGGATGCGGCCGAGCGGCTCGGCAAGTCCGTGACCGGGGAGCTCGCCGGCCTGGCCATGCCGCATGCGCAGCTGACGGTCGACGTGCACGACAGTACGCCGGGACCGTTCGGCGCCGACGAGGTCGAGTTCTGCTTCGCGGCCAACCCTGGAAGCCCTGCGAGGCCGTTGCAGAAGGCGGCTTCGGGTGGTGAGTTGTCGCGCGTGATGCTGGCGCTCGAGGTCATCCTGTCGGACACGCATCCCGTGCCGACGCTGGTCTTCGACGAGATCGACGCGGGTATCGGCGGCCGCGCGGCCGTGGAGGTCGGCAAACGGCTCGCGAAGCTGGCCGAGAAGACCCAGGTCATCGTGGTCACGCACCTACCGCAGGTGGCAGCGTTCGCGGACCGTCACGCCGTTGTGCTGAAGAGTGACGACGGTTCGGTCACCACCAGCGGTCTGGTCGCGCTGGACGATGACGCCCGGCTGAAAGAGCTTTCCCGGATGATGGCAGGCCTGGAGAACTCCGATGCCGCCCAGGCGCATGCGGAGGAGTTGCTGGCCCTCGCGGCCGAGCGGCACGGCAAGGGCGGCAAGAAGCGAACTAAGAAGAATCTGTAGACATCAGGGCTCAACGACGTTTACAGTGCCCGGCCCGGTCCCTTGACATGGCAGGATGGCAGTCGCGATGAGACTGCCCACCTTGAGACGTACGCGCCCAACCGAACTTCCCGGTATTCACGGAGTGGTCCGGCTGGATCGCCGTACCAAGAACCTCACCAAGCGCCTGAAGCCCGGCGAGATCGCGGTGATCGACCACGTCGACCTGGATCGGGTCAGTGCCGAGGCGCTGGTCGACTGCAAGGTCGCCGCGGTCGTCAACGTGGCCGACTCGATCAGCGGCCGCTATCCGAACCTCGGCCCCGAGATCCTGGTCGAGGCAGGGATCCCACTGGTCGACGGCATCGGCCGCGAGGTCTTCTCCACCCTGCACGAGGGCGAGAAGGTCCGGCTGCACGAAGGCGTGCTGTACCGCGGTGAGGACGTGCTCGCGAAGGGCGCCAGCCAGGACAGCGAGACCGTCGCCGAGTCGATGGACGACGCCCGCGCGGGTCTGTCCACGCAGCTCGAGGCCTTCACCGCCAACACCTTGGAGTACCTGCGCCGCGAGCGGGATCTGCTGCTCGACGGCGTCGGTGTGCCCGAGATCCACACCCCGATGGACGGTCGCCATGTGCTGATCGTCGTCCGGGGGTACGACTACCGCGACGACCTGGTGGCCCTCCGGCCGTACATTCGCGAGTACCGCCCGGTCCTGATCGGCGTTGACGGCGGTGCCGACGCGCTGGTCGAGAACGGGTATGCGCCGGACCTGATCATCGGCGATATGGACTCGGTCACCGACGACACTCTGAAAAGTGGTGCCGAGGTGGTCGTGCACGCCTATCGCGACGGTCGCGCGCCGGGTTCGGATCGGCTCGAGCGGCTCGGCGTGCAGTCGATCGAGTTCCCCGCGACGGGTACCAGTGAGGATGTCGCGATGTTGCTGGCCGACTCCAAGGGCGCGTCGCTGATCGTCGCGGTCGGCACGCACAACTCGCTGGTCGAGTTCCTGGACAAGGGCCGCTCCGGAATGGCCAGCACCTTCATCACCCGGCTGCGGGTGGGGGCGAAACTGGTCGACGCCAAGGGTGTCAGCCGCCTCTATCGCAGCCGTGTCTCTACGTTCCAGATCATCGCGCTGATCACGGCCGGCGTTTTCGTGCTCAGCGTCGCGATGGTGTCGATCGACGCGCACACGATCTTGTGGTCGATCCTCAGAGCGCGCTGGAACGACATCGTCTTCGGGATCCAGGAGTTGTTCACGTGATCGACTTTCGCTATCACATCGTCTCGATCGTGGCGATCTTCTTCGCCCTCGGTGCCGGTGTGGTCCTGGGGGCGGGCCCGCTGAAGGGCACCGCGAGCCAGGTCGTGCAGGACCAGGCCCAAAGGGATCGCAATGCGCTCGAGAATGCGCGGGCGGAGCTGATCCAGGCCAAAGCGCTCGAGAAGTACCGCGACGACTACGTCACCAAGGTCACCGGCAGCATGACCACCGGCAAGCTCGCCGGTAAGAACGTCGCCGTCGTGACGATGCCCGACGTCGACGGTGGTCTGGCCAACACGACGGTCGAGACCCTGGAGAAGGCCGGCGCCACGGTCACCACCCGGGTCTCGCTGGACGGCAAGCTGTTCCAGGCCGACCAGCGCCAGCTGATCGACCAGCTCAGCACCGAGCTCGTCACCGCCGACGTCACCTTCGGCAAGGACAGCACCACCTTCGAGCGGACCGGCCAGATCCTCGGCCGGGCCATCGCGGCGAAGGAAGAGGGCAAGACCGTCGACGGTGACGCCACCAAGATCCTCGGTGGCCTGACCGGTTCGAAGCTCTTCGGTCTGAAGCCGACGCCGAAACAGCGCGCCAGCCTGGTTGTCGTAGTCGCGGGCAAGACCCCGAGCCCCGTGCCCGACACCTCGGCGTACGACGATGCCGTCGACCTCGCCGAGGGCCTCGACATCGCCAGCGGTGGTGTGGTCGTCGCCGGTGCGCCGGACAGCGCGCAGAACGGTGGCTACGTCAAGGACCTGCGCGGTGATTCCGATGCGACCAAGCTGGTCTCGTCCGTCGACGTCGCGACCATGCCGAGCGGCCAGGCCACGATCGTGTTCGCGCTGATCGAGCAGGCGGAGGGCAAGGCCGGGCAGTACGGCGGTGTCGACGCGAAGAACGGTGTCGCCCCGAGCGCCTTCCAGGCCAAGGACAACTGATGGGGCTGGGCAGGATCGCCGTCGCCCTGGCTTCGGCCGCCGCGACCGGTGCCGTCGAAGGCGCGACCCAGCGCCTCACGAAGGAGCAGCGCGAGCCGTTCGAGCGCGTCAACCACCGTGGTGAGCCCGTCACGCTGCTCGAGGGACCGATCGCCGTGCTCGGCGCGCTCTCGGGTGTTGCCGGTGACACCGCCACGCATCCGCGAGTGCGTGCCGCCGCGTTGCTGGCCGGTTCGGTTTCAGGCGCTGTCGGCGCGTACGACGACTTGCTCGGGACTACGCAGGCCAAGGGGTTCAAGGGCCACCTGAGCGCTCTGCGTCGTGGTGAAGTGACCAGTGGCGCCATCAAGATTCTCGGCGTCGGTGTGGCCGCTCTAGGCGCTGCCGCACTCCTTCCGCGCAAGACGACCGGTGTGGCCCGCGTCGTGGACGTAGTGGCGGATACGGCGCTCATCGCCGGTACTGCCAACCTCACGAACTTGCTGGATCTGCGACCGGGTAGAGCTTTGAAGGCCGTCACTCTGCTCAGTGCGCCCGCGGTGTTGGCCAAGGGCCCTGCAGCCGCCGTCGCGGGTGCAGCGGTCGCAGTGGCGCCGGCTGACCTCGACGAGCGCTCGATGCTCGGCGACTGCGGTGCGAACGGCCTGGGTGCCATGGCCGGTACGGCGCTCGCCTCCGCGCTGCCGAGGCCCTTGCGTCTGCTGGCCCTCGCAGGCGTCATCGCGCTGAACGCCGCCAGCGAAAAGGTCAGCTTCACCAAGGTCATCGCCGGCAACCCGACCCTCGACCGCATCGACCAGTGGGGCCGACGCCCCCGGTGAGCGTTGGCCGTCGGTTGGCCCAAGCCGCCGTACTGGTCGCCGCTGTCACCGTGCTGGCCCGCGTGGTCGGGTTCGGTCGATGGCTGGTCTTCTCGAAGACCGTTGGCGCGGGCTGTTTGGCGGACGCGTACGCGACGGCCAACCAGTTGCCGAACGTGCTCTTCGAGATCGTCGTTGGTGGTGCGCTCGCGGGCGCGGTGATCCCGGTACTGGCCGGTCCTGTCGCTCGCGGCGATCGTGCCGCGCAAGGGCGGATCGTTGGCGCCTTGCTGACTTGGTCGTTCGTGGTGCTGCTGCCGGTGGCGGGGTTGGCGTGGTTGCTCGCCGACCGCTACACCGACGCCATGCTGGATCCGGGCGTCGAATGTGGAGGTACGGCCGCAACCGCCACGAGGATGCTGGCGATCTTCGTGCCGCAGATCTTCGGGTACGCCGTTGCAGTCGTGGCTACGGCGGTTCTCCAATCCCACCAGCGCTTCGCGGCCGGAGCCGTCGCGCCGTTGGTGTCGAGTCTCGTTGTCGTCGCCACCTACGTGTTGTTCGCCTCCATGGCCCCTCGCGCGGACGAGGCTTCTGGTGGTGCCGTAAACCTGCTGGCCTGGGGTACGACGGCCGGCGTGGTCGCACTGGCGTTGAGCGTGTTGATCCCGATGCTGCTGCTGCGTCTGCCTATCCGGCCCACCCTGCGGTTAGACCCGGGCGTCGGGCCGGTGCTGCGTCGGCTCGCCCTTGCCGGACTAGCCGTACTGGTCGCGCAACAGGTGGCCTACCTCGCCACGACGTACCTTGCGAACCACCGAGGTGCAGCAGGAAGTATCGCGGTCTACACGTGGGCCAACGCGGTCTACCTGCTGCCGTACGCCGTACTGGCCGTCCCGATCACCACGGCCGTCTTCCCGCGCCTGGCCGCTGCGTACTCCGCTGGGTCCTCCGAGTTTGACCGGGTCGCGTCCACTTCCACGCGAGCGGTGTTGCTCGCCGGGGGAGTGGGTGCGGCGGCACTGGTCGGTACGGCGGTCCCGGTGGCGCGGATCTTCGCGTACGACAACGGACAGGTCCAGGCCGCGCAGGCGTCATCGCTCGCCGATGGCCTGCTCTGGTTCGCGCCCGGGCTTATCGGCTTCGGGCTGCTCATGCACCTCGGCCGGGTTCTGTACGCGCGTCAGGCCGGTCGACACGTCGCAGCGGTCACGGGGATCGCCTGGTTGGCCGTCGCAGTCTTGGGGTTCGTCCTGACGTCTCGGTGGGATGGCGTGGACGTAGTCGGCGCACTGGCCGCCGCGATGTCCTGCGGGATGCTTGCCGGGTCGCTGGCGCTACTGGTGGTTCTACGGCGGCAAGCTGGCTCAGCGGTCATGGCCGGTCTTCCGCGGGCTGCGGTGGCTGCAGTTGTCGGTGCGCTCGCTGCCGGGTTTGTCGGGCAGTTGGTTGCCTCACCCGCGTCTAGCGGCGGCTGGGGCCGGTCCCTGGTCTTCGCGCTGCTGTCGGGTCTGGCGGTCGTAGCCGTCTATTCCGTCGTAGCGGCTCTCGTGGCACGGCAGGACTTGAAGCTGTTATTGCGGCGTGGCGAGTAGGATCGCCGAATGCGCGTTGGGTTGGTGCTGGCCGAGTCCCGAGGCGGGATAGGGCAGCACGTTGCCTCCCTGGTGCCCAGGTTCGTCGCGGCCGGGCATGAGGTGGTCGTCTGCGCACCGCCAGGTACTGCCGATCACTTCGACTTCGGCCAAGCTCTTATGGTCTCCAACCCGGCAGGTCTGCGTGGTTGCGACGTAACGCATGCGCATGGCTACAGAGCCGGGATGACGGCGCTGCAGGACCGTACGCGTCTCCGCCCACTCATAGTCACGTGGCACAACGCTGTGATCACCAAGGGCTTCAAGGGCTTTGTGATGCGGCTAGGTCAGCGTCTGGTCGCACGTGGCGCAGACGTCACCCTGGGCGCCTCTACCGACTTGGTAGACCTTGCCCGTGGTCTAGGTGCCAAGGACGTTCGCCTGGCGCCTGTGGCCGCTCCAGCCGTCTCTGAGAGCCGTACGTCGCCTGAGGCTGTACGCATCAAGCTTGGTATCGGGGACGCGCCACTGGTGCTCTCGGTCGGGCGGCTCGCTCCGCAGAAGGACTACTCGACACTGCTCGACGTGGCGGCGCTTGTCGGCTCTAAGCAGCCAGAAGTCGTTTTCGCTGTCGTAGGCGGCGGGCCGCTCCAGGAGGAGCTGCAGGCGCGTATCGATGCGGAAGGCCTTCCGGTTCGCCTGCTCGGTCACAGAGACGATGTGGGCGATCTACTCCGTGCAGCCGACGTCTTCCTGCTCACCTCGCACTGGGAGGCCCGGGCTCTGGTGATCCAGGAGGCCCTGCAAGTCGGCGTGCCGGTTGTGGCGACTGCTGTGGGCGGAATCCCCGAGCTGGTGGGGGAGGCGGCTCTGCTCGCGCCGGCGGGCGACACGCCCGCACTCGCGGTCGGCGTACAAACTCTTGTGGCGGACCCGGAAACAGCCTCCGTCTTACGGGATCGAGGCTTGAAGCTGGCCGGAACGTGGCCGGACGAAGACGATGTCGCCCGCGATCTGCTCGCGCTTTATGCGGGTCTGGTCACGAGCACCCCCTGAGAGCAGGTAGGCTGAAGGCCCGTGGACAGAGCTTCGTTCTCGCAGCAGACCAAGCACGTATTCGTCACCGGTGGCGTCGCCTCCAGCCTAGGCAAAGGGCTGACGGCTTCCAGCCTCGGCAGTCTGCTGACGGCACGCGGCATCCGGGTCACCATGCAGAAGCTGGATCCGTATCTCAACGTGGATCCCGGCACCATGAACCCGTTCCAGCACGGCGAGGTGTTCGTCACCAATGACGGCGCCGAAACCGACCTGGACATCGGACATTACGAGCGTTTCCTCGATCGCGACCTTTCCCAGGTCGCCAACGTCACCACCGGCCAGGTGTACTCCTCGGTCATCGCCAAAGAACGTCGCGGCGAGTACCTGGGCGACACCGTCCAGGTGATCCCGCACATCACCAACGAGATCAAGGACCGGATGCTGGCCATGGCCGGTCCGGACGTCGATGTCGTCCTGCACGAGATCGGCGGCACGGTCGGTGACATCGAGTCACTGCCGTTCCTGGAGGCGGCCCGCCAGGTCCGTCACGATGTCGGCCGCGACAACGTCTTCTTCCTGCACATCTCGCTGGTGCCCTACCTGGCGCCGTCGGGTGAGCTGAAGACCAAGCCGACGCAGCACTCGGTGGCCCAGCTCCGCTCGATCGGTATCCAGCCCGACGCGGTCGTCTGCCGCGCGGATCGCCCGATCCCGGACAGCGTCAAGCGCAAGATCTCGCTGATGTGCGACGTCGATGTCGAGGCCGTCGTGGCCGCGGTCGACGCGCCGAGCATCTACGACATCCCCAAGGTGCTGCACTCCGAAGGCCTGGACGCCTTCGTCGTTCGGCGGCTGAACCTGCCGTTCCGCGATGTCGACTGGACGCGCTGGGACGAGCTGCTCCGGGTCGTGCACCACCCGGCCGACGAGGTCACGGTCGCGCTCGTCGGTAAGTACATCGACCTCCCCGACGCGTATCTCTCGGTCGCCGAGGCCCTGCGCGCCGGCGGTTTCAACAACGACGCAAAGGTGCAGCTGCGCTGGATCGCGTCCGACGAGTGCGCGACGCCCGAGGCCGCGGCGAAGCTGCTCGGCGACGTGGACGCGATCTGCATTCCCGGCGGCTTCGGCGTGCGTGGCATCGAGGGCAAGATCGGCGCGATCCGGTTCGCCCGCGAGTCCGGTACGCCGATCCTCGGGCTGTGCCTCGGCCTGCAGTGCATGGTGATCGAGGTGGCTCGCGACCTGGCCGGTCTGACCGAGGCGAACTCCAGCGAGTTCGACCCGGACGCCGAGCAGCCGGTCGTCGCCACCATGGAAGAGCAGAAGGACATCGTCTCCGGCGCGGGCGACCTCGGCGGCACGATGCGCCTCGGCCTCTACCCGGCGAACCTGTCCGAGGGCTCGATTGTGCGCGAGCTGTACGGCGCTCCGTCGGTCCAGGAGCGTCACCGCCATCGCTACGAGGTCAACAACGCCTACCGCGACAAGTTGGAGACGGCCGGTCTGGTCTTCAGTGGTACGTCGCCGGACAACGAGCTGGTCGAGTTCATCGAGCTGGACCGCAAGCTGCACCCGTACTTCGTCGCCACCCAGGCCCACCCGGAGCTGCGCTCACGGCCGACCAAGCCGCATCCGCTGTTCTCCGGCCTGATCTCGGCAGCGTTGGTCCGTCAGCGTGAATCGCGTCTTCCCGTTGAAGCGCCTGTTGCTGGGTCGGCTGCGCCGGTTCCGCCGGTGAAGAAGGCCGCCAAGGCGTCGGCGGCGAAGGCCTGATGGATCAGCCTGAGCTCCGGTTCGGCGCGGGCCTGCGGGACGAGGCCGAGTCCTGGCCGGTGACCGAATCCGAGATCGTGCACGCGACGGGCCGGGTCATCTCGGTCCGTCGCGACCGGATCGAACCGGCGTCCGGCGAGGCGTTCACCCGCGACATCGTCGAACACCCCGGCGCGGTCGGCGTGGTGGCGCTCGACGAGAACGAGCGCATGCTGCTCGTCCGGCAGTACCGCCACCCGGTCCGCCACCGGCTGCTCGAGCCACCGGCAGGCCTCCTCGACGTACAGGGGGAGGACTACCGAATCGGCGCCGAGCGCGAGCTCTGGGAGGAGGCCGCCACCAAGGCCGCCGACTGGCGCGTCCTGGTCGACGCCTTCACCTCACCGGGCCTGACGTCAGAGGCCGTGCGCATCTTCCTGGCCCGCGAGCTGTCGGCCGCCGACGAGGTCTACGACCGCCTCCACGAGGAAGCCGACATGGAAGTCGTCTGGGCGCCCCTCGCAGACGTCGTCAAGGCCGTCCTAGCCGGCGACCTCCACAACCCAGTCCTAGTAATGGGCGCCCTAGCCGCCTGGACCACCCTCCACACCACCGGCTTCGCCTCCCTCCGCCCAGCCAACGCCCCCTGGCCGGCCAAAGACGCCTGAGGCCCCTGCGCTTGGGTGCGCAGGGGCCGCTTAGGTCAGCCGGTGCGGCGGGCTAGGAGGATGTCGGTTTTTAGGTTGGGGGCGCCGTCTACGGGGGCCGGGTTTTCGGGGGTGGGCTTGATGCCGCCGGCGTTGATCCGGTCGAGGGTGGCCAGGCCTAGGCGGTCTACCGAGCCGAAGATGGTGTAGTTGGGGCGGAGGCGGGAGTCGCCGAATACCAGGAAGAACTGGCTGCCGTTGGTGTCGGGGCCGGCGTTGGCCATGGCCAGGGTGCCGCGGGCGTAGATCTTGCGCTCGCCGGTGGGGTCGTCCGGCCAGTTGGGAAGGTCAGTGGGCAGTTCGTCCTTGTAGCGGTAGCCCGGGCCCTTCTCGCCGGTGCCACTCGGGTCACCGCACTGCAACACCTTCAGCGTCGGGTACTGCGTCAGGCGGTGGCAGGTGGTGAAGTCGTAGAAACGCTTCTTGGCCAGGTGGAGGAAGCTCTGCACCGTGCAGGGCGCCTTGGCCCGGTCTAGCGACAAGAGCATCGGGCCCTGGTTGGTGGCGAGTATGACCGTCACCTTGCCCCTGTCCGGCGTGTGAGCCGGGTCGGGCGGCAGCGATACAGGGCGAGCCGCCGGGTCGTCCGGGGTCTCGGTGTACTTGCAGGGGCCCTTGGTCACTTCAGGAATGTCTGCTGCGTACGTCGTGCCAGTAGTCGCCACCAACCCAGTTACGGCCAGGGCGGTGGCAGCGATTGTTCGGGCTACTCGCATGTCAGGGGATCTCCCTCAGGAATAGGCGACGGTGAAGAGCCGGAGGCTGGTGTTGCCCGGCAGCGTCACGCTAACGGGCCGCTTGCCTGCCGGGAAGTCAAACGGCTTGGTGGCGAAGATATGCGTCGCCACGTTGTCCTTGCCTCCGCCGGACTGGTTCCGGTACGGCGTGGTCGCGATGACCAGGTTGCCGAAGTGCACGGTGTCGCCGCCGCCACCGAGCGTCCAGTCGCTGAACGACAGGTCGACCTCCTCGGTCGTGCCGTCGGCGTACTTCAGCGTGGCCTTGTCCTCCTGGTTGCCATTGACCGCACTGCCGACGAACGCCAGCTTGGTCGCAGTGGCCGGCACGTCCAGGTTGAGGAGTTGCCCGTTCATGGCGACGTTGTCGGGATCACCAGCCGGTACGCCGGGCCACGTGAACGTCAGACCCTGCTGCGTCGTCGTGCCGCCACCGGTTAGTCCAGCCGCCGCAAGCGCCTGCCGGGAATAGCTGACGCCACCACCGTCGTAGTCGGCCTCCTCGTGGTCACCCGCGTCATCCGAGATACCCACGCCATCGCGCAATACGGCCATCGTGTTCGGTTCACCAACTACAACCGAGAACCCGAGCCGGGGGAGCGCCGTACCGTCTGCAGCGGTCAGTGCCACCGATACGTCGTACCGGCCGTCAGGGGTGCCCGGTGCGACCTCAATCGACACTGAGGCACTACCGGTCTGGTCTACGGCGAAGGAACCGCTTGCAGGCTTAGCGATTAGCCCTGCCGGCGTGGTGACGGTATAGCTCACAGTGCTGGCTTTACCGCTCAGGCGATGCGCCTTGATCACCACGGGCTCGGTGCTGGTCGTACCGGGCGCTACGACAATTCGACTGGTGCTGGTTGATGTCTGGTACGGCAGCTCGCCGGTACGCCACGAAGGCGGCGCGTCATTCGGCTTGCTACCCCACGACGTGTTCGCGGTGGCGCCGATCTTGAAGTCGAGCGTGCCGCCGTTGGTGACGAAGGACTCCGGCAGGTACGTCTTGCTGGTGGTCTTGCCGTTGACCTTCAGGCTCTGGACGTACGGCGTATCGGTGGTCGCGCCGGGCGCGTTGATGCGAACCGTACGGCCGTTGTCGCGGTGGACGACCGCGCTCGGGAAGAGTGGTCCGGCCACGAGGAGCTCCGCACGGCTCGGCACCTGCGGGTAGAGGCCGAGGGCGGTCCAGACGTACCACGAGGACATCGCACCGAGGTCGTCGTTGCCGGGGATACCGCCGGTTCCCGCGTTCCAGAGTTGCTTCATGGACTCGCGGAGAGTCTCCTGCGTCTTGTACGGCTGGCCGCTGTAGTTGTACGTCCACGGCACGTTGATCGACGGCTCGTTGTCCATCTCGGCGTGGAGCGCACCCGCGCGCGTCAACGCCCAGGAGCCGTCAGGGTTGCGGAAGAACGCGTCGAGCCGTTTGTTGGCCGCGTCAACGCCTCCCATCGCGTCGAACAGGCCTGCCCGGTTGTGCGGGATCATCCAGGTGTACTGGGCGCTACTGCCCTCTGCGAAGCCGTCACCGGTCTCAGGTACGAAGGCCGGCCAGGCGCCGTTCTCGTCCCGGTTCTGGATGTAGCCACCAGCTCCCGGGTTGAAGACGTTCTGCCAGTACTGCGACCGCTTGAGGAACTTGTCGTACGTCGCCCTGTCACCAGTACGTCTAGCCAGCTCTGCGATCGCGAAGTCGGCAGTGACGTCCTCAAGCGTCTCTACCGCGCCACCCCAGGCGTTGGACTTAGTGGGGATGTAGTGAAGCGCGAGGTACTTGTCGAGCGACGGGCGCTGTCCGATCGACATGACCGGCTTACCGGCAGAGCTGAGGTCCTTGGCCGTTGGCACGGTCGCGGCCTTCACCAATGACTTGAGCGAGGCCTTGACGTCGAAGTTCGTACCGCCGAACGCGTGGATTCCTGCGAGTGCTGGAGCCGACGGATCGCCCGTCATCACCGCCGTACTGCCCGAGGCGTGAGTCCAGCGGTCCCAGACGCCGCCGTTCTGGTTGGCCTGGTTCAGCAGGGATTGCGCGACATCGCCCGCGATCTTCGGCTCTAGGAACGCCAGTAGTTGTACCTGTGATCGGTAGACGTCCCAGCCGGAGAACGTGGCGTACTGCGCGGTCTGGCCCTTACTGACGCGATGAGCCTGCTGGTCGAATCCCCAGTACTGGCCGTTGACATCGCTGAACAGGTTCGGGTGCAGCAACGCGTGGTACAGCGCGGTGTAGAAGGTCGTCCGCTCGTCGGTAGTTCCTCCGGTGATCTCTACCCGCTTGAGCTGCTTGTGCCAGGCCTGCTTCGCCTTGGCGGTTACAGACTCCAGCGTGGTCCCTGCCGGGTTCTCCGCGTTGAGGTTGGCCTTGGCGTTCGCCGTACTCACGTAGGAGATACCGACGCGCATGTTGACCGTCTTGGCGTCGAAGCCCAGGTATGCGCCAGAGCCTTTACCAGCGGGCATCCAGCCGTTAGTCCCGTACGTCGAACCGCCGCGGGCTACGAGACCACTGGGCTGTACGACGTTGTTCGTCCAGGTGCCGTGGTTGCTGAAGGGCTGATCGAACTGTGCGACGAAGTGGAGCTTGTAGTAACTACGCTGGCCTACCGTCGCCAGGTAGCCGCAGAAGTTGCCACTGGTCACAGTGCCGCTGACAGTTCGCGTTGCCGGGTCTACCCGCACCTCGGCGTCACTGCTGCCTACTTCGGAGTTGGCGACACGGAACAGCACCGATGACGGCTTGTCGGCAGGGAAGGCGAAACGCGCAGAGCCGGTACGGGCGGTCGCGCCGAGTTCAGCGGTCACACCCGAGTCGAGGCCGACCTTGTAGTAGCCGGGCTTGGCGATCTCGTTGGCGTGCGAGAACTTGCTGGCGTAAACCGAGTCGGTGTTGTCCGTCTGCGGCGACGACTCGACCGTACCGGCGTGCGGGAAGATCGGGATGTCGCCGGAACCACCCGCGCAGCCCGTGCCCGACATATGCGTCAGGCTGAAGCCGCGGATCTTGGTGGCGGTGTAGAGATAACCCGCGGGCGCCGCCGTGCGGAACTGGTTGCCGCGGCTGTTCTCCGGGCTGAACGAGAACATCCCGAACGGGACGACCGCGCCCGGGAAGACGTTGCCGGCGTTCGTCGTACCGATCAGCGGGTCAACGTGCTCGACGGGATCGGCCGAACTGGTCGTGATCCGCGACGGTACATCCAGCTGAGCCCCACGCTCCAGCTGATGCGTCGGCTGATCCCGGTCAACAGTGGACGGGACGCCAGGCGACGGAACACCGGCGGCCGGTGCGGCCAGGGCGATCGCCAGGACGAGTGAGCCAGCCAGCACGGCTTGAGCGCGGCGGCGTACGGCAAAAAGTGAACCCTTCACGGGCTTTCCCCACCTTCGACATCGGGACACGTCGCAGCCTCGCCGCGATCAGCGACCAAGCAGCGACGGCACGGGCGGCGTGACATCGTTGTCAGCAAAGGAAACCCGACTCCCGGCCTCACGTCAAGACTTTCCGTTACGCCTCAACCCCGCTCCGCAACCAACTTCTTTGCGTTCATTCGTCGGAATCCGCCCTCTTCCCGTCGCGATCCTGTGCCGGTCCGCTGAGGTTGAGAGGGCGGATTCCGACGAATGAACGCAAAGAAGGGGTCCACCGCGCTCCCTCGCCACGCAGTACGACCGGCGGATGGACTAGGCGGCGGCGCCGCGGGGTTCGCCGGAGATTTCGGCGAGGGCGGTGGCGACGGTGCGGGCGTTGGCGCGGAACTCCTCGTCGGGGAGCGCCGGCAAGAGGTCCGACCAGGCGGCGATCATCGGGCCACGCAACTGCATCTGCCCGAGCGGCCGGGCGAGGAACCAGACATGGAAATGCGAGCCGCCGTCGCCCCACCGGTTGAAGTGGCACCGCGCGACGCTGTCGATGCGCCGTACGGCCTCGGTCGTGCGCTGCAGCATCGGGCCGAGCGTGGCCAGCAACTCCGGCGGCAAATTGTCGAGCCGGTAGTGCTCGTTCGGGACCAGCAGCGCCATCATCGGCAGGCCCGTCGGCTCCAGGCCGGCCAGGAGCCGCCACTGGTCATCCCGCCAGATCACGTCGCGCTCCGGCTCTGAGCAGCTGTGGCACGGGTGCCCGCCCTCTTCCCCGGCCCGAGGCGGTTCGGGCAGCACGGGCTCGGCGAGCGGCTTCACCTGGATGTCGCCCTCGAAGGGGAAGAACGGGCTTTCGAGCATCGGATCGACCGGCACACGCTCGCCGTACGGGAGTCGCTGGTGGTACTCACTGAGACTGGTCACGGCGCTCATTGTGCCGCTCGATAACGTCTGAGGCATGACGAATAAGCCCGCGCTGGCGGTTGCACTGGAGCTCGAGCAGCATCCCGAGGGCGGGTGGTTTCGCGAGACCTGGCGGTCGGTCGTCAGCTTCGAGCCGCCCGGGTACGACGGTGGGCGCGCGTCGGCGACGGCGATCTACTTCCTGCTGGCACCGGGGGAGGAGTCGCGCTGGCATCGGGTGAAGTCGGCCGAGATCTGGCTCTGGCACTCCGGCGGCCCGCTGGAGCTCACCCTTGGCGGCAGCGGGGACGACCCGGGCGATCCGCGGACGATCGTGCTCGGGCCCGATGTGGCGAACGGCCAGCACCCCCAAGCCGTCGTACCGGCCGGGGCATGGCAAGCCGCCCGCCCGGCCGGTGACGTCGAGGTGCTGGTCTCATGCGTGGTCTCACCCGGCTTCGACTTCGCCGACTTCGAACTGCGTTAAGAGCTACGGCGTCGGGGGACCAGTCACCCAGCCGCCGGTCTCGTTCTCTTCGGAGTAGAACCAG